>JABWBH010000001.1 GCA_013360585.1 Phycisphaerae bacterium | reverse complement strand
CTCGATGGTCGCGCCGATGCCGTCCGCGCCACCGCCGGGCACGCCGGGGCAGGACGCCTGGGGCGCGACGCGCGTCGCACCGCTGTCGCAGATCCGCAAGGCGATCGCCCGTCAGATGGCGAAGTCGGCGTTCACGATTCCGCACGTGACGCACGGCGACGAAGCCGACATCACCGAGCTGGAGCGTCTCCGCAAGGAATTGAGCGCCGCCGGCGGCGTGAAGCTGACGCTCATGCCGTTTCTGGTCAAGGCGGTGTGCGTGGCGCTGCGGAAGTTCCCGGTGCTCAACAGTTCGTTCGATGAGGAGGCAGGCGCGGCGGTCTACAAGGAATACATCAACATGGGGATCGCGGTGGACACGGACCGCGGTCTGGTCGTCCCCAACATCCGCAACGCCGACCGGCTGACCCTGACGGGCATCGCGGATGCGCTGGCGACGATGGCCAACAAGGCGCGGGCGAACCAGTTCTCGATCGACGACCTGCGCGGCGGAACGTTCACGATCACCAACGTCGGTCCGATGGGAGGCACGTTCGCCACGCCGATCATCAATCATCCCGAGGTGGGCATCCTCGGGCTGGGCCGCTCGCGCCGCGTGCCGGTGTTCGGCGAAAACGACGTGGTCAAGGCGGCGACCGTGCTGCCGGTGTTCCTCTCCTTCGATCATCGCGCGACCGACGGCGTCACGGCGGCGCGGTTCGTGCGAGAAATCGTGGCGTATCTGGAGAAGCCGCAGTTGTTGTTGTTGTACTAGTGAGTCATCAGTTCTTTGCGTTTGACGAGGAGCGCGGAGCTCTGCTCCGCCCGTGCGGACCGGAGATCCGCGCTCTCGAATTGAGCAACGAATCTGCAACTCGGGACACTCGTGGTTGTACCAGCGGGGTGAATGTCGAATGTTGAATTGCGAATAACGAATTGAAGGCGGCGAGCCCAGCCTCCCCCGGAATTCGTTACTCGCTCCTCTGAATTCGAAATTCCTTCTCTCGCGCCTCAAAACGGATTGGGCCATCTTTTATGGTTGTCGGCGAATTCACTCAGGAAACGGACCTTCTGATCCTCGGCGGCGGACCGGGCGGGTATCACGCGGCGTTCCGCGCCGGCGAACACGGCATCCAGACGACGATCGTCGATGAATCCGGATCGCTCGGCGGCGTCTGCCTTCAGCGCGGGTGTATCCCTTCAAAAACCTACCTGCACGTCGCCGAACTGCTCCACATGGGCGAAACCGCAGCACAGATGGGCATCCAGTACGGCAAGCCGAAGATCGACGTCGACGCGGTCCGCAAGTGGAAGAACGACGTCGTGGCGAAGCTGATCGGCGGACTCGATGCGCAGTGCAGGAAGTACAAGGTGGACAAGGTCTCCGGACGGGCGCGGTTCGAGGACTCGAAGACCGTCGTGCTCGAAGGCGGCACGGTCTCGCGGATCAAGTTCCGCCGCTGCATCATCGCCGTCGGGTCGAAGTCGATGACGCTGCCGCCGGCCCTGAACCTCGACAGTCCGAAGGTGATGGGCTCGCGCGCGGCGCTGGAGCTGGAGAGCGTTCCGAAGACGCTGCTGGTGATCGGGGGCGGGTACATCGGCATCGAGCTGGGACAGGTCTACGCGGCGCTGGGTTCGCGGGTGACGGTCGTGGAGATGCTTCCCTCGATTGTCGCGGGAGCGGACGCGGATCTCGTGCGCCCGCTGCAACGCCGCCTCGAGTCGCAGTTCGAGCAGATCTGCGTCGAGACGAAGCTCGCCGGTTTGAAGGACGTGAAGGGCGGCGTCGAGGCGAAATTCGAGGGCAAGAACCCGCCGAAGACGAACACCTTCGAGAAAGTGCTCGTTTCGATCGGGCGCAAGCCCAACACTGCCACCCTCGGGCTGGACAAAACGAAGGTGCAGGTCGATCCGCGTGGGTTCATTCAGGTTGACGCGCAGTTCCGCACCGCGGACCCGAAGATTTACGCGATCGGCGACTGCATCGGCAACCCGATGCTGGCGCATAAGGCGCTGTCTGAAGGGCGGGTGCTCGCCGACATCCTTGCGGGAAAGAACGAAGTCTTCGATCCGCGGGCGATTCCGGCCGTCGTGTTCACGGATCCCGAGATCGCCTGGGCGGGGCTCACCGAGGCGGAGGCCAAGGCGAAGAATCTGGACATCGTGGTGAAGAAGATTCCGTGGGGCGCGTCCGGGCGGGCGGTGGCGATCGGTCGCACCGACGGTATGACCAAGCTGATCTTCGACAAGGCGACGCACCGGCTCATCGGTACGGGGATGGTCGGCGTCCACGCGGGCGAGATGATCGCGGAGAGCGTGCTGGCGCTCGAGATGGGCGCGACGGCCTACGATCTGATGACCACGATCCACCCGCACCCGACGCTGTCAGAGATGGTCGGGGAAGCGGCGGGGATGGTGGAGTAATCCGGCGAGTTGCGGAGAACCGCCTCGCCACGATGACCCGTGACGAACGATGAAGGACCCAAGCGAACAAGGCGTAATTGCAAGACCGGGCCGCGCTCGTCAGGGCGCGGGCGTCTGAACCGCCCTGGCGGCCCCTGAAACCTCGTATCATGCCCTTGTGGGATCGTTCCGCATACGGCGTTCCGCACTTCAATGCTCCGTCAGCTTGCCAATCTGCTCGCCTCCGAGGCTCAGCTTGCCCGTGATGAGCTTCTCGTTGTCGGCGTTTCGGGCGGGCCGGATTCGACGGCGCTGCTGCACCTGCTGCTGGACCTGAATCGTCAAACCGGGCAGCAGGAGTGGATGTTGCGCCTGCACGTGGCGCACCTGAACCACGGATTGCGCGCCGAGGAGGGCGAGCGGGATGCGGCCTTCGTCCAGGCGCTCGCCGACAACCTCGAACTGCCCTGCACAATCGAGGCGCAGAATGTCGCGGACCTGGCGACGCGGGAGGGTGCGGGCGTCGAGGAGGCCGGGCGCGGAGCGCGTTATGCCTTCTTCGAGCGTGTCGCGGAGCGGATCGGGGCGCGGTTCGTCGCGGTCGCGCATCATTATGACGATCAGGCGGAGACGGTCCTGCACCGCATTCTGCGCGGCACGGGGCTTCGCGGTCTGGCGGGGATTCCGCTGGTGCGGGCGATCCGTCCGGGGTCTGTCGTCCGGGTGATCCGGCCGCTGTTGCGGATTCCGAAGCAGGAGCTGGTGCACTATCTGAAGGACCACGGCATCGCGTGGCGGGAAGACCGGACGAACGAGTCCGCCGAAATGATGCGCAACCGTCTGCGCCTGGAGCTGCTTCCGCTGATCGAGGACCGGGTCAATCCCCAGGTGCGCGAGGCGCTGGTCCGCCTCGGCGAGCAGGCCGCGTGGCTGGGCGAGTACCTGCACGAGACGGTGCAGCGGACGTTCGAGACTTTAATCATCTCCCGGACGGACCAGCAGCTTGAATTGAACGTTGAAGCCCTGTCGCGAAAAGGTCGGATCGTGCAGACCGAACTGATCCGTCTCGCGTATCTGTCGTTCGGACTGGGGGAGCAGGAGCTGTCGTTCGCCAACATCGTGGCCGTGCTGGAGCTGATCGCCGACCCGGGCAGCGGAAAGCGCGTGCAGCTTCCGCGAGGGATGGAGGTCGTCAAGTCGTATCACCGGCTGGTCTTCTCCCTGCCGGCGGAGGAGGCGCGGGAGGAGCTGGCGCCCGAGATTTCCGTGCATCTTCCGGGAAAGACCCGCCTGCCGCTTCGGGGGATTCAGATCGAGTGCCAGCTTCGTGACGCGGCGCCGGGAGAGTGGGAGGCGCTGCGGAAAAAGGCGTCGAAGTTCGAGGAGTTCGTCTCGATGGACGCGGTCCGGCCTCCCTTGACGGTGCGCTCACGTCGGACGGGAGACCGGTTCTGGCCGCTGGGCGCGCCGGGGACGAAGAAGGTCGCCGACTTCCTCATCGACGCCAAGGTGGACGCGCGCGAGCGAGACCGCGTCGCCGTGCTCTGCGACCTGCTCGGGCCGATCTGGGTCGTCGGACATCGCATCGACGACCGCGTGAAGCTCACCGCGCAAACCCGTCGCGTGCTAAGGCTGGTCGTCACGCCCGTGGGCTGAAGGCGACGGGGACGGACTCCGGAGTTCCCGGGGCGCGCGACCGGGCCGGGCCGTCGGGGTGAAACCCCTCTGTCGAGGCTCCCGAACGCGGGTTTACGTTCGCGTCACCCTCGGGCGCCGACGGTCGAGGGGCGGTTCGTAGCCTTCGCTGCGGCCGAAGATCATGCGTCCGGCGGAGGTCTGAAGGACACTGGTGACGGTGATCTGGATCGTCTCCCCGATGTGATCGCGTCCGCCCTCGGCGACGACCATCGTGCCGTCCTCGAGGTAGCCGACGCCCTGACCGGCCTCCTCGCCGGGCTTGATGACCTTGACCTGCATCGTCTCGCCGGGGAGGACGACGGGTCGCAGGGCGTTGGCGAGGTCGTTGATGTTGATGACCATCACGCCGCGGAGCTGGGCGATCTTGTTGAGGTTGTAATCGTTGGTGACGACGCGTCCGCCCAGCTCCATCGCGAGGTCCACGAGCATCTCGTCCACGCTGACGCCTTCGGCGGCGAACTCGACGTCGAGAATGCGGATGTCCACGCGGTCGGAGAGCTGAAGCTTGTTGAGCACGTCCAGTCCGCGGCGCCCGCGGTTGCGCTTCAGCTTGTCGCCGCTGTCGGCGATGCTCTGAATCTCCTGAAGGACGAAGCGCGGCAGGACCAGCTCCTGATCGATGATGCCCGTCTCGGCGATGTCGGCGATGCGCCCGTCGATGATGACCGATGTGTCCAGCACAAAGGGCACGGCGCCCTTCGTCTCCTTCGAGAACTCGACGTAGGGAATGACGAAGCGGACGTCGTCCTTCGTCTGAAGAATGAAGCTCACCGCGAGGTAGCAGCAGATCACGCCGACGGTCAGCTTCATCACGCTGACCAGCCGGGAGTCAAGATCGACCGAGGCGAAGCTCGACTCCACCAGCAGATCGATGATCAGCGAAAGACCGTAAGAGACGATCATGCCGATCACCAGTCCGAAGAAGATGCCCGACATCGCCGTCAGCGACTTCTGCGGAATGAAGACGTCGAAAAGCATGAACGCCAACCCGACGCTGCCGAAGATGATCAGCATGTAGTAAGGGTTGTTGCGCAGGAAATCCGGGAGAATGTCGCTCTCGCCGGCCTTGGACGCGAAGGTCCACCCGACGGAGAAAAGCACAAGGAAGAACACGAGTCTGAGCACGAGCAGCATGATCGAGCTGGCGCTGTCCCGCGCTTCGCGGGTTCGCAGGGGTGAGCGTCCGAGAGGTCGGCCCATGTGATGACTCCGAATGCCGTCGTATGAATCCGTGCGGGCAGGCCGCGACGCGCGACCGCCGATGTATCTGGTCCGTTACGTATGAACGATGAATAATCAGTCAAGTATAGGCTCGCGCTGGCGGGGGTTCCAAGCCTGTGATCCCGGTGCCGGTGATTCCTGGGCTGCCGGTCAGGCTGTGAGACGACCGGACACGTCAAAACCGTCGCTTATCGAAGGTCGCTCGATCGGCATCGGTCGGGTCGGGGGATGCCGGGCTTTCGCCAAGACCACGGCTGAGGCGGCGTCGCTCGCTCAGACCAAGAGCGAAGAACGAGGTCTCGGTTTACGATGTCCGGCGATGCCCGAGTTGCCCGACATCCTTGTTTATGTGAACGCGCTGCGAGACCGGGTTGTCGGCGAACGCCTCGATCACGTGCGGGTGCTTTCCCCTTTTCTTCTGCGGACGCATGACCCGCCGCTGGAAAGCGTCGAAGGGCACCGCGTCGTCGAGGTCGGACGGATCGGCAAGCGGATCACGATCGGGTTCGACAACGAGGTTTTCCTGGTGTTTCACCTGATGATCGCGGGGCGATTCCGGTGGTCGGCGCCATCGGGCCGTCCCCCCGGGAAAATCACTCTGGCGTTGCTGGCGTTCCCGGCGGGAAGGCTGGTGCTGACCGAGGCTGCGAAGCGAAAACGTGCATCCCTTCATATCGTGGCGGATCGGTCGCGGCTTGCGGAGTTCGACGCCGGAGGACTGGACGTTCTGTCGGCGGACCTGCCGTCGTTCACGGCGGCGCTTCGGCGCGAGAATCACACGCTCAAGCGGGCGCTGACCGACCCGAGGATTCTCGACGGGATCGGCAACGCATACTCTGATGAGATCCTGCATGCCGCCCGGCTTTCGCCGGTGCTTCTGACTTCGCGGTTGACGGACGCCGAAGTCGCCCGCCTGCACCTGGCGGCAAAAGAAACCCTGTCGCGTTGGACGGAACGTCTGCGCGCGCAGTTCGCCGAGCGATTTCCCGGGCCGGGAGATATCGTCGCGTTCCGCCCGGACTTCGCCGTCCACGGTCGCTTCGGGAAGGCCTGTCCGACCTGCGGTGCGCGGGTCCAGCGGATCCGTTATGCCGAGAACGAGACGAATTACTGCCCGACCTGCCAGGTCGGCGGGCGGTTGCTGGCGGACCGGTCGATGTCGCGGCTCCTGGGTGCGGACCGCCCTCGGACGGTGGGCGATCTGGAATAACCTGCGGGAATGAATTGCCGTCGGTTTGTCTTGACGCTTGCAGGGAGGGTTTCTAGGTTGACCGCCCGGCGCGATCTTCGGATCCACCCTAGGCGAGGCACGTTGGAGGACACACATGAAGCGGTTTTTCTCATTGTTCGTTTCCTGCAAAGCAAGCGTGCTCTTGACGGGCATTCTTCCGTCGCTCGCCCTGGCGCGGCCTGCGGTTGCCCAGGACCGAGCGATTTCGCTGCTCGACGTGGCCCGGCTTCAAGCGGTCACGGGCGTCGAGCTTTCGCCTGACGGGAAGCACGTCGCCTACCTGCGAAGCGTGCCGAGGCGGCCTTATGTGGACGAGGACGGCGGGGCGTGGACCGAGTTGCACGTGGCGGATCGGTCGTCGGGGAATTCGCGCCCCTTCATTACGGGCAAGGTGAACGTCAGCGGCGTGCGTTGGACGCCTGACGGGTCGGGGCTGTCCTTCCGCCTGAAGCGCGGGGACGACAAGGAGACGTCGCTTTACGTCATCCCCCTCAGCGGCGGCGAGGCCCGCAAAGTGCTCGAACATGATACGGGCGTTGGCGCGTATTCGTGGAGCCCAGACGGGCAGCGCGTCGCGTTCCTGGCGCAGGAGAAAGAGCCGAAGGACATCAAGGAGCGGAAGGAAAAGGGCTTCAAAGCCGAGGTTTATGAAGAAGACTGGCGCGTGACGAAAGTCTGGCTGGCGACGCCCGGTCCGACCGGGGATTCGTGGGTTGAGGCGGACGAGTCGTTGAAACCGAAGGCGCTGGATCTGCCGGGTTCGGCGTTCGCCGTGGAGTGGAGTCCGACGGGGGCGCATCTCGCGGTTTCGCTGGCGCCGACGCCGCTGATCGACGACGAGTACATGAAGCAGAAGGTTCACGTGGTCGAGGTCGAAACGGGGAAGGTTCTGGCGAAACTGGAGAACCCCGGGAAGCTCGCCTCCTTCAAGTGGAGCCCGGACGGGAAGCACCTCGCGATGATGGCCGGCGCCGATCTGAACGACCCTGGCGACGGCTCGCTGCTGGTCGGGAGCGTCACGGGAGGAGCGTTGAAGAACGTGCTTCCGGATTACCCGGGGCACGTCAATTCGTTCGCGTGGCAGGACGCCGACACGATCATGTACCTCGTGGACGAGGGGGTCTGGACGGCGCTGGGGAAGGTGGACGCGGACGGGACGAACCAGCGGACGATCCTCGCCGCGGGGACGCACGTGATGTCGGGGCTGTCGCTGTCAAAGGACGGACAGCAGGGCGCGATGATCAGCGAGAGCGCAGCGCACCCTCCGGAGGCGTTCGTCATGCAGCACGGCGACGCGGCGCCGACGCGGATCACGACGCATAACCCGTGGCTTTCCGAGGTGCGCCTCGCGAAGCAGGAGGCGGTGCGTTACAAGGCCCGCGACGGACTGGAGATCGAGGGTGTGCTGGTGCGGCCTCTCAATGAGAAATCGGGGACGCGCTACCCGCTCATCCTCAGCGTTCACGGCGGACCGGAGGCGCACGAGAGCAACGGCTGGAAGACGAACTACTCTCGTCCCGGACAGTATGCAGCCGCGCGCGGGTTCGCGGTCTTTTATCCGAATTACCGCGGCAGCACAGGTCGCGGCGTGGCGTTCTCGAAGCTGGGGCAGGCCGACTACGCGGGGAAGGAGTTCGACGACCTGGTGGATGCAGCGGACTACTTCGCATCGACGGGGCTGGCGGACCGGAAGAAAGTGGGCGTGACGGGCGGGTCTTACGGCGGTTATGCGACGGCGTGGTGCTCGACGGCGTTGTCCGAGCATTTCGCGGCGGGAGTCATGTTCGTCGGCATCAGCGACCTGGTCAGCAAGTTCGGCACGACGGACATCCCGAACGAGATGACGCTGGTCCACGCCCGCAAGTATCCGTGGGAGGACTGGGCGTTCTTCCGTGAGCGCAGTCCGATTACGCACCTCCAGAAGTGCCGCACGCCGCTGCTGATCATGCACGGGGCGGAGGACACCCGCGTCGATCCGTCGCAGTCGCTGGAGATGTACCGCTTTCTCAAGACGCTGGGGCAGTCGCCCGTCCGGCTGGTCTGGTTCCCCGGGGAGGGACACGGCAACCGCAAAGCCGCGGCGCGCCTTGAATACCTGATGCGGATGATGCAGTGGTTCGAGCACTACCTGACCGGACCGGGCGGAGACCCGCCGGCGCACGAACTCGATCTTTCGTCGGTAAAGCCCGCAGAAAAGGATGACGACGCCAAGGAAGAGCCGAAGGAGGGCTGATCCGCCGCATCGTTTCCGAAACGAGACGGGAATCGAACCGTCCGCGGGGGGGCAGCGTCACACCGGCGCCAGCAACTGCGCGCGGATGACCTGAAGGAGACGCTGACGACGAAGCGGTTTCGTTTCGTAAGCGTCGCAACCGGCTTCGAGACACCGGTCGCGGTCGTGCGACATGGCGTGCGCGGTGAGGGCGATGATCGGGCGCGTGTATCCGGCGCGACGCAGGCGCCGGGTGGCTTCGTACCCGTCCAGTTCCGGCATCTGCATGTCCATCAGAATCACGTCGAACGCCTCGCCCTTCTCCTCGGCCTCCAGCGCCCGGTCCAGCGCAAACCGGCCGTTCTCGACGACTTCGACCGTCGCTCCTGCGCGCTCGAGGATCGCCCGGATCAAGCGCTGATTGTCGGCCCCGTCTTCGGCCAGAAGGATGCGGCAGTCGAGTCGGTCGTCGTCCACCAGGGTCGGCGCGGCGGTCGGAGCCATCTCCGCAACCGTCCGGATCGTCGCGGCGTCGAGAATCCGCGTTCCGGGCGGAATGCGCACAGGAAGCTGAACCACGAACTCGCTTCCGCGTCCCGGTTCGCTGCGAACCCGGATGTCTCCCCCGAGCAGGCGCGCCAGCCGTCGGCTGATCGCCAGCCCCAGGCCCGTCCCGCCGAACCGACGTGACAGCGACGCATCCCCCTGCTGAAACGGTTCGAAGAGCCGGCGACATACATCGTCCGTCATTCCGATGCCGGTGTCCCGAACGATCAACTCGATCGGGAAGGTCTCGCCGACGGCCGTGCTGCCGCCCGCTCCTCCGCGAACCGTGACGGTCACGGCGCCCTGCTGCGTGAACTTCACGGCGTTGCCGACCAGGTTGATGAGAATCTGCCGCAGGCGGCTCGGATCGCTCTCGACCAGCTCCGGGATCCGCCCCTCGAAGGCGACGTTCAGCGCGAGGTTCTTTGCTTTCGCGCGGACGCTCATCAGCGACTCCACCTCGAGGACGACGCGCACCAGCGAACATGAGACCGACTCGAGGACGAGCTTGCCGGCTTCGATCTTCGACAGGTCGAGGATGTCGTTGATCAGCGACAGAAGATGCTCGGCGTTCCGTCGCAGCGTCTGCACGGCGTCCTCGCGGGTCGCGGCGTCGAGGTCCGGTTCGAGCAGGCGCTCGGAGAATCCGAGGATCGACGTCATCGGGGTGCGGATCTCGTGGCTCATGTTGGCGAGGAACTCGCTTTTGGCGCGGTTGGCGGAGAGCGCGGCCTCGGTGGCTTCGCGGAGTTCGGCGTTGGTTTTCTCGAGGGTGTCGGCGTAGATGCGAAGCTGGGCGGTGCGGTCCTGCACCTGGCGTTCGAGGCTTTCCGTCTGAGACTGGATCGTCGCCGCCATCCGGTTGAACGTCGCCGCCAGCGCCCCGAACTCCGCGGCGGCTCGCTCGTCGGCGCGGGCCTTCATGTCGCCCTGCTGGATGCGCGTCGCCGATCGCCTCAGGTCCGTTAAAGGGCGAAGAATCTTGCCCGTCACGACCACGATCAGCGCCACGCCGCCCAGCAGAATTGCGGCAACAATCTTGATCGACGCGCTGACGCTTTCGCGCAGACTGGCGGCCAGCGGTTCGAGACTGAAGGAAAGGCGGACCCACCCGATCGGCGCCGGATCCTCGAGGGCGGACGGGGTCTCGCGGGGCGCCAAATCGACATCCACCGGACTGCGATGGACCGGAACGGTGATAATCAACTCCGCGTCCGTCGTGCTGATTCTCTGATCATCTCCCAGACCCGCCCAGGTCCGTGCGCCGATCCGCGCGTCGCCTCGCGCTGCGCCGTCGTCCGACCCCGCATCCGAGGCGGTCATCAGCCTGCCCTGACGATCGTAGACCAGCCCCCACCGCACAGCGTTGCGACAGCGCATCTGCTCCAGCAGGCGACGGATGCTCTCCGTGTCGTTGAGCAGGACGTCGGGTTCGATCGCCGCCGCCACCGCCGAAGCGTACGCGACCGCATGCTCGCGCATCTGCGCGTGCATGTCATCCGAATGCGACCGGATCAGCATGTGCGACAGCGGCGCCGCCACCGTCAGCAGCATGAGGACGCAAAGCAGGATGGACCGCGCTCGAATGCCCACGTGATTCACCGGACGATCGGCCCGCCCGGGCATCCACGACGCCCCTCGGTCTGGACCGCGTTTTCGGAGAGTACATCGGATACGAAGCTCCGGCGCATGAGGCCGATCCCCGTCTTCAGACGACTTTCATCCGCCGCGGCACGTCGGGGAATTCCTTCGGGATGCGACGCGCCAGCGCGGAGAATTCCGCAGCGGGTCAACCGATCCAGCGCTTCATCCGATAACACGGCGTAGAACCTTGACGGTCATCCGATTGCGGACGCCGCTCCGGGAGCGTGTCCGCAACCGCCGTGCAGGAATGACCGGAAGCGACTCACCGGGCGACGCCCCGTCGTGCGCAACTCGGTCGTCGCCTCCGGGAGCAAGTGAGTGACGCATGAATATGACGCGCCGGAAGCCCGCATGCGCAGGCGTCCTCATCGCACCGCTGGGCGCGCTGGTCTGGGCCGTCCTCGGCGCGGCGCAGGCTTTTCCGGCTCAGGGCGCCTTCACCGCCGCACCGCCGCGGATCATGATCGTCGCCGGCCCGCTCGAGATTCATCGCACCGTCGCGGAACAGATTGCCGCGGAGCTTCGGCGACGACCCGTGACTCCTGAGCTGGCGCACCTTCCTCCCCCGGATCACCGGGAGGAGCTGGACGCGCTTGTCCGCTCCATCGCGCAGGACCCTCCCGCCGTGATCCTGACCGTCGGAGATCAGGCCACGGAGTGGGCCTGCGTCCGGGTCCGCGGCGTTCCCATCGTTTTCACGCTGGTCGCCAACGCTCTGGATGAGTCCTACGTCCGAGTCGAATCCCGGACGGAGGGAGTCGCGGCCGGAGGGATCGCGGCTGATCTGGCGCCGCGCACCTTGTTGGAGGAGGTTCGCGCCTGCCTTCCGTCGCTGCGGCGGGCGGCGCTGCTGCACAGTTCGTCGTCGTTGCGCACCGCGGAGTCGATCCGGGAGGCAGGTAAGGCGCTCGACATTGACGTCGTGCTCGTGCCGGCGGAGCAGAAGCGGTTCCTTGACGCGCTGACCCAGTTGGAAAACACCGCTCCTGACGCCGTGCTGATGATTCCCGATCCGCAGGTCTACGACGGCGCCGCGATCCGCAGCCTGCTGACCTGGGGAGCGCGGCGATCGACGCCGATCTGGGGATTCTCGGCCAACGTCGTCAAGGCGGGGGCGTACGCGGGCGCCTTCTTCGACGATCGGCGGATCGCGGCACAGACGGCGGACCTCGTCCTGCGCATGCTGGATCCGAACGCGGGTCCGCTTTCGCCTCTCGATTATGCCGCTTGCGTGCGCCGCGCGGTCAACCTGCACACGTCCGGCATCGTCGGCAAGCGCGTCACCGACGCCTTCCTGTCCGGCGACGTCCTTAAGTACGGAGACGAACCGTGAAACTCCACGCCATCATCGGGGTCATACTGGGGATTGCGGCGGCGGGCGCGACGCCCGCGGCGGCACGACGAACCGCGCCGCAGACGGAGCAGGAGGCCGACGACGCACAGGATTTCGAGCGTGAGGACGCCGATTTCGCGGAACACGGTTCCGACGACGCGAATTCCGTCGAAAACGACGAAGCCGGCGAGGATCCGCTGGCGTTGATGGAGCTTGACCTCCCGGTCGTCGTCACCGCCGGGCGCCACGAGCAGCCGC
The DNA here is from genome assembly GCA_013360585.1 of Phycisphaerae bacterium. Taxonomy (GTDB): domain Bacteria; phylum Planctomycetota; class Phycisphaerae; order UBA1845; family UBA1845; genus JABWBH01. The sequence goes on along the minus strand of JABWBH010000001.1, from coordinate 146,280 downwards.
TCGGCGCGGTCGCCCACGCCGTCAGCGTCATCACCCGCGAGGACATTCGGCGCAGCGGGGCGCGCAACCTCGGCGACGCGCTTCGCCTCGCCCCCGGCGTCGACGTGGCCGAATTGTCCAGCGGCGCGTCCGCGATCTCGCCGCGCGCGTTTCACGCCTTCGTCAACCGCGAAGTGCTCGTCCTGGTCGACGGGCGGCAGCTCTTCGACTCGTTTTTCGGTGGGACGCTCTGGCATCACTGGCCGATCAGCCTCGAGGATGTGGAGCGGATCGAGGTGATTCGCGGGCCGGCGGGCGTGAGCTGGGGCGCCAACGCGATGTGCGGCGTCATCAACATCATCACGAAAACCCCCAGCAGCGAACCCGGAACCCGCTTTATGCTCGGTGGCGGATCGCGCGGCTGGAACCGCGAACACGTCTCCCACGCCCGGCGCGACGAGGGTCTGCGCTGGCGGCTCTCACTGGAGCATGAGTCGCACGACGGGTTCGTTCACGGCGGCTCGTTCGCCGGCTCTCTCGATGACGACTACCGCGCCGGACGCATGCACCTCAACGCCATCACGGACCTGAAAACCGAGGGGGAATCTTTTTCGTTGCAGGCGGGCAGCGCGCTGGTGGACGGCGGGTTTCCCGCGACGCCCCTGCGCGGGCTTTCCGCGAAGCGCAATCCCGGGTCACAGGCGTCCTTCGTCCTCGGCCGGTGGAGCGGACACCCGGCGCCCGGCGATCACTGGGACCTGACGCTTTACGTCAACGACTTTCAGGCGTCGCCGGGCGTCAACACGGTGGACTACCGATATCAGCAGTTCGCCGCGCAGTGGGGGCAGACCACCGTCGTCAACGCCGAGCACACCGTCACCTGGGGCGTGGACAGCCGCACGGACCTTCTGGACACGAGCAACTCGGACCCGATGCTGACGACGAAGGATTTCATGTCGTCTGCCATCATCGGCGCTTACCTCGAGGACAAGTGGCGCTTCGCGCCGTCGTGGATGCTCAGTCTCGGCGGGCGCGTGGACTACGAGTTTTACGGAGGGTTTCAGCCGAGCGGGCGCGCCGCCCTTTCCTACGAACTGAACGAAAACTCGCTTGTCTACGCCTCGGTGTCGCGGGCGTTTCAGATGCCGTCCGTCGGGCTGCGTTTCATGGACTTCCCGCTTTTCGGCGGTCTTTCCCGCGTCAAGGGCGACCGCGACCTCGACATCGAAAGCGTCGTGGCGTACGAGCTCGGCTACCGGTCACACCTTACCGAACGACTCGAGATGAACGTGACGCCGTTCTGGCACCACGTTTACGACATCACGACGCTGCAACCGCAGTTGGCGCCGCCCACGCTGCTGCGGATGGACGTCGACAACCGCGCCGACGCGACGCTTTACGGCGTGGAGTGGGACGCCCGTTATCGCGCCACGGACCGCCTCACGCTGCTGTCGAACTACACCTATCAGGAATTCGCGTGGGACTCCGGCGACTCGACGCTGTATCAGAAGGACCTCGCCTCGCCTCCGAAGCACAAGGCGATGATCGGCGCGCGTTACGATCTGGCGGAGGACTGGCGCCTCTCCGGACACCTGTACTGGGTGGACGCCACGAAAGCGTGGGACCCGCGCCTCTTCATCCTGCCCGCGTCGATCGCGCCTTACTTCCGGCTGGACGTCCTGGTCGAGACCGATCTTCGGAAGGACCGCGCGACGCTCTCCTTCGGCGTGAAGAACCTGCTCGACGCCGGACACCTCGAGGGCACAAGCGCCTTCATCGACGCGGGGGAGACGCCGCGCCTGATCTTCGCCGAGCTGCGCCTCGCGATTCCGTGAGCGCCGGACGTCAGCCGCGCCGGTAAGGCGCGCTCGTCAACCGCGCCCGTCGGCGAGCCGGTCGATGTTCTCGGCGTTTCCGGCCACCAGAACGATGTCGCTGGCCTCGAAGGGGCGGTGCGCGTCGGCGAGGCTCCAGTTCTCGTGCGAGGCGGACGAGGCCGGGCGGCGCACCGCGACGACCTCAATACTCGCTTTCTGACGCAGCAGCAGTTGCGCCGTGGTTTTTCCCACCCACTTTCTCGGCACCGGGATCTCGATCATCGAGAACCCCTCGCTGACCGAGAAGAAATCCAGCACGCTTCCACCGGCGAGCATCCCCGCGAGGCGCTCCGCGGCCTCGCGCTCGGGAAAGACCACCCGGGTCGCTCCGACGATGCGCAGGATCTCAGCGTGCTCGGCGTCCACCGCTTCGACCACGATGTGCGGCACACCCAGTTTCTGAAGGTAATTCGTGACGAGAATGCTCTGTCCGATGACCTGCCCGAGGTCCACGACCGCGCAGTCCACCTCGTCCGGCAGAAGTTCCTTGAGCAGTTCGAAGTTCAGGGCGTCGGCCTTGACCGCCGTCGTCGCCAGATCCCGCACGCGCTGGATTTTCTGCTCGTCGCGGTCGATGACCACGACGTTGCGCCGCCGCTCGCACAGCGCCTCCAGCATGCACTGCCCGAACCGACCCAGCCCGATGACCGCGAAGCTTTTCATGCCTGTCAACCGATCGCCAGCTCTTCCAACGGGTACGCAAAGGGCGGATGACTGCGCGGACGCAGGATCGCCAGCGCCACGACCAGCGGACCGACCCGGCCGACGAACATCGCCGTGATGATCAGGAGCTTCCCGGCGGTCGTCAACGTCGGCGTGACCCCGGCGGACAGCCCGACCGTCCCGAAGGCGGACACCGCCTCGAACGACAACACCGTCAGACGGTCCGCCCGTCCCTCCACGGGCGCGGCTTCCTCCGCGAACAACAGACCCGTCACAATGAGCGTCAGCAACGCGAGCACGATCGACAGCAGCAGAAACGACCGCTGCACCGTCGCGGGCGGGATCGTCCGGCGGAGCACCGTCACCGCCTCGACGCCCCGAAGTCGCGCGAACATCGTCGCGAGGATCACCGAGACGGTCGTCACTTTCATCCCGCCGCCGCAGCTTCCCGGAGAGGCCCCGATCAACATCAGGAACATCATCAGGAAAAGCGTCGGCTCCCGCGCGAAGGCGAGGTCCACCGAGTTGAACCCCGCGGTCCGGGCGCTGATCGAGTGAAACATCGCGTTGCCCGCCGCCACGAGGAACGACTCGTCGGAAAGCAAGGCGTTCCGCTCCAGTCCCAGGAACATCGCCCCGCCCAGCAGCCAGAGCATCGCGTTCGCCAGGAGGACGACGCGCGAATGCAGAAAAAGCGGAAACCGCCGCCCTCGGAGCAACGACCACGCCCACAACGTCACCTGCCGCAGAACAATGAACCCGATCCCGCCGGTCATGATCAGGACGCTCACCGTCGTCAACACGACCGGGTCCGACCTGTAACCGATCAGGTTGTCGGGGTTCAAGGAGAACCCGGCGTTGCAGAACGCGGAGACGCTGTGAAACACCGCCGACCACGCCGCACCATCGCCCTCGAAGCGCCACAACAGCAGCAGCACCCCGCACGCCTCGATCGCCAGTGTCGAACCGACGACCCACCAGATCAGGCGCAGCGGCTGCACCCGAACCGCCGCGAGCGTTTCCCCGGCGCCCCGGGCGTGCCCGAGCGTCGCCCGACCGGCGGTCAGCAGCAGAAACGTTGAAACCGTCGTGATGCCCAAGCCGCCAAGCTGAATAAGTCCGAGCAGGATCCCTTGCCCCGTGGGCGACAGACGCTGACCCACATCGATCGTGGACAAACCCGTAACGCACACGGCGGAGGTCGAGGTAAACAAGGCATCAATAAAGGGGACGGGTTCGGCACGACCGGAGAACGACATCGAGAGGACCAGCCCTCCGAGAAGAATCGCCAAGGCAAAACCGAGGACGGTCCGCGTAGGACCGGAAAGGCCGACCGTCGCGCCGCGAATTCGAGTTGTGCCCGCCATCTCGGAAGTCGATCCGTCCCGGTGACGCCGCAAGGGTATCCGGCACGCGCTGACCCGCAAGCGGCCCCCTCACGGTCACTTCCTGGTACCGGCTTGGCCCGACGGCTGCAATTCGACTCGCGCAGCTCGCTGTCCGATAAGACCCGAGATGACCGTCGTTTCGGCTCAATCCGTGCTCCAGGGCCCGCGTCCGTCCGTGCTCGATGGATCGCGAGACGTTGGCGCGCGTCCGCACCTGATGGTGGTCGCGGGAATGTTGGTCGTTCTGCTGGCTGCGGCGCTGCGTTTGCATGATCTCGGGGACGGCAGCTTGACGCATGACGAAGCGTGGCGCGTTAACGGCATGCGCGCGGGCGACCTTGACATGCGTCGGTGGTTTCCGCCAGGTCAGATGGCCGTGTCGTGGACGTTGCAGCACGCGCTGGGGACGTCCGAACTTCTTGTGCGTCTGCCCAGCGCGGCGTGCGGACTGGGCGCGGTGATGCTCCTCGCCTGGCTCGTTCCGCGCCGACTGGGACTGGCGGCCGGGGTCGCCGCGGCGGCATGCCTCGCGTTTCACCCGCAAGCGATCATTTACTCCCGGGTCGTGAAGGAGTTCGGTTACGAGATGCTCCTGACCGTCGTGGTGGCGTGGGCGGGATCGGCGCTGATCGAACACCCCGACCGAAAATCGCTGCGGGTCTTCACGGCGGTGTCGATCGGCGCCATGTGTTTCGGATTTGCACCGGTTCTGCTGGTAGCGGCGTGGGGACCGCTGGCGTTGTGGAGCCTGCGATCCGCGCGGCGCGAGGATCCGGAATTGACGCGGCGCTTCATCCTTGCCGGAATCGTGATCGTCGGGCTGGCCGTGTCGCTGTACCTCTGGTGGTCCGGATGCCGGTTCCGCCAGGGCATTATGCAATACTTCACAACGACGGAGAAGGCCTGGCCGCCGCCGTTTCATCCGGTGGACACGGCGGCGTGGGTGACGGATCGGAGCTGGGCGTTGGCGCGGTACGTCTTCGGCGTCAGCGCGATCTGGGAGCCGCTGGCGACGGTGCTTGCAACGCTGTGCCTTCTGGCGGGTGCCGTCGGCGCGGGCGTGCTGTGGCGCCGGTGGCGAGTCTTTGTGATCTTCACCGCAACGCTGCTGCTGATCGCCGTCATCGCCGGATTCGCACGACAGTGGCCTTACGGCGCATTCCGCAACAACACATACCTCGCCCCGCTTGCGGCGGTGTACGTCGGCTGCGGAATCGTCGAACTCCTCCGGGTCTTGTCGGTCGCGCCGGCGCGGGTCCTGGTGATCGGGTCGCTGCTGGTGGTTCCCGCGGTTCGTGCGGTTCGGGCGGCGGCACAACTGACGCCGGACGAACACCTCCGGCCCGTCATTGCGGAAGTGCGTCCGCAGCTTCAACCCGACGACGCGATTTTTGTCTACTACGCCACGGACGACGCTTTCGCGTATTACTGGCCGGACCCGGAGGTGGAAGCGCTTGTGCAACCCCGAAGCGACCGCGGGCTGGATGATCGCTTCGAGGCCCGGTTCTGCGAACTTCTCGAACGAAACCGCCGGGTCTGGCTCCTGATGACGCATCCCTTCGGCGACGAGCGCGCCCGCTGGCGCGCTGTAGCGGAGCGCCACGGAGCGCTGCTTAAGCACATCACGAGCGGAACGGCCGATGCGTGGTGCTTTGTGCCGCACCTCGACCGAGCAGCGGACGGCGCCGGGTGAGCGGATCGTGAAGGTCTTCGACACACTTTCCGATGCGAAAGCGCAGCGCAGCACGGGCTTCTTCTTCGACCTCGTCCTGCTGGCCGCGATCGCGCTGACCTTCGAGGGAGGGCGCTTTTCTATCCGGCACGGGCGAGCGATCGTCTGCGCGGATTCGATGCAATATCTGGACGGCGCTGACGCGATCCTCGACGGCGAGAGCAGCCCGGTCTTCGCCTTCCGCAAACCGGGATACGCCTTCTTTCTTTCCGGAATTTCGGCGGGACTCGGCCCTGAAGGCTGGAAGATCGTCCTTGTCCAGCACCTGCTGCACGCGACGCTCGCTCTGCTGGCGTACCTCACGGCGAGAACGCTCGGAACGGGGCGCGGCGGGGCGTGGGCGGCCGGGTTGATGACGGTTGCCGCGGTGGGGCAACTCGTCTGGGCGGATCGCATCATGTCTGAGACGTTGTACGCGGTGCTGATGACGGGGGGACTGCTCTGCGGACTGCGGGCGCTGCGGGACGAAGCGAAAGCGGCAAGGGCGTGGTGGGGAGCGGGAGCGCTCCTCGCGCTGGCGTGGATGACACGATCCTCCGCCACCGCGGTTTTGGCCGCAACCGCCGCCACCGCGTTCGTGTCGCTGCGACGCACGCCACGGCGCGCGCTGCAAGCGTGCACCGCGTTGATGCTTCCCGTCACCGCGGCGCTCGTCTTCGAGTGCGGTCTTAACCTTGCCGGGGCGGGCGAGTTCCGTCCCTGCACCGGCACGCTCGGGCCGATGATGCTGATGCGGACGCGAGCGATGGAGGGGCAGGGCGCGCCTGAGACACCCGCCGCCGCCCGCTGCGCCGCGCTGCTCCCCGAAAGACGCGCGGAGGACGCATTCCGCGCGCATCCGCTGGACGTCTGGATCGCGCGACATCGAGCGATCACCGAAGCCCGCCTGTCGGAGTGGGACGCCGACGCCTTGTTCCGCGACGCGGCGCTCGCCGGAATTCGCGCCAACCCCGGATCGTACCTGACTACGACGGCGATCCTCTCGGGGGCGCATCTGGCGCGGCTCTCGTCCACCCGACTCGAGGCCGCGCTGCCGGAGGTCGAGCGTCTTCCGATGATTGCGGCACCGAATGCGGCCGGGTCGCCGTCGGCCGGCGATCCCTGGTACCTCGCGTGGGCGCTGCCGCACCGGACTCGCACCGACGCGATCGCGCTGAGCATCCGGCTCCGATCCTTCGAGGAGCAGCGGGCGGCGGTTACATCTCACGATCCGCTCACCACGCTGCGATATTTCGTCATGCATCCTCTGACGGAGGGCGTTCTGCAATTCCTGCGGATACCGGGGCGGTTCCTGCTTCCGCCGCTGGCGTTAGCCGGGTGCTGGCTGCTCGGTGCGCGCCGGAAACCGCTGGTCCTCCTCGCCGCCGCAGGCCTCGCTGATGCCCTCCTCGTCGGTCTGACCGGATCCAGCCTCGACGCCGTTGCCCGCTTTCAAGCGGTCTGGGCGGCGACGGACGCGGCGCTGGCGGCGACGTGCCTCACGCTTGCCGCGCGCCGCGTCGCAGGCGTCGTCACACTCCGCCCGGCTCAAGCGCCGGGCTTCATTCCCTCGGTCGAACGTCCGATACAAAACCCGGTCGGCTGATCTCGCCGATGCGGCGGACCGGACTGGCGCAACATGCTCTTCAACAGTGTCGAGTTCGCAATCTTTCTGCTGATCGTCTACGTCTTTTACGTGTTGACGATGCGCCGCCTGCGCGCCCAGAACATGATGCTGCTCGTCGCCAGTTATGTCTTTTACGGCTGGTGGGACTGGCGTTTCCTCGGGCTGCTGCTGGGTTCGACCGTCGTGGACTACGCCTGCGCCCGGTGGATCGACCGCCGTGTCGCACAACCAGAATCCTTCGACGGCGCAACCGCACCCCTCCGGTACACACCCGCCGTAAGGCGCCGGATTCTGCTGATCTCGATCCTCGTCAACCTCGGCGTGCTGGGCGTCTTCAAGTATTACGACTTCTTCGCGGACAGTCTGGCGGAGGCGCTGACCGCACTGGGCGTTCAGGCGTCGCCGATGACGCTCGGCGTACTGCTGCCCGTCGGGATTTCCTTCTACACGTTTCAGACGCTCAGTTACACGATCGACGTCTACCGCGGCGACCTTCCGGCTCACCGCGGCTTCGTTGAGTTCGCGCTCTTTGTGTCCTTCTTCCCGCAGCTTGTCGCCGGTCCGATCGTGCGTGCGACGGATCTGCTTCCGCAGATCACCCGGCCGCGCACACTCTCACTCCAGCAGACCTGCGACGGCGGGCGGCTTCTGTTCTGGGGCTTGTTCAAAAAGCTCGTCCTCGCCGACAACCTCGCCCTCGTGGCGGACCGCATCTTCGAACCCGGCGCGACGCACCACGGCGGCGCGGTGCTCGTCGGCGTGTACGCCTTCGCCTTGCAGATCTACTGCGATTTCTCGGGGTACACCGACATGGCGCGAGGGTGCTCGAAGCTGCTCGGGTTTGAACTTCCCCTGAACTTCAATCTGCCGTATCTGGCGACCAATCCGGTCGAGTTCTGGCGACGCTGGCACATCACACTGTCCACCTGGCTGCGCGATTATCTTTACATTCCCCTCGGCGGAAGCCGGCGAGGTTCGCGTCGCACCGCGATCAACCTGATGTTGACGATGATCCTCGGCGGACTCTGGCACGGCGCGGCGTGGACCTTTGTCCTCTGGGGGGTGTACCAGGGTGCGTTGCTGGTCCTGTACAAGTCGGTGCAGCCGTGGTGGACGCCGATCGCGCGGAAGCTGGAGCGACGCGTCGGTCTCGCGTGGCGTGTTGCTTGTACAATCGCGTTCTTCCAACTCGTCTGTCTGGGTTGGCTTGTGTTCCGCGCAGAGTCGGTCGGACAGGTTTCTTCGTTGCTCGATCGGATCCTGTCGCCCTGGGCGTACTGGTGGATCGTCGGCGCGGTGGGCGCGCCGTCGGGAACCTGGGGCGTCGCGTTCGCGGCGGTCACCCTGCTGTGTTTTCAACTTTCAAGACGGCACGCCGGCGAGGACGTCGTGCTCGGCGGATTGCCCGTGCCGGTGCGGGCCGCGACGTATGCAGCGATGTTCATCGTCCTGGCCGCCTTCGGAGTCATGATTGAACGACCTTTCGTTTACTTTCAGTTCTGACGTACCCGTCAACGCGCCGCCTGCGCGCCGTGTCTCTGCACTTGCGGCCGGCGTCGCACGAGCCTGGCGCCGCGCGCCTCGCGCCGTCATCCTTGCCTTTGCGTTCACCGCCGCGACCCACCTCGCCGCGGTCCGGCTCTGTCCGCATCCCCTCCCGCGACCGCTGCTGGCGCAGAAGGCGCAGCGGCTCCTGACGCATGACGACGTTCGCCTCCTCGTTCTGGGGGATTCACGCGGCACGTACGACCTCGTTCCCGCGGGAATTGCGGAAGTTCTGGGCGTTCCCGCACACACTGCGGTGAACCTCGCCGGTGATCACGGCGACATCCCGTCCGCCCTCGCGATCTACCGGCAGGTCGCTCCGCAACTTCAAGCGCCGCCGACGATCCTGCTGAGCCTCTCGTTCTGGAGCGTCAACGACGCCAACCCCGACCCCCTCGGCAATGAGCTTCTCGCCTCGCTGACGTTCAAGGAGCGCAAGTCCCTCGTCGGGTTCGGACGCGCGCTCCTGACGCCCTTTCTGACCGAGCGATCCCTCGTCGAACGCTGGACGCTGCCTCTGCACAAACCGCTCCCGCCCGAGGTACTCGGTGAAGCCGGCTTCGTTCCGCTCGATCCGTCGTTCGATGGCGCGACGTCGGGAGCGAGAGTTGAGAAGGAGCTGACACGGCTGATGCGCACCTGGTTCCACGCGCCGCGGGCGGACGGCGTGCGCTGGTCGCGGACCGCCGCGGACGTGCGGACGCTGCGCGCCACGGGCGCACCGCTGATCATCATCGACGCGCCACTGCATCCGGCGCTGCTCGACCGGCTTGAAGCCGAGAGGCTGACGTCGGCGCTGGACGCGTTTCGCACCCGGATCGACGCGCTGGGCGAGGAACTCGGCGTGCCGGTACTGCATTACGACGCCGCCGATCTCGACGCGCGCGACCCCGTCCCGCTTTTCTTCGACCTTCTACACCTGAACGCCGACGGCGCGCGACGCTTCTCCCGGATCGTCGGCGAGGATCTTCGGCGCCTCCGCAACACCGGTCGCCTTGCAGGGCCGCTCACGCCGCCCGGTCACGTCGCGGCGAACAACTTCGCCGGACGATAACGATCGTCCCCGGCCGCCGTGTTCAACGCACGCAGCGCGCGCCCGACGACCGAGGTCCCGATCCGCCGCGCCCACTCCAGCGGACCGTGCGGGTAGTTCGTCCCCAGTTTCATCGCCGTGTCGATGTCCGCCTCCGACGCGACACCCTCTTCCAGCGCCAGCGCCGCTTCATTAAGCACTGCACAAAGCACCCGGACGAAAATCAGACGGCAGGCGTCGTGACAATCCTCGACGCCCGCCGCATCTGCGAACGCATGCACGGCCCGCTGCATCTCGGCGGACATCGCCAGGTCGCCTTTCCGACCCGGCACGGCAGGCGTCGGCGTCGGACCGTCGTAGGCGTAGAACCCGAGGCCGGTTTTGCGCCCGAGTCGCCCCTCCGCCACGAGGTTCCGCTGGATGTCATGCGGTGTGAAGCGGGCGTGACGGTTCATCTGCTCCCAGACCGACGTGCTCACCGCCAGGTTTACGTCCAGTCCGACCAGGTCCATCAATTCAAAGGGCCCCATCCGGAAGCCCCCCAGCTCCTTCATCACCCGATCGATCTTCTCGACCGTCGAGATTTCCTCGCCGAGCAGCCGCAGCGCCTCAAGGTAATACCCCCGCGCCACCCGGTTGACGATGAATCCCGGCGTGTCCTTCGCCCGCACCGCCGTCTTGCCCCACGCCCGCGCCGTCTCTGTCCCGATGCTCACCGCCTCCGACGCGCTGGCGCGCCCCGCGATCACCTCCACCAGCGGCATCAGCGGCGCGGGATTGAAAAAGTGCATCCCGATCACGCGCGACGGATCGCGCAACCCCTCCGCAATCGCGCTCACCGACAGCGACGACGTGTTCGTCGCCAGCACCGTCGAACCCGGAAGCAACGCCTCAAGACGCTGGAAGATCTCTCGCTTCACCTCCAGCCGCTCAACGACGGCCTCGATCGCCAACGCGCTGCAGGTCTCCGCGGTGGCGCAGGGCTCCGACCTGCCCCCGGTCTGCCGGTTCTGTAAGCCGACGATCCCCTCCGCCGCGTCCTCCAGCGTCGCCGCCGTCCGCAGACGTCCCAGCGCCGTCGCCCGGGCTTCGTCGGTCATCTTGCCCTTCTCAACCAGCCGATCGAGCTGGGCACGAATCCCCGCCGCGCCGCGCTCTGCGGCGCCGGGAGCGGCGTCCTGAAGCACGACGTCCCACCCGCGCATCGCCGCAACCTGCGCGATCCCCGCCCCCATCGTTCCCGCGCCGATCACCAGAACTGCCGGCACGCCCGACCTCCCTTTCCAACCTCGGTTACTGCGCCGACAGCAGCGACAGCGCCAACGACGTCATGCACCGCACGCCGACCTGGATCGTCCCGCGCGGTTCCGGCGCAAACCGGCTCGAATGCGTCGACGGAATCGGCTCACCCCCTGGCGCCTTCGACGCCGCAAACGCCTTCGGATCCGCCGACCCCAGCCAGAACATCAGCCCCGGAACCTTCAAATGCCGCGAATACCGTCCGAAGTCCTCTCCGCCCATCTGACCCGTGATTTCCAGTACGCGCTCCGGACCCAGCACCTGACGGAACACCTCCGCCGCCACCGTTGTCAACCCCGGATCGTTGTACAATGCGGGAGTGAATTCATCCTCGATCACTGAAATCTCCGGATCGCGCGGGCATCCGTGCGCCCGGCACGTGTGCGTCGTCACCTCGCGGATTCCGTCCAGCAGCGTCCGCCGCGCCTCGTCCGTGAACGACCGCACCGTCAGTTGCAGTTTCGCCTCGCCCGGAATGATGTTGTGCTTCGTTCCCGCGTGGATCGACCCCACCGTGATCACCCCCGGTTGCGTCGGGTCCAGCCGACGGCTCACCACCGTCTGAAGCGCGACGATCGTCTGCGACGCCGCGACGACCGGATCCGCAGCCTCGTGCGGGCGCGACCCGTGCCCGCCCCGACCGTGGATCGTGATGTCCACCGAGTCCACGTTCGCCAGCGCCCATCCCGATGTGTACGACACGGTCCCCACCGGAATGCTGCCCGTCACGTGCAGCGCGAGGCAGTAATCCGGACGCGGAAAACGCTCGAACAACCCGTCCTCGATCATCATCTTCGCGCCCTTGCCGATCTCCTCAGCCGGCTGCGCAACCAGCACCAGCGTTCCCGACCAGCGATCCTTCAGCGCAACCAGCGCCTCCGCGACCCCGACCAGGCACGTCTGATGCGCATCGTGCCCGCACGCATGCATCACGCCGACGACGGCTCCGTCGGAGCCCTTCGCCGTCACCCGGCTTGCATAAGGCAGCCCGGTCTCCTCCACGATCGGCAGCGCGTCCATGTCGCCCCGGATCAGCAGCGTCGGACCCTCGCCGTTCTTCAGCACCCCCACCACCCCCGTCCCGCCGACCCCTCGGGTCACGGCGTACCCGGCCCCCTCAAGCCGCTCCGCCATCTTCCGCGCAGATTCGAACTCCTGAAGCGACAATTCCGGGTTCGCGTGCAGATCGGTATAAAGCTCCAACCACGCATCCAGCCGCGAACCGATGAACGACTCGACCGCACCGGAAAGCTCCGCCCGGTAGGTCGCCTTCACCGGCGACTCCGCCCGCACGGAAGATGCCCCCGGAGCAATAATGAGAACCGCCGCAGCCCCCACCAGGACGCCGACGTTTGCTGCCGAGCTTGATCCGCGTCTTGTCCGTCCTTTGTCTCTCATTTCACCCGGCTCCACGTCATTCCCGGTTCATCTCTTTGCTGCTCGCTCGTTTCACGGGCCTCGGATCGCTGGGGCGCGCAGACAATACCCGGCTTACACACTTCTGAACAAGTGAATAAGGCCCGGCTGATCCTCCCCTTCTTGACAAGCGTCGCCTCCTCTCGGCACACTCTCCCCGCAGTTCGGCTAGGACGGGTCGCGCTCATCTCCTTTTTCAAGGAGCCCCGCATGAAAAACCTGATCGTCCTTTTCGTGATCGGTCTGCTGATCTTCAGCGCCGTCTACTACGTCACCTTCAAGGCCTCGGAGGATCCCGGGCAGAATTTCGGACTCGCCTTCGGCAATGCCGACGGCGACGCCATCGAGATGCACACCGTCATCTTCGGCCTGACCATCCGCAAAGATCCGCCGCGCGTCGACCTCAAAACCGGGACGACGTACTGGGAGGAGTGGGTGCAGAATCACTTTCAACTGACGGACGCCGCCGGAAACCCCGTCCCCCTGAAGCGCGAGATGGGCAGCTCGGTGATCCCGGGCAAGGACATCAAGGCCGGAACCCCTGAGTTTTATCTGGTCGCGGTGCTGAAAAAAGGAGCGAAGTATGACTTCGACTTCGTTCCTTACCGGGGAAGTCCCGACGTGTACCGGTATTCGTTCACCTGCCCCTCGCAGGATGAGAAAATCCGCCGACCCTTGTTCAAGCCGAAACCCTAGAACCCCTGTATTGCGAGTGCGTCGCCCCAGCCCGGATCGCGGACCTCCGGTCCGCTCCGCGCCTGACCGGAATTCCGATCCGCGTGGGCGGAGCGAAATTCCGCGCACCACCTCAAACGCAAGGAACTCGTCACTCTCCTCCGGAGCCTGAACCTTCTTCCGGTTTGCATCGCAGCGCAACGCCGCGATGATAAGCCCGTGTCGTCTTCCGAACATGAACGTTTCCAGCGCGCCGCGGAGCGGATCGCGCGCGCCTGCCGCACGCCGATCCTCGAAGGGCTGTCCTCCGCCCGAGTGTCGATCAAACCGGATCGCACCGTCGTCACCGAGGTGGACCTCGCGGTTCAGCGGCAGGTCTTCGACAGCCTCGCCTCGGAATTCCCCGACCACGCTCTCGTCGGCGAGGAGGACGAGTCCGCCGCCCGCCTTTCCCCGCGCCTCCCAGGCTACGCCTGGGTCGTCGATCCGATCGACGGCACGCGCAACTACGCGGTCGGTTTCCCCTGCTTCGCCACCTCGATCGCCCTGCTGGAAGACGGGGTGCCCGTCGTCGGCGTGGTCGCGGAACACGTCTCCGGACAGCTTTTCAGCGCCCGTCTCGGCGCCGGCGTCACGCTCGACGGTCGCCCCGTCCGCGTCAGCGAGGGCGAGGGGTTCCGCAAGAAATTGATCGGCATCCCGACCAGCATGGACGCGGTCACTCAGCGCGTCGTCGCCGGCTGGTTCCGGCGGGACGACCTCATCCTCCGCAACACCGGTTCCGCCGCGTATCACCTCGCTCTGGTCGCATCCGGAGCGCTGAACGCCGCTTACGGCTACCAGTGCAAGATCTGGGACATCGCGGCAGGCGCGTTGCTGGTCTTCGAAGCCGCAGGCCGCATGACCGCCCTCGATGGCGCCGCCCTTTTCCCCTGGCATCCCGGCGACGCCCCCGACCGCAATCTTCCGTCGCTCGCCGCCGCACCGCACCTGCACGAGACGCTCATTCAGGATTTCCGCGACTGATCCGAACCGCGTTCGCCTCCCCACCGTTGGAGTCGGCCCGGACCGCCGCTTACGGCGCAGAAGCCGGTTCCGGCGCCCCACCGCGCGCCTTGTTCATCTCCCGCAACCGAGAGAGATCCTCAAACCGCAGTTGAACCAGGAGTTGATCCTTCGGGCGCAGGATCGTGCCCGGCGGTGGAAAGGTCCGCGACTCCGCCGCGCCCGCCGGGTGATGCGCGACGACGTGCATCGACAGGCCGCCGCAGAGGTCCGCGATCGACCGGTTCGCAAGCTCCGCCCCGGCCTGCACCTGAATCCGGCTGACCACGACGAGCTGTCCGTCCACCATGAAAGACGTCTTGATGCTCGGGTCGGTGGCGGCGGCAGCGAACGACGGCGCCGCCATCGCCGCCGTGCTGAACGCCACGTGAATGTTGAACCCGTCGCGGATCTTGTTGGCGAGGTTCTGATCGAACAAACGCAGCACGACGCGGATGCCCGGGTTCAGACGCCGCGCGTCCAGCGCGATCTCGAGGTTCGCCAGGTCGTCGTTCGTGCAGCAGATGATTGACTTCGCCTTCGCCACGTTCGCGTCCGCCAGCATCCGGTCGTCGCGCCCGTTTCCCACCAGGACCGGGATCCGCTGCGCGCGCACCTGCGCCAGAAAAGCGTTCTTCTCGTCCGACTCGATCACCACCACCGGCATGCGCATCTTCAGAAGATGCCCCAGCGTCCGCAGCCCCAGCCGCCCGCACCCCACCAGCACCACGTGGTTCGACATCTCCGAGGCGATCATCCGCGACCACTCCCTTTCATTGTGCCGACGGTCCCGCAGCATGATCGACAGCTCGAGGAACGTCTCCACCAGAATCATCAACCCCATCAAGGGCACGACGAAGAACATCACGTCCAGAACGAGGTTGTCCGGAAAGTCCACCGGCGGCTCGAAGAAAATCAGGCACCAGGTGTAATACAGACCGCGGAAGAACGTGACTTCCTGCTCCGGCGACGACAACGCCGAAAACAGCGCCCCGCCCCCGGCGAGCACCACCAGCAGGATCAGAAATCGCAGGCGGAAACGGTGAAACACCGCCCGCGCATAAAGCCAGTTCGCCCGCGCCCGCACCCGAAGCGCCGGTTTCGACTCCACCCAGACATCCACGTCCACGCGTTCGTTCACCCGCACCCCCGTCGATTTCGCGGAAATCCGAGGTATGATACTTCCGGTTTCCGACGAGAATACCGGCCGTCCGCGCGGCGTGGGTCCGCCGGACCGGTCCGTCCGGTTCAGGTGCTACGATGTCCTCCTTCATCGCAACCCCGCAGGCGCCGGCGAGACGGACGCCCTGGCGCCTTCAGCCTTTCCAACCCGCCCACGCCTCGACGATCGCCGCCTGGGCGCCCGATGACGCCGCGCTCCGCCGGCTGGCGCCGGGAACCTTCCCGCCGCTTACGCCGCAGAAAGTGCTCGACTGGATCAAGCCTCACACCCGGGCCTTTGTCTTGATCCGCCCCGATGACAAGACGCCGGTCGGATACGGAGAGCTGAACCCGATGCGCGACGACCCGCGGCACTGGTGGCTGGGGCACATCGTCGTCGCCCCGGAGCATCGCGGCAGCGGCCTGGGGCACGCCCTCGTCGCTCGGCTACGCGACCTCGCGATCCTGCGCCACGGCGCCAACCGCCTGTCGTTGATCGTCTACCGCGACAATCAACCCGCGCGACGCTGTTACGAGCGCGCCGGGTTCGAATTCGTCGGCGAGGAGGTGCATCATTTCTCCCCGCATCCCGCCCCGCAGACCCTCGTCCGCTACGAGTGGCGCCGTTGAGATGGCGGGGCGGCGGCCGTCCCGCCGCCGACGCGGCGCGGACCCCGACATGGAGGCGGGCCTCGCCGTGGTCACGCTTCGTACTGGATCGCCAGCTTCCGCAGCGCATCGCGCTCGATCTGGCGCACACGCTCCCGCGTCAGTCCGATCCGCGCCCCGATCTGCTTCAGCGTCAGCGGCGCGGACCCGTCGAGACCGTAACGATATTTGAGAATCTCCACCTCGCGTTCATCAAGCTGGTCCAGCAGCGCCGTCAACCGCGTCGCGTCTCCCTCGAAGGCCATCGCGTCCTGCGGCGCGTACGCGTTCGGGTCCGCCAGCGAGTCCGTCAGCGACGGATGATTCGGATCGTCCCCGTCTCCCGCCGAGATGCTCACCGCTTTCACCGCGTTCTGAATGTGCCGGATCTTCCGCTCCGGCATCTTCAGAAACTCCGCCAGCTCCGCCGTCGTCGGCTGACGCTTTTCCCGATCGCGGAACGACTCGACCGCCCGGCGGTAGCGCGAAATCAGTTCAACCATGTACGCCGGAATATGCACGGCTTTGTCGCCGTTGATCAGGCTGCGCTTGATCGCCTGCTTGATCCACCACGAAGCGTAGGTGCTGAAACGCGTGTTCTGGTCCGGGTCATAACCCTCGACCGCCCGGATCAGACCGAGGTTCCCCTCGTTGATCACGTCCGCCAGCGGCATGCCGCGCTTCGCATATTTCTTCGCGATGTTGACCACGAGGCGCAGGTTGGCCCGCACCATCCGTTCCCGCGCAACGTTGGCCTGATGCTCCGCTTCGTCTCGCTCGGCCAGCGACAGCTCCCCCCGACGGAAGCGCTCTGCGGCCGTCCGCGCATAACGAACCTGCTCCGCAAGCGTTCGCTCCTCCTCAGGGGAGAGCAGGTACGACTGATTGATCTGTTTCAGATACGTCTGGAGACCGGAATCGACGATCATGGGCGCCCTCGACCGGCGCAGGCGGCACGCCGCCGCGCGGGCAATACGAAGTCACTGGAACCCCCACGTCGGATCGACCTCCTCGGGCGGATCAGTTGAGGCAAAATGACCGAAAACCCACGGCGCGCCCGCGGGCAATGCGCATGCACCCCCCGCCGGATCGCCGCCGGATTTCGTCAGGTCTGACCCACGCTGGCGGCGGGGCTTCAGACCAGGCCCATCTGCTGGTCGCCGTCCGTGTGCAGACCGCCGCGACGCGGTTTCGGACGACGCTCCTGAACGCTTTCCTGGTCCTGATCCGCGCTCCACTCGGCACGCTTCTTCGACAGACCGATCTTCCGGTCCACCGGGTCCACCCGCAGGATCTTCACCTGCAGGCGGTCGCCGAGCTTCACCTCCTGATGCGGGTCTTCGACCTTATGATCGGCCAGCTCGCTGACGTGCAACAGTCCTTCAAGGTCCGCTTCCAGTTCCACGAACACCCCGAAGTTGGTGATCTTCGTGACCGTGCCCTCGACGATCTGCCCCGGAATGTAGTTCTCGGGCACGGCGCGGACCCACGGATCCTCGTGAAGCTGCTTGAGGCCCAGCGCGATCCGCTGGTTGTCCTCGTCCACTTTGAGGACCACGCATTCGATCTCCTCGCCCTTCTTGAGAATCTCGGACGGATGCGTGATCTTCTTGGTCCAGCTCAGGTCCGAAACGTGCAGCAGTCCGTCCACGCCCTCCTCGATCTCGATGAACGCGCCGTAGTTCGTGATGTTCCGGACGCGCCCCTTGACCCGCGTGTTCGGCGGATACTTCTGCGCCACCTGGGTCCACGGGTTGACCTGCGTCTGCTTGATGCCCAGCGAAATCTCCTGCTTATCCTTGTTGATCTCCAGCACCACCACGTCGATCACGTCGCCGGGATTGAGCACCTCCGACGGGTGATTGATCCGCCGCGTCCAGCTCATCTCGCTGATATGCACCAGCCCCTCGACGCCCGGCTCGAGCTTCACGAAGGCGCCGTAGTTCATGATGTTGACCACCTCGCCCTTGATCCGCCGACCCACGGGGTAGTTCTGCTCGATCTGGTCCCACGGATTCGCCGCAAGCTGCTTGAGGCCCAGCGCAATCTTCTCCCGGTCCCGATCGATGTTCAGAACCTTCACCTCGATCTCGTCGTCGATCCGCAGCAGTTCGCTGGGGTGGCCGATCCGGTCCCAGCTCATGTCCGTGATGTGCAGCAGACCGTCGATCCCGCCGAGATCCACGAACGCCCCGAAATCCGCGATGTTCTTGACGATGCCCTTGCGGACCTGTCCCTCGACCAGACTGGAGAACAACGCCTCCTTCGCGGCGTTGCGACTCTCCTCGATCAGCTTGCGGCGCGAGATCACAATGTTGCGGCGCTCGACGTCCACCTTCAGGATGACGGCCTCGACCCGCTGCCCGATCAGTTCGCCGATGTCCCCCGGACGACGGATGTCCACCTGCGACGCCGGCAGGAACACCGGGTAGCCGATGTCCACCAGCAGCCCGCCCTTGATCTTCCGCATGACCGTGCCTTCGACGAGGTCGCCCTCATGCTTGGTGTCCACGATCCGCTGCCAGTTGATGATCCGATCCGCTTTCCGCTTCGACAGGACGATGTGGCCGTCCGACTCGGATTCCACCGCCTCCAGCCAGACCTGAACCTCCGCCCCGGGCTCGACCGACCGCGCGTCGTCCCACTCCGTCGCAGGGACGATGCCCTCGCTCTTAAGCCCGACGTCGACCACGATGTCGTCGCCCGCCCGACCGACGACGCGCCCGGTCAGAATCGTTCCGGGGCGGAATTCCGTCTCCGCCGGACACGTCAGCGTCCCGACCGAGTTGTCCGAGTCGTCGCCGCCGAAGATGGACCGAAGCTGGGCATCCAGATCGTCGCCGCCCTTGTCCAGATCGTTGATGAGATTGAAGTCAACCATGTTCGCCCTGATGTCGTTGAAGCTGTGCGGCGTCGCCGCGTTCGCGGATAAAGAGGTTCGGAAATGAACCGCCGCGAAGGAGAGTGCTCAGAAGCGCTGCTGATCCGCTGCCGGCCGGCGCCCGCTTCTGTTCCGCGCCGTGACAGCCCTGAGCGTCCGAAAGGACGCACCCGTCGTCGAGCCCTCGCTGATTCCGGAGAGGAGCGACCCCCGCCACCAAAGCCGCGTTGCTCCCGACACGCCGGGGCGCCTCAACCCTTGGCTGAGACGGTGACCCGATGAAAACCGTGTCGGCGCTTCCGGTTAATCAGCTTACGCCCCTTCGATGTTCGCATTCTCGCCCGGAAACCGTGCGTCCTCTTCCGCTTGATTCTGCTGTTGCGCCTTGGATAATGCATAATCTCGACCTCATGCGTCGCCCGCGCCGATCCGGCGCCACGCCTTCCCGCGAGCGAGCCGAGCATCATAACAACCTCCCTTGCGGATGCAATCCACCTTCAGGTTGCGCCGAACACGAGACAAATCAGGATGTTGCGCAGCGGACGGGGTGGCGGGCGCTGAAGCGGGCGCGTAACGCGGGCGCAACATGACCCGCTTCGGGGTTGAAATGACGCCTCATCCACCGATACAACTCCGGTACACGTTCGGTTGCGGTCCAAGGCTGGACGCTGGCGGACACTCAGCTTGGGAGGCAGGTCGTCCCCTCAGCGGAATCGGCACAAGTTATTCTGGTTCAAAAGGTTAACCGAAAGGCAAGGCAAAAGATGGCGAGGGAGCTTACCACAAAAGCCCGCGCAGGGATGTTTTTGAAACGAGGGGGGATCGTCGCGACGATCATCGGCGCCCTTTTCCTGGGATCGCCGGTCCGCGCACAGGCACAGGACGAGCACGCCGGGCACGACCACGCCCAGCCGGCGAAGGCCCAGCAGGATCCGGCTGAAAAGGCCAAGAAGAAGAAGGAGCGCGAGGAGGCTCGCGCCGCCGGCGAAAAGGAACCCAAGGCGGACAAGCCGGCGACCGCCGGCTCGGTTAAGGACGCCGTCCCCGCAGGTCCGCTTTCGTCGAACGTCAAGGCCGTCGTCGATGCGATGACCTACGACTTCGGCGAGGTCTGGGCCGGACCGCTCCTGAAGCACGCTTTCAAAATCACCAACCAGGGGACCGAGCCGCTTGAAATCCGAGGCGTTAAACCCGCGTGCGGCTGCACCGCCGCCGGCGAGTCGCCCAAGGTCATCAAGCCCGGCGAAACCGGCGAGTTCCCCTTCAGCCTCAAGAGCGAGACCCTGAACGGAAAGTTCTCGAAGAGCATCGACATCACGACCAACGAGAAGGACAACAGCAAGATCAAGCTGACCCTCCAGGGCGTCGCCAAGCAGCGCATTGAGCTAAGCACGCCGAGCATCAGCTTCGGCAGCCTCAAGTCCACCGACTCGGTCGAGAAGACGATCACGATCAAGAACAACGATGAGAAACCGCTGGAGCTGACGCTGACCGGCGTCAACGAGGAGCTTCCTTACAAGACCGAACTGGTCGAAAAGGAACCGGGCAAGCTCTACGAGCTGCGCGTCGTCACCGTGCCGCCGCTGAAGGAAGGCACGCACAACGGCGAAGTCAAGCTCGCCACCAACTTTGAGGACAAGAAGGAAATCCCGATCCGGATCAACGCCGTCGTCCCGCCGCGCCTCGCGCTGCGTCCGCCGAGCATCGTCTACAATTCGCGCCTTCCGAAGTACCCGGTCCGCCTCACGAACAACGGCGATGCGCCGGTGAAAGTCACTGAGGCGTCGGTTAATGACGAACGCATCACCGCCAAGGTGACTGAAACCTCCCCCGGGAAGATCTACACCATCGAGGTCGAATTCCCGTCCGAATTCGTTGTACCCGAGGAGAGCGACATCGCCCTGACGCTCAAGACCGACGACAAGGAGCAGCCCACGCTGACGGTTCCGATCAAGGCGCCGCCGAAGCCGCCGCTCCGCGAGCCGGAAAAGCTCGTCGGCAAGCCCGCGCCGTCGTTCTCGCTGGTCTCCACGGACGGCAAGCCGGTGTCGAACGACACGCTCAAGTCCGGCGAAGGCCCGATCGTGCTCAACTTCTGGGCGGCGGACTGCGGCTTCTGCAAGCTCCAGATGCCGCGCCTCGAGAAATTGCACGAGCAGTACTCCGGCAAGAACGTCCGCTGGGTCAACGTCGCCTCGAAGCGCGCCAAGGCGTTCACCGAGGACGAAATCAAGGAGTTCGTCAAAGCGAACAACCTCAACGCCGAGCTGGTCATCGACCTGGAGAACAAGGCCGCCAAGGAGTTCAAGGTGCAAAGCTACCCGGCGCTCTTTGTGCTCGGCAAGACCGGCAACGTCGAGAAGTGCGTTCTCGGAAACGCCGGAACGCTCGAAGGCGATCTGAAGAAGACGCTCGATCAGTTGCTGGGACTGTCGACGACGGCGTCCGCACCGAAGACGGACGCTGACAAGCCTGCGCCTCCGGCCGAAGGCGCCAAGCCCGGCACGGACACCAAGGCGGCCGCCGCCAACGGCGCCAAGCCCGGTGATGCGAAAGCTTCGCCGGAGACGAAGGCGTCCCCGGAGTCGAAGACCAACCCGTAACGGGTGCCTGCGGCTCGCAAGGTCAGGTCGTTAAGAAGCGGGGCGTTCCGGCGGATCATGCTGGACGCCCCTTTTCTTGACAGCCGATAATAAAGAAGGGGGTCAGCGTGAACGACGCTCGGCGCGCTGCATCTGGCGGCGGTCGTCGCGTTCCCGGAGGGACTGGCGGCGGTCGTGCAGCTTTTTCCCCCGGGCAAGCCCGAGGGTGATCTTGAGCAGGCCGCGCTCGTTGAAGTAGGCCGACGTCGGAATGAGGGTTAGTCCTTTTTGCTGGAGCTTCGCCTCAATACGTTGGAGTTCCGAGCGTTTAAGAAGGAGTTTGCGAGGGCGGGTGGGCTCATGATTCGTGGGACCGGCCTGCTCATACGGGGGGATGTGAAAGGCGAAAAGCCAGATCGCACCATCCCGGAAGCGGGCAAAGGCCTCGTCGAGCGAGGCCCGACCGGTTCGCAGCGACTTGACCTCGCTGCCCAGGAGCACAATGCCGCACTCGGTTTTTTCAAGGATTTCGAACTTGAACGCCGCGTTTCGGTTGCGGCAGACCGCCGACGGCGATTCCGGTTTTTTCGACATAACGCGTTAACTTATAAAGGGTTGCGTGCGGTCAAGCGAACTACCGCACGGACGATCGGGTCCGCCGGAGCGAAACCGGCGGACCCAGGAGTGAGCCTCCGCCTGCGGCGCGCGTCCGGGGGGCTGGTATAATAAGGTGAGGATGGTGAGATGACAACGTTCACCGAGGCCTCGAAAGGGATGAGTCGTGCGGAAGAGGCGGCGCTGGTCGAGAAGGCTCGACGTGGCGATCGTCGGGCGACGCGCGTTCTGGTGGATCTGCACAAGGACCGCCTTTATGCGTTCGTCCACCGGGTGATGGGGCATCATCACGACTCCGAGGAAGTGTGTCAGGAGGCGTTTCTCCGGGCGTTTTCAGCGCTGGACACGTTCTCGACGCAATACCGGTTCAGCACGTGGTTGTTCACGATCGCCTACCGGGTGTGCCTGAACATGCTCCGTCGCCGCAAGACGGTGACGACGGAACTGGAGTTCAACGCCCTGGGCAGCGTGGACGACGGACCGGAGGAGCAGTTGGCCGAGTCCGAAGCCGCTCGTGAGGCCCGTCACGCGGTCTGGGAAGCGGTCGACGGGTTGACGACGCCGCAGAAGGCGGCGGTGTTGCTCTTTTACCGGCAGGATCAGAATTGTCAGGAAATTGCGGAAATCATGCAGGTTCCGGTGGCGACCGTGAAAAGCCACCTGCACCGCGCCCGAGCGCGGTTGAAGGATCTGCTGGCGGAGAAATTCGGACAGGATGCGGCCGCTTCAGGTCGGATGCGGATCGCCGCGGGGTGACGGCGGGCGAGCGCGGGGGGCGCCTCGCGGGAGCGTTCGGCGGATCGGTGCGGCGCCGCGGCCGGCAGGGCGGTGCGAAGGCTCGAAACGCGGGGTGTGTGTCGGGAATGAACTGCGAGCAAGCTCAACATCTTTTTGACGCCCACCTGGACGGCGATCTGCCGCCCGGTCTGGCGACCGAGTTGGCGGCGCACCGCATTGAGTGCGAGGATTGCCGTCGGCAGCTTGCCCTTCTCGAGGTGGTCGAGCATGTCCTCGTTTCGGAAATTGATGAGCCTGAACCGCTTTGCGACGACTTCACAGATCGTCTGATGGCGTGTCTGCCGGCTTCTCCGCGATCCCGGCGGCGCCGGACGCTGGTGCTGGCGGGGGGGCTTGCCGTGGCGGCGGCGCTGGCGTTCCTCGTTTACGGTCCGTGGGGGCGCGGCAAAGCTCACGTCGTCGCCGGCGTTGTCGTGCCCGGTGAGCCCGTTCCGGACGACTTGAGTTCCGCCCAGGGCGATTCCGAAGATCCGCTGGAGTTGTGGCAGAAGACGCTCGATGACATTTACGCGGAGTGGCAGAGAACCCGCTGGGGCACGAGTCCGCTTCGCGAGGGGATCGAGGACACGGCCCGCGAATTGTTCAACGAGTTTACTCCTCCGCCTGACGCGCCGGTTACCGTTCCGGATCCCGCCACCGACGGATCCCGCTGACAGACGGCGTCCCAGGTCGGATCGAGACAGAACCGACCCTCCCTTATTAACCCTCATGCGTTCATGCTTCCGGTCCGGCGCCACAACGCCCGAAGAAGGTCCGGTCACGCCTCGGGAATGCGGTCGAGGCTCCCGTCGGATCATCGGTTACAATGCCTGTCGTGACCGCGGTTTGCGCAAACATCCTGATGCAGCTTTCGCTTTGCATCGATCCCGCGGGGTCGCACGGACTCGCACCGCTTACTCCGGTGCAATCTGGGCCGACTGCTGACGCGACGCTGTCCGGGTGGGTTCCCGCGACGGCGGAGTTCTTCATCGAGACGTCCCGGCTTTCGTCGCTGGACACGGCGCTTCGCCGCACGCGCGTGATGAACGCGATCTCGTTGTTCGCGGGGCGCAGCGCCCAGGTGGCGCCCGGTGCGGACCTGTCCCGAAGCGTGGGGGCGCTGCTGGGGGTGACGGATGCGAAACTGCTGGAGCGGATCCTGTCGTGCCCGGCGATCTGGGCGGCGCCGTCGTGGCGCGAACTCGACGGGGCCGTGATCCTCGTGCGGATTCCGGGCGACGAACTCCTGACCGCGTGGTTTCCACCATCGCGGCGCACGAAAGTGACGCGGGAAGAGCGGACCCTCGTCTTCGACAGCGGCCGCTTCCGCGTCGCGACGCGTGAGGATCTGGTCGCCGTCGTCCGCAACAGCGCCCCCCAGGCCTTGTTTGACGGCATCGTGACGCAGTTGCGCAGCCGCAGGGAGGCGGGGTGGTCCGCGGACCCGGTGTTCCGGCGTCTTTCCGGTTCGCTTAAGACGCCGGCGCTGCTGCGCGTGGGGCTTCGCCGGGCCGCGGCCCAGCCGGTCGGCGCGGTTGAACCGATGCGGGTGGAGTTCGGCTTTGAGATGGCGGTGGTTTCGGTGCATGAGTCGGGCGGCGCACTGGAGATCGACCTTCGGGCGAAGATGCCCGATCCTCAGTCGCACGCACCGTCTTCGCGTGCGGCGCACGACCTGATCCGGCGTCTTCCGGCGACGACCCTGGCGGCGTGGGCGATGACGTCGGACTGGCGCGAGAATGTTCAGGGATTGCTTGAACTGGTGGACGCGGATCCGTCCAGCGTCGGGATGCAGCGGATCGAAAGCGCGCTGCCGCTGCGCGCCGCGCTGACGGAGGTGATCTCGCAGACGCGGCCCCCGGTGGTTCTGGTGTGGGGGCGCCCTGAGGCGGAGCAGCCCTCCTTTCCGCAGTTCGCCGCGTTTCTTGAATGCGATGACGCCGCGTCCGTCGCCGCTTCGCTCTCGACGATCCTGCAGGCACACGCGGAAGAGACCGCCCCGGGCACGGATGCGGACGACACGACCTCAGGAGTCACGTCCCTTCGGACGGAAATTTCCACGACCGATCATTTCGGCGTCCCCGTGACCGGCGTGCGCTGGCGGATCGCGTTCGATGACGGAGCGGGCGATCCGGAAGGGGATCCGATCCAACTCGCCCCCTGTTTCGCCCCGCTCGACCGCTGGCTGGTCATCGCGCTGTCGTCCGAGCATCTTCGCGCCCTGGTCGAAGCCTATCACGATCTGCGCCCCGCGCTGGGCGCGGCGCCGCCGATGAACGCCGGCGCCGGGCGGCCCGTCCGATCGACCTCGCTCGCCGTCGCGCAACCGGCGCTGGCGGCCGCCGTCCTGGCGAGGTGGATCAACGAGTATCAAGCCGGACGCGCCTCCCCTTTCGACCCCAGTGCGTGGATCGGCAGCCACACCCGCGCCCGCCTCGCGCGGATCGGCGTCAGCGTCGCGTCGGAGCAGTTTCCGGGGCTGGCGAGAGTCGTCGAAGTCGAGCCGGGCGGTCCGGCTGCCTCGCGCCTGCTGGAGGGCGACTCCGTCCTCGCGGTGGACGGACAGGTGCTCAGTCTCGATCAACCGGTCGACGACCTGCGTCGCAAGCTGCTTCATTCGCGGCGCGCGGTCGGACCGATCCTCCGCGTCCTGCGCGACGGCGTGATCACGGACGTGGAGCTTGCGATCACGCCGTCGCAGGCCGCCACCGGACTGGATCGCGCGATTCCCGCGATGCGCAACATGATTCAGGTCGGCGCGGGCGTCGAGTTCGCCTCGTTTTCGACGTGGACCGCTCCGCCGGACGAGTTCGCCGCCCGCCTCGTGCTGCATTTTTCGCCCCCCGCCGAGTGACCCGTGTGTGCGCGCATCCAGCCGGCGGGTATGCTTTCCCGAAACGAGTCCGTTTACGTGAGAGGATGCCGACAATGAGTGCGAATCTGATCAACGCGACCGCCCCGCCGAACGTGTACCGCGACCGTCGCCGCCGCCTCGGAGCGTCGCTGCGCAGACCGATGACGATCTTCGCCGGATCGGCGGCGCCGCGCAACTACCCGGCCAACACCTACGTCTTCCGGGCCGCCAGCACCTATCTTTACTTCGGCGGTCCGCCGATCGAAGGCGCGGCGATGCTGATCGAGCCGGACAACGACGGTGAGAGCGGTTGCGTGCTCTTCCGGGAACCGGCGGGTCCGGACGACGAGGTCTGGCTGGGCCCGACGCCGACGGATGCGAACCTCGCCGGGTATTCAGGGTTGCCCGTCTCCGCGGTCCGCGATCTGGACAGACTCATGACGTCGGTGTCCGGTCGAGGTGCGGTGTTCGCGCCGGTAGTTTGTCCTCATGCCCGAGAAACGGCTCGGCGCTGCGGGATCGCGGATGCCGGACCGGACGACCTCCTGCCGATCATCCTCCTGCGGCTGCGCAAGGACGAACATGAACTTGCCGCGATGCGACGCGCTGCAAAAGTCACGATCGAAGCCCACGCCGCATCCGCACGGGCGATCCGCCCCGGACGGATCGAAGCTGATGTCGCCGCCGCGTTTCACGCCGTCCTCACCGCCCACCAGCATCAGCCCTCGTTCAACCCGATCATCAGCGTCCGCGGCGAGGTTCTGCATTGCAGCGGCTATCCGAACCGCCTCGACGACGGCGCGCTGCTGCTGATCGACGCCGGGTCGGAGGAGCCGGGCGGTTACGCCTGTGACGTAACGCGTGTGTACCCCGTGTCGGGGCGGTTCACGCCGGAGCAGCGCGCGGTCTACGACGCCGTCCACCGCGCGATGAGCGCCGGCGTCGCCGCCTGCACCGTCGGCACGCGCTATCGCGACGTGCATTTCCTGACCGCGAAAGTCCTTTGCGAAGGTCTCGTCGCGGCGGGACTTCTGAAGGGCGATCCGGTCTCGCTGGCCGACCGTCGCGCGCACACCCTTTTCTTCACGCACGGCGTCGGTCACCTGATCGGGCTGGACGTGCATGACATGGAGGATTTCGGAGATCTGGCGGGCTACGCCCCCGGCCGGCAGCGTCCGACGGAGTTCGGCTCGAAGTTTCTCCGCCTCGACCGCGACCTTGAACCCGGCATGTGCGTGACGATCGAACCCGGGGTTTATCTGAGCCCGGCAATCTGGAAGCGGTCGGATCTGGTTTCGCCGTTCCGCGACGTGGTGAACCTGCCTCAGGTTGAAGCGCTGCTGGCGCGTCATTTCGGCGGCATCCGTCTTGAGCAGACCGTGCATATCCGCACGAAGGAGGCGGGCGGTCCGGAGGCGCTCAGTGACGCGCTGCCGGTCGCCGCGGATGAAGCGCTGGCGACGATGCGCAGCGGTTGACGCGGAATGAACCCGGGCGCGCGTGGCGCCGGGAGGTTCTACGCCGGCGGCGGCGCCTCGGTCCGGATCAGGGCCAGCAATTCCGTCGCGTTGGTGACGTGGAGCACCTTCGTCCGCAATTCCGGATCCTTCAAGGTCCGGGCGATGTCGGCCAGCAGATTGACCTGCACGCCGCGATCATCCTCCGGGGTGAGAATCAGCACAATGATCCGCGCCGGTTCGCCGTCGTAGGCGTCGAAGTCCACGCCGCCGAAGGACAACCCGAGTCCCACCAGCGGCGCGGCAAGCCCCGGAATCCGCGCGTGCGGAATCGCCAGCCCCTGCTCCAGCCCGGTGGACATCGTCTGCTCCCGGTTCCAGACCGCGTCCTCGACGAGCGCCGTGTCTCGCCCCGCCGCCGGAGCGATCGCCCGGCAAAGCTCGGAGATGACTTCGCGCCGGTCCGTCGAGACGAGTCGAGGGACGAACGCCTTCGGCACGAGGTAATCCACAAAGCGCCGCACCCGCCGCCGTCCGAGGATCTTCTGCACCGCCGGTCCGCAGATGACCGACGTTATCAGCGCCATGAAAACGAGCGACACGAACAAACGCTCGCCGATCAACCCGGCTTGAAGCGCCAGCAGCCCCAGGATGATCTCCATCGCGCCTCGAGCATTCAGCCCGAACCCGATCGCCCACGCCTCCCGCGCCGGCGTCCCGGTGATCCGCGCGCCCAGCGCGCACCCGAGCACCTTCCCGGCGCACGCGATCAGAACCACCAGAAGAGACAGAAACACCTCAAAATTGCGGATAAAGTCAATCCTCAGTCCGATCGTGGCGAAGAACAACGGCGCGAAGAACGACGCCACGAAGCGCTCGATCGTCGCCCGAGTCTGCTCGCGAAGGTGAACCGAGTCGCCCAGCGCCACGCCGACCAGAAACGCGCCGAACACCGCGTGAATCCCGATCCACTCCGTCAGCGCCGCGAAAAACAGCGCCAAGGACAGCGCAAACCCCAGCACACCGCCCGGCCAGCTCGTATGCGCCTGAAGCCACGGCAGCGTGCGGTTCACCCCCCAGCGCCCGATCGTCAGCACGAACGCCGCAAGTCCCAGCGTCATCAGCACCGTCCACCCGACGCTCATCCCGTGCCCCGGTGCACCGATCATCGCCAGCAACAGCGCGAAGATCATCCACCCGACAAGGTCGTCGACGATCGCCGCGGCGATAACCAGCATCCCGAAGTCCGTGCGATACAAATCCAGGTCCATCAGCGTCCGGGCGATGACCGGCAACGCGGAGATCGCCAGTGCCGTCCCCAGAAACAAGGAGAAAACCCAGCGGTCCGCTCCGGGCTCCAGTCCGAGCAACTCCGGCATCACCTGCGCCGCGCCCCACCCGATTCCGAAGGGAATCACGATCCCCATCAGACTCACCGTGGCCGCGGTGCGCCCCTGGCGCCAGATCGTCGAGAGGTCCACTTCCATCCCCGCCACAAGAAGGAAAAGCACGACGCCCACGGTGCCGATACCGTGGAGAACCAGGGTGGGGGGTCCGGAACTCGGGAAAAGCGCGGCGTGGGCGTTCGGAAACAGGCGCCCGAACCCGGTGGCGCCCAAGGCGATCCCCGCGAGGATCTCGCCCAGGACCGCCGGTTGATTTAACCGTCGCGCCAACTCGCCAGCCGTCCGCGCCACCAGGAGGAGCACCCCCAGGCTCAGGAGAACGATCATGACATCGTGATGCGACAGGCGATCCATCGTTCCTGAACGTAGCGGCCCCGTCGGAAGGCGTCTACCCGCCTTGACCCGCCCGCCGGAAGACGGGATACTGCCTTGTCCGCACTCCTCGGAGTCGCCGGACCCTCATGACACGGGCAGCGATCCGCTTTCTGATTCTCGATGTGGACGGTGTGCTCACCGACGGGCGCTTGACGCTGGATCGGGAGGGCAAGGAGCCGTGCAAGACGTTTCACGTTCATGACGGAGCGGCGATCCAGCGGTGGCGGGCGTCCGGCGGAACCGTGGCGATCCTCTCCGGGCGGAGAAGTGATGCGGTCGCAGCTCGCGCCGCCGAACTGGGGATCGCCCGGGTCCGGCAGGGCGTCCCGGCGGATGAGAAAGGTGCCGTGTTGGAAGGACTCCTCGCCGAAACCGGAATTGATGCGCTCGACGTGTGCTACATCGGAGACGACCTTCCGGACCTGCCCGCGATGGCACAATGCGGATTCGCCGTCGCCGTCGCTGATGCGGCGCCCCCGGTCAAGCGGGCGGCGAACTACGTGACACGCAGGCCCGGCGGACATGGCGCCGTCGCGGAAGTGATTGACCTTCTGCTTCAGGAATCCGTCGGCGCGAGACAAGCGTAATGAAACAGGCTCGACAACCTGCGTTCCGGACACCCCACCCCCCGCATCTGCGGCGCGCTTCCAGCCTGCTGCGCACGCTCGTCGTCGCCACCGCAACGCTGACCACGTTGATGGTCGTCTTTGCAATTTATCAGTCGGCGCAGAAACCGCGGGCGCCGCGCCAGCCTTCCGTGCAGGCGGCTGCGATCGAGCCCGCGGCGCTCAACGGCGCTGCAGTGCCCGACGATCCCCCTCCGTCCGGCGGCGCGGTCGAACTCGCGCCCAACGTGCGCATCGGCCGCGGCGCGGGCGCCGTCCTCTCGATCTACCCGCCCACCGGCGATCAGGCGATCGCTGAGGTCGAGGCGCAGGACTGGTTTCCCGTCCGCGAAGGCGGTGAGGAGTACAAGCTCATCAAACCGCTGATCCGCCTCCGCGCCCGCTCCGGGCAGCGTGTCAACGTCCGCAGCGACGAAGGCGTCATCGAAATCAACTGGATCATCACCGGCAGCGGAAAACGCCCGGAGTGGCGCCGCGGCACGCTGACCGGAAGCGTCACCGTCCAGATCGACCGCCTCACCGACAAGGAACGCGAGGCCCTGCCCGCCACCGAGCGGGATCTGCTCGCCCCGTGGCGCCTTGTGACGCTTCAGCTCGAAAGCATCGCCTTCGACCTTGAATACAATCACGTCCGCATCGACGGTCCGTTCTCGTTGACCTCGCAGGACGTCGATCTCGAAGGCGCCGACCTGGAAGTTCGCCTCGATGCGGCCGGCGAGAACGTCGAGACCCTGTCGCTCGCGCACGGTCGAAAGCTCGTCGTGCGCGGCAGCACCGAGGCCTTTTCCCTCGCGGAACTTCAGTCTGCGGGATCCGCCGCCCAACGAACCTCCTGGCTTGAAGCGCTTCGATCGGGGCTGGCCGCAACCGGTCCCGGGCAGGCCGCACCGCAACCGGCCCGGCAACCCGAACCCGCACCGGCTGCTGACGCGCTGAAGCTCGACGAGGAAGGAGCCCTGGTCCTTCAGGGTTCGTCGTCGCGCAACGAAGCATCCGCCCCCGCCCGGACGACCACCTATCAGGTTCGGTTCGAGCAGGATGTCCGCGTCGCGCATGAACGTGACGGCGCGGAGATCGGCCGCCTCGAATCCGGATTGCTGACGATCCTGCGCGACTTCGTTCGGGGCGGCGCGGCGGCGCCGCCGAAGCAAGACGCTCAACCCGGCGACTCCCCGGCCCCCGCCTCCGACACTTTGACCGTGACCTGGACCGGTCCTCTGAAAGTCGAAGCCGTCGATCCGCTCTCGCAGCCGTCGGACGCCGCGGACCGCCTGCACGTCACGGCGGTCGGCGCCCCCGTCATCATCGCGGATCCGACCGGCGAAGCCCGCTGCGACCGCCTCTTCTTCGAACGTGAGGCACGCAAAATTCGGCTGGAAGGCTCCGCGTCGTCCCCGATCATCCTCGACAACGCCGAGCAAGGCCGCATTGAGGCTGTCTCCCTTTCCACCAGCGCCGAAGGCGACCGTCACACAGCGGTCTTTACGGGGCCCGGAAAACTCGTCGAAGTGCATCCACCACCGCCGGACAATGCCGAAGCCTCGCCGGTAGAAGACGTATCCTCCGCGAGCGGCGCCGTTCCGCCCGGCACGATTGAATTCTCCGACCGGCTCGAACTCGACTTGGCGCGTCGCACCTTCACCCGTTACGACGTCGCCTCGCTTCAGACCGTCACCGAAGACAAGGTCATTCCGGTCGAGGCTCGCTTCTTCGGCAACACGCGCATGACCGACGCCGACAACCGCGTCGCCGCTAACACGATGACGGTCCTCTTTGACCCGGACGCCCGGGAGCTGCGCGTCCGCAGCCTTCGCGCAGATACCGCGGTGGACGCGCGCCTCGGCGCGGATGCGGCTAGATCGATCACCTGCGAGCGCCTCGAGGTGGATTTTAACCCTGCCGCCGGGCGCATCGAGCCGGTCGAAGCCCGCGCCTTCGGCAACGTCGTTGCGTCGCACGGCTCGGGCACGCTCGTCGCCGAGGATCACGTCACGTTCACGTTCGCGAAGGAAACCCGGATCGTCAGCGGGTTCAATCCGCTCGACGCCTGCCTCGAAGCCCGCCGAGCGGGGGTGGACCCGTCCACGCTGGACTGGGAAGCGCTCCGCCGTGCCGGCGCCGTGCGAAACCGCACTGAAACGCACGTATACCTTCAAAGCCTCTCCGCCCGCCGCGGCGTCGTGGCGAAGGACGATCGCCGCGGCCTCGATCTTCAGGCGGAGTCGCTCACGTGCGTCCTCGACGCGGATTCCCAGCTCGTCACCGCGACCGTCGACGGCCGCGCGGAGGCCTGGGCCCGGGTCACGATCGAGGATCTCACGATCGAGGGGCCTTCGATCTTCGTCGACGTGATCCAGGAAAGCGCCCGCGTGGACGCGCCGGGACGTTTGACGTTTCTGTCGCTCCGCGACCTCGACGGCCGCGATCTGTCTGAGCCGGCGCCGATGACCGTCGCCTGGAAGACGTCGATGCGCTTTGTCGGCGAACGTAATCGCGCCGAGTTCAGCGGCGGCGTTCACGCGGAAAGCGGGAGACATGTGTTTGATGCGCAAGAGCTCTCGATCGACTTCCGCGACGCGCCGCCGCCGGAAGGCGCCGTCGCACCGCCACGCAACTGGTGGATTCTCTCCGACCTTGTCGAGCGACCCGTCGCCCGGAGCCCAGACCGCCTGACCGACCGCAACCGGCGCAAGCAGCCGGTCTTTCTTACCGCAACCGGGCGCGTTGCCGCGATCCTGGCCAACTACGACGACAGCGGAACGACGCTCCTGAGTCGTTCACGGCTCGCCGGACCGGCTCTTACGCTTGACCTGCGGGAAGGCCGCCCGCGTCAATTGTTGATCGAAGGCGAGGGAACACTGTCCCTTGAGGATTATGAAACCGCTTCCGCAACGCCCCCCGCCGCGGGCGACCGCTTCCTCGCCGTCGATGCCTCTGACGATCGCTCGCAGACGCTCATCACCTGGCGAAACAATCTCATCTACGATCTGGATCAGAACAGGGCAACGTTCACCGACTCCGTCCAGCTTCAGTACCTGACCGGGCGTTACATGGTGCTTGCGGAGGAACTCGGTCTGCGCCCTGACAACGACGCCGCAGAGGACGAAGGGCGCGAGACGACGCTGGATTGCGACCTGATGATCGTCGACTTCGCCCGCGGAGCGGCGGAAGAGCCTGTCCGTCCGGGTGCTCCGGCCGGGATGGACGCGCGGCGCATCCGGCAATTCCGCGCGAAAGGCGCCGTCCGCCTCAATGACGCCCAGTTGATCCTTACCGCCGATGATCTCGCGTACAACCGCCCATCCCAGCAACTTCTGCTTGAAGGCGCGGCGCCCCGCGGGGCGGAGTTGTTCTTTCGCCGCCCGGGATCGATCCCGCAAAGACTCACCGCCCGCCGACTATCCTGGGATCTGGTCAATCAGGTGGGGACGATCATCGAACCGCTGGGAACCGGCGGCTCCTGATGCACCGTTTCACTTGCGCGAAAACGCCTACGCCGATGCAATCTCGCGCATCATTTCTTCGGGAATATCAAGATTCGACGCCACGCTCTGAATGTCGTCGTGCTCCTCAAGATCCTCGAGCAGCTTGACCGCCTTCCGGGCGGTTTCCAGATCCAGCCGGACGGGCGTCGCCGCAGTCATGCTCAGATCCGACGACGCCACCGGAATCCCGGCCGTCTCGATCGCCGACTTCACACTTTCGTACGCTGCCGGCGACGTCGTCACTTCGAATCCACCGTCCGCCTCCACCACGTCGTCGGCTCCCGCTTCGAGGGCGACCTCCATCAACCGCTCCTCACCGACTTTCCCGGCCTCGATGCTGATGATCCCTTTCAGCGAGAACATCCAGGCGACGCAATTCGGCGTGCCCAGGTTCCCTCCGCCGCGCTCAAAGATCTTCTTGACCTCCGGTGCGGTGCGGGTGCGGTTGTCCGTCAGCGCCCGGCACAGGATCGCCACGCCCCCGGGGCCGTATCCCTCGTACGTCACTTCCTCGTACGACTCACCTTCCAACTCCCCGGTCCCCTTCTTGATCGCGCGGTCGATCGTATCCTTCGGAACGTTGACCGCTTTCGCCTTGTCGATCGCCAGCCGCAGGCGCGCGTTCTCGTCCGGGTTCCCCCCGCTTCTTGCGGCCATCATGACGTCACGGCACGCCTTGCTCCACAACCGTCCGCGCTTCGCGTCCGACGCCGCTTTCTTGTGTTTGATGTTCGCCCAGCGTGAATGTCCCGCCACGTTGCAACTCCCCGAGCTTCGCCGTCTTCCCCTCCGAAGGCGCTCGCCGGCTTACGCCCGTCGTCGTTCCTGCGCGGCGACGTCCGCGACCTTCGGCTCGCTCCCGGCGCCTGCCGCTTGCGCCTTCGCCGCCGCGGACTCCCGTACTTTCCGCGCATCCGCATCATCCGGCGCGTCCGCCAGCGCCCGGTCTGCCGCCGCCGCCGCCCGGTTCCACGCCTGCACCGCCTCGTCTTTTCGACCCGTCCGCCACGCCGCGTCTCCCAAGTGATCCAGGACCACCTCATCATCGCGGCGCTCGGCGCGCGTCGAACGCAGAATCCACGTGTATGCGCCCTCGAAGTCGCCGGACTTGTATAATGCCCAGCCGTAGCTGTCGAGGTACGCCGGGTTTCGCGGCGACTGCGCCACCGCGAACCGCGTCATCTTCAGCGCCTGCTCCAGCCGCTCTCCCCGCTCCGCCAGCAGATATCCCAGATCGTTGTTGATTCCGGCGTCAAGCGGCTGCATTGCGTAACACCGCTCCAGCGCCTCCAACGCCTCCGCCTCGCGTCCCGCAAAGTGATATACCTGGTACGCCAGCATCAGCAGCTCGCCCTGCCGGCCCGCGTCCAGCGTCCCCTCCAGCAACAATTGAACCCGCGCCACAGCGTCGGAATACCGCTTCGCCAGCAGCAGCTCCTGCACGATCATCACCTGAAGCTCGTGCAATCGCGCCGACACCACCGCCTCGATCCGCTCGAGCCTCGCCCCCGGTTGACCTTCCGCCTCCCGCGCCGCCTGCGTCACCTCGTCGATCCACGATTCCACGAAGCGGATATACTCGTCGTGCCGCCCCGCCCGGCGCAGGACGCTGCTGATCCGCTCCCGGACAAGATCCCGCTCGGCCGTGACTTCCAGAAGATTCCGAAGCACCTCCAGCGCGTCTTCCGGACGGCCCACAAGATTCAGCTTCCCCGCCAGAACGATCGAATACGTGTCGCTGGCCGGGTCTTCCTCCAGCCAGTCCAGAACAATCCGCAGCGCGGCGTCCGACGCTCCGCCCGCCGCCAACGCGTTCACATACATCTCCCCTATCAACCGGTCGCCCGTCGCCTCAAACACGCGACGCGCCAGCTCTGACGCCTCCTTGGCGCGATCGGCAGACAGATGCTCCTCGATCAGGCGCCGCGTCCACGGACCCCCGTCCGTCTCTCCCGACGCCCACCCCTCCAGCCGCCGTAGCCGCTCCTCATCCCGGTGCAGCAGCCCCAGCAGTTCGAGTATCCTTTCCCGGTAGACGCCGCGCGTCAGGGGGTCCAGGTCCGCACGCGCCTCCTCCGCCTCCGCTGACGATAGCGCGTCCTCGAACCGCTGCACTACCGTCAACGCCTGCACTCGTTCCAGCCGCCACGCATGTCGGTTCGGATAACGCTCCAGCCACGGCTGCATCCGCTCCAGCGAGCGCTCAAACGCAAGCTCCAGCGCGTCCAGCCCGACCAGCCTCAGGAACGCCTCCTCGTTGGCGCCGTCCAGCGACAGCACCTGCTCATATCGCGCCCGCGCCCCCGCATAATCCTCCGCGACAGCGCACGCATCCCCCAGCAGCACCAGCGTCCTCGCGTCCGGTCCGTTCCGCTCGACCGCCTGCTCGAGGATTTTTCGAAACCCCTCAAGATCGCCTTGTTGCCGCCGCTGAACTTCCGCCACGCATCGCGCCAACGCCGACGACGCCGGAGCGATCGCGTCGAACTCCTTGAGCTGCCTCGCGACCTCGTCAATCCGGCCCGTCCGGAGATACTCCAGCGTCAGAAGTTCCCGCGCTTCCACGTTCAGCGCGTTGACCTCCAGGACGGCCTGAAGCTGCTGTTCATACTGAAGCCGACGATCCGTCCGCGCGTACACACGCGCCAGACCCAGCAGCGCCTGCTCGTCCCGTCGGTCGAGCTGCAGCGCCGCCTTGAAATGAAGCTCCGCCGCCGCGAGGTCATCCAGCCCCAGCGCGGCCTCGGCGCTGATCCGCTCCAGCCCTCCGTCCTCGGCCACATCCGGATTCCGCCGCTTTGCCGCCTCACGCGCCTCCGTCCACCGATATTCCGAAAGCGCCGCACGCCCGATGACGCGCCGCGCCGCGGCATGCGCCTCGACAAATTCCGAGTGTTCCGCGAGTTCCGCCCGTGCCGCCGCCGGACGCCCCCCCGTCAGCGCCGCCACCGCACGAAAATACGACGCCTCGCCCGAGCGCAGCTTCGGTCGCGTCGCCAGCACCCCCTCGACGCCCGCGGCGTCCAGCGACTCGAACGCGCCCGACAACAACCCCAGCAAGCTCGAATCTCGCTCCGCCGCAGCCGAACAAAGCTCCACCGACTCCTCATAACGCCGAGCCGTCAGCAGCGCCGAGATCAACCGGTCACGCACGCCTCTTGCCTCAGGCACACGCAGCACAAACTCCCGCAACACCTCAAAACAGGTTTCGATCCGCCCACGACGCGCGCAGATCTCCACCAGCGCCGTCGCCGCCGCAACATCGGTCGGATCACCCGCAAGCCGGTTCCGCAGGTCCGCGACCACCCCCTCCGGCTGACCCAGCTTTTCATAAACCTCTTCCAGCAGCGGAAGCGTGCCCGGATCCGCAAGCGACAATCCCGACGCAAGACGCCGCGCCTCCTCGCTGCGACCCGCCTTCAGAAGCAACCGCACATGTCGTCCCCGCTCCGCCGAAGTCGCCGCCCCGCGCTTCACGGTCGTTTCAAGCCGCTTCAACGCCTCATCCGGACGCCCGAGGCGCTCAAGAATCTCCGCCGCGCGCCCGCTGACCCCCACGTCATCCTCACGCAGCAACGCCTCCACATCCGGACCCGCATCCTCCGTTAAGGCGTCATATTGCTCCAACGCCGCCGTCAGGTACCCGAGCTGATTCAACGCGCCCGCCAGCAGGTGTCGATCCGATGCCGCAGGACGCTCTCCGCGATGCGCCGCAAGCAGCACCGCCAGCCGAAGGTGCTCCACCCCCTCCGCCAACCGACCCTGCTTCAACGCCGCCCGCCCCAAAATGCCGTGCATCGACGCCAGTCCCGCGTCGCCTTCCAGCGCTTGCCGAGCCGACGTGCAGGCACGCTCCGAATTGCCCGCCAGATCGTGAAGCATCGCCTGACGCTCCAGCAACGCCGGATGCTTCGGATCGTAGCGCAGCCCGCGCTCAAGCTCGAGGAGAGCTTCCGTGTAACGCTGTTGTTTCGACAGATCGTCCGCGCGGACGAGCGACTCCGTCGCACGCGACGACAACACTCGCGGCGGCGATAACGTCGGGAGCGAAAAAGGAGGGGGAACTTCCGACAGCGTCAGATACGCCTTCTGCCGATCGACGCCCTCCGCCGGTTCACCGCGCGACAGCCCGCCGCTTCGTGCGCATCCGCCCGCGCACAAGATCGACCCGATCCACGCCGCAACGATGATCCTCACGCCGCGATGCACTGACCCCGCTTCTCTCAACGCCCGGCGGATCGAAGGATCAGATCGCCCGACCGTATCTTGCTTGTGTGTCACTTGCGCGCCTTGTTCCGGACCGACGACTTGGACCTTGCCTGAGCCTGCCTGGGTTTCGAAGCGCGTGTGACCCTCGGCGCGGAACGCGCGGACGACGAGGAAGGCTTCCCGTCCGCCTTCGTCTTCGCTTCGGACTTCGACTTGCCCGCAGACTTCGCCGCAGGCGCAACGCCCGATCGCGAAGAACCGGAAAAACGCTGGAGCGAGGCCGATTCCATCACCTGCGCGAACGTCTGCGCCTCCTGCGCCTTCACATGCCGCTCCAGAAACCCCTGAACCTCCTCACGCTCCGCCTCCGGCGACACCCATCCCTCGCGCTTCATTCGCTCCAGAAGACGGTCGTTCACCGGAATCGCGTGCGCGCCCAGGCTCCACAACAGAACCGACGCCGTCACGTACGCGTCGAACCCCGGAAGGCTCTCGAGGTACTTCCGGGCGTCTTTCACTTTCCCCTGCATCAGGCGGTCCAGGCTCATTGCGTTCTCACGCCGAAACACACCGTTGAGCATCCGGATCAGATCTTCGCACGACTCTCGAGGATGTTTCAGCAATCCGCCCACCCAGGTCGAAAGCTCCTCCGCCGTGGAGACCCGAACCTCGTTCCAATCCACCACCCGCTTGAAAATTCGATCCAGCGCCGCCATCCCCGCCGCCAGTCCGTCGTGCCGCCCCAGCACCGCCGCCGCAGCCTGACGCAGAGGATCCGTCGCGCATACCGCCCCCGACTTCCGATGAGTCTTCGCCAGCCGAAGATACGCCTTCCGAACCCGATCGGCGTAGACGCTGCCGTTCTTCATCCGCTCGAACCCTCCGCTGAAGGATCGTCCGCCTCCGCACCCGCGATCACCTCT
This sequence comes from Phycisphaerae bacterium, assembly GCA_013360585.1. Classification (GTDB taxonomy): domain Bacteria; phylum Planctomycetota; class Phycisphaerae; order UBA1845; family UBA1845; genus JABWBH01. The sequence goes on along the minus strand of JABWBH010000001.1, from coordinate 108,024 downwards.
CCCCCCGCTTCACCGGGCGCTCTTTCCTCTCCCTGGGTCTTGTTCGATGCAATCAGGCGCAACGTCTCCTGCGCCTCGATAAACGCCTCGTCCAGCTCGAACGACACGCGGGGACACTGCCGCACCTGCAACTCAGACGCCAGCATCCGTTGCAGATGCCCCGACGCGCTGCGCAACCCCGCCAGCGTCCGCGTCACGACGCCGCGCGCTCCGTGAACCACGACATAAACCCGCGCCGCAAGAAGGTCCGCGCTCACCTCCACCCGCGTCACCGACGTCAGCGGTTCAATCCGCGGATCGTTGAGCTGTCCGATCGCACCCGCCAGCACCGTGCGGATCGTGCTCGCCATCTTTTCACGTCGATACGGATTCACCCGCCCTCCACCTTCATGCGCGCCCGCCTCAAATCCTCCGTCGCAGGTTCGTCGACGACGTTCGGACCGCGGCCTTCCGCTCCGCCTGCAACCGCAGATCTCCAGCCCGCATGCAAGGGCAGCCCCCCGATCCCCCCGTGCGGAACCCGGCGCCCGGATCAGAATCGACCGCAAGGAACCTGCCTCGCATCACGCTAATTTCCCCCCGTCGATCCCGTCGCGCCGAGCACCTGCGTCCGGAACTGCCCCGTCCCCACGTCGATCCGAAACATCCGCACGACGCGGGTCTCGACCCCGCCGCTTCCGCCCGACGTGTCATAAGGCACCGCTCCGATCCGCGCCAGTGCGTCCATCACGTACGTCCGGTCATGCAGGGACACGCCGTAGTACTCCAGCTCTCCGCGCACGTGTTCCTCATCGAATCCGAACCGCTGTCTCGACGGAAGATAACGCGTCACCAGATCGCCGACCTTCAGGCTCACCGGAACGAAGAACGCCGTCACCGACTCCCACCCATCCTTCCGCAACTCGACCTTGTACTGACGCACCAGGTACGTCTGATCCGTCTCTTTCGTGACGAACACCGACGTCGCTCCGTCCGGCAGAAAGTACTGGCGCGCCAGCGCGTTGCTCGCCTCGCCTTTCTCGGCCGATTCCAGCGCCCGCCGAAACGTCGAGTTGTACTCCGGGTACGCCTTCAGACTCTTGTCGTTCCACGGCAGCGCCGCCTCGACGATGAATACGCCCTCCGTGCCGCAGAACGTCTCCCCGGACGTCATCCGCTTCGATCCCGGCGCCGCCGCGATCCGCTGTCCCACCGTCCACGTCTTCTCGTCGACAATGTAGATGTCCGCCTCAGCCGGAACGGCTGACACATACAATCCGCCCTCGCCGCTCAGGTCGGCCAGCCCGAACGTCACCCGCCGGGGCTTCGGCTCGGGCGACGGTTGATGCGCCGCTGACGCCTGCTCCGGCGCTTCCCCCGGCGCCAACGCCGGAAGCACGTAATTCCGCGTCACAACCACCACCGCCGTGATCGCCGCCGCCGCGTACGTCAGCTTCAGGATCACCTCACGCGGACCGGACTCCCCCGAACGCCGCCCCCCTGAAAAAGGACCGCCGCTCCGCGCCTTCCGCGGCGGCGAAGCCACAGCGGACGTCGTCGCGCTGACCTCCGACATCAGGAAGTCCAGATCGTCGGCGCGATCCGACGGAACCCGCACCTCCTTGCCGCAGTAGTTGCACTTGACCTCACGACCCGCATCCTCATCCCGGGCACGCACCGTATGACCGCAGGGGGATTTGAACTCGATCATCTCCGATGAAGCTCCCGGTTACGTAAGGGTCTGCGCAACCTGCACGAGATCGAACGTCTCGAGGATGTCTCCCACGTGAAGGTCCGTGAATCCCTCCAGCATCAGACCGCATTCCTTGCCCGCACGGACTTCCTTGACGTCATCTTTGAAGTGTTTCAACGACTCGATCGGGCAACCCTCGCGGATCACCACGCCGTCCCGCACCACCTTCACCCGATGATTCCGTGCCACCACGCCGCTCGTCACGTAGCACCCCGCCACCAGACCCACCTTCGTAACCCGGAACAGGTTGCGGACCTCCACCGTGCCCCGCGCCTCCAGATGCTCCTCCGGCGTCAATAACCCTTCCATCGCGCGGCGGATCTCGTCGCTCACCTCGTAGATCACTCGGTGCGTCCGGACGTCCACCCCCTTCTCGTCAATCAGCCGTTTCGCGCCCGCCGTCGGCTCCACCCGGAAACCGATGATCACTGCGTCTGACGCCGCCGCCAGCAGCACGTCGTTCTCCGTCACCGCGCCGATCCCCGAGTGACGGATCGACAGCTTCACCTTTTCCGTCGGAAGCTCGCCCAGCAGGTGATGCAGCGCGTCCACGCTTCCCTGAACATCCGCACGAAGAATCACATTCAGTTCCGGAACCTCCTCCGCGTCACGCCGCGCGAAGATCTCCGCCAGCGATCGCGCCTTCCGGATGCTCGTCCGGGCTTCCCGGATCCGCGTCTGACGAACTTCCTCTGCGATCTGCTTCGCACGCGCCGCCGAGTCCAACTGGTACAACCGGTCGCCCGCCTGCGGAGCTTCATCCAGACCCCAGATCTCCACGGGCATGCCCGGACCCACAGAGGTCACCTTCTTCCCCAGATCGTTCATCAGCGCTCGGACTTTTCCGCTCGCCGTCCCGCACAACACCACGTCCCCGACCTTCAGCGTCCCCTCCTGCACCAGCGTCCGAACCACCGCGCCGACGCCGGGCTTCGTTTCCGCCTCCACCACCGTCCCCACCGCCGGAACCGTCGGATCCGCCTTCAGATCCATCAGTTCCGCCATCGTCATGATCGTCTCCAGAAGATGGTCGATCCCCTCCCCCGTCGTCGCCGACGTCTCCACCACCTCCGTTTCACCGCCCCACGCCACCGGCGACAACCCGTGCTCCGCCAATTGACCGTAGATCCGCAGCACGTTGTCCCGACCCATGTCGATCTTGTTTAACGCCACCAGAATCGGAACTTTCGCCGCCTTCGCGTGGTTCAGCGCCTCCAGCGTCTGAGGCATCACCCCGTCGTTCGCCGCCACCACCAGCACCACGATATCCGTCAGGTTCGCCCCACGCTCCCGCATCGACGTGAACGCCGCGTGACCCGGTGTGTCCAGAAACGTCACCTTCACGTGGTCCCGCTCGAAGTGATAAGACCCGATGTGCTGCGTGATGCCCCCATCCTCCACGTCCACCACCCGCGCACGCCGGATCCGGTCCAGCAGGCTCGTCTTCCCGTGATCCACGTGACCCATGATCGTCACTACCGGAGGCCTCGGCGCTAGCTTCGGACGTGGACGCGCCGCGAACTCCTCTTCCAGAACATCCAGCGACGTCTTCGCCGGCATCACCTCGACGTCCAGACCGAACTCCAGCCCCAGCAATTGCGCGGTCTCCGCGGTCAGCGTCGTGTTGATGTTCGCAAGAATCTCCAGCTTCTGAAGCAGCGTCTTGCACACCAGAATCTGATTGATCCCCGTCGCCGCGCAGAAGTCCCGGACCGTCGCAGGCTCGTGCAGCTTCGCCGTCAGTTTCGGACCGCCCGCCGTCGGGCGGTTCTCCTCCTCGCCCCGGCGCCGATGAATCTTCCGACCCGTCGCCACCCGAAGCCGCTCGCGCCGCTCCGCAAGATCCTGATCACGCCACTCCTGAAGTTTCTCGCTCGTCGACGAATCCACCCGGATCGACCGACGCGCGTTCTGACGGATTCGCGCAGCTTCCTCCGCACGGTCCGTCCGTCGCGCCGGGCGCACTCGACTCGGATCTGCCGGGGCGGTTCCCGCATCTCGACCCGGCGGCGCCGCACGAGGCCGAGGCGTGTACGCCTCACGCTCCGGCGCCTCATATCGCACAACCCGAGGCCCCGTGATCCGCGCAGGCGCAGGAACGTTCTGCGGTCCGATCGGCGTCACCGGCTGCGGCGACTCCGCCGCCGCGCGACCCGCGCCCGGCGAGGGCTCCGCCTTCGACGGCACTTCAGGCGGCGACGCGGGTGCGGGAGCTGCCGCCGGACCTGACGACTCCGACGACTCCCGAGGAATGACCGGATGCAGTTCCTCTACTACCGGCGCGGCAACCGGACCCAGCGCCGACTTCGGTGCAGAATGCTCCTCCACAGATCCCGCGGCAGGCGCTGCTGGCGCCGGCGCTTCCGCAACAGGAGCAGACTCCGCCGCCGCGGGGATGACCGGAGACGCCACGACCGGCAGCTCCGCCTCGTTCGGCGCCTCGACCGTCTCCTCCTCCTCCTCCTCCTCCTCAACGCCGACCGCCACTCCGCCGCTGTCCGCCTCGGATTCCCCTTTCCGCTTGCGACGACGCACGCGAACCTTGTTCAGGTCGATCTGCTCCGCCGTCTCCACCGCCGTGTCGCTGTGCGCCCCGGAAAACCACTCCCGAATCGTCGCTTCCAGACCGGCGCTGAGCGTCGACATGTGGTTCTTCACCACGTCGCCCAGCCCCTCCGCCCGGCATTTCTCGAGGATGGCCTTGCTCGTTACGGAAAGTTCGTTCGCCAGGATGTGTACCCGCATCTTCTCCAAAAAAGCTGCCTCCCCTTGCCGCGACCGGTTTCAGATCTCCCGAACCGCCCTCGTGTTACTCGATGCGTACGTTCCGCCCCTCAGAATCCTCTTCCACAACGCCGCTCGCCGACGGCGTAACGTCAATCGTCGTTCCTTCCGGTCCGTCCCCTCGGTCCGCCTCGCCCGGCCCGCCGACCGCGGAAAGGTCCGATCGATCGTCGCCGATCCCCTCCCTGGCCAGGGAACCACCGAGTTCCCCGGTTCCCGCCGCCGCCTCGACCGTCTCCGTCGCGCCCGCGCCGTCCTGAGACGCCAGGCGCGCCGCCTCCGTCACCGCCGCTCGCTTCGCCGCTTCTTCCGACGCCGCGACGATCCGCTCCGCCAGATCCTGCGGAACCTCAAGCTCCTGCACCAGCGGTTCCGCGCCCACCAGCGCCAAATCCCCGACCGAGATGATTCCGATCGCCAGAATCTTATCCAGCAACACGTCGTCCACCCCCGCGACCGCCCGCAACGTGCTCTCCATCAGATCCAGCGATCGGTCGTATTCCACCGGCGTCAGAATGTCGATGTCCCACCCCGTCAACCGCGACGCCAACCGCACGTTCTGTCCGCGCTTCCCGATCGCCAACGACAACTGGTCGTCCGCCACCACCACCACCGCGTGACCCAGCTCAAAACACAGGAAGACTTCCTTGATCTCCGCGGGCTTCAGCGCATTCGTGATCAGGATCTGCGACGACTCGTTCCACCGCACGATGTCGATCTTCTCGTTGTTGATCTCCTCGACGATGTTCTTGATCCGGCTCCCACGCACCCCCACGCACGCCCCGACCGCATCCACCTTCATGTCGATCGACGACACCGCAACTTTCGTCCGATACCCCGGCTCCCGCGCCAACGCCCGAATCTCGATGATCCGCTCCGCCACCTCGGGAACCTCCGCCTCGAACAAACGCTTGATGAAATCCGGATGTGTCCGCGACAGCACGATCCGGATCTGGCTGGCCGACTCCCGCACGTCGAGGATCATCGCCCGCACCCGATCGCCCGGATGATGCGTCTCGCCGGGAAGCTGCTCGCTGCGCGGAATGATCGCCTCCCCGCGCCCGAGGTTCACCACCAGCGTCCCCCCCTCCATCCGCGACGCCACCCCCGTGATCAGCGTCCCCACCCGCTTCGAATACTCCTCAAACAGCGAACTGCGCTCGTCCTCACGCAGCTTCTGGATCATCACCTGTTTGAACGTCTGCGCCGCGATCCGCCCCAGCTCGACCATCGAAACCGGACGACCGTCCAGTGTCGCCTCGATCTTCCCCGACCCGCGATGAATCTTCACCACGATCTCCTGCGCCTCGCCGTAAGCCCGGCGCATCGCCGACGCGATCCCCGTCTCGATGTCGATAAAGATGTTCTCTTTATCAATGTTCTTCTCCCGGCTGATCGCATCCACCATGTGCAGCAGGTCTGAACTCATGTCGATCCCACCGGCCGACTCCGTCGACCGCCAAAAAAACAAAAAAAGTGGGCGGCGTCGCCGCAGGCCCACTTGAACGCGACCGCTTCCACCATGTCCTGGCGCAGCCTACATGGTGCCTTCCCCCCGTTCCTGGTGTGGAACCTGCCCGGCGCAATACCGCGCGCGATGACCCGAACGATCAACTCGCACGGTTAATCACTCCACATCCCACACACGTCGCGCACATGTTCCTGCCCTGCACGCCCCGGCTCGGCGCACGCAAATACCGCATGCCGGCCCAACCCGCCGATGCCGCGTCCAATAATCTGATCCGACCGCGCTTCTATCGGTCGAAACCTTAATTTCCCGCAAGGCGGATTATAAACCCCACCAACCTCGTGTCAAACCAACCCAAGCCCATCACGCATACGCCGCACCGCGGTCCGACCCGAGAATCAACAACAAGAACTTGTTCCGGGGAAATATACGTAACTTATTAAATAATAAAACATTGCGTGGCGATCACACTGGCCGACACCCCGACCAGCGACGCCCATGTCCGTGCCCCTGCTCCGCACCTGACAGCCGTTCAAAACGGCGGGTGCGTCCCTCCGGAACTCGATTTTCACCGCGAAAACCGCGATCACAAAGGCCGATCGCCAGCGCTTCAACCAGCGCTAACCGCCCGTTGAAAAAGGGGTGCGCCTACCTCCGGGAGGCGAATTTCATCGGGAAAACCAGCATCACAAAGACCGATCCCGGGTTCTTCAACGGGCGGCTAACCCCGCACCGCGGATTTGTTTGCCTCTACGACTCGTCCCGCTAGATTGCCTCAATGTCGTCTTCGCCCGATCTCGCCACGCCTTGGACCGTGCAACGCCTTCTCACCTCTTCCCGCGATTTCCTCGCCGAAAAAGGGGTGGACGACGCCCGCCTCTGCGCCGAAGTCCTCCTCGCCCACGTACTCCAGTGCCGACGCATTGAGCTTTACGCCCGGTTTGACCGCATCCCCGACGACGACCAGCGAACCCGCCTCCGCGAACTGGTTAAACGCGCGGCGGCGTCCGAGCCTGTCGCCTACCTGACCGGCCAACGCGAGTTCTTCTCCCTCGAATTTCATGTCACCCCCGACGTCCTCATCCCCAGACCGGAGACGGAACTCCTCGTCGAATCCGTTCTCGATGACCGTGCCCGCGCCTCCCACCCCAACCCACGGATCCTCGAACTCGGCGTCGGCAGCGGCTGCATCATCATCAGCATCCTCAAGCACATGCCCGCAGCGACCGGCGTCGGCGTCGACATCAGCGCCGCAGCCACCCTCGTCGCTCAGGAGAACGCCCGACGACTCGGCGTCGGCGATCGGCTTAAGACCGCCGTCGCGGACTGGCTCGCGCTTCCGCCGGACGCCATCCCGCCAGAGGGGTTTGACGTCCTCGTCGCCAACCCGCCTTACATCGCCGCCGACGCCGTGGCGAATCTGGCCTCGTGCATTCGTGACTTCGAACCTCGCCAGGCGCTCACCGACGGTGCGGACGGTCTGGATTTCTACCGCCGCACCGCCGCCGGCGCCGCAGACGTGCTCTGCGACCGCGGCGCGATCTTCGTCGAAGTCGGCGATCATCAGGCTGACGCCGTGGCGGAAATATTCACGCCCGTCGGGTTCCGTCGCGTCGCCTCAGGACGTGATCGCACCACCGGACGCGAACGCGTCTTGCATTTCGTCTTCGATGAGCGTAAGTAATCGACACGAGGCGATCGGGATGCGCGGCGGGCGCGCACTCTCGCGGAAAGGGAAACGCGCGGAGCCGTCGGCGATGCGCGGCCCGCGCCGCGAACCTGTCTTTCTCCCGGAGCGCTGACATGGACGTCTTCGAGATACACGGCGGGAATCGGCTTCGCGGAACCATCCAGATCGGCGGATCCAAAAACGCCGCGCTCCCCCTGATGGCGGCGGTCCTGCTCACCGAAGGTGAAACGATCCTCCGGAACGTCCCCGACCTCAAGGACGTCGAGTTGATGGGCGAACTGCTTGCGCAGCTCGGTGTCGCCGTCCGGCGCATCGAGCCTGGCATCCTGCGCCTCAGGGTCGAGGATGAAAGCAACAGCCACGCGCGCTACGAACTGGTCAGCCAGATGCGCGCCAGCGTCTGCGTCCTCGGCCCCCTGCTGGGCAAACGAAAAACCGCCCGCGTCGCCATGCCCGGCGGATGCGCCATCGGGTTCCGTCCGATCGACCTGCACGTCCGCGGCTGTCAGGCGCTCGGCGCCGATTATGACCTCGCCAACGGCGACGTCGTCCTCAAGACCAAGCGGCTCACCGGAACCGAGGTTTTCCTCGGAGGGCCCTTCGGCTCGTCCGTCACGGCCACGGCCAACGTCATGATGGCCGCCGTCCTCGCCGAGGGCGCCACCGTGATCGAATCCGCCGCCTGCGAACCCGAAGTCACAGACCTCGCCGTCTACCTCAATGCCTGCGGCGCCCGCATCAGCGGTCACGGAACCCCGCGCATCGTCATCGAAGGCGTGGACGCCCTGCGCGGCGTCGACCACACGATCATCCCGGACCGCATCGAAACCGGAACGTTCATGATCGCCGCCGGCATCACCAACGGAGAACTCGAGCTCGCCGGCGCCCGCCTCGATCACCTCGTCGCCGCTGTCGACGCCCTGCGCCGCGTCGGCGTCCTCGTGAAGCGGACCGAGACGGGCGTCAACGTCTCCGCCGCCCGCCGCCTCGAACCGATCGAGATCACCACCCAGCCCTACCCCGGTTTCCCGACTGACCTTCAGGCGCAGATGATGGCCCTCCTGGCCCTCGCCGACGGCAACAGCATCCTCACCGAGAAGATCTACCCCGACCGCTTCCTGCACGTCGCTGAGCTGAACCGGATGGGCGCGCACCTCCGCAAGGAAGGTCCCACCGTCATTATCGAGGGCGTCAAGCAACTCGTCGGCGCACCGGTGATGGCGTCCGACCTCCGCGCCTCCGCCGCCCTGGTCCTCGCGGGTCTGATCGCAAAAGGGCGAACCGTCGTCCAGCGCGTCTACCACATCGACCGCGGATACGAACGCATCGAGGAGAAGCTTCGCGCCGTCGGCGCTGACATCCGCCGCGTCAAAACCTAAGCAGCGCCGGATCGTCAGCCGCCCGACAACGCTTGAAAGAAGAAGATTTCCGCTGTTTCGGAAACCGGATCCGAGAGGGCGACGCGATCGCGGATCAGTGCGTTCCCGACAAAGATGTTGACGTGCTTCCGGACCGCGCCGGCGTCATCGACGAGGTATCCAGCCAGCCCGGGGAAACGACGATCGAGTTCGTTCAGAACCTCGCGCACCGTCACCCCGTCTACCCGGACTCCCTCGCGCGGCAGCGACGGAAAAAAGCGGTGCAAGTGCGGCGTGAAGCGTGCAACCGGCACAATCAAACCTCCTCGAACTCGCGATCGACAAGGATGGGGAACGCGGAAAGACGAACCTTTTCTTTCTGAACCGCGCCTCCGAGCCGCGCGGCTTCAGCCCGCACGATCGCTCGCCGCGATGAACCGCGCCGCTCGGGCGAGTTGAGCATTCTGCGGTTCCGCCCTGGCTTCGCAAGCGAACAAGAGCGGCCCGGCTGACACAAGGATCAGCCGGGCCGCGATCTCATGCAGACCGCCCTTGTCGGGCGACGCCGCGATCCCCGAATTACGGGCAGGTCACGTTCGTCGACGCGCAGTTGGACGGATCCTTCAAGGACACGTTATGCGTTCCGGAGTAGCAGCAGACGTTGAACTTCGCCTTGTTGTCCACCACCGTGATGACGAGATCCAGCGTGTTGTCGATGCTGACCGTCACCGTGTCGCCGTTGTTGCTGTTGTCCAGCAGAATGACCGTGCCCTTGATCGCGCCGTTGTCGCGGCAGCGGGCCTTCAGACGCTTCACGTTCGAGCACTCGACGCCGCCGCTGTCCGGGCACACCGCGTCACGCGCCGCCGCGAAATCGGCGTTGTCGTGGCGCGTCCCGTAGTTCGGGCAGCCCGTGCTGCAGTGCGTCACAATACCGACGATCGCGTTGTTGACGATCAGACCCGAGCCGGAGTTCCCGCCGCGGACGTCCGCGTTGTATTCGTAGTGCGACCCGCTGCGGAACGTGATCGAGCCCGTGCTGAGCTGCTGCGTCTGACTGCGCGTGCAGGTCTGATCCACGCCGTAACCGTTGATCGTGCAGGGTTGTCCGGTGTTCGCCGCGGCGGTCGCGATCGGCATGAACACGCCGTAACGATCATACGGACGCTGACCGGCGCCGTTCGTCCCCGTCGTCGTCACCCACCAGTCGGCGCCGACACCACTGTTGCGCGACTGTCCGCCGCTGATCGGAAACTGATCCAGCGCCGGCGGGTTGTTCGTCGAGCAGTTGCTGTTCGAGTTCGGCACGCGGAACTGAATGACCCCGCTCGTGCGGCAGTGACCCGCCGAAACCACGCAGGAGTCGGTGTTGTAGACCGAACCGGTGCAGCCGATGTTCATGATGCGGCCCGACCAGTCCACCGCCGACGGCGCCCGATCATCCGCTCCGCAAATCCCGCACTGTCCGCCGCCGCCCAGACCCATCCCGTCATCGATCGGGTGCGGTGACTTGGCCGCTTCGACGTGACTGAGAACGATCCGGTTGTTCGTCGTCCCCGGCGCCGCCCACAACTCGATCGTCAGCGTGTCGCCGTTGAAGTATGCGGTCGTGTTGAACCACTCCGAGAACAACTCGCCATCGAACACCTGATCGTCGTTGTCGAACGCGGACACCACGCGGACGACGCTGCCGGACTCGAGAGACACAAGGCTGAAGTGCAGCCGCATCGAAACGTACGAGGGCAGGTTGACCACGTGCGACCAGACCATCTCCACCTGATCGCTCGGGTTGCCCTGATTCCCCGAGTCCACGCGATAATCGACATCATCATGCGGCAGCGGCGCCGTCGGATGACTCAGATCGTCCGCCTGCGCCGTTCCCGCGACCACCGCCAGCACCGCAACCAGCAGCGCCTTTCCCTTCACCCAATGCCTCATTTTACCTCTCCTCGCTGAACAGAAGACCCCGAAGATGCCCCCGGACCGGCGGGGTAGGAGAAGACCGCGTCCCCTCTGCGGTCACACCGGCCCGAAATACGACAGCGCGGATTATACCGCGATGATACCGGCTGCGTCAATCCTCAACGCATCCTCCCCGCATCAGCAGGAACGTCCGAATTGACCCTGAGTCGGACCCCTGAAGCCCGGGCCTGGACCGCGGGAAGGGAATGCCCCCTAACCCGCCGCCGTTAGAGGACTTGCCAGCGTCCGAAGAACGCGACATGCTCCCGAAGTGTCCCACAAATCTGAAAACCTGCGTCTCGCCATGTGGTCCGGACCCCGCAACATCTCGACCGCGATGATGCGCGCCTGGGGAAATCGCCCCGACACGTTCGTCTGCGATGAACCCCTTTACGCGCACTACCTCGCCGTGACGGGGCTGCCCCATCCCGGACGGGATGAGGTGATCGCTCATCACGAGACGGACTGGCGGAAGGTCGTCGCCTGGCTCACCGGACCTGTCCCGCAGGGGAAGGCGATCTTTTTCCAGAAACACATGGCGCATCACCTTCTGCCAGGGATGGACGACGCCTGGCTCGATCACTTAACCCACGCGTTTCTCATCCGTGACCCGCGGGAGATGCTGCTTTCGCTGGTGAAGGTCACGCCCGACATCACGCTGGCGGACACGGGGCTGGTTCAGCAGGTCGAAATCCTGCGTCGGCAGGAGCAACGCACCGGGCAGACTCCGGTGATCCTTGACGCCCGAGATGTGCTGGAGCATCCCCGGGAAATGCTGTCCACGCTGTGCGACCGGCTGGGGGTCGCGTTTACACAAGAGATGCTGACCTGGCCTGCCGGACCGCGCCCGACGGACGGAATCTGGGCGAAGTATTGGTACGCGGCGGTCGAAAAATCCACCGGGTTCGAGGCATATCGCCCGCGGACGGAAGCACTTCCGGTTCAGTACCAGACGCTGCTGGACGCGGCGAATTCATTCTACCAACTGCTTCACGAACGCCGAATGCGACCGTCCTGACTTCGGCGGGGCGCAACCTGCTGCGCCGCCGAGGCTTGAATGCCGGGAACTTCGCCTCCCGCTGTGAATTTCACAATCAGCCGATGAGAATCCTCTAAGAATCCGCTGAATGCCCGGCAAGTGTCGGACCGATCTTTCTTACAAGGAGCCGGGACGACGCCGGCGGCTTGGCGCACGTGGCAGACGCGCGCCAAGTTTCAGGCGGGTTGCGTCGGCGCGGTCGAACCGGATCCACCGGAGGCGGGAACGATGAAGAATCGCGGGTTGGCGTGCGCGCTGGGCTGCGCGCTGGCGGCGGGGACGACGGCGGTGGACGCTCAGGCGGACGTGATCGCGACGAGCACGTTCGATGAGACGGACGAAGGGTGGCGGATTTTCTTTCGCGGAGACCTTTTCGTTCCGCAGCATCTCAACACCGGGGGGAACCCCGGCGGGTACATTTCCGGCGTCGATCAGCGGATCGGCGGGCAGCGGTGGTTCTGGACGGCGCCGGACGCCTTTCTCGGCGATGTCTCAGCCGCATACGGCGGATCGCTGTCTTTCGACCTGATTTCCCTTCCGGGGGAGGGAATGCCGGTCAACGACATGTATCTGACGCAGCAGGACGTCCTGCTGACGCGCGGGGCGTTGACGCTTTCGTTCGATGACCCGAAGACGCCGAACGAGTCTTGGACTTCTTACGAAGTGATCCTGCGCGAAACCGCCGGCTGGAAAAACGAGCAGACCGGGCTTCCTGCGACGGAGGCGGATATGCGCTTCGTGCTTGGCGGGCTGGAGGAGTTGATGTTGCGGGGCGACTACCGCGGTGGAAACCAGGTGAACGGACTGGACACGGTCGTGCTGACTCCCGAACCAGCGACGCTGACGTTGCTGGTGCTGGCGGCGGCGCTCCTCCGCCGAACACACACAAAATGACGCGCCCTCCAGTGCAACGACCCTGATACGACAACGTCTTCGTGAAAGAACATCAGACATGCCAGAGCCGCGGACGACCGGCGAGTTCGGATGCCCGCGCTGCTTCGGACCGGACCCCGAAGCCGCGTGGGGTCACAAACTCGATCCCTGCGGCCACCTCGTGGACGACTCCCACTTCGGCGTCGCGCTTTTTCGCTGCCCCGACTGTCACCAGATGTTCGTCTCGATCTTCACCGAGTTCGTCGACTGGATCGACGGCGACGACCCGCAGTACTGGGACCGCCTCCCGCTGACCCCGGCGGAGGCGGAAAACCTGGCTCGCCAGGGCGAGGCGGTGGATCTCCGTCAGATCGAGGAACTCGGACGCGATCGCCGACGACTCAAGGTGGATTACCCGAAAGGCTCGCCGCGCAAATGCGCCTGGACCGCGGGAGGGCTGGCGATCGTCCCGGGACATTGAACAATCGCGTGCTCGGGTCGTCCGAGGGGCGCCGCACGCCGCGACTCATCAGGCGGCAGGCGTCATCGCCACGTAAGGCAAAGCGCCCCCTGCAAGCCCGGCTCGCGTCTTTGAGCGCCCGGACGCCCCGGGCGAGAGGTTGTCGCGGATCACAGGCCTTGACGCGACGGGGCGTCGGCAGGTCGGACGTCGGAAGCGCCATCGCGCGCCGCGATCCCGTCCAGCGCGGGCGCGGGGCGGCGTCCCGGTTGAAAGTAGATCCCCGAGACGCGCCAGAACTTCGCCGCCTCCGCGACGGAGTCGCCCGCGGCGCCCTCGCGCACCAGCCGCACAATCGCATACACGCCTCCCCTCGGGTCCGCTGGATCCGCAAGGGTCAGGCGCGCCTCCGCGACGGGTTCGCCGCCGTCCTCATGCTCAACCACGACCACCGAACCGAGCACCGCGGACAGGCGGGATTCATCGCCGCGCAGGTAATGCGCCACCGCCGCCGCCCACGACGACACGACCTGATACAACCACTCCTCGCGCGTCTGCCCGTCGTGCTTGCGCCGGTTGAGTGTTTCTGCCGCACAAACATCGAGTTGGATGTCGATCGCGGCGTCCCGGTCAGCCCGGGTCGGGGCGTTTACATCCGCGTGCAGAGCCCGCAACAGAACCTCGACCACCTGCTCGACGCTCGCGGCGGCGTCAAGGTGAATGCCGAAATGCTCGACAGCGCGCACCTGAACATCCCGGATGTGCTTCCCAGCGAGACGGGCGTCGCGACCGCAACCGGCCGCCCCCCCGGAAACGCCCGCCGCAAGCAGCAGGAGCCACCCACGTTGTGTATGCGACTTCATGAGCCGAAGTGTAACCGCGCCGCGCCGAATTGCATCCGCAACCCGCACTCATCCGCGGCAAATGAAAAGACCGCGGAGGAAAGCCCCCCGCGGTCTGAAACGGTGTATTGATCGGGAGCTCGCCCTTTTCAGAGAACCCCCGAGAGCGCCGCTGCTTAGGCGATGCGCTTGCGAATCCAGCCGGCAACGCCAAGCCCGAACGCAGCCAACCAGACTCCCGCCGGAACCGGCACAACCGTGAACTCGTAGGTCAGCTTCACCTCAACATCGAGGTAGGGCGCCTGAACCTCAAGCTGCCAGACATCCGGCTCGACCACAAACTGAAGGTCATTGACCATCAGGAGCACATCCGTCGTGAAGTCCACCGTGCCCGCACCGTTCGTCGCATACAGGGCGGAATTCGGATTCAACGTCACCGAGAAATCCGGTCCGTAAGAAACCGACCCGAAATCCGTGCCGTCCGGACCCGTCGCGTCGAAGGCCGCCCCGTCGCCGTCATCCGGCCCCAGATCCACCGTCGGCGTCGTCACCGTTTCGTTGTCCGCGGCGAAAGCGTCCGGACCCGTCAAGGTCCACGCGCGAATGATGCGGCCGTTAACCGTCGCGCCCTGGAACGTGTCGTCGTTGTCAGCGCGGAGAATCGCGCCGCCGGCATGACGAACATCCACGCGGACGCTTTGCAGAATCAGCGTCCCGCCCTGCGTGTCGAACGAGTCGAACGTCAGGATCACGTCGTTGTTCAGGTCGCTCTGGAACGTGGCCGTCTTGGTTTGAACGATCACTCCCGCCATCGCCGGGGCGGCCGCTCCCGCAAGAAGAACCGCACCCATCAGTTTCGCGTTACGCATGTCCGAACCCCTCCTCCTCCGAAAATGATGCACGACGAATCAGCAATGATTGCGTGACTTTCCCCGTCTCTGTGCTGTCCGCTTTCCACTATGGACAAAACCCGCAAGCCGAGAAGTGAGCAAATACACCTCCCAGACCTTTAAGAGGACGTAATATAAGGCCTCAACCTGCCGGCTGCAAGGGGAGGATTGCAAAAACGCAAACCCAGAGTGCTTGCCTGAGGGTAATTAAATTAAAAATTTTCTTTTATTCCTAAAATTTAATTTAGTGGCTGACCACCCCGCCATCCGACATGAATTCGGACTCCCCCCTCGTTCCCGCCGATAAAACCGCATCGCCGGATCGGGGTGGTCCCCCGGCGCACGTACACCGGAGCCACCGATGTCAGACATCCCTGACTCTGATTCTGCACCCCTCCACGGCCAGGACACCCAGGTCGCATCGGATGCCAACGACCGCGGCAGGGGCCGGTCTGGAACCACGCGCCGAACCCTGATGACCACGATCGGGAAGACCGCGCTCAAGGCGGCCCCGGTCATTCTGCTTCTGCAACCGCAGTCGACGTATGCCACAAGCCATGTCTCATCCTGAACAAACGCCGGAAGGACGCCGCCGCCCCGTTTCATCGACGCGGGCGCTCGCGGAGCCTCCGACGACCAGCATGCCGGAAGCCACGCGCTGGCGGATCTGCCGGGAAGTCGTCGTCCACCGCATCGACGACGAGGCCGTCGTGTACGACCCGGGAGCTCACGAAGTTCTGTATCTCGACGCCGATGCCTTTGAGGTCTTCAAGCAGGTTGACGGCACGCGCGACGATGCCGCCATCTTTCTCAAGTTGGCGCAGAAACACGGTGAGAGGACGGACGAAGTTGCCTCGCGCTTCGCACCGGTACTCGCCGCGATGCGACGGCACGGCTGGATCGGGCGAATCCTCGGGGCGGACGAAGTTTCATGAGCACGGCTTCGACGACCGGCAGACGTGACGTCGGCCCCGCCCTTGACGGATACAACCCCGCACGGCGCGCTTCATGCCCGGCGCCGCCCGGTCTTGAATCTCCCGCGTACTACCGGATCGGCGCCGTGACGGTCTGCCTGCACAGCGCGGACGCGCGTTTTCGAGAGCCTTTTCACCACCTTTATCAGCGCCACTACATCGGCGGTCCGACGCTTTCGGCGGTTCACATCCGCGTGGATCGCATAATCCGCGTGAGACCGCTCGGTCGCTGCTTCCGCATCTGCGTGGACGGGGAAGAACGCTTCCTCCTGCGCAAGCCGCAGGCGGTCCTCCCGCACGTGGAGTGGGCGATCAACGCCGCTGTCGCCGCAACGCTGCCGCGATATCACCAGCTCCACGCCGGCGTCGTCGCCCGCGACGGGTTCGCCCTCGTCCTGCCGGCGCAACCGCAGTGCGGGAAGTCCACGCTCACCGCCCGACTGATCTCCCGCGGCTGGAGCTACCTTTCCGATGAGTTCGCCCTGATCGATCCCGAGACGCTCTCTCTCGACCCGTATCCGAAGGCCCTGTGCATCAAGGAAGGCTCGTTCGAGATCGTGGACGCTTTCTGCCCCGCCGCCGGCGCGCTTCCGTCCTACGAAAAAAGCTGGAAAGGCCGGGTCCGCCTGATCGATCCGCAGGCGCTTCGCCCGCACCGGACGCCCTGGGGGATTCCCGTCGGGATGATCGCGTTTCCGCGCTACGTGGCCCGACCCGCCCCGACTCTGCACCCGCTCTCACGTGCGCGGGCGCTCTTTCAACTCCTCGGCGTGTGCTTCACCTTCGGACGCTACCGCGCCGCGACGCTCGACGTGCTCGGTGGCGTCGTCGAAAGAGCCGCGTGTTTTCAGTTGGAATCCGGCGAAATTGACGCCACCTGCGACGTGCTTGAAGCGGCGTGGCGGGCGCACGTGCCGACATCCGGGCGACCCGACCCCGCCGATCTCACTCACCCGGAGGAGCCGGTCCGCCCCGGAGTCGAAGCCGCGTGAGAACCTCGCTCCGTCACCGCTGGAAGGACGAGATCCGGGAGCGTTCGCCGGAGTCGATCCAGCACGGTCTGGCGCGCTGCCTCGACGGCGACCCCGCGCCCCTCGTCGAGCGCTGGGGCGCAAGCGGCCTGATCGAACGCGCCGCTTGCGAAGCCTGCGAACTTGGCGTCGGCGGCCCGCTGGATGAGGCGCTTCGCGCTCGCCGCGTCCGGCTTCCCGCATCCGCACAGATCATCCTCGACGAGCATCGGCGCCACCTCGGCGCCTCCCACCGGCGACGGTCCGCGTGCCTGCGTCCGATCCTGCGGGCGCTGCGCGAAGCGGGCGTCCCGACGTTGCTGCTGAAAGGCGCGGCCCTGAACGCCACGGTATACGCCGCCGACGATCTTCGCGGCATGTCCGACATCGACTTGCTCATCCGACAGGAGGACTCCGCCCGCGCGGATCGGATCCTCGACTCCCTCGGGTGTTGCCGCGAAAGCGAACCCCTGCACGAGGGGCTTTTCCCGCGGTTCTACTACGAACGCCCTTACCTGACGCCGGACCGGCCCGCGCTGCGGCTTGATGTGCACGTTCGCCCCTTCAGACCGGTTCATTACCGCCAGACCGTCCCCGCCGAGGCGATGTGGCTGGCGCCGCGCCGGATCACGGTCGCCGATGAACCGGCGTGGACCCCTTCGGTTGAGGAGACGCTGATCCACCTCTGCGTCCACGCCGCCGGGCACGGCTTGTCTCAGCTTCGCTGGCTGCACGACGTCGTGCGGTTCTGCGAGCATGAGGCCGGGCGGATCGACTTCGATCGCGTAAACCGGCTTGCGTCCGCGTGGCGGCTGAGCTACCCGATGTCCCTCGCCGTGCGCCGGATCGAGGAGGTGTTTCCGATGCGCTTTGCGGGGTTCGCGGACCTGTTGCAGCCGTCTCCGGCTTCGCATCCCTCGCTTAAGGATCGGATCGCGATCCACCAGGCGCCGCACGACGCCGCCCGCCCGCTGCGCCACGTCTTCGTCGATCTGCTCTGCCTTCCGGGCGTGCGCGATCGCGCGGCATATCTGCACATGCACCTGTTCCCGGGGGCGGGACACCTTCATCCGGGAGCGACCGCGCCCAACGCTTTCGCGTGGCTCCGCGCCCAGTCCCGCCGCCTCATCCGCGCCCTGGCGCGAGGCTGAGCGTCGTTACCTCCCGGATGCATGCACGTCCGCCTCCGCCCGCAGACGCCTGACAAGGTCCGCGTCGAACGTTGAGGTGTTCCCGGGCAGGCCGACCCGGCACGCGCTGTGAACCTGGTCGCATCCGGTTCCCGTCAGCACCGCCCGGACGTTGTGCGGGCGCACGCCGCCCCCGGGCAGGATCTCGATCCGGCCTGCGGCGCGATCCCTCAAGTCGCGCAGCAATGCAGACGCCTCGGGCTCCGCGGCGCACGCGCGACGACCCGAAGTCAGAATGCGCCGAAACCCCAGGCTGATCGCCGTCTCCAGCGCCTCAAACGGATCGGCGGTCTCGTCGAACGCCCGATGAAGCACCGGTACGCGCAACCCGCAGACTTCGACGCACGCCGCAAGCGCTTTCGCATCAAGACGCCCCCGGTGCGTCAGCGCTCCGAAGACCAGCCCGTCGGCGCCGCACTCGATCGCGGTCCGGAGGTCGTGCCGCATGCGCTCGAGTTCGTCGCCTGAGTACACGAACTCCCCCGGCCGGGGCCGGATCAGTACGAGGAGGGGAATGTCAAGCCCGGCCCGCGCTTCCCGTGTTGTTTCGATCGCGGGAGTGACGCCGCCGCAAGCCAGGTCCGCCGAAAGCTCGACCCGGTCCGCGCCCGCCGTCGCCGCGGCGACCGCGTCCTTCGCGCTTTCCACCGCGATCTCAAGGGTGATCCGCGTCACGCCGCGCCCCGTGCTCGCCGCGCCGACGTCGTCGTCCGTCCCGGTGTCAATACCCGTCGGCGTCAGACTCCAGCGTCGTCTTCCACTGCGCGAGGTTCTCAAGGTACACGGCCGTGCCCCTCGCCACGCAGGTCAGGGGGTCATCCGCCACGTGAACCGTCAGTCCGGTCGATTGCGACACGACGCGGTCCAGTCCGCGCAGCAGCGCCCCGCCTCCGGCGAGGTGGATGCCGTTGGACACCAGGTCGGCGGAAAGCTCCGGTTCAGCTCGCTCCAGCGTGCGGATTACGCACTCAATGATCTGGTCCACCGGTTCGCGGAGCGCTTCGCGGATTTCCTCGCTGGTGATCGTGCAGGCGCGGGGCAGTCCACTGACGTTGTCGCGCCCCCGGACTTCTCGGGTCAGCTCCTGCTCCAGCGGAGCGACCGAACCGATCTCGATCTTGATCGCCTCGGCCGTCTGCGGACCGATGCACAGGTTGTATGTCCGCCGCATGTAGTTGACGATCGACTCGTCGAGATCATCGCCCGCGACGCGGATGCTCTCGCACACCGCGATGTCGCCCAGCGACATGATCGCCACCTCCGTCGTCCCGCCGCCGATGTCCACGATCATCGACGCCGTGGATTCCCCGATCGGAAGCCCCGCCCCGATTCCCGCCGCCATCGGTTCCTCGAGCAGATACACCTCGCGCGCCCCGGCACGCTCCGCCGAATTGTACACCGCGCGCTTCTCGACCGCGGTGATGCCCGACGGGATCGCAATGACGACGCGAGGCCGGGCGATCCGCCGGCGCCCGTGCACCTTGCGGATGAAGTAGCCGAGCATCGCCTCGGTGATGTCGAAATCCGCGATCACGCCGTCTTTCAGCGGGCGGATCGCCACGATCGAGCCGGGCGTCTTGCCGAGCATCTCCTTCGCGACCAGCCCGACGGCGTTTCCGTTCTGAAGCACCTGGGTCGTACCGCGGCGCACCGCCACCACCGAAGGCTCATTCAGAACGATCCCCTCGCCCTTGATGCAGACCAGAGTGTTGCAGGTTCCGAGGTCGATGCCCATGTCGATGCTGAACAGACCCCACAACCTGTCGCCGATCATACGGAGCTCCTTCCCTCGCCTCGAACGTCACCGGACGGACGGCCCCCCTTGACGCACCGCCCGCCGCAACACGCAGAACCCGGCGCGCAACGGCGCAGCCTCGCGTGCGGTCCGCAACAGGATCGATCCGTCGGTCGGACAGCGCAGCCCGGGGACGCCGGTCAGGCCCCGCCGAACGGATTCAGCGATCCGAAAAGCTGCTGGCAGCGCATCAGGAGAAACGCCGTCCCTGACAGAACCACGACGGTCGCCACGATCAGCAGCACGCTGTACACGTCGCTTTCCGGACGAAATGAGGTCGGTCGATCGCTCATCGGGCTATCCTTGAGAAGAGGCCAGGTGACTCAGATCGATCACCTCATCATCCGCCGCGGGCGCGACCCGGTGACGGGTCAGGCGACCGGCCGACTGATTCGGCTCCACCACACTGATCGTCACGTCGCCGACGTACTCCCCCGCCCGGCGGACGACGAACACCATGTCGCGCTCAACACCGTCGGCGGAGCCCACGCTCAACGTCACAATATTCCCGTCCACGCGCAGCACGCGCCCGCGCACCGCCGAACTCGCCACCGGCGTCACCGCCGTCACCTGCGAAAGCCCCGCGCCCTTCGGATCCTCGAGCGTCAAGGCGGCGCCGGGACGACTCGCCTGCCGAGACAGCGTCGTGTTCTCGCGCTTCAGGATCTCAAGCTGCTGCTCGAACTGCCGTCGCTGCTCGACCAGGACAGCGATCTGCGACGTCTGATCATGTACCCGCTCCAGCAGATGCATGTTCCGCGTCTGAAGATCGAGATTGCTCTTTTCCAGGTCGTCACGCTGCTTGCGGAACGACTCTTCGTTCGCCTGGCTGACGCTAAGCTGCCCCAGCAGTCCGCGGTTCATCGCCTCCTGGTTGCTCTTCTCCGCGATCGCCTGCTTCAGCGCCAGATCCTTCTGGCCGACGTCCTGCCGCGCCGTGGCGAGCTGCCCCTCCAGCTCCGCGATCCGGGACAACTGTCCGTTGATCGTGTCCCGCTGCGTCGCGATCTGCGCCGCGTGCGCCGCCGTCAGCCCACGCAACGTGGTTTCCGCCACCGCAAGCTGATTCCGGTAGCTCTCCGCTGTCGCACGCCAGTTGGTCGTCTGCGCGCTGATTGACACCGCCACCGTCGTGAAGGCGATGCTTCCGATCGCCAGCATGACCACGAATACTTTCGTCAACGTGCTCAAGGACTCACTCCTGCAAAATCGACGAAGCCCTCACCCGCGCCCGTGATCGCCGACGGACCCCCCGGCGGTTCCGACCCCGGAACTTTCACGCGCGCCTCATACCCGATGAATCAATGTATCTCTCGCCGTATCCGTCGCCGCGCCTCGCGCGACCCCGGACACGCCGGAAGGATCGTATACTGCGCGGTGCGCCGACTTGCAAGGCGTTGCCGCCCCCGACTCCCGGCAACCTCCGCACGCCCCCGATGCCTCTGTCCGAGAACCGCCCCGCGCCCCCTTCTGGCTGGCCGCCCCCTCGAAGCCCGCTTCCCCGGCTCCGACTCAACCGAGTCATTCCCGCGGTTTATCCGCCGCCTCAACCCCGCCTTCCCGCCACGCAGGGCGACGCGGAGCATCCGCCAGATTCTGCACGACCACCAGCATCAGCCGGGAGACGCGCTCCATCTGGTCCTGGTTCGTCTTTTCAGGGGTATCCGTCGGGCGGTGGTAGTCCGGGTGGTCCTCCACCCCGAAGTAAAGGAAAGGAATCTTCTCGGAGAAAAAGACGTAATGATCGCTCTGATAGGTCCACTCCGGGTGATCGAACACCGCTTTCAGCCCCACCCTCGCCGCCCCAGCCTCCACCACCGCGGCAAAGGCGTCGCACGTCTGCGTCCCGACCACGTGGATCGTCCGCGTGTCATCCCGGCTGATCATGTCGGCGTTCAACATCGCCACGATCCGGGATTTCGGAACCGGCGACGTGTTCAGAAAATGCCGGCTCCCGACAAAACCCCGCTCTTCCCCCGTGAAGAAGCAGAAGAGGATCGATCGCTTCAGCGGGGGCGCACACTTCCGAAGCGCGCGGGCGGTCTCGATCACGCCCGCCACGCCAGAGGCGTTATCGTCCGCTCCGGGATACACTTGGCCTTTGCGTTCACCCAGGTGATCGAAATGCGCCCCGACGACGATCCACTCCTCGCGGAGGACCGGGTCATCCCCTCGAAGACATACGACCACGTTATGCGCGGGGCTTCCTTTGAAATCGAAGGGCTGGATCGGCGACGTCCAGTCCGGCGGAGGCATCAGTCCGGCGTCGGTCAGTTCCCGAGCAAGGTACTCGGCAGCAACTTTTTCCTCCGGGGAACCGGTGTCCCGCCCCTTCAGTTCCGGACGGGCCAGCGTCTCGACATGCCGCATCAGCGCCGCACCGTCGATGCAAAGCTCCGGCGCATCCTTCGACGCAACCCCTCCCCGACCGGCGGCGGGAACGCACGCCGGAGCCGCCCCGGACTCCGCGAACCCCGAGGCTGCTGCACAAATTCCGGCGAAGACGACCGCGACGGTCCAGACCCGGAATGCGTTAGCGAAGCGCCGCAACCACGAGACGCGCTCCCCGTCGCCTCGGTCTGACCGGACGCCCTTGCCTGACCGGACGCCCCCGCCCCGGTTTCCGCCCTCCGTTCTCACCGCATCATCATATCCGGGTTGCACCGGACGCGTGCAACCGCGACGACGGCGGGTCAGCGCGTTTCCGATCCGCGCAGAAACCGCTCCATCGCGGCCAGCGTTTCCGGACTGGTGTGATGTTCGATGCCTTCGGCGTCGAGGTGGGCCTGCACGTCGCCGACGCCCAGCGCTCGCAGAAAATCGAGCACCACCGCATGACGGCGACGGCTCTCTCGCGCCAGCGCAACGCCCAACTCCGTCAGAAAGATCGCCCGGTATTTCCGCGCCGTCACCAACCCGTCCTTCTGAAGGCGGGCGATCGTCCGGCTCGCCGTCACGTGCGACACGCCCAGCCGCGCGGCGATGTCCACGACGCGAGCCTCGCCCTGCTCGCGGTGAAGCTGGTCGATCAACTCGACGTAATCCTCCGCCGTCTCGCTGGCGTGGTCCTCCCGGGTCCGCGCGAAACGCTGCGCGAACGCCGGATCCGGCGCGCCGCCTGTCTTCGGCGACGCGGCCGATCGCTGAGTCGAGTCCGACCTGCCTCCAGGTTCCGTGTTCATCAGGCCTTCTTCTGGCAGATCATTCCGCACTTCACCCTCCCCTCCGCAGGCCCCCTTTTCCGAGTTTTCACGACGGCTCGTTCGTCCGCTCTGGGATCGGCGCGCCGTGCGGATCGCGCTTCGGAAGGTCGGCCTCGTCTTCGATCGCCCGCCGCATGTCCCGCGAAAGATAATGCTCGGTTCGTCCGGCCGACGGATGAAGGTGATCCGGCGGGAGCGCAAAATGTCGGGCGACGTAAGTCTCCCACAACCGGTGTGACCGGACGAGCTTGCGAGCGTCCTCCCTCCCCAGCGGCGTCAGGCGCAACTCCCCCGACCGCAAGGTCACTCGACCGCGCCGTCGGAGATCCGCCAGCGCAATCCGCGTCACTGCACGTCCTCCGCCGATCGCGCTGCGCATCAGCGACGCCACCTCGCCCGCCCGCGCCCGCCGCAGGTCACCCGCTTCCTCCAACCGGTAAAGCAGCCCCAGGATGTCCTCTCGCGCAATCCGTAACGCAAGCCCGAGACGATGCACGACCCGGCTCACCAACCCGTGCCGCGGACCCGCGAGCAGGCACAACGCAAAGATCGCTCCCGCCGCCACCGCCATCATCCCCGCCGTGCTTGTGTCCGCGAATCCGAACCAGGAAGGAACGACGATCGCCCCGACGTGCCCGAGCGCCGCTCCGCCCGCGCCGAGCACCACGGCCAACGCCAGCGTCAGCCACAACCGGTCCGTCAGCAGCCGCGCCGACGCCGCCGGAACGATCAGCATTGCAATAACCAGGATGCTCCCGACGCTCTCGAACGCCGCCACCGTCGTCACCGCGACCATCGTCATCAGCCCGTAGTGCAGCATTCCCGCGGGAATCCCCAGCGTGGTCGAAAGTTCCGGGTCGAATGAACTGATCCGCAGCTCCTTGTAAAACGCGATAACGAGCACAAGGTTCACAAGAAACACCGCCCCCAGCATCAGCGCCGCTCGCGGCACACGGGTTCCAAAAAACAACCGCGCATCCAGCGGCGCCAACTCCAGCGACCCGTAAAGCACGCACCCGGGATCGAGATCCACGTCGTCCGCCGCCTGCACCAGCATCACCAGCCCCAGCGCAAACAACGCGGTGAAGACGACCCCCATCGCCGCGCTCTCCTCCACCTTGCCGAGGCGGTTCACCCACTGCGTGAACAACGCGGTCAGCACGCCGACCACGGCCGCCCCGGCGAACATCACCCAGCTCCCGCGGCTCCCCGTCAGCATGAACGCCGCCGCAAGCCCCGGAAGCACGGCGTGACTGATCGCGTCCCCCATCATGCTCATCCGCCGCAGGATAAGAAACGTTCCCGGCAACGCACACGCGCCGGCGCACAACGCGCCAGTGAGGACGATCCAGGTGTCATAAGAGGACCAGTTCATGACGCATCAACGTCCTCGTTCGCCTACAAGGCGTGAGGGCTGGCCGGAACGACCGCCCGGCTTTCATCACGCACCAGCAGCAACTCCAACTCCTCAACCATCGCCGCGCCAAGAACATGCTCAAGTTCGTCCGCGTCGCGATCGACGTGGCTGGGCGCGATGTCCGCGTGCGTCACCAGGTACAACTCCCAGAGACGGTGATTACGAACGACGCGGGCCGCCGCAGCACGCCCCGCCTCCGTCAGACGCCAGCGCCCTGCATCGCCAGGCTCGATCTCGCCGGCTGATCGCGCGCGACGCAATCCCCCGCGCAGCGCCCGCCGTGACCACGTCCGCGCCCGGAGCAATGCGCCCTCTCCCACCCCCGCCGCCGCAGCCCCGGACTCCTCCGCCTCGTACATCGCCCGAAGCAGGTGCTGCCGCGCCACCGATCGCCGAAGTCGCCACTGCTCCACCGCACGCACCAACACCCCCCGCCTCACGCCGAAGATCATGCTCAACACGAACGCCGACGCCGCCGTCAGCACAATGATCGCTCCCGCCGGCAACCGCGCCGCCAACGCGCTGACCGACGCGCCGACCCAGCCGCTCACCGCACCGATCCCGCCGGCGATCAACACCGTCGGACCCAGACGATGCGACCAGAACCGCGCCGCCGCGGGAGGGATCACCAGCAGCGCGATCATCAGTATCAGCCCCACCGCACCCAATCCGATGACGGTGATCATCACCACCATCGCCATCATCACCCCGTCCAGCAGCAAGCGCGGCCAGCCCTGCGACCGGGCAAAGCTCTCATCAAAGCACAGCAGCGAGAACTCCTTGTAAAACACGACGCACCCGACGACCGTCAGCGCCGCCGCCCCCGCGATCAGCTTCGCATCCGACACCAGCATCGACGCCGTCTTGCCGTAGATGAACGACTCCAGCCCCGCAGCCGAACCGGTGTCCATCTTCTGGATCACCCCCAGCAGCGACACCCCCAGACCGAAGAACACGCTCAGCACGATACCCAGCGCCGTATCCTCCTTCAGCCGCGTCGCTCCGCGAATGAGCAGCACGCAGGCCACGCCGATCCCCCCGAAAATCGTCGCCCCCAGCAGCAGACCCGGCAGCGACTTGCCCGATCCGCCGAACCGCGTCATCACGATGAACGCCAGGGCGATCCCCGGCAGCGTCGCATGACTGAGCGCGTCGCCCATCAGCGCCCGCTTCCGCAGCAACAGAAACGTCCCGATCACACCCGCCCCCAGCCCCAGCAGCATCGTTCCGATCACCACCACCCGCGTGTTGTATTCACGCAGCAGCAGCACATCTGCCACCTGTGCCGCGCTCGGCAGCTCCAGCCGCGTGTCCGCAAGCGACTTCGACCGTCCGAACGACGCCTGCGCTGCCGCCGAAGTCGAAGCGCAGACAATAACAAGGGCGCCGAGCAAGCCGACAACTCTGGTGCGCCCGCACCCCAGCCCCCTCCAGCACGCCGCGCCTATCACGCTTTCACGACCCCCCGGTCCCGCGCTCATCCGATCCTTCGCCCGTTCCGCGCCCTGGATCCTTACAATCCACGCTCATCTTTCCGCACTCTTTGATTCTTCATTCTGCGCCAGTCATCTTGCATTCTTCATTCTGCATTCTGCATTTCCTTCGTTATTCCGAATTCGCAATTCCCCGCGCCATCGCGTGCGCGGCCTGCTCCAGCAGCGTGAGACGCCCGCCGTAAGTCTTCTGAAGGTTCTCGCGCGTGAACACGTCGCGCGTCGGCCCGCTGGCGACGATCCGCATGTTCAGGAGCATCACGTGGTCGAAGTATTCCGGGACGGTCTGAAGATCGTGATGCACCGCCAGCACCGTCCGCCCCGCGTCGCGCAGATCGTGAAGAATGCGGACGATCGCCTTCTCCGTCGCCGCGTCGACGCCCGCAAAGGGCTCGTCCATCAGGTAGACCTTCGCATCCTGAACCAGCGCCCGAGCGAGAAACACGCGCTGCTGCTGTCCGCCGGAAAGCTGGCTGATCTGACGATCGGCGTAGTCAGCCATCCCCACCCGCGAAAGCGCCGCCAGCGCTGCGTCCCTGTATTTCCGCGTGACCGGTCTTAACCAGCCGATCCGCGCGTACGTCCCCATCGCGACCACATCCAGCGCGCTGACCGGAAAGTCCCAGTCCACGCTCTCGCGCTGCGGCACGTATCCGACGAGACGCCGCTGCCGCCGGTAGGGCGCGCCGTAGATCGTCACTCGTCCCGACGCCTTCGGAACCAGCTCCAGCACCGCCTTCAACAACGTGCTCTTCCCCGCGCCGTTAGGACCGACAATGCCGATCAACCGGCCTTCCGGAGCGTCGAAGTCCACGTCCCACAAGACGGGTTTGCGGTGATACGCAACCGTCATGTCATGAATCGACAAAGGTGAGTTGGACGGATGCTCCTCGCCGCTGGCGATGCGCGGAGAAGCCGCGGACGCCGCCGTGACCGTGGTCTGCGTTCCTCGGACGTCGACCCGCGAAGACGCGACGCCGAACTCGCTCGACGGTTCCGCCCGCTCATGAGACCGCGCATCACGCGACGCCTCCTCCTTCAGGCTTCGGTGCATGTTTCCTTACCTTTCATCGCTTCCCAGCGCCTCAGAAAGCTTTCCGCTCATCCCGCGTTGCGGCGCCTCGCCCCCCAGCGCCCGCGCGATCGTCGTCGCGTTGTGGTCGATCATCCCGACGTAGGTGCCTTCATACGTTCCGGGCTTCCCCATCGCGTCGGAAAACAGCGACCCGCCGATGCGCACCTCGTGACCTCTCGCCTTCGCCCCTTCGACCAGCGCCCGCACGTTCTTGTCAGCCACGCTCGTCTCGACGAAAACGGCCCGGACCTTCCGCGCAACCATCAGATCCACCAGCCGGTTGATGTCCGCCAGACCGGCCTCGGACTCCGTCGAGATGCCCTGGATCCCCAGCACCTCGAGGTCGTACGCGCGTCCGAAGTAGTTGAAGGCGTCATGCGCCGTGATCAGCACGCGCTGCTCCCGCGGAATCGAGGCGATCACCTTCCGGACGTAGGCATGAAGCGCCTCCAGCTCCTTCCGGTAGCGATCCGCGTTCGCCCGGTAGGTCGCGGCGTTCGGCGGATCAAACTCGCTCAGCGAGCGCGCAACCGCCTCGACGGCCTTGCTCCACGCGGACGCGTCCATCCAGACGTGCGGGTCGAAGTGCCCCGCAAACGACTCGGGTTCGAGGAGGTCTTTCTCGTCAAGCAGCTCCGTGACGGCGTAGACCTTCTTGCCGGACGTCGCAACCTTCACCAGCGTGTCCGCCATCTTCCCCTCGAGCATCAGCCCGTTGTAGAAGATCGCGTCCGCGGACATCAATGCCGCCACGTCACCGCGCGTCGGCTTGTACAAGTGCGGATCGACGCCTTCGCCGATGATGTTGGTCACCTCCGCCCGATCGCCAGCCACCTGCCGCACAATGTCCGCCACCATCCCCACCGTCGCCGTGATCTTGTACCGCTCGACGCGCGCCGCCGCGGGGGTGGACGCCCGCGAGCACAACGTCCCGACCCACGCCGCGCCGATCGTCGCGATCGCCGCCGCCCCCATCCCTGTCCGTCGCATCATGTCCCTACCGCTCCCCCAGAAGAATACTCATGACGATCGCCGCGACCGTGTCGCTGACGCCGATATACAAACCGTCCGCCACCGCGTTGCCCGCGTCGCAGCCGCCGGACGCCAGCGCCAGCGCCGTCAGCGCCGCCGCCGCACCCGCCGGACGACACATCTGCGATCTCCGCCTCCGCCCCGCTTGATGTCGTGCCCCGTGTCTGTCATTCATGTCCCGAATCTCCACGCGAAACCAACTCCCGTGAAAAAATCATCCGCCTCTTCGTTCAGCCCCAGCCCGGCGCGAACGTCGAGCTGGAAATCCTCGGTGATCAGAAAGGTCATCCCGCCGTTGAGGTAATGTGCGCAGTCCGATCCGTGGGCGTTCGGGTAGAACCCGAAGTACTCCGCGTAAGCTCCGATCCGCTCCGCCACCGACATTCCCAGCGACACGGATGCCGAGCTTTGCACAAACCGGTGCGCTTCCTCCGTCGGCACGCCGAGGTTGACGTTCCCCGCCAACGAAAACCGCTCCGTCAGTTCGTAGGCCCACAGCAGCTTCACTTCCGGATCAACGTCGCCCGAGGAGTAACCCGGGCTGCCGCTCGGCGCCGTAGCCTGCACGATCACGCCGAAATCAGGTCTGAGGCCGGCCTGATCGACGAGCTTT
Organism: Phycisphaerae bacterium; assembly: GCA_013360585.1. Classification (GTDB taxonomy): domain Bacteria; phylum Planctomycetota; class Phycisphaerae; order UBA1845; family UBA1845; genus JABWBH01. The sequence continues at coordinate 79,124 of JABWBH010000001.1, read as the reverse complement.
ACTTTCAACCCGAACGAGACATCCGCCGCACCCTGCGACCAGTCCTCGCGTCCGCGAGTGCGCCCCCCGCCTCGCGCAGCATCCTCATGAAGCTCGGTCCAGGCATACCCCGCCCAGCCGAGGCGCAGCTCGACCCGCTCCGCCAGTCCCGCCCGAAGGAGCAACTCGGGCGCAGCGTGCTCGCGCCGACGTTGATCATCCTCGCGGTCGTACGTGAACGTGTATCCACCCTCCAGTTGAAACCAGCGCGGCGAGACGGTCTCCGTGCTTTCGGTGAAGTCGGGTCTGTCCGTCACCAGCGGACCGGGAGTTTCCCGTGTCGCGGTCTGATCGCTCCGGACTCCGGCGTCCCTTTCTCCGTCTTCAGGGGATTGCGCGACCGCAGCAGTCGATGATTGACCGCTCGCGGAACCGCCCTGATCCATCACGGCAAGCGTTCCAGCCGTCAGAATCGCTCCCCAGAGGACTCTCACAGATATCCGGGTGAACCCTGTTCTAGTGCGACGCAGACCCTTGCAGGCAGCCTCTGACGTAGTATCGGTTCGGTACTTGATTAACATGATGACATACAGTGTATCTTGGGCTACATTTTATGTCAACTGGTAATTCCCGCGGCAGGCGGCAGTCGTGTTGACGGCTCGGTCAGGTTCGCGCAGAATACCCGACTCGGCATCGGGCGGCCTGCGGAAGGGCCGGCGACGCCTCAGAAGGCGAGGATTCGGACGTGTACGCAGTCATCGACGATCGCGGTCATCAGTACAAGGTCGCTCAGGGCGACCGTTTCGACGTGCAATTGATGGACCTCGCCGACGGGCAGGACCGGATCGAGTTCAACCGCATTCTTCTCGTTGGAGACACGGGGTCTGCCCCGAAGGTGGGCACGCCGGTCGTCGCCGGCGCGAAGGTGACGGCGAAGATTCTCGAGCGCCTTAAAGGCGACAAGATCACGATCCAGAAATTCCGCCGCCGCAAGAACTACCGCCGCAAGACGGGTCACCGTCAGCAGTACCTGCGCCTCGAAGTCGAAAGCATTACCGGCTGAGCGTCATCTTTCGACGGCCGGCGAACCTTCAAGCCTGTGTTGTGCTTTGACGAACTGATCTGACTGACGTGCCAGGTACAACGCGCGCTCGGCGTATTCCTAGGACACCAGCTTCCTCGCCGCCTCGAGACGGTCGCCGACGTCGCTCCAGTCGATGACGTTCCAGAACGCCTCGATGTACGCACCGCGGTTGTTCTGGTGCTTGAGGTAGTAAGCGTGCTCCCAGACATCCAGCGCCAGGAGCGGAATGCAGCCCCAGACCGTCTGATTCTGGTGTTTCTCCGCCCCGAACACGAGGAGGCGTCCGGAGAGCGGCTCGTAGGCGAGGATGCCCCAGCCGCTGCCCTGCACGCCGGCCGAGGCTTTATTGAAATGCTGCTGGAAGCGGGAGAAGCTGCCGAAGTCGCGCTCGATCTCCCGCGCGACGGCGCCCTTCGGCTCGCCGCCGCCGTTCTTCTTCATGTTCTTCCAGAACACGCAGTGAAGAATGTGTCCGGAACCGTGAAACGAAAGGGCGTTCGTGGCGTCCGACACGCCGTCGACATTGCCCCCCTCCCGCGTCTGCGCCAGTTTTTCGAGCGCCGCGTTCAACCCCTTGACGTAAGCCGCGTGATGCTTGCTGTGATGCAGCTCCATCGTTTTCGCATCAATGTGCGGCTCCAGGGCGTCGTAGGGGTACCCCAGCTCGGGCAGAGAGTACGCCTTGGGCGGTCGGACGGCTTGCGGCTCCTGCGTGGGGATCGCCTGCGCATCGAGCGAAATCCAACCCCCCGCGGTCAACGCTCCCAGTGATCCCAGCACTTCACGGCGACTCGGTGACGACATCGGATGCCCCTTTCAGATCGACGGTTTCGAACTCCGGCAACCGCTGGCACGCCGGTTGCCCCGTGCTTATTATGCTCGCCCGCCCGCGGTTGGGTAGGGGCGCGCCACGGAGCGGGGTTCAGGCGCGACCGGGCGGGAATCATGAGGGGAGTTTGCCTTGCCTGCGGAGATGACCGACACAACGACGTGGGCGCTGCTGCTGACAGCGGCGACGGTGGGTTTCCTGCACACGGTGATGGGTCCGGATCACTACGTGCCCTTTATCGCGATGTCACGGTCGGGACGCTGGTCTTTGCGGCGGACATTCTGGGTCACGACCGGGTGCGGCGCGGCGCATGTGCTCAGTTCGGTCCTGCTGGGCGCGGTGGGGATCGTGTTCCGCGTGGCGTTGGAACGACTGACCGGGTGGGAGGCGCTGCGCGGGGACTGGGCGGGCTGGATGCTCGTCGGGTTCGGCGTCGCGTACATGCTCTGGGGGCTGCGCGTCGCCGCCCGGGATCGCCACGCGGCGCACCACCACGCGGCAGGTGAACCGGACGAGCCGGGACTGGCGGGAAGCGGCGCGCCCTCAGCGGCACGGCGGAGCGCGGCGATGACCGGGTGGACCTTGTTCACGATCTTTGTGTTCGGACCCTGCGAGCCGCTGATCCCGCTGATGATGGCGGTTCCGTCAGGGGACCGGTGGTGGGCGGCGACGGGCGTGGCGGGGGTGTTCGGCGCGGCGACGGTGGGAACGATGCTGCTGATTGTGATGGCGGCGGCGCGGGGGTTGCGGTTCGTGCGGATTCCGGGACTGGAGCGCTTTGCGCACGCGGGCGCGGGGGCGGCGGTGGCGGCGTGCGGCGTCGCCGTGAAACTGGGGCTTTGACGCGAAGGCGCCGGTCGTGCGCTGAGTTGCAGGTTCGTCGTGTGAGGAATGATGCAACGTGCTGCTCCCGCAGAGCGGACCGAGGTCCGCGGCTCGGGGAGGCGGACCGGAGGTCCGCGGTCCGAGCGCGGCAGGCTCACGCGGGCAATGAGCGGATCGGGGCGTTCCCGCGGGGGAAAGGAAAGGGTCATGTCCGAACCGGCAGGGCAGATCACGATCGACGATTTTCTGAAGGCCCAGCTTCGCGTGGCGAAGGTACTGGAGGCGAAACCGCATCCCAACGCGGACAAGCTGCTGGTGCTCAAGGTGGATCTCGGGACGGAGCAGCGGCAGATCTGCGCCGGGATCCGCGCGTATTACGCGCCCGAAGATCTGGTCGGGAAGCTGATCGTCGTCGTCGCCAACCTGGCCCCTCGGATGATGCGCGGCGAGGAGAGTAACGGCATGTTGCTCGCGGCCAGCACCGAGGACCGGTCGCAGGTCGTCGTCGTCGGTCCGTGGACGGACGTGCCGCCGGGCAGCGGCGTCGGCTGATCCGCGTCATCGCGCGGACGACGCGTTTTCCTCGACGTGCAGGCGTTCATACGCTCTCGCCTGGGCGATGACGGCGGCGAGATGATCGAGATCGATCGTCTGCGCCCCGTCGCTCCACGCCGAGTTGGGATCGAAGTGCGCCTCGATAATCAGGCCGTCCGCCCCCGCCGCGACCGCTGCCCGGGCGAGCGGCGCGACGAACTCCCGCCTCCCGGCCGCATGTGACGGATCCGCGACGACCGGCAGGTGAGACAGCGCCTTGACGGCCGCGATGGCGCTGACGTCAAGCGTGTTGCGCGTCTGATCGGAAAACGTGCGGATCCCGCGCTCGCAGAGGATCACCTGGCGATTGCCGCCGGAAAGGAGATACTCGGCCGCCATCAACCACTCCTCGACGGTCGCGGAGGCTCCGCGCTTCAGCAGCACCGGGTTGGCGCACCGGGCGACCTTCTTCAGCAGGGCGAAGTTCTGCATGTTGCGGGCGCCGATCTGGAGCACGTCCGCGACGGACGCCACCGCCTCGACGGATTCCTCGGACAGCACCTCCGTCACGATCCGCAGGCCGAACCTTCGGCGCACGGCGTCAAGAATGCGCAGGCCTTCCTGCTCAAGCCCCTGAAAGGCATAAGGACTTGTCCTCGGCTTGTACGCGCCGGCGCGGAGGAAGGGAACGCCGAGCGCCGCGACACCTTCCGCGATGCGCATCATGCGATCCTCGCTTTCGACGCTGCACGGACCGGCGATGAACTGCAGCGCTCCGCCGCCGATCGCGTGTCCGCCGACGCGGACGACGGTCGACTCGGCATGTGTCTCACGTGAGACGAGCTTGTAAGGTTTCGAGACGGAGATGACTTCGCGCACGCCGGGCAGGCTGGCGAGCACGTCGCGGTGGACCGGACCCTGGTTTCCGGTGACGCACACGGCGGTGCGCTGGGCGCCAGGCATCGGGTGGGGGGTGAATCCGAGCCCGCGGATCGCCGCGCACACCGCGTCGATCTGCTCGGTTGTCGCGTCCACGTTCATCACTACGAGCATGCGAAGTTCTCCTCGTCGGTTAAGCGTGTTGCCGGATCAGGGTCGCGGTGTTTCGCACAAACTGGCGGACGGACGCGGTCGCTGCATCCGCGTCGTCGCCGGCGGCTTCGATCATGCGGATGAGCGCACTGCCGACAATGACGCCGTCCGCACCGAGGCGCAGAACCTCCACCGCATGCGCCGGGGTGCTGATGCCGAACCCGACGACAAAGGGGCGATCGCTCAGCGCGCGGAGTCGCGTGACGAAGGCGGTCGTCTCGTCGCCGAGGGCGTCGCGGGCGCCGGTCGTTCCCATCACACCGACCGCGTAGGTGAACGCGGTACTGGTTTCGAGGATCCGCCGGGCGCGGTCGTCGGGCGTGTTCGGGCTGCACAGGTAGACGCTGCCCAGCCCCGCGGCTTCGGCGGCGTGCGGAAGGTCGCCGGCCCGGTCAAACGGAACATCCGCCGCAAGCAGGGCGTCTGCGCCGGCCTGCGCCGCGTCCGCGCAGAACTGGTCGACGCCGCGTTTCTGAATCAGGTTGCAGTAAACGAGGAGCCCGACGGGGACGTCGGAGTTGCGTCGCACCTCGGCGAGAAGATCAAAGCAGCGCGCCACGTTCGTTCCCGCGCGGTGCGCGCGCAGCGCGGACGCCTGAATGACCGGGCCGTCGGCGATCGGATCGGAAAAAGGGATCCCCAGTTCGAGGGCGTCCGCGCCTTCCTCGAGGGCGGTGCGGATCAGGTTCAGGCTGCGCGCGGGCGTCGGGTCGCCGAGCATGAAGAAAGGCATGAACGCGCCGCGGCCTCGCGTCTGCTGAAACATTCTCGTGAAGCGGTTCATCGACCCACCCTGTGCTGATCGGGGAGCCCGGTCGCGCGGCAGGTGGAACCCAACCGGTCGCGCGACGCGGACCCGGCTTTGATAGCGACGCTTTCGTCAGCAGGCAAACGGCGCCACGGCGTTCACGGCGTAAGCCCCCCGAGCGTGGCGCGGGATCGAAGGAGGCAGGTCGGTTAGGATGAGGGCGTGAGTTCGACCGTGATCATCGCCAACCCGGTGTCCGGGCGGCGTCGTGCGGGTCTGGCGCAGGCGCCGGCGGAGCAGGTCCGCGCCGTCGTGGCGGGGGCGCAGGGCGCGTGCGATCTGGCGTATACAAAGGGACCGGCGGATGCGGAGCGCCTCGTGCGGGAGTACGTAACCGGCGAGGGCGGGCGCGTGCGTCGCGTCATCGCCTGCGGCGGCGACGGGACGATCCAGCAGGTGGCGCGGGCGCTGGCGGAATTGAGTCCGTCGCTCGGCGCGGATGCGCCGGCGCTGGGAGTCATCCCCGCGGGACGGTGCAACGATCTGGCACGGGCGCTTCGGATACCGCTCGACGTGACGTTGGCGGCGCGCGTGCTGACAGCGGGACGGGAGGCGGCGCTTGATCTGGCGGCCGTCAACGGACGGACCTACTGCACAGTGGCGACGATGGGTTTCGACGCCGCGGTATCGCGCTTCGTAGATCGGATGCGGATGCCGCTGAAGGGGACGCCGGCCTATCTTTACGGGGCGCTGCGCGTGCTGGCGCGGTACCACGCCCCGCACATGACTCTCGAAGGCGATTTCGGACGTCGGCAGGGGCGAATCTTCATGATCTCGACGGCGAACACGTCGAGTTACGGAGGCGCGATTCCGATCGCGCCGGACGCGCGCCCGGACGACGGCGTGCTGGACATCTGCATCATCGAGCACCGCCCGCTGCCCGAGATCGTCGCCACGCTGATCAGCGCGGTCCGAGGGAGGCACGCGGGACGGCGCGGCGTCGAACTGCTCCGCACACGTGAGCTGCGCATTCAGACCGACCGGGCGTGCGAATTGTGGGCGGACGGAGAGTCGATCGCGGAGGCGCCGGCGACGATCCGGGTGCTTCCGGCGGCGATCCGGGTCGTGCTTCCGGAATGACCTAGGCGCTGGTTCAACTCCTCGGGGCGGGGCGGAATAAGAACGCTTCCTCGACCTTAACGTCGCAACGTCAAGGACCGGCGGGCGCGGCACGGTTTTGACTCAGCGTCTTTTTGAACCAGCGTGATAAAGAATCTCGGGGCGGCGTGGTAAAGAACAAGGCGAGCGGAATCAGGCCGGCGCAGGCGCGGTCCGACCAACCGAGTGCGTTGAAAAGATATATCGAGGATGAGAGCGTGGATATCGGCGTAAGCTTTTTTCACGGCTTGGGTTATGAAACATGCCGAGGGAGTCGCTGGTATCCGGCGGGAGGTTTGTCCTGCCGAGGACGCGGCCCGGTCGTCGGGAGTTGTTCGTCGGGAGTTGTGTTGAACTGTTGTGCGCCTTGTGTGAACCCTTGTGCGAGGTTACACTTTTGTTAGGAAATTGGCGGGGGTTGCGTCCGGTGGGCCGGGTGCGTGGCGCTCCGCGCGATGTCGATGCGGGTCGGCCCCCTCAACCGCACCGTTTTCAAGAGGTAATGATGATGTCGAAGAAAGTGATTGTCGCGTTGCTGGGATTGTTGAGCGTCGGGCTGCTGGCGCCGGTGATTGCGCAGGACAAGAAGCCCGAAGGCGCGAAGCCGGCCGGCGGACAGGAGGGTCAGCCTGCACCGAGTCCTGAAGAGCAGGCGATGATGGAGGCGTGGGCGAAGCTGGCGTCGCCGGGACCGCATCATGAGCATCTGAAACCGCTGGCCGGAAACTGGAACGTGGAAGGCAAGTGGCGGATGGCGGAAGAGGCGCCGTGGACGCCGAGCAACAGCAAGGCCAAGACGGAGTGGATCCTGGGAGGTCGCTTCCTGCACCAGCATTACAAGGGCGATCCGATGATGCCCGGCGATCCGACGCCGTTCGAGGGCTACGGCATCGTCGGATACGACAATCAGAAGCAGAAGTACGTGTCCGCGTGGGTGGACAACATGGGAACGATGATCATGATGTCCGAGGGCACATGCGACAGCTCGGGAAAGACGGTCACGTTCACCGCGAAATTCATGGATCCGATGATGAACAAGGAGACGTGGATGAAGATGGAGTACAAGATCGAGGGCGAGGACAAGTACACGCTCTCGATGTTCGCTCCGGACATGACGGGGAAGGAATACCTGATGATGGTGCTGACGCACACGCGGCAGAAGTAGCGAAAGAGCGTCACGCGGCTGAACCGAGCCGCGCGCGTAAGCAAGCGGTCCGACCGGAGCGGCGTCGTCGAACGACGGCGCAACCGGGACACGGGACGCTTCCTTGCGGGCGCGGCTCGGTCGTTTTCCTGGTGTGGTGAGTTATAAGTTCTTTGCCTTTGATGAGGAGCGCGGAGTTCTGCTCTGCCCGTGCGGACCGGAGGTCCGCGCTCCCGAATTGAGCAACGAATTTGCAACCCGGGACTAGAGCGCGGCGCGGTAAAGGGCGAGCGCGGCTTCGGCGGGCAGGGGGCGCGGATTGAACCGGGCCGTCCACTGCGCGGCGGCGTGATCGGCGAGCGTTGGGATATCCTGCTCGCGGACGCCGTAGTGCGGCAACCGCCGGGGAATTCCGCCGAGTTCCAGCAACGTCTCGACGCGCCGGACGAGCGTTTCCGCGTCGGGCAGAAGCCGCTGGTAAGGGTTCTCTCGGCCGGCTGCGTTGAAGCGGATGACGTGCGGCAGCATCAGGCCCACCGCCCGGCCGTGGACGACGCCGAACCGGGTGGTCAGCGGATTCGAGCAGGCGTGCGCGGCGCCGAGCATCGAGCGTTCGATCGCGGCGCCGGCGAGGTGGGCGCCGAGCAACATGTCGCGGCGGGCGTCATCATCGGCGGCGTCGGCCACCGCCGGCGGGAACGCGCCTTCGAGGAGACGCCAGGCCGCACAGGAAAGCTCCCGCGACTCGTCGGTCGCCGCCGTGCTTCCGACGGTCTCGACGGCGTGGGCGATCGCGTCGATGCCGACGGCGGACGCGACGGATCCCGGTTGCGTTCGGGTCAGCTCCGGATCGAGGATCGCCCAGCGCGGGCGCAACCCGCCGGCTTCGGGCGGCCGGCGGTCGCCGCAGGGCATCTTCTCATGCGTGACGTTGTCACTGATGAGCGCGAAGGACTGCGCTTCGCTGCCGGTACCGGCGGTGGTCGGGATGAGGATCATCGGCAGCAGCGGGGGGCGCAGGGCGAGTTGCTCGGGCGGCGGGTCGCCGCGGAAAGCGGACATTTCTCCGCCGCAGGTCAGCAGCAGGTTGATCCCCTTGGCGCAGTCCATCGCGCTGCCGCCACCGAGTCCGATGATGCCCTCCGCATCCGCCGCCCGCGCGGCGTCCACGCCGGCGCGGACGTGCCGGTCCGTCGGGTTCTCACGCGCGCCGTCGAACACGACGACGCGAAGTCCCGCGTCGCGCAGGACAGAGGTCGCGCGGTCCGCGTGTCCCGCCGCCTCGACCCCCGGATCCGTCACCAGCAGGACGCGCGACATGCGCTCGCGCCGCGCCAACTCTCCCAGCCGCGCGAGCGACCCCGCGCCGAAGACCGTCCGGACGGTGGACCTGCTCAGGAGTGATTCCGGGGATTCGTGTTGCACGGCAATGACGGGTCCGTCGAGATCAGAGAAACACCACGTTCATGCGACGGACGCCGCCGACGGCGCCTCCTGAAACGCGCGCTGGCGGTACAAATGCTCAAACAGATTGCCCTCGTGCGGCTGGTTCCAACTGATCCGCCACGTCGGAATCGCGCCGACGTTCAGGCGGTCAATATTCCCCGCGGACATGAGCCGCCACCGAAACTGCGAATCCGCGGTGATCGCCGTCGCGACCAGCGTCGATCCGATCGCCTCGGGCATGTCCGCCGTCGGACATTCCACCACCGAAGCATACGGAAAGAGAAACTCGCGGTTGGCCAGCGGATGTTCCCGGGCGTCGCAGCGAACCACGGTCGGCAGCAGCCAGGCGCAGCGGTCCCGCATCACGAGGCGCGGTCCGCCGCGCACGCGCTCGGTCACGTCCTCCGCGCCGGGCACGCGAAGGTCGGCGTCGATCACCGCGCTGATCCGCCGGGCCATCTCGGGGTTGGCGAACGCGGCGACGCGGGCGTCGGGGTGATCAGCGGGGAGGGCTTCGATCGCCGAGAACCGGCGGGCGAGCGCGTCGGCAATCTCGCGACCGTGGCGCGGCGTCCAGACTCCGGAGGCGTTAATGCATGAGCGACCGCAGTTAGCCTCGATCGAGGAGGCGATGATCTCGATATGTTGCTCCCAGTTCTCCGCGACGTCGTCGCCGAGGAGCACCTTGCTGAAGCCGGGACCGTGGATTTCGATGTGCGGGTTGCCGAGATAGGGTCGCGTCGTCGAGACGTCGCCGAAGAGCATCGAGCGATCCGCACGGCGCAGGATCTCGCCCGCGCCGGCGTGATCGCAGGGGTAGAAGTTCAGGGCGTCGCCCGGAACGCCCGCGGCGTGGAAGGCTTGAAGGATTCGCCAGGGCGTCCAGGGCTCCTCGCGCCCGGGCTTGAGCACGACGGGCGCCTTGAGCGGAATCGCCGGGATCCACAACGAGTGAACGCCGGGGGAGTTGCTGGGCAGGACCGCTCCGAAGACGCGCCCGGCGCGGAAAAAGCTGACGATCCGCCCGTCCGCGTCGCCGACCCCGCGATCGAGGACCGACAGATCCAGTCCCCGCGTCAACCCCGCGAGGACGTCCTCAATCTCACGTAGCACGAAGGCGATCTTCTCGGCGTTTCCGCGGCAGTACCCGACGGGCATGCCGGTCGTCGCGGAAAGCTGGCGGATGTATTCCTCGAAGGATTGGCGTCCGTCACCGAGGGGAAGCGTCGCGGACAGGAAGAGGTCGGCCGCGGCGCGGCAGGCGGCGATCAACTCCGCGACGGTCATCCCCTCGAGAACTGCGTCGTCCAGCCGAGACAGGTCGCGGGCGATCAATCCGGCGTTCGCCTGACTGACGCGGGCGACGGGCGCGCCGGTGGCGTGATGAACGATCTGAACCTGATCGACGCTTTCATAAGGCCGTCCCTGACGCAGAATCGGTAGGTGAATCATGAGGGTTTCGACGGTCCGTCCCGCGGCGTTTGTCGCCGTCCGCCAACTCGCCGCGCTCGCGTTTCCGCGTTAGTATATGAGGCGGAAGGGCGGGTGACGAGGGTGTCGGGCGTCCGGCGACAGGAATCGACCGAACCGGTCGCGCGCCGTGGAATCGCCGAGGATCAGGGAGCCGTCGATGTCGGAAGGGCCTCAGGGAAACGTTGAGAAGATCGTGGAGCAGTCGATCGTCGAGGAGATGCAGGACTCGTTCCTGACGTACTCGATGAGCGTCATCATGGCGCGGGCGCTGCCGGACGTCCGCGACGGTCTGAAACCGTCGCAACGGCGCATTCTGGTGGCGATGAACGACCTGAACCTCGGTCCGCGGGCGCAGACGCGCAAGTGCGCGAAGATCTGCGGCGACACCTCGGGCAATTATCACCCGCACGGCGAGTCGGTGGTGTATCCGACGCTGGTGCGGATGGCGCAGCCGTGGAACTTCCGCACGGTGCTGGTGGACTCGCAGGGCAACTTCGGGTCGATCGACGGCGATCCTCCGGCGGCGATGCGTTATACCGAGGCGCGCCTCGCTGCGGCGGCGGCGATGATGCTCGACGACCTCGAGCACGAGACGGTGGATTACGTCCCGAACTTCGACAACACCCGGGAGGAGCCGACGGTTCTTCCGGGCAAGTTCCCGAACCTGCTGGTCAACGGTGGGACGGGGATCGCGGTCGGGATGGCGACGAATATGGCGCCGCACAACGTCTGCGAAGTATGCGACGCGCTGCTGGCGTACATCGACAACCCCGAGATTACGCTGCCGGAGCTTTTGAAAATCCTGCCGGGGCCCGACTTCCCGACGGGGGGGCAGATCTGCGGGCGGCGCGGCGTGGTGGAGGCGTACGCGACCGGTCGCGGCGCGATCACGATGCGCGGCAAGGTGGAGGTCGAGGAGAGCAAGGGCGGGCGGAAGACGCTGGTCATCTCGCAGGTTCCCTTCGGGGTGCTGCGGAGCACGATCACGGAGAAGATCGCCGAGAAAGTCCGCGACGGGACGATCAAGGACGTGCAGGCGGTCAACGACGCCTCGGACCGGCGTCATGACGTGCGGATCGAGATCGACCTCAAGAAGGACGCCAACGAAGGCGTCATCATTCGGCAGCTTTTCCAATACACGCCGCTTCAGACCAACTTTCACGTGCTGAACGTCGCCCTCGTCGGCAAGCAACCGAAGATTCTGGCGCTGAAGGATCTGCTGCGTCTTTACGTCGAGCACCGGATGGACGTCATCCGGCGGCGGACGCGCTTCCTGCTGCGGCGGGCGCGTCAGCGCGCGCACCTTCTCGAGGGATTGATCCTCGCACTGGGCGACATCGACGCGATCATCCAGCTCATCAAGGAGTCCGCGGATCCGGAGACGGCGAAAGCGCGCCTGATGGCGCGCCCGCTGCGTCTGAGCGAGGCCGCAACGCTGCGCAAGCTGCTGCCGGAGTCGTTTGTGAAGCGGACCGGGGCGCAGGCGACGACGCTGACCGGCGTGCAGGCGGCGGCGATCCTGTCGATGCAGCTCCAGCGTCTCACCGGGCTGGAGATGGAGAAGCTGGCGAAGGAGTACGTCGGGCTTGTCGAGGAGATCGAGGGGTACGAGGCGATCCTGCGCGACGAGCGTCTCGTGTACGACATCATCCGCGAGGATCTTCACGAGATCCGCGACAAATTCCCCGACCCGCGGCGGACGGAGATCGTCGAGGAAGCCGGCGAGTACACGCTTGAGGAGCTGATTCCGAATGAACAGGTGGTCGTCACGATCAGCCACCAGGGCTACATCAAGCGCGTCGACGCGGACACCTACCGCAAGCAGGGGCGCGGCGGCAAAGGCATCCGAGGAGGAGCGGCGACGGACGAGGACTTCATCGAGCATCTTTTCGTCGTGTCCACGCACGATCACATGCTCTTTTTCACCAACCGGGGGCGGGTGTACTGGTTGCGTGTGTTCGACGTTCCGGCGGCGAGCCGGACGGCGCGCGGACGGTCGCTGGCGAACCTGCTGAGCATGAAGGACGGGGAGAGGCACTGCGCGGTGCTGACCGTCGCGGGCTTCGGGGAGGAAGCGTTCATCTTCTTCGCTACGCAAAAGGGCGTGGTGAAGAAGACGCCGCTTCAGGCGTTCAGCCGGCCTCGGCCTTCGGGCATTCTGGCGATCACCCTGGATGAAGATGACACGCTGGTGGACGTGGTGCGGACGTCGGGTGCGAACGAGGTGGTGCTGGGGACGCGCAAGGGGATGGCGATCCGCTTCGACGAGGATCAGGTCCGCGCGATGGGCCGCAACGCCCGCGGCGTCATCGGCGCGACGCTCGAAGAGGGCGACTACATCGTGGGGCTTGTCGCGGCAGAAGCGGGGCTTTCGCTGCTTACGATCTGCGAGAACGGATACGGCAAGCGGACCAGCCTCGAGGAATACCGCAAGACGCGCCGCGGCGCAAAAGGCGTGATCAACATCAAGACGACGGACCGCAACGGCGACGTCGTCTCGCTTCACGCCGTCCGGGATGATGACGAGATGATGATCATCACGAGCAAGGGGATGATGCTTCGGACGGGACTGGAGGCGGTGCGTGAGATCGGCCGGGCGACGCAGGGCGTGCGGCTGATCCGGTTGGACGAAGGCGACACGGTTGTTGCGGTAGCCCGCCTGGCGAAGGAGGATCAGGATGAACCTGGAATCTCGCCGCCGGGGGCTGCATCGGGAAGTTCTCCGGAGTCGTATACGGAGACAGACGAGGGGAATGCCGATGAGATTGAAGATTGATGTTTTTTATTCGGGCACGGCTTTAACCTGGTAAGCGGAGCATGTTTCCGGGTTGTCGGACGTCCGGTATGTCGGAATAATATCGGGACGATCTGATCGGTAGGGGGGGTGCGGTTTGGCCTTCATTCCGCCAAGTCTGGATTTCGGTGGGAGCGGCGGCGTCTGACGACAAGGAGAGCAACATGCAACTGCGAAATACACTGGTTGTGATATTCGGGCTGGCGATGTTCGGGTTGGGGGGCTCAGCGGCCTTCGCCCAGGAAGAGCGCCCGGACTACCAGAATGTCAACAACAACGCCAGTGCGGGGCGGGTTGCGGAGCGTTCGCCGGGCCGGTTGGTCTCGACGGGACTGTCGCGAGCCCGGACGTTCATTAACCGCTCGCGCGAGGGGACGCAGATCGATCAGGATGCCGCGTCCGTTCCGCTCAGCCCGTGGGCGGCGGCGCGGATCGAAGCGCTGCAGATCATGTTCACGAACCTGAACCTGATGATCAACGCCTTTCACAACACGATCCGGGCGCAGGCGGGGCTGGATCCGGTTCCGCCGGTTCTGCCTGATTTTCCGGACGTGGGCGGGGGGGACGGCGGAGGCGATCTGCCGGACTTCGGCGGTATTGACCTCGACGACTTTCTTGACGATTTTCTGAACAATTAGCCTTCGCGACCGCCACCGCCTGGGGGGTCGCGGTTTAAACCGTGCTTCCGGGCGCGTATAATACGGGCGACATGTCACGGTTGGTCGCCGCCGAGAGTCCGATTCAACTGGGCGCTGCCGCGCCCGAGGCGGTGTCGGAATGCGCGCTGTCCGAGGAGCAGCTCTGGAGCTGGGTGGACCGCGACGCCGACGAGTTGTCCACGCACGTCGAAGGATGCTCCCGCTGCCGCGCGCTGGTGCATGAGATCCGCAGCGGAATGAACGCGGTGCGCATCTCCTCCGAAGCGCCGTGCGCGGTTATGCCGGAGAAGATCGGTCCGTACAAGGTCATCCGCCTGCTGGGGCAGGGGGGGCAGGGCCTGGTGTACGAAGCCGTGCAACCGGATCCGCATCGCCGGGTCGCGCTGAAGGTCGTGCGCGGGGGGCGTTTCGTCGATCCGCAGAATGTCCGCTTGTTCGAGCGCGAGGTGCAGACGCTGGCCCGGATGAAGCATCCGGCGATCGGAGCGATCTACGAAGCCGGGATCACGCCGGAGGGGCTTCGTTACTTCGCGATGGAGTTGATCGAGGGGCGCCCGATCACGCGGCACGTCCGCGAGGCCCGTCTCGATCTGCCGCAACGACTTCGCCTTTTCCGGGACGTGTGTCTCGCGATTCATCACGCGCACCAGCGCGGTGTCATTCACCGGGACTTAAAGCCGACGAACGTGCTGGTGGACAACACGGGTCAGCCGAAGGTTCTGGATTTCGGTCTGGCGCGGGTGGCGGACGAACATGCGGGAGCGGGGCGGACGTTCACCGGGATGGGCAACGTGCTCGGGACGCTGCCCTACATGAGTCCGGAGCAGGCGTCAGGGCGGTCGGACGAGATCGACGTGCGCTGCGACGTGTACTCGCTGGGCGTAGTTCTGTATGAGCTGCTGACCGGCCGCCTGCCGCTGGTGACGCGGTCGAAGCTGCCGCATGAGGCGGTGCGCCAGATCTGCGAGGAGGAGCCCCCGCGGCCGTCGACCCTGGATCGCGCGCTGCGCGGCGACCCCGAGGCGATCGTCCTGAAGGCGCTGGCGAAGGATCCGCAGCAGCGCTATCAGAGCGCCGCGGCGCTGGCGGATGACATCGACCGGTTCCTGACGGGGCAACCGATCACGGCCCGTCCGCCGAACACCCGGTATCAGCTTTACACGCTGATCCGCCGGCACAAACTCGCGTTCGCGTCGGCGACGGCGATTTTCCTCCTGACGTGCGGAAGCGCGATCTGGGTCAGCCTGCTGTATTCCAGCGCCTCGCGCGAGGCGCGCAAAGCCACGCAGATCAACCAGTTTCTTCAGACGATGCTGTCGTCCTACGACCCTTATAACCCGAAGGGGCAGACGACGACCGTGCATGAAGTCCTCCGCGAGGCGACGCAGCGCATCGAGACCGACGTCGAGATGGCGCGGGAGGTTGAGGCGGCGATCCGCGAGACGATCGGCAACACCTACCTGAGCCTCGGGCGGTATCAGGAGGCCGAGTCGCATCTGTGGCGCGTTCTTCAGTTTCACGAGAACACGCTGGCCCGCGACGATCCGAAGCTGGCGGCGAGCCGGCACAACATGGCGCGCCTGCTTCAGGCAAAGGGCGACTACCGCAACGCCGAGCCGCTTTACCGGCAGGCGCTGCAGATCCGCCGGGACCGGTTCGGCGATCTCGATGTCCGCGCCGCGGAGACGCTTCATCATCTCGCCGAAGTCGTCTTCGCCCAGGGGCGGCGTGACGAGGCGGAGATCATGATGCGCAACGCCCTGCGGACGCGCCGCACCCTGCTCGGCGAGACGCACCTGGACGTCGCCGAGAGCCTGCACGGACTGGGCGTGATTCTCCGCGACACGGGCAAAGCCGAGGAGGCCGGGCAACGCCTGAAACAAGCCTTGACGATGCGCGTTCAACTTGTCGGCGGCGATCATCCTTATGCGGCGGACGCGCTCAACGACCTGGCGATCCTGGACGACGGCGCCGGACGTTTTGAAGCCGCGGAAAACGGTGCAAGGCTCGCCTTGTCGATCCGCGAGGCGCGCCTCCCGGTGGATCACCCCGACCTCGGAGAGTCGCTCGCGACGCTCGGCAGAATTCTTGTGCATCAGGACAAGACCGGGGAGGCGGAGGCGCTTCTGCGTCGGGCGGTCGATCTGCACGGAGGCACGATCCCCGCACTGCATGACCGCCTCGGAGATGCGCGCGTCGCGCTGGGGGAATGCCTGATGGCGCAGGAGAGGTACGCCGAAGCGGAGGCGCTCCTGCTGGAGGCGTGGGACAGCATGCGCGAGCACTACGGCGAAGCGGACGCGCGGGCTCGAAGCGCTGGCGCCGCGCTGAATCAGCTTTATGAGAGATGGGAGGGTCCGGGCATCCCACGACTCCGTCCTGATCCGGCGGCGGCGCCGGCGGGTTCCGCGCTTCTCGACGCAGACCGCCCGCGGACGACGCCGTCTGACGGAGAACCAGGGTGACCGGTCGCTCCCCGCTTCATGCTCACGACGACTCGCCGACACCGAACCTCGCCGGCGTGGCGGAGCCGCTTGAGCTGACGCGATCGATCATTGTGCGCCTTCGAGAGGGCGAACCCGAAGCCGGCGTCCTCCTGGAGCGCGCCTACCGGGATGCGATGGTGCGTTTCTGCCGCGGTTACGTCGGTCGCTGGGAGGACGCCGAGGACGCCGTGCAGGACGTGTTCTGCAAGGTTCTCGCCGCGACCGAGGTTCCGGACAACTTCCGCGCCTGGTTGTACCGCATCGCCCGCAATCACTGCCTGAATCTGGTGCGCAATCGCAACCGTCGCAAGGACCAGTACGCCCTGCCGGCCGAAGATGAGGTCGAGGCCGACCTGACGGGTCAACTGACGCGATTGCTCGAGGTGGAGATGGGTGCGAAAGTGCGCGACGTGCTTCTGCTGCTTCCGGAGAGCACGCGAGAGGCGTTGCGCATGCGCTACGTCGAGGGGCTTTCCCGGGCGGAGATCGCCGAAGTGCTCGAACTTCAGGAGTCGATCATCAAGTCGCGCCTTTTTGAAGGTCTGAAACGTATCCGGGAGGAGCTTGCGCGGACTGCGACGCGGACGGGGTGATGTCCGCACCCGCTTCCGCCGCCGGGGTCTTATCCGGCGTTGATCAGGGCGTCGATCAGATCCTCATCGCGCAACCCGGCCTCGCGCAGGAGGCGGCGCTTCTCCTCCATCGTGAGAGACGCATCTGAGGCGATCGCCTTCAGATCATCGAGAACCAGCGTTTGCCCGTCTTCGCCGCGCTCGCGATGGCGCTGGCTCCGCGCGCCGCCCGGTTCGAATCCGCACCCCGCCGAAAGCAGCATCGCCACCGCCCACCCCGCCCGCGCCGCCCGCACCGCCCGCCTCGGTCTTTTATTAACGCCGACCTTGATCATTCCTCTCGCTCCTGAGCCGTGTCTGTCCGTGCAATCCGCTCCCACGCTCTCGGCACGTCCGCGTCGGACGGTTAACATTCCGGAGCAGGGTGGCCCCGCTCGGCAGCGGAGAATTCGACGTGATCTACGATATTACACCACCGATTTCCGCGAAACTGTCGGTCTGGCCCGGCGACACGCCGCCGTCCCGGCAGGTGCTGCTCGATCTGGCCCGGGGCGACACGGTAACCTTGTCGACGCTCACCGCCACGGTCCACCTCGGCGCCCACGCCGACGCCCCGAATCATTATGCCAGGAATGCGCCGTCGATCGAGGCCCGATCGCTTGAGTACTATCTCGGACGATGTCAGGTGGTCCGGGCGGACGTGACGCGCGGCGCACGCGTCGCCGTGGCGAACCTGCGCGACGCGATCCGCGAGCCGCGCGTGCTGATCGCCACCGGAACCTTTCCCGACCCGCAGGCCTGGAACGAAGATTTCGCTGCCCTGGAGCCGGATCTCGTCGATGAGTTGCACGGACGCGGCGTGCGCCTGATCGGCATCGACACGCCCAGCGTCGACCTGATGCACTCGAAGGATCTTCCCGCGCACGCCCGTTTCCTTGCCAACGATCAGGCGATTCTCGAGGGCCTTGTGCTCACCCGCGTTCCGCCCGGTTCATACGAATTGATCGCCCTGCCGCTTCCGCTGGTCGGATTCGACGCCAGCCCCGTCCGGGCCGTGCTGCGCACGCTTTGAATCCGATGGCGCGGCGGCGAAGGCGTACGACCGACTGAAGAAGAAGTTCATGAACGTCCCGGCGACGATGCCTGCGGCGCACATCAGCGGATACAGCGGGCGCCAACCCGGGAGCGTCGCATACAGCGCGCTGGACAATCCCCAGTTGACGACCAGCCCCGTCGCGCAGGCTCCCGTGAAGCGCAGAAACTGTGTTCCGACCGGTCCTCGGCGATCCGGAAACGTGTAACGTCGGTTGAGAACGAAATTGAGCGTCATCGCTCCCAGCACGCTCCACGCCCGCGCCGCCCCGAAATGCGCGCCGCCCGACATCAGCGCCGCCATCAGGCCGAGGTCCAGCATCATTCCGCAGGCGCCGACGGCGCAGAACCGTGTGAACTGCTTCAGCGCAGGAAAGCGCCACGCATAAAGGCCGAGAAGGTGCCGAAGATACCGGAACTGCTCCCGCACTCCGAGCTTGCTGACGCCGGCATGCCGCGCGCCGAACGTGATCGGAACCTCGACGACGCGCAGCGCTTTCGTCTTGACCAGCAGCTCCAGCCCGATCTTGAACCCTACCGCGCGGATGTCGGCTTTCTCGAGGCTAGACCGACGAAGGCAGAAGAAACCCGACATCGGGTCATGCACGCCCGGAGGAATCAGCGGCCGCGCCAGGAACGTCGCTCCCCAACTGTTCAACTTCCGGAGGAAGCCGAACCGCCGGGTCGACCCGCCTTCAGCATAACGCGACCCGATGACGAAATCTGCTCCCTCGTCCATCGCGCGGATCAGCGCCGGAATTGCTTCCGGAGGGTGCTGAAGATCCGCATCCATCACGAGCACATACTCGCCCGTCGCGTAACGAAGACCCTCCGCCACGGCCGGGGCAAGACCCCGCGGACCCTCGCGCTCGACCACCCGAACCGACACACCGGTCGCACGCCTTCGCGCGACATCGGCAGTTCCGTCCGGCGACCGGTCGTCCATCACCCAGATTTCCGTCGGGATGTCCTTGCCGACCACGGCGGCTTCGATCCGCTGAAGGAGCAAAGGCAGGGTCTGAGCCTCGTTGTACGTCGGGATGATGACGGAGAGCTGGACAGGCCGGGTTGCGCTGCGGTGCGACGCGGTCCGCCCCGCCACCGCGACGCATGATGTCCCCGTGGTTTTCATATCTCCGCCCCCGTCATTCTCGAACGAAGACACATGCCGCCGGATCGGCGTACGTGCGCCGCCAGCCCGACCGACCTTCGAGGAAGGTCGCCAGCGGTGTCGAAGCGCCGACAATCACCGAGCGTACGCCCCCTTGCTTGAAGGCGGTCTCGGCGTACTCCCGCGGCTGGGTCATCATGCGCTCATATGATTCGATGAACTCGTCCCGGTAGAGTTCGAAGCGGTCATCCACGTACACGCGCAGGTGCGGCGCATGATGAATCAGGTGACCGCCGAAATTAATGTCGTTGAAGATCGGCTGCGGCGGCGGGTCGCGGCGCAGGTGTTCAATCAGGGCGAAGGAGTACTTATCCTGCGGGGGACCGGCGTGACTTAGGCCCGTCCAGCGTCCCTCCGGAGACGCCGCCCACAGCGCGATGATTGAGACCGCCGCGATCGGCGCAACGCCGTCGCATTGCATCCGCCGCTCACGGTCGCGGATCGGCACGCTGAAAAGAGGGATCTTCGCGGCGACGCGCGAGAAAAAACCCGGCGCCGCCTTCACGTCCAGAAGCACCGCACCGGCCTGCACCGCCAGGACCAGCCCGAAGATCGACACATGCCGCCCGCTCTGCACGGCCTGAAAAAACCAGAAACCCGCGACGAGTACGATCCACGCTTTCGGGCGCTCCCGGCGCAACGCGTAACCCGCAAAGGTGAGCAGGAGCAGCCCCGCGGCGGCCAGCCCGTCCGGCGCGGTCCAGTCCGTCGGCTGCCACTCATCAACGAGCCGCGGCAGCACCTGCAAGCGCATCAGCTCGAGAATGCTCGCCGGCCACGCAAATCCGTGAGGCGTCGCGAGCGTCGCCAGCGACATCAACGCCGCGGTGGCGAGGACATGCGCTGCTCGTCTTGCCGTCTCCCGTCTTGCCGCCGGGTCACGGATCGTCACGGCTTCGATCAACGCTCCCGCGCCCACCAGACCGACGGTCACGATCCCCCCGAGCACGCCCGGATGCGTCTGCGCCCAGATCAACGACAGCAGGGCCAACCCGGCGAGCCGCCCGCGTCCGCACTTTCCCGATGCGTAAGCGGACGCGACGACGAAGCTGAGCGGAACGCTGATAAGCGTCATCAGCAGGGGTCGCGCCAGAAACTGCCCGGACGCCGCCGCCGCGCCGAGCATCGTCGCGACGATCGCCCAGACCGGCCACGCCCCCGCCTCGATGTTCGCACGGTAAACCCAGCGGAACAGTCCGGCCAGCACCAGCGCGCACATCAGAGCAATCAGCGGATAACCGCCCAGCGCGTACGCCGCCGCAAGAGCGACCTCGCCGAGATACTGCGTCGCAATCCACGGCTCCCCAGCGCGGGTCCAACTGAACGTGTCCGTCGTGGGCAGCGCGCGGGTGTGAAGAAGATCCTCCCCGACGCGGAGGTGCCACCCGGTTCCCGGATCGTTGAAGAACTGCGTCGCCCCGAGTTGCAGGAGGCGCACCAGCATCAATACAAACACCACGTCCGCAAGCGACGGACTGAAGCGCCGCGCCCACGCTCGCGCTCCTGTCGTCAGCGCAGGTCCGACGGGATCGTTCTCGGACGCGACAATGACGCCTGTCAGGTTCCGCATGTTCAGTTGCATCGGCACGGAAACGCGCCACGGTTCCCGCGATGCGCCGGTTATCGCTACAATGTCCGTCAGATGACGACGCTGACCGCGCATCCGCCGAACGCCGCCGCGCCTGATCGGACGCTGAACATTGCGTCAAGGCTCAGTGCGCAGGCGGACGCCGCCCCGGACAGGCCTGCACTGATCGTCCCCTGGCGGCGAAATCCCACCGGTTCCGGTCCGGCACGGTGGACTTTTTCCGAACTGGATCAGGAGTCGAACCGCATCGCGGACGGTCTGCGCGGCGTCGGGATCGACCGCGGCGTCCGCACCGTCGTCATGATTCGGCCTGGCCTGGAGTTCACCGGCGTCATCTTCGCACTCTTCAAGCTCGGCGCCGTGCCGATCCTGATCGACCCGGGGATGGGCGTCGCGCGAATGATCGACTGCATCGAGACGTCGGAACCGGAGGCGTTCATCGGCGTACCGCTGGCGCAGGTTGTGCGCTGGTTTCACCGGAGACGGTTCCCGAAGCTGCACTCGATCGTCACGGTCGGGCGCCGGTTCGGCTGGGGCGGCGCGACGCTGGACGAGGTGCGCCGAGGCGGTTCGCGGCGATTTCAGGCGGCGCAAACCGGACCGGATGACGTGGCGGCGATTCTTTTTACGACCGGCAGCACCGGACCGCCGAAAGGCGTCGTCTACGAACACGGCATGTTCGACGCCCAGGTCCGGTGGATCCGGTCTTTTTACGACATGCAACCGGGCGAGGTGGATCTGCCCGCGTTCCCCTTGTTCGCCTTGTTCAGCACGGCGATGGGGATCACCTGCATCATTCCCGAGATGGACCCGTCGCATCCGGCGCGATGCCGTCCGCAAAAGCTCGTGCGCGACCTGCTGGCGTACGACGTGACGACGACGTTCGGATCCCCCGCGATCTGGCGGCGCGTCGGCGCCTTCTGCATCCGTCGCGGTATCCGGCTGCCTCGGTTGAAGCGCGTGCTGACGGCGGGCGCGCCGATCCCGTGGCGCGTGATCGAGCAGTGGCGCCGGATCCTCCCCGACGACGGCGACATTCACACGCCTTACGGCGCGACGGAGTCGCTGCCGGTCACGTCGATCCGCGGGCGCGAGCTGCTGGAGGGTGGGTTGATCGCGCGCGCCCGATCCGGCGCGGGCACGTGCGTCGGAGCGCCGTTTCCGGGGCTCAGCGTCCGCATCATCCGGATCAGCGACGACCCGGTTCCGGTCTGGAGGGACGACCTTGAAGTCCGCGCGGGCGAGCACGGCGAAATCGTCGTCAGCGGCGACGTCGTCACGCGAGAATATGATCATCAGCCGGACGCCACGGCGCTGCACAAGATCCGCGAGGGAGATCGCATCTGGCACCGCATCGGCGATGTCGGCTACTTCGACGGCGACGGAAGGCTCTGGTTCTGCGGACGCAAGGCGCACCGCGTGCCGACACAAGAGCGTTGCCTGTTTACGATCGAATGCGAGGCGATCTTCAACGAGCATCCCGAGGTTTTCCGCACCGCGCTGGTCGGGGTACCGGCGGGGAGCGGCGGCGGGGTGAAGCGACCCGTGTTAGTGGTCGAACCCTTGCCGGGGCGTTACCCGCGCGGACGGCGGCGGGCGGAGTTCACGCGCGAACTCCTCGAACTGGGCAGGAGGGACGACCGGACACGGGGGATCCGTGAGGTGCTCTATCATCGGGCTTTTCCGGTGGACATCCGACACAACGCGAAGATCTTCCGCGAGAAGCTGGCGGTGTGGGCGGCGGAGCGGTTGTCGTGAAGGCCCTGGTCACCGGAGGCGGCGGGTTTCTCGGCGGGGTGATCGTCCGGATGTTGCGCGCCCGGGGCGACGACGTGACGGTGTTCGGCCGCAACCGGTATCCGGCGGTCGAGGCGCTCGGCGCTCGCAGCGTGGTCGGCGACGTGCGGGACGCCGACGCGGTCATGCGCGCGTGCGCGAAGCGGGACACGGTGTTCCACGTCGCGGCGATCCCCGGCATCTGGGGTCCGAGGCGCATGTATTTTGAGATCAATTACGAAGGCACGCGGAACGTGCTGGCCGCTTGTCGGGCATGCGGCGTGCGCCGTCTCGTGTACACGAGTTCCCCGAGCGTTGTGCTGTCGGACGGGCCGATTTCGGGGGCGAACGAGTCTCTGCCTTATCCCTCGCGGTACCTGACCGCGTACCCTGAAAGCAAAGCGGCGGCGGAGCGGGCGGTGCTGACCGCGAACGACTCGAAGCTTCAGACGGTTGCGCTGCGTCCGCACCTGATCGTCGGTCCCGGCGACCCGCACCTCATGCCCCGCATCCTCGAGCGCGCGCGCCGCAGGCGTCTTGTGCAGGTCGGCGACGGGCGCAACCGCGTGGACCTCACGGACGTGGACGATGCGGCGCGGGCGCATCTGCTGGCGGCGGATGAACTCGGACGAGGCGCCCGCTGCGCCGGCCGGGCGTACTTCCTCTCACAGGGCGAGCCGGTCGTTCTCTGGACGTGGCTCGCCGACGTCCTCGCCCGGGTCGGCGCGCCGCCGATCACGCGCCGTCTCTCGCATCGCGCGGCGCGAGCGCTCGGCGTCGCGTGCGAGGGCGTCTACGCGGCGCTGCGCCTGCGGGGCGAGCCGCCGATGACGCGGTTCCTTGCGGATCAGCTCGCCCTCGATCATTTTTTCGACATCTCCGCCGCCCGCAGGGACTTCGGCTACGCGCCGGGGATCCGCATGTCGGAGACGACGGCCCGGGTCGTCGCCTCGCTGGCGCCGCCGACCGACGCCGCATGACGACGCTCAGGGCAACCGCATTCTGAGATCTGCCAGCACGTCGGGCGGCAAGTTGTACGACGCTTCGCGCCGGCGCGGACGCGGGGCCGGGCCTTATGTCAAGCAGATCGCGCAGACCTTCGACGTCTTCACCCGCCGGTACGGACTGAACCGCGACCTCCGCCCTTTATCCGGCGCGCGGTTCCGTCGACCGGAGACAGGGGGGCAGATGCGCCTGTTCTGACCGCCCGTTGAAGAACCCGGGATCGGTCTTTGTGATGCCGGCTTATCCCGGTGAAATTCGCGTCCCGGAGGAGCGTGCCCCTTTCTTCAACGGGCTGGTCAGGACATCCGTCCGAGGCTGAACTCGATGAACTGATTGACTTCGGCGGGGTGCGTGATGTTCACCAGGTGTCCCGCGCCGGGGATGATCACATCGGGGTGGACGTGGCGGACGGGGATCACACGGTCCTCCGCGCCGTGAATCTGGCGCACGGGAACCGGCGGCTGAACCGGGTCGGCGGCGTCGTCCGCCGCTTCCGCTTTCGCGCCCGCGCCGGGCCACTCAATGATCGCCCGGCTTCCCCAGCGCAGGAAGTCGAGGTTTGTCGCCAGGAACATCTCCCGGAGCAGCCGCTTCATCGGCAGGGGCACGGCGCGGAACTCGGGGCCGATGAGCTTCGCCCGCCGCCGCCCGAACTCCAGCAGGGTGTCGGGCAGCCCCCGCGACCCCCGCTCGACCCAGCTCAGCGTCCGCGATACCTCCCGCCCGCTGCGGGCGCTGGCCATCAGAACCACGCCGCGGACCTTGACTCCCTCCCGAAGCAGCGCCCCGGCCAGCTCCTGCGCGACCATCCCGCCGAAGGACGCCCCGCCCAGGTGAACGCTCTCGCCGGGCACGCAGATGCCCGCGTGCATCATGTGCTTCGCCATCTTCCCGGCGTAGGCGGCCAGCGACTCGCCCTCCAGCGGCGGGATCCAGCCCGGCGTGACGATCTCCACCGGAAGGACGCGCTGCGGATTGAAGAGCCGCCCGTCGGCGCCGAGTCCGGGGAACAGGATGAGTTTACCCAGTTTCACGCGCGGTCCGTCCGGGGGTGAGTGTCCGAGGACGGACGTCGAGGATCGGGGTCCCGGGGACTTGCGTCAAGGTGCTGGCGAGCGCCGCACCGCGCAACTATGCTCCCCGCTTCAAGCAGGCGAACGTCGCGTGGAGAAGGCGTCGTCGGCGCCGACCCCCGCCGCCGCAGCCGCGAACATCGCCGCGAAACAAAGGAACCGCTGGAGGTCGTCAGGTGATGAACGAACCCGCCGTTGGCGAACGCACGTTGATGGGACATCCGAGGGGATTGTTTGTCCTGTTCTTCACAGAGATGTGGGAGCGTTTCAGCTTCTACAGCATGCGCGGCATCCTGACCCTGTACACCACGATGGTGGTCTTGGCGGCGATGGGGCAGGACGCCGCCGGCGCCCAGGCGGACCAGATTTACGGCGCTTATCTCGGGTTCGTCTACGCGACGACTTTCGTCGGGGGAATCCTCGCGGACCGTCTTCTCGGTCAGCGGCGAGCGATCTACATCGGCGGGACGTTGATGGCGCTGGCCCAGTTCACGCTCGCGGGCCACGCCCTGCTGGTGCGCGGCGGCACTCCGGTAGCGGAACTGAACTGGATGTTCTTCACCGGGCTCGGGCTTTTGTCCTGCGGCAACGGGTTTTTCAAACCCAACATTTCCACGATCGTAGGAACCTTATACAAACAAGGGGATGCCCGCCGCGACGTCGCGTTCACCATCTTCTACATGGGCATCAACATCGGCGCGTTCATGTCGGCGTTCGCGTCGGGATTCGCGGAAAGCCAGGGCTGGCACCTGGGGTTCATTCTCGCGGGCGTGGGTATGCTGCTGGGGATGGGCATCTTCGCGTTCGGACTCAAGTCCATCGAAGGCAAAGGGTTGCCGCCGGAAGGCGCGAAGCTGTCCGGAACGGGCCGGTTCGGCCTGCCCAACGGGTTGCTGCTGGTCCTCGGGATCGCGTTGCTGGTTCCGGTGGTGGCTTGGCTGATCTCCAATCCGCAGTGGGTCCAGAAAATCGCCCTGATCATCGCCGGACCGATCGTGCTTTATCTGCTGTGGGAAGCCACCCGCGGCAACCGCGAGGAAGCCGGACGCATGATCGTCATTCTGGTGTTATGTACGTTCTCGATGATGTTCTGGGGGTTCTTCGAGCTGGCGGGCAGCACCATCACGCGTTTCACGAAGGAGGCGGTGGACCGTCAGGTGTTCAGTTACGAGATCCCGGCGACGTTCCTCGCCAACTCGGTGAACACGCTGCTCATTATCCTGCTGAGCATCCCCGTGGCGGGGGTGTGGGTCTGGCTGGATCGCAAGAGGCTGGAGCCTTCGTCGCCGCTGAAGTTCGCACTCGGGCTTGCCCAGCTCTCGCTGGGTTTCGGCATGTTGTTCATCGGCGCCAAGCAGGCGGAAACGTCGGGCAAGTCGGCCCTGGTGTGGCTGCTTCTGGGGTTCTTCTTTCATACGACCGGGGAGCTGTGCCTGTCGCCGGTGGGGTTGTCCACGATCACCAAGCTCGCGCCGACGCGACTGGTGGGGATGTTCATGGGGGTGTGGTTCCTGTCCTCCGCGCTGGGCAATGTTCTGGCGCCCTGGGTAGCCGGAGTGCGGGAGGGCGGCACGTATGTCGAGGTGTTCCCGCGGATCGCCCTGATCACCGCGATCGGGGCGGGGGTGCTGCTCGTGCTCGTCAAACCGCTCAAGAAGATGATGCACGGGGTGAAGTAGGCTGAGGGGCAGGGGCGCGGCGACGGGGCCGCGTGCGCGAGGACGCTGAGGACCGCAGGCGATAGGAGGCTTTCGATGGATCAGCCGAAACTCGGATTCGGGGCGCAGCTCAGGTCGTTCCCCCGGCCGTTCTACGTCGCCAACGTGATGGAGATCTTCGAGCGGATGGCGTGGTACGGGTTCTACGCTCTGGCCACGTTATACATCACCGGTCCGGTCGAGACCGGGGGGCTGGGGTTCACCTCCGAGCAGCGCGGCGCGATCCAGGCGATGATCCCGTTCCTGCTGTACCTCATGCCCGTCGCCACCGGGGCGCTCGCCGATCGGTACGGGTTCAAGAAGATGTTCATCATCTCCTACCTCGGGATGGCAGTCTTCTACTACCTGCTCGGGCAGTTCAAGTCGATGTCCGGGTTCATGCTGGCGTTCTTCGGCGTGGCGGTGGCGGCGGCGATCTTCAAGCCCGTGGTGGTGGGGACGGTCGCGCGGGTGACGGACGAGAGCAACTCGCGCCTCGGGTTCGGCGTGTTCTACATGATGGTGAACATCGGCGGGTTCGTCGGACCGCTGGTGGCGGGCGCGATCCGGGGGATCTCGTGGGAATACGTGTTCATCGCGTCCTCGGCGTGGGCGGTGATCAACCTGCTGATCTGCCTCGCCTTCTACAAGGAGCCGCCCCGCCCCGCCGGGTGGAAACCGCGCACGCCTTCGCAGGTCTGGCAGGCCGTGTACGAGGTGCTCGGCAACGTCCGCTTCTTCATCACGGTTTTCGTGGCGATCATCGCGATGATGGTCGCGCAGTTCGGACCGTGGTGGTTCCAGTGGTGGCCTCACGCGGCGATCTTCATTCCCGCGTGGATCGTGCTGAACTTCCTGTGGGACTCGGTGCTGCCTCCGCACGGGGCGGCAACCAGCATGAACAAGGCGGCGCCCCCGCCCTCGTGGTTCGGCCAGCGCATGCATTGCAGCGACTGGCGCTTCGCCCTGTTTCTGCTGATCCTGTCGGGGTTCTGGACGTCGTTCAACCAGATCTTCATCACGATGCCGGAGTACATCCGCGACTTCAGCGAGACGAAACCGCTGGTGGACACGGGGCGCAAGCTCCTCAGTCCGGTCTTCGGCGACGACATCGACGAGTGGCTGGCGTCCGTGGAGGAGACGGAGCTTTACGCGGAAGTCGATGACATGCTGCGCAAGGCGGCGGGCAAAGACGGCCTCGTTCCTCCCGATCCTTCCCCCGCGCCGAGCGGAGAGCACAAGACCAGAGAGAACCGCGACGCCTTCGCCGCTCTAGGGCGACAGGCGGCGGAGTTGTCGGAAGATGAGAATCTTACGGAGTCCGAGCGCGCCCAGGCTGCCGCCGTCACCGAGGCCCTGCGTCAGATTGACCCCCGGGACGACGCCGCGGTGGAAGCCGCGCTGTCAACCCACCAATCGGCGATCGGCGCCCTGGAGGAGGCTGCAAGGCTGGCGGCCTACCAGACCTTTCCGGGCATCACGCCGGAAGTCCTGTCTGAACTTACCGCCCTGGTGCGACGTCTGAACGAACGCGGCGGCGCGACGGACGGCGATGGTCTGACCCCTCTGGACGTGCTGGACAGTTGTCGGAAAGTTCTGGACTACAAGGTCCGGTTTGCGCCGGTCGCATACGCGAAGACTCTGGTCGATGTGCCGCTTCAACCTTCCGCGGCGAGTGATCGCGCGCTCGATAAGGGCGTGGCGTCGCTTAACAAGCGATTGAAGGAGGTCCGTCAGCCGATCCTGGATGACGTGGAATCCGATCGTGTTCGCCTGGAGGTTCAATCGTTGTTGCAGGCGCACGGAATCCTCCTTGACGCGGAGGTTCTGTCCGCCGCCGCCGAAAAGCTGTCAACGCCGGATCGGCGCATCCGTGCCAAGGATTTGTCGCTGGCCTGGCGGCATGCGGCGTTCGGAGACGCGCTGGCGGAACCGGTTCGGCAAACCCGCCAGTTCAACCCCGAGTTCATCGTCAATCTCAACGCGTTCGGGATCGTCCTCTTTCAGGTGATCGTCTCCTACCTCATCGGGCGCTTCCACCAGTTCACGGGGATGATCCTCGGGATGGTCGTGGCGGCGGTGGGCATCGGCTTTGCGGCCGTCGCCGGCGATCACGGTTTCTTCGGGCCGGGCGGGATCGGACTGCTGGTATGCCTGGGCATTCTCATCTTCTCCTTCGGTGAAATGATGGCGAGTCCGACGAGCCAGGAATACGTCGGGCGCATCGCGCCGGAGGATAAGAAGGCGCTGTACATGGGGTACTACTTCGTGGCGGTTGCGCTGGGGAATCTCTTCGGCGGCATCCTGTCCGGTCAGCTTTACGGATCGCTCGCCCGCGACATGCAGCGGCCCGACCTCATGTGGCTCGCGTTCGGCGGGATCATGCTGGCGACGGCGCTGATCTTCCTCGTGTACAACCGTTTCGCGCTGCCCAAGTCGGCGGCGAAGGTGGGATAGGCCCGTGACGGTTCAGCGTGGGATCCGCCGGCAATGAGATGTCGATGGGATCGGGTGCTTACATGGATATTTCCTTCGGACTTTTCGGGCTGATCATGCTTTATCTGGTTCTGCTCGGCGTCCTCTACGTGACGGAGTGAGTCTGCCGTGCAGCGATCGCGGATCGTCGCGACGTGGCTGGCGATGGTGTGCGCATCGGGGGCGGCGCCGACGACGATCCGAGCCGCCGACAGTCAGACAACGGCGCGTCCTTCGTCCGCGTATTTCCGGATCACCGTGGTGGACGCGCAGACGGGGCGCGGCGTGCCGCTGGTGGAGCTGACCACGGTCCACGGCATCGCCCACGTCACGGACAGCGCGGGAGTCGTCGCGTTTCATGAGCCGGGTCTGATGGATCAGGACGTGTTCTTCTTCGTCCGGTCTCACGGTTACGCCTATCCCAGGGACGGGTTCGAGAACGCCGGTTTGAAGCTGCGGACGACACCGGGAGGCCGCGCGGAGATCCGGATCAACCGCGTCAACATCGCCCAGCGTCTCTACCGCATCACCGGCGCGGGAATCTACCGGGACAGCGTCCTGCTCGGCGACAGGCCGCCGGTCGCGCAGCCGCTGCTGAACGGCGGCGTCCTCGGGCAGGACAGCGTGCAGACGGCGGTGTATCGCAGGAAGGTGTACTGGTTCTACGGCGACACCAGCCGCGCTTCGTATCCGCTGGGCAACTTCTCGATGTCCGGGGCGACGTCGGAACTGCCGCCGTCGGCGGGAGGCCGGGGGTTGGACCCGGACGTCGGCATCAACCTTTCGTATTTCGTCGGACCCGACGGGTTCTCGCGCGGGATGTGCCCGATCGAGGGGCAGCCGGGGCCGGTCTGGTGCGACGGGATGACGACGGTGACGGACGCGGGGGGGCGCGAGCGGCTGTTGTGCCGGTTTGCGCGGATGAAATCCCTCGGCGAGATGCACGAGCAGGGATTCGCCCAATACAACGATGACAGGGAGGTCTTCGAGCCGGTGAAACGCATCCCGCTCGACGCGACGCTCTTCATGCGCGGTCAGCCGGTGCGACACAAAGACGCGGAGGGGGACTACTGGTATTTCGCGACGCCCTTTCCGCTGGTCCGCTGCCGCGCGGACTACGACGCGCTGCTCGATCCCTCGCAGTATGAGGCGTTCACGTGCCTCAAGCCCGGAACGCACTACGAGAGCAAGGAAGGGGACGGGAATGAACGCGGCGCCAACCTCGCTCCGCAACTCGACCGCGACGCAAGCGGGAAGCTCATCTACGCCTGGAAGCGCGACACCACGGTCGTTCTCCAGAAGGAGCAGAACGAGCTGATCGCGCAGGGGCTGATGAAGCCGGAAGAGGCGCTGATCCGGTTACACGACGCGCAGACCGGAAAGGCGGTGCTCGGGCACTCCGGAACCGTCGCGTGGAACGCTTACCGCAAGGCGTGGATCCTGATCGTGCAGGAAGCGTGGGGTACGTCGATGTGCGGGGAGATCTGGTACGCGGAGTCGCCGACGCTGACGGGGCCGTGGGGAACGGCGCGCAAGATCATCACCCACGACGATTATTCGTTTTACAATGTCGCGCATCACCCGTTCCTCGATCAGGACGGGGGACGAATCATCTACCTGGAGGCAACGTACACGATGGCGTTCTCGGGGACGAAGACGCCGACGCCGCGGTATGACTACAACCAGATCATGTACTCGCTCGACCTCGCCGACCCGAGGCTCAAGATGGATTAAGGCGCCGGTTCAGGACCGAGCCGCATCTTCTGAGGCTCAATTGGTCAGCCACTGAAGCTCCTCCAGCCGCTCCGCAATCGTCGCGGCAATGACGCGGTATCCGCGCGGGTTCGGGTGGAAGTCGATCGGCGCCAGATGCAGCGGACCGTCCTTCGACCCCTCGCGCAGCGCCGGGGTCAAATCGAGAAACTCAACGCCCTGAGCCTCGACGCGGGCGCGCAACATCCGCCGGAACGCATCGGGGCATTCCGCCAGATACACTTCAGGATACGCGGGAAAGTAGGTGAACAGAAGTCGAATGTCATTTTCTTGGCACTGCCGTGCAAGTTCACGGAGGACGTCGCAGTAGGTGTCGAGCGCGTGCGACATCTCGTCGTCCAGCGATTCACGCAGCAACCGTCCGTCCACGCCCTTCCACAATTCGAGGAACGTGCGGGCGTTCTCCTCGTATCGGTCATTTCCGGGGATGACGTAGCGATCCCGGCCCTGGACGGGCTGCGCACCTGAACGATCTTCTCGCCGGTAGTGCGGGGATCGGAATCGAAGTGCCATGTCTGTGACACTTTCCGCGATCGCACAGCGGGTGAGCAGGGTCTCGATCCACGGCGTCCTCTCGCCGCCCTCGAGGGCGACGGACAGCAGTTCGCGCGGCGATCGGCCGCGAAGATCGGCCAGGTCGTTGGTCACGAATGTCAGCACGGCGATGTCGGGTTGCAGCGACAGAACGCGGTCGCGGAGGATCACGAGCGCCTTGTTGATGCTGCCGCCGCCGCGCGCGGCGTTGATGACTTCGACGTCCAACCCGCGCCGGCTGAGCAGGTCGTTAAGAATCACGGGATAGGTATCCGGATTGTCCACGTAGAATCCGTCGGTGACCGAGTCGCCGAGACACACGATGCGGAGCCGCGCGGCATCCAGCCCGCGTCGCAACTCCGGACCGCGGAATCCCATCGCGTTGGCCTGAACCCGGTACGAGAACGGCCCCAGATCCAGAACCGCGTCGTATCCGGGCTCCCAGATACCGGTGGAGGTGGAAAAGGCGCCGCGGAACGTGCCCCGCGGCCAGCCGCATAGCCGAAGGGCGATCTCAATCGCCGACAAGACCGAAGCAACGACCAACGCGGCGAAGATTAGCTTCCGGAAGCGCGAGCGCTTCGGAAGTCCCGGCTTGCTTGTGCCGGGGGTTCCATCGGATAATGCTCTTTGCGACATTCGCGACTTCGACGTCGTCAGCAGGATTGGAGGATTTGAGCGGACTCCGATCGAATGATGTTCTTGGTCGCGCAGAATGATATTCGGCACGCTGGCCGCTGACTACGGTTCGATTCTTCGGACTCGTACAAAGCATCAGGCTCGACCGAGAGGGCGTGGGGCCGTGCGGCACGGCCCGGTTATGGCGCACTAATGCGATGGCGAGGGTCGTCGATGCTAGCGGGTATTATCTCGATCGACCTGCGATCTTCCGATGACTATCGTGAACCGCCCCTTCTGGTTTATTGTTTAATTTGTTTTGTGAGGCTTTAAATGGTTGTTGTTATTCAGATTCTTGCGCTCTTGCTTGCAACACCCCACTTTACTGTTCAGGATCGGAACTCTGCGCAGTCCGACCCCCCGCCGCGCACACGCGAGGAAGGCAATCCTCCGACAGCAGAGTCAATTATTGAGGCGATGGCCAAGCGTCGCGCGGGCGCTCAATCAGTGCTTCCGAACCAGCGGGGGGCAGTTGATGGGAATGAGCGACCTGAGCTGCTCGTGGAGGGAACTCCCATCATAGACCGATCCGGGAGGCTTGTTGAAGTGGGTGGGAAGTGGACCTTTGTGTTTGATGGGAGCTCTGAAGAGCCCCCCATCGAGCTGTTGCCGAATCTGATGCTGGAAAGGATGATCTATCAAGCCGCTTCCGATCGTGACGGAACCGTCCTTATCGTTCAGCATGGGGAGGTCACCGAGTTTCAGGGCAGGAACTATCTGCTAGTGCGAACGGCGACGGTCCGCATGCCTGACCGGAACCTGACGAAGTGACTCGTTCAATCCCGGGGAAGTTCTATGCCGTATTCTCTGAGTAAGCACGGCGCGGCGGTGGTTGCACATTTGACTGGTACGGTCAGCGGTTCGGATTGGGTTAAGTTGATTGATGATTTGGATGAGTTGATTGGCCGGGGCCCATCCCGCGTGGTGTTGGACCTTACCGATCTTGAGTCGATTGATTCTTCCGGCCTTGGATCGATCGTCCAGCTCGTTTCGCGCTGTCGCATGCGAGGAAGCGCTGTAGGTATCGCCAATCCAAATGCGTTCGTCACGGGAGTTCTTGAGGTCACTCGCCTGGATCAGTGGATTGGCGTTTCAAAGACCGTTGATCAGGCGATAGCAGATGTGGGCATGACGAGCTAAGCTTCGGTGGTGTTCCACGTGAAACCGCTCAAGCTGATTTGAGAGTCAAGAATGAGCCAGCCAACGCGGAGACTCGGGAGGGGAATCGACGCACTGCTGTCGACCGGAAGATCGGTTCCCGGTGAGGTGGCGAAAGCTGACACCAAGTCGGCTGCGGAAGACGCCCGCGTCGTTCGGCTCCCTCTGGGTAAAATCGCGGCGAACCCTTATCAACCGCGGTCGGCGGCGGCCGACAGCGATATCACATCGCTCGCGGAATCCATCTCCGCCTCGGGGGTTCTTCAGCCAATTGTCGTTCGCCCTTCGGGAGAGGGATATCAGATCATCGCAGGGGAGCGCCGTTTTCTTGCGGTTACGCGACTTGGGTGGCGCGAAATCCCCGCAATCGTTCGCGAGGCGAACGATCCGCAGATGCTTGAGTGGGCGCTCATTGAGAATATTCAGCGCGAAGACATCAACGCAATCGATCGCGCGGAAGCGTACCACCTCTATTGCACGAGGTTTGGACTTAGCCCGGAGGCGCTCGCCGACCGGCTTGGCGAAGATCGTTCAACAGTGGTCAACTACATCAGGCTTCTGGATCTGCCGAAGTCGATCCGCAACCTAGTGTCTCAGCGCCAGCTCAGCATGGGCCACGCCCGGTGTATTCTCGGGATCGATGGCGACGAGGAGCGCGAACGCGTGGCGCAGGCTGTCCTTCTCGATCAGCTCTCCGTTCGAGCTACAGAAGAACTCGTCCGCGGCCTGAAATCCCGCAGCGCCAAGGCCCGAACCACCGAAACAGCGAAGAATCCAGCAGCAAATCCCCCCCACCTATCCGATCTTGAATCGCGTTTTGAGCGCGCGCTTGGAATGAGGGTGGATGTCATCGAGTCCGCTGCCAAGGGAAGAGGAAAGGTCGTCATCTATTTCAATTCTCTCGACGACTTCGATCGGCTGTGCCTCAAGCTTGCGATCACGGGCGATTGAGACGACTGGCCAGCGTTCGCACATATTCAAGCTCTGGCGGTGTGTTCGCGGTCGCAAGCACGGCTGGGTCGATGCCAAAACGGAGCATCGTTTCCTCGGTCACGATAGATGTCTTTTTGGATCGGAATGCTCCTTGCACGGAGTATCTCCCGCTCTCCAGGAGTTCCCCGACATTTCTGAAGGCATCGACGCGCACCACGGAGAGGAGTACATGATGATTGCCCCCAACCAAGGGGACGATCGCATCTGAGCTGCCCAGCGCATTGAAAAGCAGGCGAATCATTTCGCGCGAAACCAGCGGGTAGTCACACGCCACAACTGCGGAAACGCAAACTGAGCCTCCAAGGAGCTTTAACGAATCCGACAAACCCTGGAGAGGCCCCCGCCCAGGAGCGCTGTCGATCACCACACGGATTGATGCAGAAAGCCTCGACTGAAGAGACCGAGCCTCGTCTCGATCGGATACGGATACAACGATCTGGTCTACACACTGAGATGCGACGCGGATTATGCGGTCAAGGGCGGTCGCACCCGCAAACTCGATACGATGCTTGGAGAATCCCATCCTGGTGCTTCGGCCGCCAGCAAGTACGATCATTCCCGAGCGAGAAGACATGTGAAACTCTCCGCGTTATAAAATAAAGTATTGCGTTTATTTGGTTGTTGATAGTTTAATTGGCGATGCCTGGAGGCGACACTGGGCCTGCGCTAGTATACTTCCGCCCTCTGAACGAAGTGCGTAAGCATCGGGGCTGAGATCATGATCCCAACCGTTTATATCATACTCGGGCTGCTCGTTTTTCCCGGGCCGAAGCGCGAAGATCGGCCTAGCATCGTCGTCGATCCCGCCGCCTTCGACCTCGGTCGTATCCTGGATGGCGAACACGTTTCAAAAAAAGTTCTCCTGCGAAACGCAGGGCGGGCCGAACTGGTGATCCGGGAAATCAAGTCGGATTGCGGTTGCACCGTAGTGGACCTCCCCCCCGAGGCACGGCGCATCGCGCCGGGCGAGACCCGCGAGGTCTCCATCACCTTCGATTCCACCGGGCGCGCGCGGCCTGAAGCGCAGACAAAACGGATTACGATCCTCTCAAACGATCCGGTCAACCCTGAGGTGGTTGTCACGCTCGATGTCCTTGTCGAGTCGGAGTATCGACTCAGCCCTGCCGGGTCGATCCATCTTCAGAGTCTGCGCCGAGGGGACGAATCCCGTCGAACACTTGACGTTCTTCCCGGTTCGCTTGGCAAACCCGTCCGCGTCGCCAAGGTCGAGGTTAACCCCGAAATGCCGCTGACGGTCCGCGTAGACGCCTTCGAGCAGGACTCCCAGCGCGGCTCGCGAATCACTTTCAAAGCTCACGATGACGCTCCGCTCGGGGTTGTGCGCGGGCAGGTCACCCTGCACATCGAGGTCGAAGACCGAACGCTCGAAAGGCGCGTGTCCGTCCAGGCGATGATCGTCGGTGATCTGGAATTCAAGCCGCAATTGCTCAACCTCATCAACCAGAAAGTCCTGCCGGGCAAGAAGCTCGCTCCGATCACCCTCACCCGGACGACGCGGCAACCCTTCCGCATTCTTTCCGTGAATGACAATCCCGTCCTGGCGTTTGAAATCCGCGAGGGCGTCCGGAAAGACGGGACGGAGTTCATCATTCAGCCGGTGGTCCGGGAGAGCGCTCCGCCGGGCCCCTTCGGGGTACAGATCCGAATCCGGACGGACTCCATCGATCAGCCGATCGTTGACGTTCCCGCATTCGGAATCATCACTCCTCCTCTTTTTACGGATCCGCCCGAGGTCTACCTGCGCGACGACGGCAGCGTCATCGGCGCAAGCCGCCAGCTTCGCCTGATCAGCAGCGCGGCCGGCGCCGCACTCGACAACATCACCGTCGCAACCGACTCAAGCCTCGTGAAGGCCCGAGTGCTTCCGAACCGAACCGAGGACGCCTTGAACACGGTCCTGATCAGCGTTTATCTGGCGTCTGAAGTGCCAAGCGGACGGCACTCCGCGACTTTGACGATCGATCCCGGCCTGGAAGGTGTCGCGCCCATCACGGTCCCGATCACTCTTCTCGGACGGCAGGACCAGATCAACGAAGCTCATCCTCGCACCACGACATCCACAACCGCTCCGGGCGGTTGATTCCCCCGCGGCGCGCGTAGACAATCCAGCCGCATCCGGATGATGCGGCTGGCGCCGCGTGGTCCGGCCCTTATTCAGCGGATCGACGGGAATGACAACCAGCGTGCGGAATCCAGGGTCAAACAACGCGTCGGTGCAGATCGAGCCGAATGATGATCCGTCGGTTCCTCCGGGGTTGTCCAAGGCAGGACCGATCTGGCTGCTGATCGCGCAGTTGTCGCTCTGGGTCGCCTGGTTGGTGTTTCTGGCGGCGATGGTGTATCAGCGGGTTCGATCTTCCTAGAATCGGCGCCTGCGCCCGCCGCCCCGAACCTTGATCTTGAGCTCGTGACCACGGACACGAAAACCACGCTCGATCCCACCGGGCATACCGGCGCGGAAGAACGATCCTCCCGGTTCGAGGCGAATCTCGTGGTCCTGGCGCGGCATCGACCCTCGTGGGCGGCCCGCGTCGCCTCCGCAGCCGGAAACAGCGAGCCTGCGACCGCGCGCGACGGCACGGCGACCTTCCGTGTGACGGATCCTCAGGGCCGGCGCCGCTGGTTCGGCGGGTCATCGATGCCGACGTCGAGCAGCGCCGCTCTTTTCGGAAACCTGTCCGACACGAATATGAGCGTCGTACTACCGGGTATTCTCACCGGAGCCGAAGTGCTCACCGTTGATGCCCAGCTTGATCCGGGTTGTGCGATCTTCGTTTGCGAAAGCGACCCCGCCGCGTTGCGTCTTGCGCTGATGCTCTACGACTACCGTCCGCTGATCGAAGCCGGTCGACTGTGCTTCGTCGATCGCGACCGCGTCATCGCGGACCTGGCCGCTTTCTTCGAAAGCCATCCCGGTTACGAATTCCCGCAGCGCGTTCTCAGAACTCCCCAAATCGACCCCGCGACGTTCGCGAAGCTACAGAAGGACCTGGAGGCGGCGTTGCGTGAAGTAACTGCGGCCCGGGCGCAACGCGCGGAGCAATCGCGCCGCCGCATTGCCGATCAACTGTCCGCCCATCAGGGGCGCGGCGTCCTCATCGTGGGGGCCGGCGTCTCTTCCGACGCTCGGGCGGCGGCGCTGGGCTTGCAGGACGCCTTCCGCGAACCTGGTTCTTGCGATGTTGTTCTGATAAGCGATCCTCGTACGCGCCACCTTCAGGGTGTGCTGGACCGGATTGAGCGCATTCACGCCGACGTCCTCATCCTGCTGGACGGCGCCCCCGCGGTTCTGCGTCCTCAAATCCCCGATGCGGTGCGCCTTGTGACCTGGCTGACGCCGCAGGTTGATCCGCGCGTCGCGGCGACGTGGGCGACGCAGGCTCAAACCCCGTGCTTCGTCTCCACGACCGAGCAGCTTCGGGCGGTACTTGATCCTGCCTCTGGCGCGGACCACGTTCAGCTTCTTGAACCCGGCGTGACCGCCAGGGCGGCGGCGTGCTGTGTCCCCACGCCCGTTCAGGCCGGTGCGCCTCTTGAAGTCTGCGTTCCCCCCTGTCCGCCCGATGATCCCGATCTCCTGGGGCTGACGCTTGCGTCACAGCGCGATTTGTGGACTGTCGCCCGGTCGCTGATTTTCGAGCGAATCCTCGCGGGACGGACGGCGGCGGCAGCAGAACTGCTTACCGAAGCCTCCGCGAAAGCCAACGTCGCGATCGAGGATGCACAGGTTCGTCGGCAGTTCCTCGAATTGATCCAGCGTCGTGCCTTGCCGGCCGCTCGGTGGCGAACCGTCGTCACCGGTTTGACGAAATCCGGCGCTCGGGTGCGCACGCTCGAGCCGCTGTCAACTGAGACGCCTGCCTGTTATGTCTGTCCTGCCGCGACGCACGCGGATGCCCGACGTCTCTGCGAGAGGGTGACGTCAGGGGCGCCGGTGTTCGCGTGGCGTTACTTCACGAATCTGCGTGAAGCGCACCCGATGTTGCAGCCGCTGCTGGACTGCGTGATCTGGTTCGACCGCCCCGAAGAAGTCGTGCGCGGCGTCTTGAACCTCGGGCGCACATCGCCGCGCATTCCGGACCCGCGCGTGCTGGCCGACAACGACATGAGCGCCCGCTTACGATGCCTGATTCGTGCCGCGCGGGCGCTCCTGCAAGGCGCATGACCGTCACTGCGAACCCGCCTCCGTCGGGCGCTGCGTGCCGCCTTCGCTGTCCGGCACGGCGGGGATGAAGATGCGGAACGTTGATCCGCCGATCAGGCGGGATTCGACGGAGACGATCCCGCCGTGCGCCTCGACGATCTGTCGAACCAGCGCCAGCCCCAGACCCGCGCCCCGCCGCTTGCGAACGCGCGGGTCTGGCGCGCGAAAGAACCCGTCAAAGATCGAGCCGCGGTCCTCGGGGCGGATTCCGATTCCCCGGTCATGCACACTGATGAGCACGCCGTGGCGCCCGCGGCGCGTGTCGCGCGTCACCTCGACCCGGATCCACCGCTCGTCTTCGGAGTACTTCACCGCATTGCTCATCAGGTTCAGGACGGCCTGTCCGATCGCGTCGCGATCGATCCGCGCGAGCGGCAGGTCCGCGGCGACGCTCAGCGCATGCGTCATGCCTGCGTGATCCAGTTCCGTGCGGTAGGCTTCGTACATCGACCGCACCGCCTCGCCGACGTCCTGCACCGACATCTGAAAGGCCCGCTCGCCGGAGCGCAGCCGCGAGAAATCCAGCACATTGTTGATCAGATGCGTCAGGCGGGAGCTCTCGCGAAGGATGATGTCGTAGTACTCCCGCTTCTTCTCCGACGTCGGCACACGATCCTCGAGCAGCGTCTCCGCAAAGAGATGAATCAGCGCGAGCGGGGTCTTCAGCTCGTGCGACACGCCCGACACGAAGTCCGCCTGAAGCCGCAGCAACTCCGCCTCCTGTCGGGCAAGACGCTGCAACCGCCAGATCAACCCGATCAGCGCCGCAACCGCCAGCAGCGACACCGGACCGAGTAACAATCCGTGCCGGACGCGCTCCAGTTGTCCCTGTTGTCGAAAGCGGTCTGTCGGGACGAGGCAAAACCGAGCCGGAACACCCGGAAGCGCCACGCCGTCAGCGGGCGCGGGCGGCTCCACGTCGACCAGTTCGAAATCCGCGTCAGTCGCCGGCAAGACGCTGCGCCCCAGCGCCAGAAATCGTTGCACATTGACGAAGCACACCGCGAGACTCTCGTCGCCTGACCCCGACGGCGCCGCATGCAGCACGAGAAAATGCGTCGCGCTTCCGAACTCCAACGACTCGGTTTCCGTCGCGCTCCCACCGGGCGCCGCTCGCGAACGCAGGGTCGCGCTCGCGGCGTCAATCAGAACTTTCGGCGGAACCGGGGCACCGGGGGCCGTCTCAAGTCGCCCCGATCGCCACATCAGAACCCAGTCCACCGGATCCGGATCGTCCGCTGAGCCCGGATCGCCCTGACGCCCCGTGTCCGCGCCGGTCTGCGCTGCGCAGACCCGCCGCACGACGTCCTCCCGCAGTCGCGCAGCCGTCAACTGCGCCACCGCCTCGACCGCGCGCCACGCCTCTCGATCGGCGCGGGCGATCGCACGCTCGCTGTAAACAAAGGACAACCCCGATCCGCAGATGACCAGCGACGCCGCCACCAGGATCACCCCGAGGCTGCGCCACGTTCCGAATTCGGATCGAGCGGCATCCCCGGGATGAAGCGTTTCTTTCATGTCATCAATGATGGGTCCTCGTTGGCGGATCACAAGCCGCCGCGCGGTGTACGCATCGGACCCTCCGCAGACTATCCCTCGCGTGGCGCGGGCGCCGGCGATCCTTCCGGATCGCGAAGCTCAAGTCGAAGCAGACGGCGCGCCGTCGCCGCAAACCCGAAAGGCGGCCTCGAAAGCAGAAAAGGTCGGTGTTGTGAGATGCTGATCAGCACCGCCAACGCCGCCACGTTCATCAGTAAGCTGCATCCGCCGTAAGACACCAGCGGCAGCGTCATCCCCGTCACCGGCAGCAGCCCCACCGTCATGCCGATGTTAACCACGACCTGAAGTCCGATCGACGTGACAATCCCCGCGGCGACCAGCCGGCCGAAAGGTTCCTTCGTCGCCGATGCGATCACCGTCCCCGCTCCAAGAATTCCCGCGTACGCCGCCAGCACCAGCCCGCCTCCCACCAGACCCCACTGATGCGCGATGACCGCGAACACGAAATCATTATGTCGATCGGGAAGGAGCGGGTATTCCACAAACGGCCCCTGCCCCCAGCCGAACCCCGTCCACCCTCCGCTGCCGATCGCGTTCTTCGATTGCACGAGCTGAAACCCCGCGGCACGCTCCCACTCCGCGATGTCCCGCCGGCTTCCGAGAAACGAATAACCCTCAGGATCCACCAGGGCGATCTCCCGGATCGTCGCCGACTGCAACACCACCGCCAACACGCGCCGACGCTGGTAATCCTCCAGTCCGGACCACGCCAGCGGCGCCGCCGCCACCGCCAGCCCGATCAACCCCAGCAGGTGAGACGTTTTCGCGCCCGCGAGGTACAACATCACCAGCACGAGCGGCGGAATCAGCAATGCGGTGCCGAGATCCGGTTCCAGCAGGATCAGACCGAGCGGCACCGCGCTCAACATCAGCGGCGCCGCCACCCCGGCGAACGTGCGCGTGTTGCTTCGGTAACGAAGATACCACGCCAGCGCCAGAATCAGCGCCAGCTTGAATACCTCCGACGGTTGTATCTGAAACAGCGGCAGGCGAATCCACCGCCGCGCGCCGTTCAGCACCGGAATCAACCCGCCGAAGCTCTGACCCGTAAATCTCGCCAAAACCGGAGGAATGAGCAGCACGATCGATAACGCGAAGAACCAGTACGACCCACCCGCGAACCGGCGGTACCCTGCCCGCAGAATGTACGCCCCCAGAACGATCCCCAACAACAGGATCAGACCCTGCTTCCGCGCGTTCAGCGGACCGTCATGCCCGGCGTAGTACGCCGTGTCCGTCACGTAGATGCTCAACAACCCCAGCGCAAAAAGCACGCCGGCTGACGCGACAATGCACCAGCCCGGCGCTGTCAGGGTCGTCGCCGCGGACGCTCGCCTCATCATCTCGGCGCCTCCGTCCGCAGGTCTGGTCCGAGCACGTCGAGCACCGTCCGCGCAATCTCTCCGGCCACCGGTCCGCTCACGCGCCCGCCGCTGCCCCCAAACTCGAGCAGCACCGCAAAGGCGACCGGCGACGACCGACTCCAGTCCGGACCTTCCCCCGCCCCCCGAGGCTGAAGAAAACCGATGAACCACGCGTGTGCATGTTCGCCGTGCGCCGCCGCGCCGCGCGGAAAGAATTCGACCGCCGACAATTCGCCGGCGTTCAGGTCAACCTCGGGGTGACGCACGCGCATCCGCTCGCGCGCGTCCGAAAGACTTCCAGCCGACACAAGAATCTCCGCGGACGCTTCGTCCGACGGGCGGAACACGTAACGCGTCGGCCGCGGCTTCACCGTGGCGCTTCCCGTCTTTCCGCAAAGCACGAAACCCTCGTCGTAAAACGACACGTACTTGTGCGCCGTCCCTTCCGGATGATTGACGACTTCATACATGCCCCGCCGAATTGCACGAAGCTGGTCACTCGTCGCCGGCAGCGCTTCTCGCTCCAGCGACGGCGCCCCGGAGACGATCCGAACCGGCCGGTGTTCTCCGCTTGCATAACACGCCGCCAGATTCGCGGCTTGCACCGGAGTCACACACAACTCGCCCTGCCCGATCGCGAACGACCGCGGATGCGCCGCCGTCAGCGCGATTCCCCGACGGTACATCCAGTCCGCGGTCGGGTTCACGCCCGGCAACTCCTCGGCGAACCCCAGCCCGCTTCCGCGACCCAGTCCCGCCCGGTCGAACCAGAGGCAAAGCTCCCCCGCCCCGAGGCGCTCGCCCAGCCGGTACATGTAAATGTTGCAGCTCCCGCGCAGCGCCGCCACGACGTCCACGGCGCCGTGGCGCATCCGCGGCCCGGAACCGTCGACCTGCCAGCACTTTGACGCCCCCGCATCCGGATTCTCGGGGAAAAGATATCCGGAGCACTCGAACCGGTCGTCCGGTCCGACCCGCCCGCTCGCCAGTCCCGCCAGACACGTCAGCGGTTTCACGATCGATCCGGGCGCCGTCTGCACCGACACCGCCCGGAAGATAAGCGGCAGACGATCCGTGTCGTCCTGAAGCCGCGGATACTCCTCCGAAAACCGCGCCGGGTCGTACGACGGACAGGAGACGCATGCCAGGATCTCCCGCGTCGTCACGTCCACCACGACGATCGAACCCCCGGGAACGTCCGCATGCTGCGCCACGGCGCGATCGAGCACATCATAAAGGCGTCGCTGAAGGTCTCCGTGGATCGTCAGGCGAACATCCGCGCCGTTGCGAGATTCGATCAGCCCGCCCTCGACAACCTCGCCGCGACGGTCGCGCGTGACCTCTCCGCGGCGACCCCGAAGTTGCGCCTCGCACACCCGCTCCACGCCCGACCGCCCGATGACGTCGCCCGAAACGTACCGCGCCAACCGATCCGTCGAATCCGGATCCTCACGGACATTCTCCGCCGATACCGGTCCGACCCGCCCCAGCACATGAGCGAAGGCGAACGCTTCGTGAAACGTGCGTTCGCTCGAGGGACGAACCCGCACCCACGGATACACAGCGAGCCGCTCGCGCGCCGTCACCTGCTGATCGATCGTCAAACCGGAAACCAATGCGTGCGCCCACGTCTGCTCCCGGATGTCTTCGTCGTACCCGATCCGTTCCGCGTGCGCCTCCCGAATCCGGGCCACCCTCTCGACGATCTCTCGCCGCCGCCGCACGATCTCGTCGAGCGCCGTCCCCTCGAACTCCGCGATCTCCCGCTCGGCTCGTGCACGCTCACGATCATAAGCGGTCCGGATCTTCTCTAAGTCGCTCGTCCCGTACCGGCGCTTAAGGTCATATGCGCGGATGTGGCGGGACAGCGGTTCGGACTCCGGCGCCAACGCGCGATAATCCACCGCGATCTGCCAGCGCGGCTCGTCCGTGACCAGCGGCTCGCCGCGCCGGTCGAAGATCCCCCCTCGCACAAACGGCAGACGCTCCGGCGGACGCACCAGCATGTCCTCGGTGCGCTCGAGATACTGATCATGCTGCACGACCTGCATCGCGGCGAGACGCGCGAGGATCACCGCCGTCGCCGCCGCAAAGAGGATCAACACGTGGCGCAATCGCCGCTCGAACATCGGACACGAACTCCGCAAAAGCAACGCGCGCATTATTCCCGGTCGTTCCGCGCCCGCAACGCGCCCGCCCCTCCCGCGCCCCTTTTGCCCCCGACCCGGCGCCAGCGGCGAGGATGCGATCTTCCTTCCGACGAACGTCCGAATTTCGGTTGTTTCCCGCTGAAACCGATCCTAGGATTGAGTCGAGCGCCGTGGGGGCGCCGACGCGGGACACAAGTCATGAGGCTTCCGATCCGACCTGATCATCCGATCCGGACACACTTCTGCGGCCTGGTGGAGAACGCCTTCTTCACCGAACTCGGGCTTTGCGAGCCGAAGCTGACGGCGTATCTGGCCGACCTGCTCGTCGACTTCATGCACGTGGATC
Source organism: Phycisphaerae bacterium (assembly GCA_013360585.1). Lineage (GTDB taxonomy): Bacteria > Planctomycetota > Phycisphaerae > UBA1845 > UBA1845 > JABWBH01. The sequence goes on along the minus strand of JABWBH010000001.1, from coordinate 35,643 downwards.
GCCTGAGCCTGCTGCGCCGGGCGCTCGGACGCGACTTCGCCCAGATGGCCGCCCTGCTTTCCGTCCTGGAGCCCCAGGACGCCCGCAAGTCCGTCGAGGAGCGGGATCGTGACGTTTACCGCCACATCGGCGACCTGACCCTTTTCTGGACCGGCGTCTTCCCGGAATACCTGCGCAGCCGCCGCGGGGGAGACCTTCTGAACGCCTACGTCGAGCAGGGCAAACGTTCGTATGCCGCCTCGGCGCGCCTCGCGCACCCGGATGACCGCCCCCCCGCCGATCTGCTGCTGTCGCTCAGCGAGGAATTTGAAACCTGCGTTCACGGGCTGGGGCTCGTCCGGCGTAACTGGAACGACGTCCGTCCCGACGACGCCGACGGCCCACGAGACCTTGTTTACTGAGACTTCACGAGTCGCCCGGGGCCTCGCCCCGCCCTCCGGGCATCAAGCGTGCAGCGCACGACCCTGCATGTCCGCCGGAACCGGCACGCCCAGTTCGCACAGGATCGTCGGCGCGACGTCGTAGATCGTCGCCCCGTCCACCTGACCGCCCGGAGGGATCGCCGGGTGTGAGAAAAGGTACATGCCTTCCTGGGCGTGGTTCGCGTCCTCCGCCGCCGCGTCATCGTCGTAAATGTAGATCGAGTCGTTCCCGAACCACCCTGACGCTCGCCACCCCAGCCTCCCGAGAATCACAATCAAATCCGGCGCCACATTGTTGCACGCCCGGTAGATGCGGTCCGGACGATGACAGACGTTCCCCAGCGGGCGCCCGTCCGGACCGGGCATCGCCTCCAGGCGTCGCACCACATCTTCGCGGTACCGGTCATACTCCGCCGGATCGACGACGCCCTGGGGCTCCCGCCCCTTCAGGTTGATGAAGATCTGACCGTAATACCCCGGCGAGGCGAACGCCCGCGTCCGCGCCCAGTCCACGTCCTTCACATCAAATTTCTGCTTCGGACCCGGCGGCGACTTCAGGACAAGGTCTCCCTCCCGCCGCAACCACTCATTCAGCAGCACCCCTCCGTGCAGCACTCGCGCCCCGTGATCGCTCACCACCCAGACCGCCGTCGTGCTCAGGTCCAGTTGCTCCAGCGTCTTCCCGATCTGGCCGTCCACGTACACGTAGTAGTCGTAAATCGCGCGCTCGAAGGCGTTCCCCGGTTGATGATTCCGGTGCGCGGGGTCCATGAAACTCCAGAACCCGTGATGAATCCGGTCCGTTCCCATCTCCACCATGAACATCAGATCCCACGGCTTCGTCCGCATCAGGCGCCGGACCACCTCGAACCGTCGCTCCGTCATCAGGTAAATGCCGTCGAGGATCGTCTTGCGGTCGCCGCCGCGCGGCATCGGCACGTCCACCAGGTACTCGCCGACAAGCTGCTCAATCTCCCGGCGCAGCTCCGGCGGGTAGGTGTATTGAACCGCCGCCTCCGTTGTCGAAGGCGTGAGGAAACTCGTAATCATGCAGCCGCGGATCGGTTTCGTGATCGGATAGGTCTCCGGAACCCCGATCACCAGGCTGTCCCGGTCATGCCTTGTCAGAATGTCCCACAACCGCGGCTCGCGGACGCGCAGCGACGTGCAGATCACCCACTGATCGTATGACCGGTCTTTGCGGTCGCGAAACCCGTAGATGCCCAGCGTCCCGGGATCCTTGCCGGCGGTCATGCAGCTCCACGCCGGAACCGTCACGGGCGGCATCGAGCTGGTCATCCGCCCCCACGTCCCTCGCCGCATCAGCCCGCGCAGCGCCGGCAGGTCATCGATCCAACGCTCGAAGCACAGCGACGGCTCGAAGCAATCCAGCCCGAACACCGCTACCTTGCACGGCCTCCCGACGCTGCTCATGTATCCCCGCTTTCGACGCCCGCTTCGACGGTTTTCTCACGGCGCGAGACAGACGGCGCCTCTCACGTCAGGAACCCCCCGGCTCACCGGCGCCTCCCGAAGCTCCTCCGCGTCCTGCGCCACCGCCGGACTGATTTCGCACGGTCGCAGCGGTATCCCGGCTTCATCCGCCGGAACTGCGACGCCGCACTCCGCCAGCCAGCGCGCCGCGCGCCGTGACAGGTCGCGCCGCGCCGTCTCCGGGCTGTCCGCCCCGGTTGCATTCTTCACCGGCGAGAAGCACTCCTCCCGCCGCGAACGCACCAGCCGCACCCGGTCCGTCAGCGGTAGGGCGTCGAAAATGAACCGCTCGAACTTGATGGCGTTCGGCACCGCCGGTTCGACAAGGCGTCCGGTGTCGGGATCAACATACGGAACCTTTTTCAAAGCCCGATGCCACGGCAACTCCCCTCCGGCTCGCGTAATCCTCTCCAGAAAAGATCTCGCGAAAACAAAGATCGACAGGTTCGCCGAGTCGAACACCCGCTGTCCCGAGGCATCCCTGCGCCGCGCCAGCGCCTCAGGCATTTCGGTGTACTCGATCACATGCACCCGGTCCCCGATGCGAACGAAATGCCCGACGCGCTCGAAATCGTCCGCCTTGCTGATCGTGAGCGACGTGACCTCCGCGCCGTCCTTCACGTGTACGCCGATCAGGACCGGATCCACCGGACGCACCAGCGGGTTGTCCACCTGAAAGTAGCTCACCGACTCCACGCCCGACGCCTTCATCTCCTCCAGGCATCCGGACTCGGCCAGCGCCGTCAACGACCCGCCGTGTCCGTTCGGCGACAACGCCACCCGATGCCGCTCCGCCAGCAGGATCCTTCCGTCCTCCGCCACGGCGGGCATCGTCCCCTGCACAAAAAAGCGCACCGTGCCCGCGTCGCGCCCGAAGCATCCCTCGGATCGGAAATACGCCCGCGTCGCCTCGTCGTTGGCCGGGCTGGTCATCACGTACCACGGCACGACGACGCCGCACCGCCGACGCACTCCCTCCAGCGCTTCCGCGAACCACCGGAACAACGTCGCCCCGCGCACCGGCGAAATCGGGAACATCCCTTTCGGGCCGTCGAATCCCAGCCTCGTCCCCTGCCCCCCCGCCACCAGCAGCGCGGCGACGCGCCCCGCCCGAATATGTTCCCAGCCCGCCGCCTTAGCCTTCGCAAGTTCCGCCTCGTTGGCGCCCAGATCACACTCAAACGCCGTCGGCGGTTCGGGCTCTCGGGCGGTCACGGAAAGATCGGGCTTCCCCGCAGCGCCGCAAAGCCCCCGAATCTGGGCGAAATCCAGCCCTTGTATGTCTCCGATCAGTTGATCTTGCTCGTCCTCGGTCAGACGATCCCAGAAACGAAACAGGTGCCCCTGCCCCGCCGCCTCCGCACGGCGCCGAAGTTCCCCTGAATCCGCCCTCGATATCACCCTCAATCCCTCGCAAAACGCCACCCGGGAATTTACCCCGGCGGACAATACCTCCGATAAACCAGAAAGCTGGGCGTTTCCCACGGGTTTCCGAACCCCGGCCTCATGACCGTAATGAACCAGCGCACATCCAGCAAGACACCGCGCGACCACGCTCATCCGGAAGTTCGGGTTCCTCTGCGCCGTCGAGAGTTTCTTCAAACCACCGGAGCTGCTCTCGTCGCTGGCGCCGCCCTCCCCGCACAGGCTTCGACCGCCGTGCCGTCCACCCGGAGCAACGCGCCTCAGCAAACCAACGACGAACTGGAGCTGCCGCCGGGTCACGAACCTTCACGGGTCATTCGCTGCCGGGCGGAGGGCGCGTTCTCGAACGCCGGGTTACGCAACGACGTCATCCGTGAGGCCCTGGAAAAATCCCTGTGTGCCTTGCTGGACACCCACGAACCGGGCGGCGCCTGGCGAAAGATCCTGAAACCAGGGGATATCCTTGGCGTGAAACTCAACCGGTCGGGGCAGACCCAGATCGGAACCTCCGACGCCGTCACAACCGCGCTGGTGAAATCGCTCGAAAGCGCGGGCTGGTCGCCGCAACAGGTCGTGCTCATCGAGGCGCCGCAGGGGCTTGCGGAAACGCTGGGAACCCTCCCGATGACCGAGGGTTTTGAGCGGTCGGCGACGGACTTCGGAAGCGGACAGGACGAGCTTGCCCTCGTCCTGCGACAGGTCTCCGCGCTCATCAACATCCCCTACCTGAAAACGCACCGCATTGCGGGCCTGAGCGGATGCCTCAAGAACGTCACCTACGGCTTGATCCGCCACCCTGCGCGCTTTCATGCCGCAAACTGCTCCCCCTTCCCGGCGGATTTGTATTCTTTGCCGTCTTTCCGGGACAAGTGCGTCCTTCATCTGATGGACGCCCTTCGGGTCGTTTTCGACGGAGGCCCCGAGGTGGTCGCCGGAACGGTGCATGACGCCGGCATGCTCCTCGTGGGCCGGGATCCCGTTTCAGTCGATGCCGCCGGATATATGCTGATTAATTCGGTGCGGGTGCGGGAGCGCTTGCCTGAGCTTGGCCCGCTTTCGAGTGTCATCCCGTATCTGGCCGACGCCCATCGGAAGGGGCTGGGGGTCGCCGCCCTACAAGGGATAGATCTCCGGGATGTATGAACGAAACCGGGGGGTTGCTCGGGCGGCTCGGCGTGAATCCGCGTCTTGAGCTTGTTGTGACATTTCGTGAATTTTTTCTTGACGTCCCGAATGCGGGGCGTTAGCATCTTGCGCAGAGTGTCGGGAACTGTAGGGATCAGGCGGGCATTATCAGATACATCGGTACGATTGTAATTCCTTCGATATCCGTACCCGGTTCTGTTTGAGCCATCTTTGATTCCTTCAACACGCTGATTCCCCTTGGTTCCCGCCTTGAGGGATACGTCCGTGCGAGACAACCGTCGCGACGGGCGCAAGGGGAATTATGCGGTTGGTGGGAGACTCTCGAAGCGTGCAGCGTTGCGGCGGGGTGTCTCGCCGTCATTTCGTCGTCAGGAAACGCACGCCTGCTTGTCTTTTTGTCCGAGTTTCGATCCGGATTTCCCCGCAAGTCTGAGTTGTCATCATCCATCGTCCACCCGATTGTCGGGCGGCGGGGAAGGATGAGAGATCGAAACGGGCGAAGAGGGGTCGGTGGGGAACGACGTTTCAACCGGTCGCCAGTATGTGCGCCGTAAAGACGCCGAGGTAAAGGCGTGAAGCGGTGCCGACTGACCGGACTTTTCAGGAGAATTGTTTCGCAATGAGTATGAAGGATTTCAGAAAGCTTCGCATCCGCGGGTTCACGCTCATCGAGCTGCTCGTCGTGATTGCGATCATCGCGCTGTTGATCTCGATCTTGCTGCCCAGCCTTTCGCGGGCCCGCGAGTTGAGCAAGCGCCTCGTCTGTGCGTCGAACCTCAAGGGCATCGCTACGTCCTGCAAGGTGTATGCGAACGACAACCGTGAGTCGTGGCCGGTTCCGCCGCACTCCGCCAAGGCTTACGCCAAGGGCGGCACGGGCATGAACTACATCGCCCAGGTCGGTCAAACTGCGGCGCTGCGCCGCTTCCAGACCCTGGCCGACGAAGGCAACACCACCGGGTCGACGCTCGTGTCGGTCACGCGTGCGTACTGGATGCTGGTCCGGGCCGGCGACGTGACGGTCAAGCAGTTCCAGTGCCCCAGCAGCGGCAAGGAACCGGATGACACGCAGGAACTCGACTTCTACTACGATTTCAAGGGCATCGAGACCATCTCTTACGGCTACCAGGTTCCGTTCGGACCGCGCGACACGCGTCCGACCGAGGCCGCGGACGCCCGTCAGGCGATGGGCGCGGACGGTACGCCGTGGTACGCCAACGTGACGAACCAGCCGCGTGACTGGGGCAATCCGCCGCTGGATGCGGATGACTCGCCGCGCGAGTGGCGTCGGTTCAACTCGCCGAACCACGGCGGTTCCGGCGTCGGCGAAGGTCAGAACGTCGTGTTCGGCGACGGGCACGCCCTGTTCCACAAGGTTCCCATCGTCGGTATCGACAACGACAACATCTACACGATCATCGACTTCACGAGCATGGGCGGCGATCGTGGTCGTTGGCACGGAAAGACCCCGGCGCAGCACACCGGGACCGGCGATCCGCATCCGGGGCAGAACGCCTTCGGTACACAGATCACCGATTACTCGTCCACCGACTCGCTGATCTATCCGTAGTCAGCGGTTGACGGACAGGTTTGATTGAAACCGGGCGGCATGTGGAGGCGACTCCGCGTGCCGCCCGCTTTTTTTGATTCCGGCGTCTTTCCGCTCAGCATCATCTTTCGGACTTGCCCCGGAGCGGTGATAATGCCGTGGTGATGTCCACGCCGGCCGAGCATCCCGGAACACTGGCTTTCGACATGGGCGGCGACCCGCTGGCCAACGCCGACCCGCGCATGCGGTTCACCTTCGATTTTGTCCGGGAGATCAGCCGGCAGACCGATGCCCAGCGCCTGCTTCACCTTTTCCGTGACCGCTTCGGACAATTCACGCCCCGCGACCGGACGGTGTCGCTGAGTCGGCGCGAGCTTTCGTCGCCGTGGTACCGCATCACCCGATGCACGGACTGGAAAGAGGACATCAACCCCTGGACCCAGAAGGATCGCCTGCCTTTGTTGTCCTCGGGCCTGCTGGGCGAGCTCCTTTATGCGGGGGTTCCGGTTGTGAATGATGACTGGCGACCGGACCCCGCCGACCCGGCGTACGAGTATCTCGAAGGGATGCGGTCGATTGTCGCGATCCCCCTTTTCGACGGTGGCGAGTCGATCAACATGGTGGTGATGATGGCGCGGTCGCCGGGTCGGTTCGATGTTTCGCGGCTGCCGGACCTGATGATGACCTCGAATCTCGTCGGGCGTGCGACGCAGACGCTCATTCTGGCGGCGGAGGTCCGCAAGGCGCATGAGGCGCTGGACGCCGAGGTTCGCCGGATCGGCGAGCTTCAGCGGGCGTTACTTCCGGCTACCCTCCCGGCGATCCCCGGCGTGGGCGTCGCCACCTACTACGCCGCCGCGGCCCGCGCGGGGGGCGACTACTTCGACTTTTTCGACCTCGGAGGCGACCGCTGGGGACTGCTCATCGGCGACGTCAGCGGGCACGGTCCGTCCGCCGCCGTCGTGATGGCGATCACCCGCACGCTGCTGCACGCCTTCTGCCGCGACGAACATCACCCCTCGGCGATCCTCGGCTACCTGAACGAGCGCCTCCTCGAGCAGGCGGACCGCTACCCCAACACGTTTGTCACGCTTTTTTACGGGGAGTTCGACGCCCGCGCCCGCACGATCCGCTACGCCTCCGCCGGACACAACCCTCCGATTCTCATGCGCGGCGGTCGTTCGCTGATCGAACTCAACGCCGCGCAAAGCCTTCCTCTCGGGCTGTTTCCCGACGCCAAGTACGCCGACGCAGCGGACCGCCTCGACCCGGGAGACAATCTCCTGCTTTACACGGACGGCATCACCGAGGCGATGAACCCGCAGGGCGAAATGTACGGACGCGAGCGCCTGCTCGAGTGCCTCCGCCAGCCGGAGTTCTCCGCCCAGGCGGTCATCGACTGCATCACGATGCGCCTCGAGGGATTCACGGAAGGTCGCCCGCCGTCCGACGACCGCACGATGGTCGCCCTGCGGATCCGGGAGTGATCGAGGCGCCTCAGCGGATGAACATGAATTCGCGGGTGTTGATCAGCGCCCAGTGAACATCGGCGAAGGCCCGCTCGATCGCGGATTCACGGCGGTCGGCGTTGATGTAGCGCACCGCGGTGGACAGCTCGGCCGGGGTGGGTTCGCGGGTGACGGTATGAACCCAGAGCCGGCGCAGCGCCATCTCGATGCTGTCGCCTTTGCGCAACCAGCGGCGGACCGGGTGTCCGTCGTGGAGTTGCACCGCGTCGTTGAGGAGTTCGCCGTTAAGCAGGGCGAGCGCCTGCGGGATCGTGGCCGACGGGTCGCGTTCGTGGATCGTGTTCCGGTCGTGGCTGCCGAAGGTCGAGAGAAAGCTGCCGCCCGGGGCCGGATAGCGGATGTCGATGGCGAAGCGGGACTCGCCGGTCTGACCGCCGGTCATGCGGTCTCCGGCGGGTTCGCGGGGACTGCCCGCCCCGCGTTCGCCGCGGCGGTCAAGTCCGGTGGCGACGATAATCGAGTCGTGTAACTGCTCCGCCGTCATCCGCCTCAGCGGCATGCGCTCGAAGAAGGCGCCGCCCGCCGGCGTTCCCGCTCCGCCGCGCGACGCCGACCGCGCCGGAACCGCCGGCGGACCGGCGGTGTCCAGGTGATACGTGCGGGACAGCGCGATGAGCCGCAGAATATGCTTGAGGTCGTAGTCGTGGGAAATGAACTCCCACGCCAGATAGTCAAGCAGTTCGGGGTGCGATGGCGGGTTGTCGGGTTTGAAGCCGTCGACGGGTTCGACCAGCCCCCGCCCGAACATCTTCGCCCACAACCGGTTCACCGCGACGCGGGCAAAGTAGGGATTGTCACGGGCAGTGATCAGGTCCGCCAGGCCGTCCACCCCGCCGCCCTTTTCCGACACGGCGCCGGTCAGGAACACCCCGCCCGCCGCCGGACCGGACACCACCTGGTCATACCGCACCTGCTCCTCGCGCCCGTCGCGGTTCGTCAGGGTTTCGACGCGGCCGAGGCGTCGGCGGGTGCTCCCCCAGAAATCGCGCATTCCGATGAAGTCGGTCTGCTTCCAGGCTTCGAAGGGGTGGTCGTGGCATTGCGCGCATTTGAGCTGCGTGCCGAGAAAGACCTGGGTGGCGGCGATCGTCAGTTCGTCGGGGTCGGCCTTGTGTCGCAACACGAACGCCGCGGCCGGGTTGTCCCGCACCATCCCGCGCGCGCCGATCATCTCGCGCACCCACTGGTCGTAAGGTTTGTTCTCCTCCAGCGACTTGAGAATGTACTCGCGGTAGGCGTTGTTCTCGACGCCGTCGATGCGGTACTGCTCCAGCAGCAGGTCGCCCCAGAAGATCGCCCAGTGCTCCGCGTACTCCCGGCTGGAGAGCAGCCGGTTGACGAGATTCCGGTCGCGGTCCTTGCGAGGTCCGGAGACGTAGGCGTCCACCTCTTCAAAGGTGGGGATGCGTCCGACGATATCCAACGTGACGCGGCGGATGTAATCAAAAGGGTCCGCCACCTTCACGGGGCGCACGCCCGCCTCCTGCCATCGTTTCGCGATGAACCGGTCGATCTCGTTGGCGGTTTCGATGGTGACCGTCGGGGGTTCCGGAGGTTCGAGCGAAAGGGGGTCGATGATCTTGCGGACGGTCGGCGAAGTCGCGTAGTCTGTCCCGGCGACGACCGGCGATCGTCCGTCGCCTGCGCCGGCGGGATTCTCGGGCGTGGCCAGCGCGTTGACGGTCAGCGCGAGGGAGAAGAGTCCGATAGTGGCGGCAAGGCGTGTCACGGCGCACATATCCCCAGCCTCGTCAGGCTTAGTCCCGTCATTATCATAGGGAATCGGCGAAGGCGGGGTCAACGTGGAGGCGGAAATTGCCGGGGAATCTACGTTTTGATCAGTTCCTTGAGCGCCTGGAACTGGCAATACCCCGCCGATCGTGCCGTTATGAGGGTACGACGTTCGCCCGAGGGGTTGCGGCCGCATCCGGAGTAGACGCTGGGCGCGGATGGGTTTTCCGCGGAGTGCGGCGGGTCGGTCACGGGTCGGCCCGTCGGTGGTTGGAGAGAGGTTCAGTGACTCAGAACAGAAAAAGAGCGGCGGCCGGATTCGGACGGGGCGGGTGGTTGGGAGTCGTCGTGGCGGCGGGCGCGGCGCTGGCGGCGTGGGATTTCTGCGCGGCGCAAAGCACCGGCGGCAAGCCTAACCTTCTGATCATCACGATCGACACGATGCGCGCCGACCACCTCGGGTGCTACGGGTATTTCCGTGACACTTCGCCGCACATTGATGCTCTGGCGAAGGAGTCGATTTTTTTCGAGCGCTGCATCACGCCGATGGCGCAGACGCTCCCCGTGCATACCTCGATCTTCACGGGGGTGTACCCGCGGGAGCACGGCATTGTCGCCAACATCGCCCAGGGCGGTTTGTATAAGCCGTCGGACACTCTTATGACCTTCGCCTCCGCCGTTGCAAAACAGGGATATCACACGGCGGGGTTCGTCAGCGCCGAACCGGTCAAGAAGATCGGGGGGATCGCGGCGGGGTTCGAGTACTGGTACGAACCTGCGGATAAGAAGGTCGAGGCGGACTGGACGAACAAGAAGATTTTCGAGTGGGCGGACGGCGGCGGACTGAAGGAGCCTTTCTTCATGTGGGTCCACTACTTCGACCCGCACGCGAATTACGAACCTCCGCCGCCGTATGACACGATGTTCACGTCCGACGAGGCGCTCGACCGGTACATGCGAGAACGAGGTTTCGGCGAGGAGGGGACGAAGGAGCGTTCCGGGGACAAGGAGAAGGCCGTCGTCAAGGTCAAGAAGTCGAAGGAGAGCATCAATCTTTATGACGGCGAGGTGCGCTGGACGGACGAGAACATCGGGAAGCTTTTTGCGAAGCTGAAGGAGAAGGGGGTCTGGGACAAAACGATCATTGTCATCACCGGAGACCACGGCGAGGGTCTCGGTCAGCACAACCTCACCGGACACGGCAACATCTGGCATGAGCAGCTTCACGTTCCGCTGATGATGCGCATTCCGGGTCAGGCGCCGCGCAAGGTGGCGACGCCGATCACGTCTCCGGACATTCTTCCGACGCTGCTGGCACTGGTTCCGACGCTCCCGGCGGGGGACTTCCTCAAGCAGACGACGGGCGTCAACGTGCTGGCGCCGGATCACAAGGCGGACCGGCCGTTGTATGCGCAACTCCCGGGCAGCCGGACGGTGATGGTGCAGTCGCTGACGGTCGGGGACTGGCGGTACATCATGCACCCGAAGGGCGACCGGCTTTTCAATCTCAAGGACGACCCTTACGAACTGAAGAACGTCCTCGAGCAGAACAAGGAGCGTGCAACGCAGATGCGCAAGGAACTCGAGCGCATCGTGCATGAGCAGATGGCGCTCGGTCAGAAGCACGGCGGCGGGCAGATTCTCAAGAATGCGGAGACCAGCAAGGCGGTCCGCAACCTGGAGGGCCTCGGGTACGGCGAGGAAGGCACGGAAGAGGACGATCACCCGGAATACGACGACGGGCACGACCACGGCGACGAGGGGAAAAAGAAAGCCGGCGCCGGCGAGAAGACCGAGAAGACGAAGAAGGAAAAGAAGGACGACGAATAACCGGGGCGCCCCGCGACCGGCTGACGAAATCCCGGGACGGGCAGTATTTCGCCGGAAAGGGGCGGGGCTGTCCGTCCCGGCCTTTTCCGGCGTTCGAGGGCGGCGGTCCTGGCCTCCGCTCGCCACCCGGACCCGGTTTATCCCTCCGCTTTGTGAAATCTGCGGGGGCGACGATAATCGCCGGTCTTGCCGACAGGGGCGTCGCGCACGGCGGGAACGGATCATGAAAGAGATTCACGGACAACTCAAGGCGGACGGACGGCGTTTTGCCCTGGTGATCAGTCGGTTTAACGAGTTCATCACGCGGCATCTGGTGGACGGGGCGGAGGACGCTTTGCGGCGGCACGGAGGGCGGGAGGGGGATCTGACGCGGGTGTACGTGCCCGGCGCGTTTGAGTTGCCGCTTGCAGCGCGGAAGCTGGCGGAATCCGGGAAGTTTCATGCGGTGATCGCGCTGGGCTGCGTCATCCGGGGGCAGACGCCTCATTTCGAGTATGTCGCCGGAGAGGCGGCGCGCGGGCTGGGCTGGGTCGCGCTGCACACGGGCGTGCCGACGTCCTTCGGAGTGTTGACGTGTGACACGCTCGAGCAGGCGATCGAGCGCGCCGGCAGTAAAGCCGGGAACAAGGGCGCGGACGCCGCCGTGACGGCGATCGAGATGATCGGCGTGCTGGAGCAGGTGGCGCGGCTGGAGTAGCCCGGGGGATGAGCGTGGATCCGGAAGCGTTGACGCCCCTGCATCACGCCCCCCGACGGGTGGGACGCATCCTCGCGCTGCAACTGATGTGTCAAGCGGAGATTCTCGGGGACGAGGGTTGGTCGCAGGCGCCGGAGTTTCTCGCCGAGAGCGGCGCGCCGCCGGAGTCCGTGCGGTATGCGCGGGATCTTGCGTCGCGGGCGTGGAGCAGCCGCGAGGCGTGGGACCGGCGGATGACGGCGGCGGCGCCGCAGTGGCCGGCGGAGCGCATGTCCAGCGTTGAGCGCAACATTCTTCGCATCGCGGTGGAGGAAATGATGAGCGGTGCGGTTCCGCCGAGGGCGGCGATCGACGAAGCGATCGAGATTGCACGGGAATTCGGGGGGGCGGATTCGCCGCGCTTCATCAACGGCGTGCTGGACGGCATCTACCGGAAAATGCGCGAGGAGACGGGGGAGGCGTAGCGGCGGACGACGATGGGGTTATTTGAGCGATTCAAGCAGGGATTAAGCAAGACGCGCGAGAAGCTGGCGGGGGGGTTCCGCGCCGTGCTGCGCATCGGACAGAAGATCGATCAGAGCACACTCGATCGTCTTGAGGAGTCGATGCTGCTCTCTGATTTCGGCCCCGCCACCACCGCCGCGTTGATTCAAACCGCCCGCGACGGCTGGAAGAGCGGTCAGATCAAGGAGGAACACGAGGTTATCGACTACCTCAAGCAGAGAATCATCGAGCGCTGGCCGGAGGATGATCGGTCGCTGAAGTTCGCGGCGAGCGGTCCGACCGTCATCCTCATGACCGGCATCAACGGATCGGGAAAGACGACGAGCGTGGCGAAGCTGGCGCACTGGCTGACGGCGCAGGGGAAGAAGGTGATTCTCGGGGCGTGCGACACCTACCGGGCGGCGGCGGTCGAGCAGCTTTCGGTCTGGGCGCAGCGAACCGGCGTGCAGATCGTCAAGCACGATCAGGGGGCCGACCCGGGCGCCGTGGCGTACGACGCCTGCGACGCAGCGCTGGCGCGGAACGCGGATGTCCTGCTGATCGACACGGCGGGGCGTCTGCACACGCAGGATCATCTGATGCGGGAACTCGGAAAGATCCAGCGTGTCGTCGAGCGCAGGATCGAGGGCGCGCCGCACGAAGTTCTCATCGTGCTGGACGCCACGATCGGACAGAACGCGCTTCAGCAGGCGCGGATGTTCTCCGAGCACGTCCGCATCACGGGGATCTTCCTCGCGAAACTCGACGGCAGCGCGAAGGGCGGGGTCGTCGTGTCGATCCGCGACGCGCTCAATGTCCCCGTGAAGTTCGTCGGACTCGGCGAGAAACCTGCCGATGTCGAGCCTTTTGATCCGAAGACGTTCGTCGAAGCATTGTTCTCTGAATAAGGGGGCACGGGAGCGACTTCTCGCATCTCGGATCGAGGGAAAGACAAGCAGAACATGCGCATCCCACCGGTGGAGTTCCTGATCTGGGCGAAACGACATCGCCGCGTGCGCTACGAGATGACGCTCAGCGGTGCGCCGCCCGTCGATCTTGCCGATTTCGACGCCGGACCCGAACACGTCGAGATCCGGATCCGCGGCGTGGACGGCGATCCGCGAATCATCGACGCCGTCGCGCGTCGTTACGGCGTCGATCCGCGCGGCGTCGTTCCCGTGCCGGGCGCGAGCGGCGGGAACTTCGTGGTGATGGCGACGGCGGATCGGACGAGGCCGATTCTGATCGAGGAGCCGGTTTACGGCCCGATGCGCCGCGCAGCCGCTTTCTTCAACGCGCGTCTCATCCCCCTCTTGCGCCGACCCGAGCATAACTTCCGCATTGACCCGCAGGAGCTTCGTGCCGGGCTTCAGGCGGGTGCGGGGGTCGTGTATCTGAGCAACCTGCACAACCCGTCGGGGCAGCCGATCGACGCGCGGCAGATGCGGGAGATCGCAGGCGCGGCGGATGAGTTCGGCGCCCTCGTCGTCGTGGACGAGGTTTATCTCGACTACGCCCACGTCAACTTCGGCGCGCCGAGGTGGACGGCTGCGTCGCTCGCCGACAATGTTGTCGTGGTCAACTCGCTCACCAAGGTTTACGGCGCGGGGGCGCTGCGCCTCGGGTGGTTGATCTCCACGCCTGCGCGGGCCCGGCATTTCCGGCGGATGATGGATTATCTCAACGTCGAGCATCCAGCGCCGGCCACGTCGCTGGGTCTGCGGGCTTTCGAGCGGATCGACCGGCTCGAAGCGCGGACGCGGGAGTTATATGTCCGCGCCCGTCCGATCGTGGCGGACTGGCTTGCCTCCTGTCCGGAATTGCACGCCTATCCGAATCACGGCGCGATTTTCGAGTGCGTGCGTCTGCCGGAGGGCGTCAAGGCCGGCGACCTCTCAAAGCTCCTTTACCGCGAATATCAGACGCGCGTGGTTCCGGGAGAGTTCTTCAACCTTCCGGATCATCTCCGCGTGAGCACGACGCTTCCGCCGGACGACCTTCGCACCGGGCTGGCGAACGTCGCCGAAGGCGTCCGCCGGCTGCAGCCGTAGTCGGCGCGGGGCGCGAGGCTGATCCTGCACTCCTCGCGGGGTTTTTCCCGGGTGTACAACTTTGTCGCGCCTCCAACCTTAACCGGTCGGCGCTGTCTTACGGACGGATCGGCGGTCAGGGTGGCCGCCGGAACTTTCGGGGACAGCCTGAAAAAGGAGGCTCGACGATGTTCGGCGCAAAAAAACTCGGTGGAAGGAAGACCTTTCGCCTCGCGCCGTGGCTGTGTGCAGCCGGCGGGGTGATGTGCGGTGCGGCGATGCCCGCACGGGCGGATCACACGTGCGGTCCGCAGTGTCGGCGGGTCTGGGTGGCTCCGGTGTACGAGAAACGATCGCGGGTCGTTGTGACTCCGGCGAAGTACGAGGACGTGGTTCGTCGCGTCTGGCGCGAGCCGGTGTACGAGGAGCGTCGCGTTGTGACGAAAGTTCCGGCGGAGTTTCGGTGGGTCGAACGTCCCGTGTACGATTCCTGCGGGCGCGTGGTCGGATATGAGCGGGTGGAAGAACTGGTTCGCCCCGCGTACGACCGCTGGGAGGTGCATAAGGTTCTGGTCTGTCCGGGTCGATGGGAGGAAATCCGCGAGCGTGTGCTGGTTTGCCCGGAGAAGCGCGAAGTGATCTGGGAAGACGTGCTGGTGTGCGAAGGGTACTGGAAAATGATGTGCAACGATCGGCCGATCCCGCTGATCGAGGATCTGAAAAACAGCACCCGTCCGCACGCACGCCCGGTGTCGCCGATCACGGTCCGGCCGATCGGCGGGGGATATGGGGGGTACGGATTCGGAACCGGCCGGGATGGTTTTGAGCGGGCCGGGTTCGACTTCCGGTTTGAGGATCGCCTCGGCGGGGCGGAAAGGAATCGCGGGTTCGAGTTCCGCAGCGGAAGTGCGAAGCACGTTGAAATTCCTGCGAAAGCGCCGGTGAGCAAGCGTCCGGCGGTTGCGGGACGGTGACGGGGAAATAACGCGCCGGCGACACGGCGTGTACGATCGGCGTGCTACGGCGCCCCCTCCTTTCGGGTTCATCCGAGGGGAGGGGGCATGTTGCTTTTGCGGTCCGATGTTATCATTCTCCCGGGTCGCGGCGTCCGGCTCCGCCGCGCTCCGATTGCAACGAGGCGTCGGATGCTGAGGATGTTCTTTAATGTTTTTCGCACGCGAGGGTGCGCGTGAAATCCTGATCGCCACGTTTTTGCTGGGGATGCTCGGGTGGCTGGCGAGCCTGGTGTGGTGGCCCCTGGTCATTCCTTTCGGGCTGATCTGGCTGTGGGCGCTGGCTTTTTTTCGCGATCCGCCGCGGCGAGTTCGCGTGCGAGAAGGCGAGCTTTGCTCTCCGGCTGACGGGCGCGTGACTGAGATCACCGAGCTGGGGCATCACGAGATTCTTGGGGGACCAGCGGTTCGCATCGGGATTTTCCTGAGCATTTTCGATGTCCACATCAACCGCGCGCCCTGCACCGGGCGCGTTCGGTCGTTGACCTACGAAGCGGGCGAGTTTCTGGATGCGCGTCATCCGGAATCTGGAAGGCGCAATGAGAGCAACAGCATTCTGCTGGATCCGGAATCGCCGCTTCCGGGTCCGGTCGAGGTGCGCCAGATTGCCGGGAAGGTGGCTCGCCGAATCATCTGTCGAGTCGTCGCCCATCAGTCTGTCGCAGCAGGAGAGCGCATCGGGCTGATCAAATTCGGTTCCCGGACGGAATTGATCCTCCCGAAGACCACTGAGACGCGCATTCTGGTCTCGGTCGGAACGCGTGTTTATGCGGGTTTGACTATTCTGGCGAGTCAGAACCCCCCGGTCTGAAGTGTCATCGCCCCGGATCTGCGATCCTGTGCTGGCCGATCCTGTCGTTCCGGAGGATAACTTCTTTTATTTTAATGCTTTATGCCCGTCTACCCGGCTGGTTTTCCGGGTGGCAACAAGCTTGAATCTGAGTACAATGCCCGGTCGCTCGGACCGTCAGTCTTTCTTCATCCGACGATGGGAGCAGGTAGGGGTTTCTCGTCATGCCTGCGGTAGGATACGGGTTGTGGACCAGTTTGCTGGACTGTGTGCGGGAATCCGCACCCGGAGTCACTCGTTCCTGGTTCTCGCAGCTTTCTCCGGGCGAAATGAGCGGCGGAATCCTTCGGATCTACGCTCGTCAGCCGGAGCATCTTGCTTATCTGATGCGTCATGCGCGTCCGGCGTTCGTCGATGCCGCCAGAAGGGTGACCGGTCGCTTGATGACGTTGGAATTCGAGCTGGCCCGGAATACCCCGGAATTGATGCCCCAGCCTCGTGCAGGGGGGAGAATTGATCCCCCTGACGAAGATGACGGTTTTTCGCCTTCGGTTCTGACTCCCGATTACACGTTCGAGGCGCTGTCGGTGGGCCCGCATAACCGCCTTGCACACGCGGCGGCGGTTGCGGTCGCCGACGGGAAGGGTGCATACAACCCGCTTTATATCTACGGCGCACCCGGGATGGGCAAGACGCATCTTCTTCAGGCAATCTGCTGGCGGGTAAGACAGAAGTCTCCGGAACGTTCCGTCCTTTATGTTCCGGCGGACCGGTTTTCGATGGGGTTTCTCCGGAGCAGCGATCACTTCCGGCAGGACGAGTTCCGCCGGCGCTTCTGCGGGTTGAGTCTTCTGGTGCTGGATGATCTGCACCGGTTGGAGGACCGCGAGCGGAGTCAGGAGGAGTTTTTTCACGTTTTGAACGAGATGCGCGGTCGCGGGGGGATCGTCGTCGTCAGTTCGGACGTACCGCCGTCGAATCTGAAGGGGTTTCCGGAGCGGCTGACCAGTCGACTCGGTTCAGGGCTGGTTGCCCCGCTGGACGCTCCGTGTTACGAGGCAAGGCTGGCGATTCTGGTCCGGGCGGTTACATTGAAATATGTCGACGCGCCGCGGGAGGTGCAGGAGTTTGTCGCCGCGCGAGTTGCGGGAAGTCCGCGCGACCTGATTGAAGCACTGCTGCGGATCGATGCTCTTGCGCATTCGACGGGCGCGGCGGTTTCCCTGCTGATCGCCCGTCAGGCGTTGGGAGATGCGCCGCGCTTATCGGTGGGCTTGACGGTGATTCTGGACGTCATTCGTCGCCGGTTTGGTTTGCGCGCTGAAGACGTCGTCGGTCCGCGGCGTCCGCGGTCCCTGGCCGGGCCGCGCCAGATCGGGATGTATCTGGCTCGGCATATGACGCGGCACAGCCTGCAGGAGATCGGGGCGTTTTTCGGCGGGCGTGATCACACGACGGTCATCCACGGCGTTCGGACTGTCGCTCGTCGGATTGAAGGATCCGAGGAGTTCCGGAATCTGATCGAGGAATTGAGGCTGGCGATTCTGGCGGGACCGTCCTGTGAATCCGCGGATATGACGGAGGACAAGAGCGGGTCGCCGCCGGCACGGAAGGTTGTCGCCGGAAGTCGATAGAGGGGTGTTCGATCTCTTGTGTGAGGTTGTTATTTCCGCACGGCGTTAATCCGAAGGCTTTGTGCCTGAGTGTCGGGTTGTGCGAAACCGGAACGTGCGCAACAGCGCGGCTGACAAGACGGCGGCTAAGTCGCGGCAGCGGGGTTCGATGAATTCGAGAGTTACGGAGTCGTTTAGAGAAACGCACGGATGTCACCGTCATAACGGATACGAAGAAGCATTAAAGGCTTCTTTTCAGAGATAGAGGGCGTCGCTTGTTCGGATTCAGGCGGGACGGGAGCGAAAGGACATGGCGTCGATGAAACTTCGGGTGAACCGGCAGGAGTTTGCAGGTGCGTTGACCGCGGTGACCGGCGTCGTCGCGACGCGAACACCGAAACCGGTGCTGCAATGTGTTCTGCTGGACGCACAACCGGATTCGCTGATCGCCTGCTGCACGGACCTCGAGGTCGGCATGCGATGCGGCGTCGGGCAGGTGGAGGTTTCCTCGCCGGGGGTCGCCCTGGTCAACGCTGAAACGCTTTCGCGGATCGTTCGGGAAAGCGAGGATGAGGCGTTGGACATCGAACTGAAAGGCAACACGCTTCACGTTCGCGGTGAAGGAAGTCACTTTCAGATCGTTGCGTCCGATCCGGAGGAGTTTCCGGCCGTAGCGCCCTTTGACGAGGACGCGGACATCACGCTTCCGGCCTCGGAGTTTCAGCAACTTATTGAGTGGACGGTATATGCCTGCGCCAAGGAAAGCACGCGTTACGCCATCAACGGGGTTCTCACGGAGCTGAAGGGGGGGACGCTGACCCTGGTGGCGACCGACGGGCGCCGGTTGGCGAAGGCGGATTATCACGCGGACGCGGAGAAAACCGCCCGGGCGATCGTGCCGGTCAAGCCGCTGACGTTGTTCAGCCGTCTGTCCGGCACGGACGACGAGCCAACACACGTCCGGTGGACGAACAATCAGTTCATGCTCCGCAGCCGGAACGCGATGATCGTCAGCACGCTGGTTGAAGGGAATTTTCCGAATTATGCGGAAGTGATTCCGCAGGACGGCGACAAGACGGCCGAGATTGAAACCGCCGCGCTCCTGAGCGGGCTGCGTCGGGCAGCGCTGCTGACCAACGAGGAATCGCGCGGAGTTCGCTTCGCTTTTGAGAAGAATACTCTGACCCTGTCGTCGCGTGCGCCGGAACAGGGTGAGGCGATGATCGCCCTTCCGGTGCGGTACACAGGGGCGCCGATCACGATGGGGTTCAACCCCGTGTTCATGATCGATGCGCTGAAGGCTGCTCGTCCGGACCGCGTGACATTTCAGATGAAGGATCCGCAGAAGCCTGGGCTTTTGAAGACGGATGAGCGGTTTCTTTATGTGGTCATGCCGGTGAACCTTTGACGCTCGTCACGACCGGCCAGGCAGGAGGATACATGACCGGACCGGATCACCGTCGAAGTCCGCTGCACTGGGTTCAGGTGAACCGCGGGCCGGGTTTTTCTCCGCAGCGTGTCGGAGTGCATGCCTCGGCGTGGTGTCGCGGAGAGCTGGCCCGGGTGGTCCGTCGGCAGTCGCCGTTCGAGCAGGTCATCGCCGAGATCGACGATCCCGACTTCAGAGCGCAATGCAGTTTCGGCGGGTTCGTCCGCGGGACACTGACGGTGCGCGTTGCGGACGCCCGGTGGGTTGAGCCGCTGCGCCTTCGCTGGCAGCTTGAAATAAGAGCTCGCTGCCTGTCGCGGGTGCGTGGCGCGCTGGTGCATCGCGTCGAGTTCACCGCACGACAACAAGGATAAGCAACCGTGAGCACAATGATGACGGAAGAAACATCTCCCACGCCGGGAGCGTCGCCCCCGGAGGGGGATTCCCGGTATGACGAAACCAGCATCACCGTGCTGGAGGGTCTTGAGGCTGTCCGCCTGCGTCCCGCGATGTACATCGGCGGAACAGGTTTGAGCGGTCTGCATCATCTCGTTTATGAGGTCGTGGACAATGCGGTGGACGAGGCGCTCGCCGGATACTGCAATGAGATCACGGTTCGCCTTGGCGCGGACGGAAGCTGCAGCGTGACCGACAACGGCCGCGGCATCCCCGTCGGCGCCATGAAAGACGACAATCCTCGTCTCGACGGGAAATCCGCGCTAGAGATCGTCCTCACCGTCCTTCACGCCGGCGGAAAATTTGAGAAAGGGAGTTACAAGGTTTCGGGCGGTCTGCACGGCGTCGGGGTCAGCGTCGTCAACGCCTTGTCGGAGTGGTGCCGCGCGGACGTCTGGCGCGACGGCAACCGATATTCAATGACCTTCCGGCGCGGTGACGTCTCCGAAACACTGACGCACACGCCGGATCCCACGTTCCGCGGTACGCGCATCACCTTCAAACCCGATCCGCAGATCTTTCCCGAGACGGATTTCCGGTTCGAGACGCTTCAGAATCGTCTCCGCGAACTCGCGTATCTGAATGACGGGCTGCGCATCCGGCTCCTCGACGAGCGCGACGGGCGCGAGGCGGAGTTCTTCTATCGTGACGGCTTGCGGGAGTTCTGCCGACACCTGGCCGCCGGCGGCGAACCGCTTCACGCTCGCGTCATCCACGTTCGGGCGCAGGACGACGAGTCAGGCCAGTCCTTCGAGGCGGCGTTTCAGTGGACGGATGCGTACACCGAGAACCTTCTTTGCTACGCCAACAACATCCACAACGTTCACGGGGGCGTGCATCTGACCGCCCTCAAGTCGGCGATCAGCCGCGCCGCCAGCAATTACGCCCGGCAGAACAACCTCATCAAAGGGAACACCAACGTCACCGGTGACGACTGGCGCGAGGGTCTGACGGCGATTATCGCCGTGAAAGTCCCCAACCCGCAATTCGAGGGACAGACGAAGGTCAAGCTCCTCAACCCCGAGGTGGAGTCGTTCGTCCAGCAGACGCTTTATGAAAAACTCGCGGCGCACTTCGAGGAGAACCCGTCCGAAGCGAAGAACATCGTGGCGAAAGGCGTGCAGGCGGCGCAGGCCCGCGAAGCCGCCCGCAAAGCCCGCGAGCTTGCCCGCAAAAGCGTGCTATCCGGCGGGGGCCTGCCCGGAAAGCTCTGGGACTGCATCAGCAAGCACCGGGACGAGACCGAGCTTTTTCTCGTCGAAGGCGACTCCGCCGGCGGAAGCGCCAAGCAGGGGCGCGACTCGCGGACGCAGGCGATCCTTCCCCTGAAGGGCAAGATTCTCAACGTCGAAAAGGCCCGGCTCGACAAAATGCTCTCGCACGAGGAAATCGCCAACCTCATTCACGCCGTGGGGTGCGGCGTCGGTCAGGAGGAGTTCGACATCGAGAAGCGCCGCTACGACAAACTCATCATTATGACCGACGCGGATATCGACGGGTCGCACATTCGCACCCTGCTGCTGACCTTCCTTTTCCGGCACATGCGCCCGCTTATTGAGAGCGGCCGGGTCTACATCGCCCAGCCCCCGCTTTACGAGCTGAAGAAGGCAAAGCACCTGGAATACGTCCTTGACGATCGGGAGCTGAACCGCAAACTCGCGGATCTGGGCCGCTCCGGAACGGTCCTTGAAGTGCGCAGACCCGGCATGCCGCCGCGACGGATTGAGGGGGAGGAACTGATCAGCCTGGTTGGTCGGCTCGACGCGCTCGATCAGCAGGCCGCGGCGTTGCGCCGGCGCGGGGTCGAACTGTGCGAGGTTCTCGTCGAGCATCTTGCCGCGGACGGATCTCTGCCCCGTTTCGTGGTTCAGATCGAGCGCCCGGGCGAAGCGCCGGGCGAGCGCCGCTTTCTCCGCGACGCCGCCGAACTGGCCGGACTGAAGCGGGAGCTGGAGAGCAGCGGCGCCCGAGTCGAACTCGTCGAGTCCCGCCAGATGCGCCTGGAGCGGAACGACCGGACGGAATCCTCCGAGGAAACGCCACCCACGCGCATCCTTTATCAGGAGCTTGCCGCCGTCGAAGTCATCGCCCCGATCCTTGCCGAACTCGAAAGAGCCGGTTTCCGATCCGCCGATCTGTTCCTCACCCGCGAGGAACTCATCACCGGCGAGCTGCCGCCCGCCACCTTCGTCCTTTTAGCGGATGACGCCCACGAAGTTGAAGTCGAGAATCTCGCCCAGGTTCCCGGCGCCGTCCGCGACCTCGGCCGCAAGGGCATGCAGATCAAGCGTTTCAAAGGTCTCGGGGAGATGACCGCCGAGCAGCTTTGCAGCACCACGATGGATCCTGCCGCGCGCACGCTCCTCCGCGTCAAGATCTCCGACGACATGGACGACCTTGAACAGGCGGACATCGACGCCCGCGAAGCGGACCGCATGTTTTCGCTTCTGATGGGCGACAACGTCGACGCCCGCCGACGCTTCATCGAGGAAAACGCCGCGACCGTGAAGAACCTGGACATTTGACGGAATTAAGCGTCCTCGAAGACTCGTGTCCTCGCGCCGGTCTGCCACGCCCAGCGCCAGGTTTCTGGAACCGACCGCCTGATAATCGGCGGTTTTTGCGGCTTTCCGCGCCTCGCGGAGACCAGAGCGGGCTTGCTCTGCGCGGAGGGGCGGGCTAAGATGAGTCAGTGAATCAGGCCGACTGCGCGGGACGCGATAGGGGGCATGCGCCGCGTCACCGCGGGACCCTCGGCCTTGGGGGAGAGCGGTTTGCCGGGGCGGGACGGTCGGGTTCCGGGGGGATTCCAGGGGTGTTCACAGCACAGGGGGTCGTGCGCCCGGAGGGTCGTGCGCGATCACGACCCGTCGGCGGCATCCTCCAGCGTGATGGGAAGAACGGTACGGGGCGTCTTGACTCAGGAGGGTGACATGAGACGGGCACAAGGGGCGGCGGGGGTCTTGATGGCGCTTGCGGCGGTTGCTGCGGCGAGCGCGGACGTGGTCGAGTTGTACACGGAGATCCCGGGAGTCCGGGAGTTCAACGGACAATTGATCGTTCGGCCGATCCAGGCCGTTCAGAACGGGAATCTCAGCGTCGCGGGACCGGAAGCGCTCGCCCGTGACGCCGCGGCGAGAGCGAGGATCGCCGACTACGCGATCCTCGAATACGTTCCGCAGACGGACGAGTACATCATCGAAGTCGGCGTCGGGCAGGAGAACGACGTTTCGCAGCGCCTGATGGCCTCGGGCGATTATCAGTACGCCGAACCCAACTGGACGGTGTACCCGATCGGTTGCCCGAACGACTCGCGGTTCGGGTCGCAGTGGCATCACGGGGCGTCGAAGCTGGAGTCCTGCGCGGCGTGGGATCTGTGGACGGGTACGCCGACGACCACGGTGGGCATCTGCGACACGGGCGTGCGGACGACGCATGAGGATCTGCTCCTGAACCGGCGCGAGGGCTACAACGCGGTCAACCGGCTGTGGGAGTCCAACGGCGGTCAGATCAACGACATCAACGGTCACGGCACCGCCACGACGGGCTGCGCGGCCGCCAACGGAAACAACGGTCGCGGGGTCAGCGGACTGGGCTGGAACCTCAGCCACCGGATGCTGCGCGTCAGCAATGACAGCGGCGGCGGGTCGTCGCTTTCCACGCTTCAGCACGCGGCTCGAACGTCGATCGAGGCCGGCGACAAAGTCGCCAACGTCAGTTACAGCGGCGTCGACAGCAACTCCAACCTTACGACCGCGACCTACATCAAGTCGATCGGCGGTCTGCTTGTCTGGGCGGCGGGCAACGAGGGGCGCAACCTGACCCTCAGCAGTCGCGACAACGACGACCTGATCGTCGTCGGCGCGACCAACAGCGCGGACAGCAAGCCGAGCTGGTCCAACTTCGGCGTGATGGTGGACGTCGTCGCCCCGGGCGACAACGTGTTCACCACCTGCGCCAGCAGCAACACCTGCTACGGCGGCGCCAGCGGAACGAGCTTCTCGGCACCCTTGACCGCCGGACTGGTCGGTCTGCTGTGGGACAAGAACCTTTCAATGACGCCGGACACGGTCGAGGACATTCTCAAGCAGGGCGTCGATGATCTGGGAACCTCCGGACCCGACAACACCTACGGGTACGGTCGCATCAACGCCCTCCAGAGCCTCTCTCTGGTCGGCGGCGGCGGCGACATCTGCGACCGCGTCAGGAAGCACAACTTCAGGTGTCGGTCCAACGGCGCGTTGAAGGGCAAGGTCATTTTCAACGACAACAGCTTCAACGGTCAGACGATCACCGTAACGATCGACGGCTCGACCCAGCTTCAGGTTGTGGTCAACGGAGACCGGGCGCCTTACAACATCTGCTGCTACGCCGCGGGGAATCACACGGCGTCGCTGACGTCGCCGAACTGTCCGGACTTCGACAAGTCGGCGTCCTGTCCGTAAAGACCGGGGCGAACCGGCGTCAGCCGGACAAAGGCTGATTCGAGTCCGGGCCGCGCGTTCGTAAGGGCGCGCGGCCCGGTTGTTTCAGGATGCAAGGGCATTGCCGGTTGGATCGGGCGGCGACGCTCAGCGACCGGAGATCCACTCATCGAGGCGACGGCAGGCTTCGCTGTCGGGAAACTGCGTCGGCGGGTGCTTCATGCAGACGGCGGAGGGCGCCTCCAGCGGACCGGCCACGCCGCGGTCCAGAGCAAGCTTTGCGCAGCGGATCGCGTCGATCGCCACCCCGGCGCTGTTCGGCGAGTCCTCGACGCTTAAGCGCAGCTCGAGGTTCATCGGGACATCCCCCCATCCGCGCCACTCCATCCGGATGAAGCAGACCTTGTTGTCCTTCTGCCACGCCACGTAGTCGCTGGGACCGATGTGGATCGACTCCGCCTCCAGCGGGACATCGAGCTGCGACTGCACCGACTCGGTCTTCGAGAGGCGCTTCGACGCCAGCCGGGCGCGGTCGAGCATGTTCAGAAAGTCCGTGTTGCCGCCGGTGTTGAGCTGATACGTGCGATCGAGGCGGACGCCGCGCTCGCTCATCAGGCGCGCCAGCGCCCGATGCACGATCGTCGCGCCGAGCTGGCTCTTGATGTCGTCGCCGACCACCGGCAGCCCCCGCTCGGCGAACGCCCGACTCCACTCCGGATGCGACGCAATGAACACGGGAACGCAGTTGACGAACGCGACGCCGGCGTCGAGCGCCGCCTGTGCGTAATGATAAACGGCGTTCTGCGACCCGACGGGCAGGTAACAGACCAGCACGTCGGCGCGAACGCCGCGCAGCGCCTCGGCGACGTTGCACGGCGCCACGTCGGCGGGCTGGAACGTTCGTTCGGGCGGATACTCGGTCATATGCGGCGCGACGCCGTCGAGGATCGGTCCCATCTGGACGGTGACGCCGTAACGGGGCAGGTCCGGCTGAAACACCGCCGTGCAGTTCGGCGGGGCGAAGACGGCTCGTTCCAGCGGCTGACCGACCTTGCGCCGGTCAATGTCGAACGCCGCGACGACCTCGATGTCCTCGAGGCGGTATCCGCCGATGACCGGGTGCATCAGCCCGGCGGTGTCCTGATCCGCGTGCCGGCGGTAGTACTCAAGCCCCTGAAGCAAGGAGCCGGCGCAGTTGCCCACGCCCGCGATCGCCAGTCTGATCGCCTTCATGCGTGATCCCCGGATCCAGTCCGCGGGCCGTCTTCTCATGTTCGGGACAGCCTGTTCATACTGTCTTAATCATTCCTTGATGTCCCGGCAAGATTCTGTGGCCCGAAGACAGGGGCCCGGACGAGGTTTCCCGGCTCCGAGGCTGTCGCTGCGAATCCAGCCCCGGGCGGACCACGTATTAAAGCGGGCGGACGGGGCGGCGGCGTTCCGGAACGCCTCGTGGAGCGTTCTTATGCGCGATTACCGTTCCGACCGGCGGTCCGGCTTCACCCTGATCGAGCTTCTCGTCGTTATCGCCATCATCGCTCTGCTGATCAGCCTTCTCCTGCCCGCGCTCTCCCGGGCGCGGGACGGGGCGAAGACCGCCTCCTGTCTCGCCCATCAGCGCCAGATCGGACTGGCCGCCCGAATGTACATGGACGACTACGGCGGGCAGATGTTCCATCATCATGAGGGCTGGGTGCTCGATGACGGCACGCAGCTCGACGAACTGCCCGAAACCATCGAGGAATGCGAGGGCGGCGGCTTCGGCAACAGTCACGCCGAGAAACCGTGGGTCATCTTCTTCCAACCCTATCTCGGCAACCGGGAGGTCGGCTTCTGCACCGCGGACCCGACCGACCGCTCGCGCAAGCTGGCGACCACCCTCGAGGATTACAACGGCGCCATCGAACACGTGGACGACGAACTCCCGCCCGACAGCGAGCAGGCCATCGCCGAGCGAGAACGCCTCACGATGGTCAGCTACCTGCTCAATTCCGTCTTCACTCACCGCTCCGCGCGCTACGCCCTCGAAGGCGCGCTGCACGGCTTCGCCATCGACAGCCGCCTCATCAACGTGAACCCCGACCTCGTCATGTTCTCCGAACGCAACAGCGAGGCGATGAACGCCGAGGGGAACGAGGAATACGGCAGCGTCAACCAGGACGACTACGACACCTGGGCGGGGGAGGCGGCGCTGGTCCGCTGGGGCGAGGGCGACTTCGGCGACGAAGGCTGGATCCGCTACGACCGCCACCGAGGCCGGGCGAACTACGTCTTTCTCGACGGCCACGGAGAAACGCGCGGATGGCGCGAGGTCCGACGCGAGCAATTCCCCGATCGCCGCGTCCGACGGGAGCTGGAAAACCCACCGCGGTAACAGTAGAGGCTTCCCCTCAAATTCGTGGAACCGATCCCAAAGAGCCGCGGATCTCTGTCCGCGCGGCGCCCATGAAACCTCCGAGGATTCGTCGAAGCCGGTCCTCTCCCATCGCCCGATCGTCCCCTTCCGGGATCGGCCCCAGTGTTCTTCGACCGGACGTACCGCGATCAGGGGCCGTGCGCCACGCCGCGAGGGACTTCAGCCGAATGACCGGACGAAGTGATGGGCGCCGGGGAACAAGATGAAATCCGGATTAATTCTCGATTTTCTCTTGACGGTCCGATGCCTGTGAGGTAGATTGCAGTCCCTTCCCTTCCCTTCCCTTCCCTTCCCTTCCCTTCCCTTCCCTTCCCTTCCCTGATTCTGCACCGCGTCAAATCAGGCAGTGACGGGGGTTTCAGGCGGTATCGCCACAGGAAAAGGAAGGCCATTCATGTGTATGAGAAGTTTGATTGTCGTGGGTATTGCCTCTGGTATGTTTGCCATGTCGAGCAAGACCACGATCGACCCCACGTGGGAAAGTAAGAAGTGCGCCGCTGCGGAACAGGCAAGCGGAACCCCCACCTGCGCGTTCAGCGACACATGTAAAACTTGCAGCATTAGCTGCAAGCCCGGAAAGACGGAGTCTGTGGGACCGCTTTTCACGACCGAACCGTCGGGGGGGCCTGCGGTTTGTTGGTGGAAAGGCGATGATGTCCCCTGCGATCGAACCTGCACATGCGCATCAGCATACCTCCCCTGCCTGAACGATTGTTATTGCAGCGAATCTTCTTCTTGTGGGGCATGGCGGACTTTTAACGACGTCTGGATCGTTTCTACCACACCCTGTTCGGAAACCGGCGGCTGCCCTGATACACCGCCTGAGAATTAGCCTGGAGGGATGAGCCCGCCGCCAGCAGGTTGCCAAAGAAATCGTCAAGCCATGCTTCACACGAGCATAAGCAGGAAAGGATCGTGGTTTTCATTGAGATAGCACGGCGCATTGCGCGGCCATCAATACGTTAACCACGGTGTCGAAAACATTTTTTTAGCAACCTGCCAGATCGCTGATTGAATAATGGCGAGGGGATCTGGAGAAGATCGCAAGTTTTGTCTGAACCTGCCTGATTGGCGGAATTGTCCGCGCTCATGCCGGTTCGGTCCGGTTCGAAATCTGCATTCTAATTGGACGGCAGGATTCAAAAGGGGTTGTCGAGAGCGTTACAACCATGAACGGTATCTGGGCGATTACAGCATGTCTGTTCGGTTGCCAGAGTTCCAGTGTCGAGCCGCCGCCTGAGCTGGTAGCGATGGCGCGCAACAGGGATCTGGTGTTTCGCACCGCGGTGATCCAGTGGCAGGTTGAGAACACCAACCCGCACCGCAATCAGAAACCCCGTCCCGATCGGTATGTTTCACAATTCACGGGCGCCGACATGCTGCTCATCGAGGAGCCGCCCAATCCGGACGAGGTCTCCGAGGATCAGCGCGGAAAGCCCTGGACGTATGCCGAGTTTCGCCGGCTGATCACGGAATCAGGAGAGCAATGGAGCCATATCGAGGGCAATGTGATCGGCCAGGTGCGAGACCTCTCGGCGCCAGACCGGGCCGCCGTCCCAAACGCCCGAGCGATCGGATTGATTCCTGAGATTCCGACCTCGGCAAACCTCCCCGAAATGTCTTCGGAAGGACTGCTTCAGGAAAGGTATTTCCGCGACATGGCTCAGTTCCAGACGGTTCCCGGACCGGAAGGCAAACTGGTCGTTACTGGCGAGCGAGGGGACGGCGTCTTGTTTCGATGGATCCTGGATCCGGATCGCGAGTTCGCGCCTCTCGTCGCCGAGAGAATCGTGCGCCGCGAGTCGGGCGGAGAATTTGTGACTCGGGTCGCTACCAACTATGCTCAGGTGGACGGACGATGGTTTCCCCTGAGGGCGGAGATTTCGAACAACGGCGTGTCCGAGTGGGTCATGACCGTCACCCACGCCGAATTCGATCGACCCTATCATCCCGACACGCTGCACATCGGCGAGGCGCTTCAGATGTTGCCCGGAACCAACATCATGCGGCAAACTTCCGCCGGCTGGTCGGCACCAATGATCTTCGATGGGGAAATGGCCCTTCCGGTGTCGGAGGCCGTCGAACTCGAGAAGACGGGGATTCTCGACACGTCTGCGTTTCGTTCCCGGCTAGCCTATTGGGCTTCGGATACCAAGGGAGCCCACCCGAAACCCCTGGCGTCATTCGAGGAAAACACGCAGCTCAAAAGAATCCCGGGGCGATGGGAGGACTACACGAGAGCGTTCATTCGCGTTTATCGACTGAATCCGGAACAAACCGGCAAAGCCTGGTCTGCGTTGAGAGAGTGCCAGAACAAGGCGCAGAAACATCTTGATGCAAATCGGGACGCGTTTCGGGACATCCAGGAACAGAAGCGTCTGCTTTCGCCGTCGAAGAACAATTCTGCAGACCCTCGCTCGCCTGATTCCATCGACACTTCGAACAATCTCGCCTTATTGGCCGAGCGGGAGGAGAGGCTATTAAGACCTCTGGAGGTGATATTCAACGACGATCTGAGGCCGAGCCTTTTCAGTCTCCTCTCCCCGCGTCAACGACAGGACGGTGAAGCGAGACTGAGGCGCGGCGACGAGTCGGGCGTGCCGGGGGAGTGACGGGCACCAGGAAACAAGATGAAATCCGGATTAATTCTCGATTTTCTCTTGACGGTCCGATGCCTGTGGGGTATCTTATTGCTGATTGCGGAGCCAAAGAAACGGCTGCACGCACGAAGCGCCTGAATAATGAGGCGTTCCGCCCGCAACGGCGTTCGATTAGCAACACAAGGATCAATAGAGGGCGACAAAAGAGATACGGGCAGGGCGGAAGGCGCCGCATGGTCCCTTCCCTTCCCTTCCCTTCCCTTCCCTTCCCTCGGGAGGAATATCGGAATGCGTGGGGCGCGGCCTGGCAGCCTGTTGAAGACTCCGGGATCGGTCTTTGCGATGCCGGTTTTTCCCGATGAAATTCGCCTCCCGGAGGGAGGCGCTACCCCCATTCAACGGGCTGCTGGAGCGTCCAACGGTGGTGACACGACGTGGCGAGTTTCGCGTGCGCGAGGTCTGACGCTCGTCGAACTTCTGACCGTCGTTGCCATCGTATCGCTCCTGGTTGGGGTGCTGATTCCGGCTGTCGGTTGGTCGCGGGCTCGTGCCCGGGATGCGGGCTGCCTCGCCAACCTGTCGCATGTCGGGCGTGCGATCCATGCCTTTTCGAACTCCAACGACGACGCGCCGGCCGCTGCCGTTCGTGACCGGGATTATTTCTGGGACCGGGAACCACGACTGGGTTGGGATATCATGACCGGCGCCGCCGTCGGGGTTCCAGGGGGAGCGGACAGCGTCTGGCGCTGTCCGTCCGGCGAGACGGCGTACGTCGGGAACGTCAGAGCGCTGGGGATGGACAACCGGCAGGCGATCGACGACGGGCTACTGCACCGCGTCCCTCGCACGCGCTGGCACTCTCCTTCGCGCCTCGTGATCGCGTACGATTTCCAGACGAACTTCGTCATCCCGTTCCCCCACGCGACCGATCCCCAGGGCGGCGACGTCTCGGATGAGCGATGGGAGCCTTGGCCCCGCGGAGAGGAGTCCCCGGTCGTGCCTCTTTACAAGGCCAAGTACGGACCGCACCGCACGCGATATGGCGCTGTGTTCGCCGACGGGCATGCGGAGGTGGACCGGTTCGAGAAACACAGAGCGGTGCTGTGGTCCGGGCCTAAATGGTGGTCGGACACGGTGAGGAAGAGCCGATCCCCGTCCCTGGACGCACGGAGTGCGCAGAGATAGGCGGACCACAACGGCAGGAGGTTCCTGATGCGTTCTCAGGTGATACGTATGGCGGTGGTGATCGCGGTGTTTTCGGCGTCCGCCGTGGTCAACAGTTCGCTGGCGGATGGGCTTTTCAACGCCGAGTGCTTCTCGGGCACGTGCGCGGACGTTTCGCAGCGGTGCTCGCCGGAGGGTTCCGCATGCACCCGATGCACGGGGCAGACGCACGGGAAATACTGCGGCACACTGGTGAACGCAACGTGCAGCGAGCTGCTGGGGACGATAGAATGCGGGACGCAGTACTCGGGAACCTGCCAGAACACTGCCGGCGGAAAAAAGTGCGTTGGCATGAACAATGGTCAACCTGGATGCCTCATCGAGAAGTGCAATGAATCGACGCCGTCCGAGCCGTAACCATCGTTGGCGCAAGGAGGACGCCTCTGTCGCTGCGACATCGGATCAGCCGACGGTTCTGTCATGACGCATCTCCTGAAACGCCTGTTCATCCTGATAGCCGCGGGATGCCTGGGCGCCGCGGCGCAGTCAGCGCACGCCCAGGCGCAAGCCGTTGAGATCCTCGATTCCATGAAGCGGCGATCGGACGCCATGGATGGCGCTGAGTACCGCTTCGAATGGCGCGAGCGGGTTTGTTCCATCAAGCGGGATCCCTGGGAGCCTTCAAACTGGACCCTGCCGAAGTGGGTGAAGCCGCCGGCGACCGATTCGGTGTTCGAGTATCGGTTCCGGCTCAAGCGACCCGACTTTCGCATTGAGCGGTTGGATCCGCGCGATCCGAAGGGAATCATCGTGCATAGCTGGCTCGACGGCGTCCGCACGGCTAGGAGCGGGAGCGACGAGACCGGGTGGGACATCAAAGTCGATCGCGTGCGCTGGATCGCCACGGAGCCCTATCCGATCCTCACCGTTTTCGAGATGACCTTTTTCGACATGGAGGTGTCGGTGACCGACATGCTTCAGGGTGGGCGGCTCAGGATCATGAGTGAGTCCGATGGAAAAGTATGGCTCCAGGGCGAAGTGCGCGAAGTTCCGGAGGCAACACCGTGGGACATCCGGGTCGGCTTGGATCCGTCGAAGGGCCTGCTGCCGGTGGAGGCGCATGCTACACTGAAATTCCCCCGCAGTTTAATCGAGTGGTCCATGCGCGTGATCGAGACGCGTCGGTTCAGAAGCGTTGAGATACCGACTCGGGTGGTGTTCGTCACGAAGAATACGGGCACGCCGTCGCCGGACGCCTTAGTCGGAGAATACCGTCTGCTCGACATTCCGGACACCCAGGTGAGTCGGGACGATCTCAAGGTGGACGTTCCGCAGTCCAATGTCTGGATCATCGACGAAGTCAATTTGTTCTCACGGAGGATCGACCGCGACGGCGACATCATTGAGGACGATCGCTGGACCCCCGAGCAACGAGAGGCGCAATTGGAGGGTCTGCAGTCGGCTTTCCAATCGCGAGAGAAGTCCCGCGCTGAATTGGAACGGCGGCGCGTGTGGCTCTCGTGGTTCGTTGCGTTAGGCGCCGGATGCGCCATGGGTGGGGGGCTCGTATGGCGATGGCGGAGGAGGAGGCTGCGCGCCCGCCGGTCTTGGTGATCCGTCATGAGCGGTCGTCGCGCGATTCACGTTATACCGCGGTTTCTTCGCTGGACGCTGGTCGTGATTCTTGCATGGACCTCCGGCGCCAAACTGTTCTTCACGTCCGCCTTTGCAGAGAGGCTTCGTGAGACGGGGTTCCTTCCGGAGCATCTGATCCCTCTGATTGCCGTTGCGGTTCCTGTGCTCGAATTGGTGCTTGCGATCACGCTGGCGTTTCGATGGTGCCTGGGGGCGTCATTACCCGTGCTGGTCGGTCTTTCCACGGTTTTTTCCGGGATTCATGGGTATGGCCTGATCTTCGGCGTCATGATTCCGTGCGGCTGTGCAGGTCGAGTGATGACGGATGACGGCGCCGCAACGGGCGTGATTCTACTGGGAACGGCCGTCGCAATGAGTGTGATCTCGTGGTGGTTGTTGTTTGCGGAGACCGGCGCGAAGCGCGCGACCACGTGAAAACGGCGTGGAGACCCTGTATGCGGGCGTTGCAGGTTCGCCTGGACCCACGACACGCTCCGATTGACAAGGTTTTCAGCGGAAAGCTCAAGCCCCGGGCCGACCAGACTGCCCGCCCGGGAGCAGATCGCCGCCGCCCGCACCCGAGAGGCGGAATCCCTGCACACGGCCGCGCAACGTGACGCACGGTAGATCCGCGATTCGACTGTGACGTTGGCGCTGCGTGGCGCTGCGTCATGAAAAACTGTTTCGCGTCCCGCGAACTCAGCGTCGCGTCCGCGAAGCGATCTGCGGCTGGTCGGGGCCCACCTGCCGGCCGTCCTTCGAGCGCTTCAAACCGGTGTTCTTTTCTTTGCCTCTTCGTCGGACATGCCGCGAGGGCGTGCCGCGGGTCACGTCGCGAGGCGCATCGGCTGGGCGCGAGGCGCATCGGTGGCGTGACCGGGCGAGCAGGGGAGTGACGGGCGCCAGAAAACAAGATGAAATCCGGATTAATTCTCGATTTCGCCTTGACCGTCCGATGCCTGTGGGGTAGATTACAGGGTGAAAAATGAGATTCGGGCAGGGAGGGAGGCTCCGCGTCGGTCCCTTCCCTTCCCTTCCCTTCCCTTCCCTTCGAGGGGCTTTTTTTCGCGGAAGCACGTTTAGAATTAGCAATACGCTGAGCTAACGTGTCACCGGAACGAACAGGAGAAAACGATCATGTCGAATACGTGCGCCACCTTGGGGCTTTGGCTTGTTGTTGTCGGGATCAGGGCAGGGGCCGCTGACTCCCCGAGTGTCTTGGGCGATTCCCGTGAATTCGAGCAGCCTGCGAAGAAGATTTCGCCGAATGAGCTTCCAGACGCGATCCGGGAGGCGTTCGCCGCAGCGTCCGATGAAAAGACGCCTCAGTTGATTTCGTTCGAATTCGAACTCGTCGATGTCGAGGCGAAGAACAGGGAGACCGTCTACTGGGGAGATCTGTACACGGGAGAGGGAGCTAGCTGCCGACTGGATTTGTGGTTCAAGTCGAACGCGATGCCCTGGATGTGCGGAGTGTCCGAGGGTTCGGCGTGGATGGTCGTGATGGATACACCGCTGAGCATTGAGTCGAGCCTTCCCGTGGCGAATGTTGAAGGGTGGTGCGGCCAGCTATCCTTGCAGGTTCGCCAGATGGAGCAGTGGCGCGGCATCCTGACGATGTCTCAGGTGACGCAATTTCGTGAGCTTAACTGGCGACACGAAGGCAAGGGACGGTGGTCAGCCAGCCTGGAGACATCGGAGCGAAGCGATGGGCCTGTCGAGGTGGTCGTCGTCCTGTCCGATTCAAACGAAGTCATTGAATCCGTTGAAGCGCGGTACGGCGACGGCGGCCTGCTTCTGATGACCGAGTTTGTGGATGTCCCCTCGCTTGGACATCGTCCCCGCGCTGTTGAATGGACTTATACGTCGCCGGAAGGCGCTCGCCAGATGCGATGGAATGTTCACCGGCATGCGCCGCTTGCCTATGTGGGCGGTAGCGTCTCGTTTGCCCCTCCGTCAAAATCTCCTGCATCCTGGACAAATCTGGTTCAGGTGCAGTCCTGCGCCCCTGACGGCCGTTCCACCTTGCGAGAGATGGGGCGAGCGCCCCGTCGCTCCGGCGGATCCTCAGAAAGATGAATCAGAAGCCAGCGAAAGTCCGTGGAAATATGACCCGGCTTCGGGTGGGTGGACGTAGGTTAAGCAATCGCGCAAAGCAAGAGAATCGCTGATATTACTGGAGATCCTTCATCATGTTGAACATGGAAGCCGTCGTGATGCTTTGGCTCCTTGGGCTTCCGTCGCCGCACGCGACGGGATGCTGGTCGACGACGATCGGCGCGAAGTGCGGAACCGACGTGGTAATTTCGCACCAGGATTGCGGCGGCTCGCTTTGCAAGACCGAGGAGTGGATTTACGAGACGCAGTTGACCTGCTCCGCCGCCCCCGTGGGCTTTCATGAGTGCGAGGCGGTTTGGTGCCGTAAAATCACGATCAAGCGCAAGTGCGAAAACAACGCTTGCGTCTTGGACGGCGACCCGCAGTACTCGAACATCCTTGAGGGCACGAAAGCCAGAGGGGCGTCGGGGCTCTGTCCGTCATAGCGATGCTATTTCATATGCCGGCGTGAGAATTTCACCACACGCGAGTGAGGCTGGCCGCCGTTGTACGGGTGTCGCCGGCTGGCCGTCGTGAGAGTGGAGCATGAGAGAAGGCCTTGATCCTCAGAACGCTATTGCGGCCAGTTCGTAAAGGCAGGCTGATGACGTCACGCAATCCCCAATGATTATGTCGGGGTTGATCCTCTCCGATTGTTCGGTTCCGGTGATCTTTGCGGACGTGCGGTGACAGGCGTGCCGTGGGTTGTGGCGCGAGGCGTATCGGTCAGGCGCGAGGCGCATCGGTGGCGTGACCGGGCGAGCAGGGGGGGAGTGACGGGCGCCAGGAAACAAGATGAAATCCGTATTAATTCTCGATTTCGCCTTGACCGTCCGATGCCTGTGGGGTATCTTAGAGGACGAGAAACGAGATTCGGGCAGGGCGGAAGGCGCCGCGTCGGTCCCTTCCCTTCCCTTCCCTTCCCTTCCCTTCCCTTCCCTTCCCTTCCCTTCCCTTCCCTTCCCTTCCCTTCCCTTCCTTTCCTTTCCTTTTGAATAGGAGAGCGTATCATGCCGCACACGAAGCTGTCTGAGAATGCCTTCTTTGGTGTTCTGTTTCTGGCAGGAACGGCAACCACCTGCACGATGACGATGCCGAGCGATGCCGTTGGCGCCGCCTTGCCGATGGCGGCCAGTCCTGTCGCCATGACGATATGCGGTAATCCCGTCTCCTGTACCTGTACGGAAACCGTTCCCTGTGGGTGCCATCAAAGCGGGTCTTGTTCAGCCACAATCGTCGCGACCGCTGACAATTTTGATTACGATAACTCGGCGTGTCATGTTCTCACGACCATGCAGTCTATATGTGCGATAGGGCAGACATGCGCGCCTCCTGCGAGTTCCTCTTGTGGAAGCGATGACGGTTGTGAAGCGTATGGATCACCTAACTATGTTTTTTCCACAAAATACTTCGCGCTGCCACAGGGTTGCGAATGCGATCCTGTGTAGTTGGTTGGTCTGAGGATGCCTCGGCCGCATAGGGAGACTCAAGAGTCATCGGCGATGCAGGGCGGCCTTGAAATATCGTAACTTTTCAGCCGTTTGCGACGACGGGCGGGGGTAGTGGAGGCAGTTTGCCCGCTTGCAGGCAGGTCCGCAGCGCAGCGACGATGGTTCGGATCGGGTCATGGCCACGCAGCTTGAGCGTGCGATACACGCTCATCAGGATCG
>JABWBH010000039.1 GCA_013360585.1 Phycisphaerae bacterium | reverse complement strand
GGCGGCGCCGCCGTGGTGCTGCTGGCCGCGCGGATGAACGCGGGTCGGCCCTGGTGGGAGGTGGACGCCCGCGTAATCGGCGTCTTCGGCGCGCTGACGGGGGTGGCGGCGCTGCTCACGGCGGCGATGGTGCGGCGCGAGGGAACCGGACGGAAGGCGCGGAGGTTCACGGTCGTCGCACTGTCAAGCACGGCGGTGTTATGCGGAATGCTGCTCCCGAACGCCGCGTTTCTCGATCAGCTTACGCCGATGTTGCGGGCGACGTGGTATACGGTGAGCGGATCGGACAGTCGCGGTCCGCTGGATCTGGCGGCTCTGGCGGCCGCGGTGATTCGGCAGTGGTCTGCGTCGTCGTTGTACGTGGCGCTTCCGATGGGGGTGTTTGCCCTGGTCGGTGCGGCGGTCCGGCGGCGTGAGCGCGCGACGGAGACGGCGGTCTTCGGGGTCGCCGCGGCGGGGCTTTTTCTTCTGGCGGGCCTTCGCGGCGCGGTTCACGCCTCGCCGCATCATTACGGACCGGCGCTGGTGCTGGCGATTCCGCTCATGCTTCGCGGCGCGGAAGGCGCGGCGGCACTGGCGGCGCGCGTCGCGCGGGGAATTCGGAACGTGCGGGGGAGAAAGGCGGACCGCGCGACCGGGACGCCGGCACGGGTCGTCCTGGCGGTTGGTCTCGCCGCGTCGGCGTGGCCGGCGATCGTTTACGAGCGCGCGGCGCGCGGCGAGGAGGCGCGATGCGCCGCGATCGAGGCGCTGTCGGCGCGCTGCGCCGCGGACCTTGCGCCCGAGGAGGTGATCGTCTGCGACTTCTGGGCGCAGGACGCGGACGCGGCGCATTTCATGCTCGCCCGGGATCTTTCGCGGTACACGCCCGAGCGGGACTATCGCGCCCTGCCGGATGCGCCGCCGGCGCTGGCGTATGCCGCGTCGCACGGGCTTCGACCGGCTTACCTCCTCGGGTCCGGCCCGCCGCGCACGGTGGAATCGACGGACGAGGCCGGGCGCACGATGACCAGAAGCATCTGGGGACACACGCGCCGCGTCGCGCCGATCGTGTCGTGCGACGTGGGCGGGCTGGTGCTGACGGCCTACCGGATCGAGACGGACGGTGAGGCGGATTGACGGCGGCGCGCACCGGACTTAGGGTGCGTCGCGGGGATTTTCGTTACTTTTCGGGGCGACATCGCTGATGTTCAATTACGACTGGTTTCACGGAGCGGCGTTTCAGCAGCAGTGTGACGAGGCCCGGATGCGCTGTGCGTTGAAGCGGTTCAAGGACGCGGACCGGGCGACCGTGGAGCAGGACGAGGCGTTTCAGAGGTTCTTTGCCGAACTCGAGGTCCGCACGCTCATCTACCTCCGCGACGGCTTCAGCTACGAGATGCGCGACATCGCCGACCTGGACTCCAAGTCGCACCTGACCTTCGAGTGCGAACCGGTCGAGGAGCAGTACAAGGTCGGCGCATTCATCGTCACCGTTCCCTTCGAGGAGCTGGTCCGCGTCGAGGTCTTCGCCGTCCACCCCAGCGAAAAACCCGGCGACATGCCCCAGATCACCGGCTTCCGCGGAACCCCCGACCGCGGCGACCGGGGAGAGCGCGAACCAAGAGGCTGACACGCGCCGCGACCCCCTGAGCGACCCGGCATAACGGAACCGAACCCAATACCCGAAAAAGGCCGACGGGTAGCCGGCGAGGGGGAGGCGGAAATCGTCGCCATCTCAAAACCCCACAATCAGGGGTTCACAGTGTCGTCCCCTCAACAGGCGCCCCGCCGGGTCGATGACAAGGTGTGTACGGCGCCTCCTCGGAGAAAAAAATCGAGATGGACCTGAATTTTGTTTGACAGTCCAATATCCGTGTGGTAGATTGCTCGATGGGACTAAAGGTTCGGGTAGGGGGGCAGGCGCCTCGTGGCCCCTTCCCTTCCCTTCCCTTCCCTTCCCTTCCCTTCCCTTGGCTTGGCTTATCTTGGCTTGGATAGTTGGGAGTAAATAATATGAAGAGGGTTTTTGCGGTGGTGTGCGCCATGTTGTTCGTCTCTGGTTCAGACGTCGGCGTTGCGCCTGCTGGCGTCCGCAGTGAAAATTGTGGCTTGATAGATGTACCTAACACCTGCTCCTATGCGGTCAGTTGCCGTTGCGTGGAGGGCACGTGCTCCACGCGACAGGTTCCACTCCAGGTGCGGCGGTTTTTCGTGGCCGGCGACGGCTATGAGATCAGCACGACCTGGAGTCCGTGTTTTCAGGAATGGACCTGTGTCCCAAGCATAGGAACCACTTGCCTGGGAACCACGGATTGCAAGAGCGGAATAATCATGCTAGGCGAGTATACGATTGAGACGTTAACGTATGACGATCCTCCGGTTGCATGCGAGGGCGATCCTGTGCTTTGAATTTCCGGGCTTATCGGAGGCGATTGTTCGTCGCGTTCATACGATCATTCACTTTGAAATGTTTCGTAGTGCTCAAACCGGAGGTAACGGACCCCGCCTTCCAGCGAGGAGTGTCGTCGATGCGCAATAAGAAAGTGACTTCTGTGATGCGATTGTCGATTCGTCGAGCCGAGGTAAGTATCGCCGCGATTTGCTTCGTATTGCCATATACGTGGAGTCAGGCTCAGTCCATCGAAATTCCCGCCGCCCTGCGAACCGCGAAAGCCGCCCGGGACCAATTCTCAACTGCGCAGGTTGAGTGGGAGCAGACCCTTCTTGATCGAGACGATACACGGCGATTCTCCTCCCGGTATGCCGGAGAGGACCAGATATACGTGTCTCGGGGCACGACCTCCGGTCAGCGACTTCCCGGTCCGGATCGGTCAGGGGAACCCTACGCTTATTCGGAGGATCGCAAGTTGTTGACCGGCGGGCGCCAGTGGTACTACATAGAAGAGTCGATTCAAGTCGAGATCCGTAACGGCTCCGACTTGCACCCCTTTTTTGACCTGAGGCTCTTGGGTTTTGTTGACACGCCGGGTGCGACCGAAGCTCCGGGGGAATACCTCCCCGAGGGCATTACGCGGTATGAGGTCAAGGCTGCGGACGGAGGATTATTTGAAGTAAGCGCCTGGTTCGGAGAGACGGGCACGCTCCGCACGTGGATCCTTGACCCGGCCGTGGGCATGCAGCCGGTCCGTTGTTCAAGTTGGGTTAACGGCCAGGAGGTCACGCGTTCTGATACGAAGTATGAGGAGATCGACGGTCATTGGTTTCCTACGGAATCGACCTTCTTTGTTTTGGGCGAACCCACCGCCCGCACCATCATCCTCAGCGCCTCGTTCGACAAGCCCTGGCACGACCAGGAGCTTACACCCGGAGATTTAGGCCTTGTTGCGGGTGTCCATGTCGAGGAGGCCGGCCAGCCGGTCCGCATCTGGGATGGAGAGAAGGTGATTACGATTGATGAGTATGCAAGAGGTGTGAAGCGGGGCGATATTGACAATAGTGCGATGATTGAGTTGCGCCGCCGCCACAAGGAGGGAACGTCTCCGAGAAGATACCCGGGCGCATCTGAGGAGTCAGATTTCTTCGGACTGAGCCCCGCCGTCAAACGGCAGCCAGGCCTTTGGGAAGCCTATGTCCGCCGCTTCATCGCGCTCTACCGGCTGGATCGTGACCAGACTAAGAAGGCATGGAAGCACCACGAGGAGTGCCAGTCCTCGGTCTTCGAGCACCGCCAGCAACACGAAAAGGAACTCCGGGAGATCGAAGAACGAATCGCCTCGATTGAGAAGCGAAATCCCCGGTCCGAGGAGGATGAAAGAACCCTTGCGGCAAGCCAGCGCCGTCTGGAAGAACTTTCAGCCTTCATGGATAAAGTGTTTGAGGATCGCCTAAGACCGGGGTTGCTGAAGCTTCCGACTGACGCGCAGAGGAACGAGGCGCGGAACCAGCAGAGATCCTCAAAGGCGCAGGGCAGGTGATCGCCTGCGGAACCGTCAGCGCATCCGACCGGTAACGCTCAAGCGGACGAGGCGGGCGCTGTTGAAGATGACCACGGCGGTGGCCAGCATATGCCGCACGGCCCCGGCGACCGCGGCGACCAGGGAGGCGGGGCGACCGCCAACCCACAGGCTGACACCCCCGGCGACAGCCCGACCCGAAGGAACGGAAGTCAATATCCGCATTGTCGGGAACGGGCGAAGTGACGGGCGCCAGGGAACAAGATGAAATCCGCATTAATTTTCGATTTCCTCTTGACCGTCCGATGCCCGTGGGGTACGTTACAGGACGAGGAATGAAATTCGGGCAGGGCGGAAGGCTCCGCGTCGGTCCCTTCCCTTCCCTTCCCTTCCCTTCCCTTCCCTTCCCTTCCAGAGGAGCCCTTTGTTATGAACCTTGGGAAGTGTTGTGTGACGGGTTTCGTTTTTGTTTCCCTTATTGCAGGGTTCGCTGATCCCGGCGCAATTCAGGAGTGCGAGGATCGCAAAGCCGATCCGGCGTCCGAGGCGTTGTGTTCAGCCCCCGACAGCCTCGGGAATTGCACGGAGATCCTCGCGCCCTCCAACTGCAACGGCCAGCGGTATCACCGGTATCCGATTCTTACCTCGTGCATGACGCATACGGGAAGAAAATGCCTTCCCGAGCTTGTCCTTTGCTGGCGCAGGTACAACTGCAAGTGGGTAGTGTCGCCAGGGCAGCCTGGCGGCGCATGCATAGAGGACGGAGATCCTACGGAAACGCATGAGGATTACTCCAAAACGACGGCAGAATGTCCTCCTGCGTGAGCGCTCCGTATTCATGGCGGGGCGTTGCGTCTTGGGTTTAGAGCAAGTCGTGGATGTCGCGCGGAGCCGTCCGCGTTGATGAGGAATGTTACAGGGTTGCAGTCTCGACCGCGACGCCGGTATTGTAGTTCGCGGATTCGGAGATCATGCGACAGCATCTGAAGGAGGTTCAGGAAATGTCGGCATTACTGATGATCTTGGCGTGTGCGGCGGGCGAGGCGGAGGCGAAGGAGTTGGACTTTGCGCGTGAGTATTTGCATGCGGCCGCGCTGCAACGGGAGTCCTTCGGGGCAGGCACGTTGGTTGTGCGCTACGTGAGTCTTGACGGAAACGGAAAGGCGTCCGCACCGAAACTCCTGCGGTGTTACTTTGATGGGCATCGGTACCGAGTTGACGTCGTGGATGACTTCGTATACCGCAGACTCGACAAGGACGCACGGGTCAAGCCGGGGCAGCCTTATGAGATCAGCCTGTGGGACGGATCGGGAGTCGCCTTCCTGAGGCGATTCAGCGTTTCCAGTTTTCAGCATCAGATCATGAATCATCCGAAACTTGGAACTCCTGTATTCTTCAACGGGAAATTCCTTGGATTTCCGACGCCCTACGGACCTCAAGTCGATCTTACGGAAGGCATGCAACTGGACTACGAGATCGTCGGGCTGGAGCGGATCGGCGCGGATGTGCTTGCGATCAAGACCAGGAGTACGTCGGATCTGGATCAGAC
Organism: Phycisphaerae bacterium; assembly: GCA_013360585.1. Classification (GTDB taxonomy): domain Bacteria; phylum Planctomycetota; class Phycisphaerae; order UBA1845; family UBA1845; genus JABWBH01. Next base: position 40,090 of record JABWBH010000039.1, on the reverse strand, counting down.
GCTGGTGTACCATGTTGACAAATCAAAGGGGTATGCGCTGACCCGTATGCAGAACGACACGACGTACCCCGATCCGATGTCCGCCACGGGCAAGGTTTCTTATACCGCGATCATCACGACGACGCTTTCAAAGAGAGGGGAGTCGTGGTTTCCGAGCAAGGTGCGGCATGAGCAATGGAAAGCGGGAGCGCTGGACTGGGCCCGCGAGTATGAAGTGTTGCAGGCCGACCTCGATGCGCCGCCGCCGGCGGAAGTCTTTCGATGGAGTTCAACAGGCATCGCTCCTGGAGACGTTGTTTTCAGCGGCGTTCCTGGTACGCCGAGCTACACCTGGACGGCGCGCTGATTGATGATTCATGTAGGTGAGCGGTCCTTCTGGGCCGAGGGCTTCAGCCCGTGCGGGTTAATCCCCGGGCGGGCTGAAGTCCGTGGAGATTGCCCCGCGCGGACTTTCCGGCGAACCCGGGTCGTTCTTTCAACCGAGGGTGTGAGCATCATCTCGCCGTCCGCCTACGCCCCCCACGCGGAGGCGGCGCCTTCTCGAACGCTGCCCAGGAGTTTCCGCTTTGCCAGGCCCGTCCTCGCCCCTGTCCGTCGGCACGCGGAAACGAAGAACCGACAGACTCGTCGGGGGATGAGGGGGAGGGGTGGCCCTGTCTTGACGAATCCTTCAAGGACCGCTAACCTTTTTCGGAACGTGCGGCGGACGTGCTTCGCCGGGTCGGTCAATCAATACCGGTGGCATCCGGATCCGTCGGCACGACATGTCTGAGTTGCAGCGGCGGCGGGCGGCGTCTGATCGGAGTTGACGAAAGCCCCGATGCAGCTGTGGGCGGGTTTGCGGTTCGGAGCCGGCGGGGAGCACGCGCACGGTTCGATTGTGAATCTGAGGGCGGTTTTTAAGGGGATTGGTGATCCCCAGGGGCGATGTACGAATCGCGCTCGGCATACCGTGTCGAGATCGCGGTCAGGTTGAGAAGGAATCAGGATTTCACAGAGATCATGACTGCTCACTCTCCGTCCAACCCCATTTGGACGGATTCCCCAAGGCCCGGCGAGCTTTCGCCGGGCCGAACTTTTTCCGGGAACACCGCGGTGCGGATTCTCAGCCGGCTTGGCGGTCAGCGCCGGACCTTCATCCGCGGGCTTCGGACGACGGGTTTCTCGTCGCGGCTGGTCGGCTTGTTGTTTTCGAGTACCTTCATCGCTTTTTTGATGTCCGGAACCTTGAGGACGGCGAGCGTCTTGCCTCCGGCGGCGCCGGTTGTGCAGTACAGATAGCTGACGTTGATGTGCTCGTTGGCGAGTTTTTCGCAGATGTCGGCCACTGCGCCCGGTCGGTTGGCCAGGGTCACCGCCAGACAGTCCGTCTCGGTGATCGGAAGGTTCAGCGACCCGAGCGTCCGGCGGGCGGTGTCCGGCTCATCCGTGACCATCCGAAGCACGCCGTGCTCCGCCGCGTCCATCATCGCCAGCGCCGAAATGTTCACCCTGGTGCGGGCCATCTCGCGGAAAATGCGAGAAAGAACGCCCGCCTTGTTGGCCAGGAAGATCGAGAATTGAGTCACCTTTTCCATGGTTCGCCTCCGGCTGGAACATGAACCCGCTTATGATCCGGCGCGACCTCCGATCGGAGGGAAGAAGCGGCGCGCGGGATGAGAACGTCGCCGCCCTCTCCGCCGATGCTTCGGCGTGCTCCGTCATCGCTTCGCGGCGACCGGTCATGCCGCGCGCCGGCGGTCCGTCCTACGGACCTCGGTCCCTAAGGTTAGCGAAGGCGAGTTCCGACGCAAGAGACGCGAAGTTCCTCCCGAATCAACGGTCGATGCCCGCCTGAACCATCGTTCATTCTGCGGACCCGGATGCGCCTGGCGCGACCGCCGGGCGCGCCCCGCGCGATCGGCCCGCCCCGCGGCGAAAGTCGAGTCCGAATCCGGCGGCGGCGGTGCGAAGACGCCCTTACAACGGGGCGGACTTGCCCTTCGCGGGAGGCGTTTCGCCGTCCTCTTTCGCCGCCCGCGTGAGGCGCACCTGAAGGAAGATCGAGATGAGCATGAACACCGCAAAGACCACGATGTTGAGGATCGGCTTGTTCGCCGCCGCGGCGGCGAAACCCGGCCAGAGCGCATTGACGCCACCGACAATGCCCGTTCCGAGCAGCGCTGTCCCGAGCAGAGACGTCGTCAGAATCATCGTGTAACGGATCGTGGACAACCCCACGAGCAGCCCGAACACCAGCGCCGTCAACCCCAGCGCCTTGGCGTGACCGGCGACCGTGGCGTCCTGCGTCTTGACGTAGCCCCAGAATTCGCTGACGTGGCGGCGGAAAGGCTCCCGGCGGTAGCCGTTCTGCTCCTCAGCCGTCGGGATCGAGAACGCAGCGCCTTCGTCCGAAGCCTCGGTATGCGCCACCAGCAGCGCCGACTGCCGCTCGTTGTATTCCTGCAGGCGCGGTCCAACGCGCTGGTACCCGAACGCCCCGAGCACCAGCGCCGTGATGACGCCGGCCGTCAGCACCCCAACCCAGAACCGGTACGTCAGATGACCGATGACGCCGATCCCCGCCGCAAAAAGCAGGGCGCCCGGAACCGGGTGCATCCCCGCTTCCTGCGCCACTCGGTAGCCCACCAGCGCTCCCACCAGCGCCCACGCGCCGGTAAATCCCACGCGCGCCAGCTTCGCCCCCAGCACGCAAAGCAGGACGCCGCCCACGATCGCTCCCAGCGCCCCCAGCCCCGCCCGCTGGACGACCTCGGCCGGAACGTGCTGGTTAAGAAATTCCTGAATCTGAGATACCGTCGCGCTCCACTGATTCATGTTCTTCGCTCCACGGGACTTCCGCTGAGGGTATTCGCATTCCCCCCCGGAATATTCGACTCCGTGTCCCGGACCGCCGCCCCGCGCCCGACCCCAGGATTGTATACTCGGACGCGACCCGGAAAGCGGCAGCAGACCGACTCTCGACAGTTTCCGGCAACCCGCCGCATCCTTCCCCTCCGGGCGGCGCCGCCTCGCCGGTTCGCCCGGTCGTCCCGGATCCGCGACGCCCGCGGGGCCTCCGGGTAGGATGTCGACGTGAGCGGCGGGGGACATCCGTTTGATGAATATGTCAGGCGGCCGGCGGACGAAATCCGCCTCGCCCACGCGGCGCTGTTGTTCGCCCGCGACGAGTACCCGGCGCTCGATCAGCGCATCTACCTGCGCTTTCTCGACCACCTCGCTGAACGCGTCCGCGAGCGGAACCCGGTGACGTCCCTGGAGCAGGTCGAAGCCCTCCGCGAGGTCATTGTCGGCGAGGAGCGGCTCACCGGGGCGGCGGTCGATGATTACCGGAACCCGGAAAACAGTTATCTCAACCGCGTGATCGAACGCCGCAGCGGCATCCCGATCTCGCTTTCGGCGATCTGGCTGGACGTTGCATCCGCGACGGGAATTCCGCTGCTGGCGATCGGGACGCCGGGACACTTCCTCTTACGCCACGCGGAACTGGAGGAACCGGCGTACATCGATCCTTACCGGTCCGGCGAATTGTACACTTCGGGTCAGGTCCGGGCGATGCTCTCGGCGACGCTGGGCGGGCAGGACCGCATCCCGCAGGACGCCTTCGCCCCGGTGGACGTTCATTACACGTTGCGGCGGATGCTCGGGAATCTGTATACGTGTTACCGGTCGGCCGGCGACGCCCCGAGGGTCGTCACCGTCCTGCATCGCCTGATCGCCGTCGTCCCGGAGGAGGTCGTGCTTCGCGCCGAGCTGGCGCGGATGCTCGCCGTGACCGGCGCGTTCCGCAAGGCCGCCGCGGTCATTGCGGAGGCCAAGCCGCTCGCCCTCGACGATCAGGAGCGCGACGCGCTGGACGAAGTCGAACGCGACATCCGACGGCGGCATCGGGAGACGAACTGAGGAAGGCGACAGGAAAGAGGCCACCGGACGAGAAAACAAGGATCGGCCGGGCAGGCCGGGGTGTAGAAGGAGGCCGAACATGATGCGAAGCGGTGTGAGGCGGGTCGGGTTCTTGCTGATCCTTGCGACCGCGGCAGCGCGGGCTGAAGACGTTCCGCAAATCTTCCCCCCGGACAATCCCTGGAACACGGACATCTCCGCCTACCCCGTCCACCCGAACTCGGATCATTTCCTCGCCTCGATCGGGCTGGATCGTGGGCTGCATCCCGACTTCGGCACGGTCTGGAACGGCGCTCCCAACGGCATCCCCTACGTATTGGTGAACGACGCACAGCCCGAGGTGCGCATCCGCTTCCGCGCCTACAAGGACGAGAGCGACCCCGGTCCGTATCCCGTGCCGCCGGACGCGCCGATCGAGGGGGGCCCGGACTCCAACGGGGATCGTCACGTCCTGGTCATCGACGTGGACAACCTCAAACTCTACGAGATGTACCGCGCCTTTCCGCGACGCAACGGTCAGAAGTGGCGGGCGGATTGCGGCGCGGTCTGGGATCTGACCTCCAACGACCTGCGCCCCTGGTACTGGACCTCCGCCGACGCGGCGGGCCTGCCGATCTTCGCCGGGCTGGTGCGCTACGACGAGGTCGTCGAGAAAGGCGAAATCAACCACGCCCTGCGCTTCACCGTCAGCCGCACCCAGCGCGGATTCATCCTGCCCGCCACGCACTTCGCCAGCGACTTGCGCGATCCGAACCTGCCCCCGATGGGTCTGCGCGTCCGGCTCAGGGCGGACTACGACGTCTCGACGTTTTCGCCGAACGTGCAGGTGATCCTGACCGCGCTCAAGAAATACGGCATGATCGTCGCCGACAACGGCTCGAACTGGTACATCTCCGGCGTGCCGGACCCGCGCTGGGACGACGACGAGCTGCACGAACTGGGACAGGTCAAAGGCCGCGACTTCGAAGTCGTCGACACGGGTCCGATCATCTCGGATTGATCCGGCGTCCGGAAGTCAGCGCGGCGCGACCGCATTCAGACCTGCCCGTCAGGCGAAGCGGGTGCGGCGCCGGGCGACGGAGGCGGCGCGGGGACCGGCGCCTCCGGTGCGGAAGCCGGGTCCGCATCCGCGGCGGCGAACGTGTTCTTCGGGCGCTTCTCCAGAATGTACGCCCGGCGACGCGCGGCGTAGTCGTCCGGCGACTCGGAGATCAGGCGGCATCCGTCCGGGTCCGCTGCGATCTTCTCCAGAAACGGGATGCACCACCCGCAGCCGGTGCCGGCGCCAAGGCACTGACTCATCCGGCTGGCCCGTTGCGGACGCTCGCGCCGCGCGAAGTGGAGGAGCTTGCGCAGCGGGACGTGATAGCAGTAACACACCAGATCGTCGGGTTGCATGCTCGCCCTTCACCGCGGCGTCGCGGGTTCCGCCCGACGCCCGCCCGCGTCCGAGGGCGTCTTAGCGCCTGGCGCGCCATCGCCCGGCGGAGGATCCAGCGCCGCGTTGATCATCAGCGCCAGGCGAACCCCCGCCGCCGAAAGCCGATCTTCGATCACCGGGCGGTTCCGCACATAATACGCCTCACCGATCCGCCGATCCTCCGGCAGCGCATATGCATGCGACACGGCGAGGCGGAAGGACTCCGTCGCCCAGACGCCGGGGTCCGCGCTCGACCACGCCTTCCGGTTCTCGTCGGTGATCCGTTGATGAAGCTCCTCCGCGTAGTGCGTCCACATCTTCCCGGTGCGGCCCAGCAGTCCGGTGTCCCACAGCGCGTGCAGATTCATCGACTCGCCGAGGAATTCGACCGTGATGTCGTTGCCTCCGCGGTCCGCCGCGTAGCCGGCGTGCAGGGGCTGATGCAGGTCGCCGACGAAGTGGACGAGGAACTTCAGCGCCTCGACGCGGTCCGCCGCCGCCGCCTTCCCGTCCGCCAGCACGTCCCGGTACTTGCGCACCGCCTCGACCACGCATTCCCCCTTCGGGCAGTCCCGCGTCGCGTCATATCCTTCGGCGTCCTTCGGAATGTTGACGTAGTGCAGCGGCGCGGACCAGCGGTAGGCGGCCTCATTGCGGACATCGTCCGCCCACGTGGAGACGTCAGGCAGTCGCTCATCCTTCAGAAGGTTGTTCAACTCCTCGCGGGCCTTCGCCGTCAGATGCCGCGACGCGATCTCGGCCACAATCCGATGCCCGTCGCGTCCCCACCCCAGCGCCCCCGGCAGACAAAGCAGCACCATCGTCGCCGACACGCGCGCCCGACGGGGACGGCTCGACGCCCACCTGCAGCGGCGCGAACCCCGCCCCCCACCGCCCATCACGGGGGGCGCCTCCCAGGGGGTCACGGTTGATCGTTCAACAATAAGCATTCCGCCTCTTCCTGGTCGGTTTCGCGCACGCCGACTCTGCGAATCCTACCCTCGTTCGACGGTGGCGGGCAAAGAACGTGCGGAGCAGCGGTGGATTCCACCAGGAGCAGCGCCCTGCTTTTGCAATGGCTCTGAAGACGAAGAGCGCCGCGGCGGATTATTGAGTTTCCCCGCATCCCGCCCTTGACCGGACCCTTGCGTTCCGGTAGACTGTCGGCGTACCTCGTGTGGAGGATGAGACCCCTTTTCCTTTTGCGGAGGTTTGGCCCATGCGATTCCGTCTTCCGACGCTCCGCGCTCCGTAGGGCCGCGCTGCTGATCGGCCTGTCCGGCGGGTCGGCGATCGCGGCGAATTTCACCTGGATCGGCGCCCCGGGCGGCACGTGGCGACCCTGGCAGACGACCGCCAACTGGTTCTCCGCCGCCTGCTTCCTCTGCTACCCCGACGACCCGTCCGACAACGCCACGATCACGGCGGATTACGAAGGCGTCAACGTGGAGCTCCAGCAGAATGAGTCCATCGGGAAACTGACGATCAACACGGACACCAACGGCGGAGGCGACGTCCTCGCTTTCCGATCCCAGGCGTCCGAAACCAACGTCCTCACCGTCGAAGGCGGCGACTTCCAATTGACCAGGGGAACGCTGGAGATCCGCAAGCGTGTCTGCACGTCGGGAAAGTTCCACGCCGGTCACGACGGCTCCAGCGACGATGCGTATCTGATTGTCAAGAAGGCGACCAGCGGTCCACCCACCGCATTTCAATACGGCTGGGACTGCGGATGTCAATAACTCTGCAACTCTGCGAGGGGCTGTCATGCGTGTTTATCACAAGAAAGGCTTGAGTTCGCTGTTGCGCGCCTTGTGCGCGGCGGCAATCGTATTGCTGGCAATCCCTTCGGCTTATTCGCTTGGCGGGGAACTCTGCGAAACACCGGTGTTCAAGCGGGTTGGCTCAAATGGAGCGATTGGAGGAACACGGCACGAGTCCGGCGGCGGACGCTCGGGTCTTGCCGCAGCGCCTGAAGGAGGAGTCTGGGTTGCGGATCGTTTCTATCCGTATGAACCGGTCGACATCGACTGGGATCCCACGGCGACCGTGCTTGTCAGGCCATTGGCAGGCAGTTTTGACTCATCGCTTTCCCTCGTGAATGGCGATGGCAGTCTTGTAAGGAATTATGCGCTTGCCGACACGGAATGGGAAACCATCATCGGCGTCGCCGGCTTCCGCAATTACGTTCTATATTGCGGCACTTTTGGTCCACAGTTGCAGAACTCATACACGCTTGACTTTGACATCACCGATGGCATTGATCTGCACACCTCGAATACGCGCCGCGGCACAGGGGATTCATATGTATCAGTCGTATCGGTCAATCGCGGCGTTCCGAGATATGAATGGACGATCACGTTCGGCGGCCCGGCCTCTGATAGTGCCTACGCCGTGGCGGCGGACGATAGCGGCATCTGGGTAGCCGGTCATTTTTATGAAGCGATCGATCTTGATCCCGGGCCACAGGAGGAATGGTTTTCCTCAAATGGAAATGATGATGTTTACTTGCTGAACCTCTCGTGGAATGGCGAGTTTATGTGGGCAGTATCTTTTGGCGGACCGTCTGGCGATTCTTCTTTTCGGTTCAGGTCGATTCGCAAGGGAACGGCTACGTGCTCGGCGTGTTCAACGGCGCCGTGGACTTCGACCCCGGTCCCGGAGAAGACTGGTACATTGCGGATCGCAATGACATTTTCCTCAGTAAGTACGCCGCCGACGGGACGTACCTGTGGACGCGGGTATGGGAGCCGAATCTGACGCCCACGGGCTATGGGTTGTCCATCGATGGGAATGACCGGCTGCTGATCGACGGATTCTTCGAGGAGTCGATGGACGTCGATCCCGGACCGGGGGAGCACTGGCTGACGGCGCGGGGGGAGATCGACGGTTTGCTGCTGATGTTGAACACCGACGGCGAGTACCTCTGGAGCCGGCAGATCGGCGGACCGGGCCGGGCCGTCGTCGCCGCCGCGACATTCGACCGCGACGGTCACGTCATCGCCGCCGGACACTTCAAGGACGAGGTCGATTTCAACGACGCCGGACCGCCGGATATTCACGTTTCGCGCGGGGGTTATGATCCGTTCCTGTCCCGCTTTTCGCCCGACGGGGAGTATGAGTGGACGATCCCCTGGGGCGGGCCGGAAGAGGAAGATTCCACAAATTTCGTGGTCGCACACGAGAACGGCGACGTCACCGTGTCGGGCCTGTTTCAGGGCACGGTGGACTTCGATCCGGGCGAGGGCGTGCAGGAGCTGACGGCGGTGGGGGCGCGCGACATGTACCTGCTGCGGCTCGGCTGCGCGGACGAGTGCGCGCAACTGCGCAAGCACCGGGCGAAGGGCGGCGCGGGGCAGTTGAAGTCCAAGGTCGTCGCGGACGCCGCGCTGGGTCGGGTGACGGTCGAATGCACCGGCGCGTCCGGCCCGCACCGGCGGCGCGCCGACCTCGACGCCGCCGGCCGCGGCAAGGTCCGCCTCAGGCGCCTCGCGCCCGGGGAGTACGAATGCGCCGTCACGAAGCTGGAGGACGCCGCTGGCGCGTCCCTCTGCGAAGGCGCGCTCCTGCCGCGCCGCGTGACCGTGGAGTAGGGGGCGGAGGAAGGGATAAAGGGACAAAAATACAGAGGCACGGGGGCAGAGATGACGAAACGAACGGCGGTGCCGATGAGGAAGCATTCTCTCTTCAGGGTGGGGGGGTGGCGTCAAACGGGGCGGGCGCGGTCCGTTCAGATTTCCGGTCTGGCGCCGACTTCGCGGAGGTAGTGCCCGGACAGACCGTGCTCGGTGAGGAGGCGGCCGTAAGGCGTGGAGGGGCGCGTCAGGCAGGAGTCGAGCATGTTGCCGACGATTTTGCGGACCTGGCGTTGCTGCTCGGTGATGGGGAGCGTGGCGTCGATGACGGTGAGGTCGAATTCGGGGACCATCAGTTCATATTGCTCGCGGATGCGCCCCTGAAAGAGGCGGAAGCTCTCGTAAGGGTCTTCGCTGAGGGCGAGGTCCATGCCGGCCTCGTAATACTTCAGTTCCGGCCGCCCGGCGAGGATTCGCCGAAGCGCCTCGTCCAGCGGGACGCGGAAGTAGAACGCGGCGTCGGGCTTCGGGGCGAAGCGGTAGACGCGGCGGACGAAATCCGGATCCACGCCGCGGGCGGCGTCGCGGGCGAAGGCGGTGAAGATGTAGCGGTCGGTCAGGACGACGGCGCCGGCGCGCAGCGACGGAAGGATGGCACGGTCGAGGCGGTCGGCGAAGTCTGCGGCGTGGATCAGCGAGAAGGTCATCGGCGACAGGAGATGCTGATCCTTGCCCATCTTCGTCGTGGCGCGGACCAGCGGGGACGAGTTCCACTCGCTGAAGTACACGCAATACCCGCGGGCGACGATCCACTTGCGCAGCAGATCGAGCTGCGTGCTCTTCCCCGATCCGTCGATGCCCTCGACGATGAAGAGCTTGCCCGGAAGCGGTCCGTAATCCGTATAACGCTCAGCCGCGCTCATCCTTCGCCTGCCTCCTGGTTCCCCGCGGCGTCCGTTCCGCCTTGACGATCCGCGCCCGCGCGCGGAACCACTCCTCGAACACGTCCGCCTTCTTTGAGGCCGCCCGCAGGTTCTCCTCGCACGCCCCCGCCGTCTCGGCGTGAAACGTGACCGCGTGCGGTTCACACTCGACACGGACGTCCCGGACGGTCTGCGTGTGCGACCGGTCCAGCCCGTCGGCGATGCGCAGGATGCCCGCCAGATGCGCGACGAGGCGCTGATCGTCCGGGCGCAGACGGCGGAAGCTGTTATGTGACTGCTTCGGTCCGCAGCGCCGGTGATACCGCGCGACGGCGGCGATGAGCGCCGACTCCCTTCGGGACAGCCCCGGCAGGTCCGCGTGCAGGATCATCTCGTAGCTGTGCCGGTGATGCCGGGCGTATCCGATCAGGATGCCGACGTCGTGAAGGATGCCCGCGGCCTGAAGAATCTCGCGGCCCTGCGGACCCGCCCAGCTCCCCGCCGCTTCAGGTAATTGCGCCGCCAGTTGATCGAAGATGCGCAGCGCCAGGTGGGTGACGTGCTCGGAATGCGCGAAGTCGTAGCGCTGGCGCTCGGCGTAGGCGCGGATTTCGCTGAGGACGTCGCGGACCGAATCCGGCGACCGCTCGACCGCGCCCGTGAGATCGTCGATCATCTCCGCCAGCAGACCGTCGCGGATGCCGCCGTCATGAATCCACAACCGCTCGACGCCGAGGTGCTCCATCAGACGCTCGACCACGCACAACCCCGCGACGATGATCTCCGCCCGCCGGTAGCCCATCCCCGGCGCCTGACGCCGTTCCGCGAGGGGGAGACTGCGCAACCAGTCCAGAAGATACGCCACCTCGCCGCGCCCGAGTTCATACCCGCGAAGCGCGAAGCTGAAGCGCCCCTCCGGATGCGTCTCCATCCCCCGGCGGATCGACAGCTTCGCCAGCGTCGTGAACGTTCCGCCGGACCCGATCAGGACGTCCAGCCCGCGCGTCGGCGTGCTGACGCTCTCCTTCAAAACGTCTTCGACGGCCTTGCGCATCGCGTTGAACCGGTAGGCGCCGCCGTCGCCGGGCAGCCCGTACATCTCGGTCAGGCGCACCGCGCCGAGCGGGAGCTTGCAGATGCCGTCGATGAGGCCTCCGTTGCTTAAGATCAGCTCCGCGCTGCCGCCGCCCAGATCGACGACCGCGAAGCGCCGGTCCTCGAGCGGAAAGGCGTTGGTCACGCTGGAGAACGCCAGGCGGGCTTCGTATTCCGCGTCAATGACCTCGAGCTGAAGCCCGACCCTGCGGCGGACGCGCTCGACGAACTCCGCACCGTTGCGCGCCTCGCGGACGGCGGAGGTCGCCACGGCGCGGATGCGATCCACGTGCAGCCCGTCCCAGACCGTCCGCATCTGCTCCAGCACCGAAAGCGACGCCTCCATCACGCTCTCGTTCAGCCGGCCGGTCGTGTAAAGCCCCGCGCCCAGGCGCGTCGTCTCACGCACGTCCTCGATGACGCGGAACTTGGAGACCGGGTCGCTCTCGGCGACGACGAGGCGCAGGCTGTTCGTGCCGACGTCCACGGCCGCGACGCGCCAATGCCGATGCGCCGCGTCCTTCGGTTCAGCGCGTCCCGGACGAGGGCGGCGGCGCAGATACGTTCCGGCGCGCGGGGCGATGTTGAATCCCGAGGCGAGCGTCTCGAGGCGGTCCAACGCCGCCTGCGCTTCCGGCGAGCTCCACCACGAGTGAAACTCCGCCGCGCCGTCCTCTCGCTCGCGGACCAGCCGGTCATGAAGCGCCGCGGCCGAACCCCCCGCGCCCTGCGGAACCGACTCGAGGCGCAGGAGCAGTTCATACGCGTCGTTGACCCGCCCGAGTCGGTCCTGCGCCTCCTGAACGACCGGGTAAAGCTCGTCGCGCAGCAGGTCTCCGCCGCAGACCGAGAAGATCTCGACGGCGTAGCGCAGCCGCTTCACCTTCAATCGCAGGCGGTGAAGCTGGTCCAGGGCGGCCGGGGCGCTGACCGGCGCCTCACGCACGTCCCGCACCAGCTTCGGCAGGTGTTCGATCGCCAGCTCCCGCAGAACGAACACACGTCCCTTGGCGCCGTCTTGCTGACCGTCATCATCGCTCCTTCGAGGACAGGGGCTCAAGGATGAAAGCAGCGCCTGGCGCCTCGCGCGAAGCGCCCGAGGCATCCAGCGCTCCGCCGCGTCGCGCAAGGCGTCCTGAGCCCGGAGACGGTGGGCATCGATGTCTTGCAGCAGCGCCGTCGCCACGGCGTCATCGAGAGCGCCTTGCGCCTTCAGATCCTCGACGGCCGTCTTCTGCACGTCGCACAGGCGGGCCGCCGCCGCCGCGCGTCGGATGCGCCGCAATCCGCGACGAAGGCGGCGCAGCTCACGAGGCGGACAATAACTTTCAAAAAGGCGCAGCGCCGCCGCGGAGCGCCGCGTCGCCACGCGAAGCTGATGAACGTATTCCGGATCTTCGTGGGCATGATCGGCCGCCAGCGGAAGAAGCGCCTCGACCGACCGCAGGCGCCGTTTGAGAACCCGCCGCGCCGCCACGACGCACGGCGTGTCCGGGTGCAGACCCTCGACCCACTTCCCCGCGCTCGGCAGCGTCGCCGTCATGAGGCGACCCCCGGACGGCTGGGCAGGAGCGACCGCACCGCCTCCTTCAGGTCGGCGAACACATCGGCGATGTCGCGGTTTGCGTCGATCATCTGAAACCCGTAGGTCTTCGCCAGCTCCTCGAACACCGAAAGCAGCCTCGACTGGTATCGGCGAAATGAGCGAAAAAGCTCCGTCTCCTCCTGAAAGTCCATCCCCGACTCCCAGTAATCGAAGGGACCGCGCGTCACCACCCGGGGGATCAAATGATCCACGCTCACGCGCAGATACAGAACGCCGTGAGGGGCGGGCGCGAAGCGGTAGAGGTCGCGCAGCCAGTCCCGATCGATCCCACGAACGATCGAGCGCGCCATGATGGAATAAAAGTAGCGGTCCGTGAGGACGACAAACCCGGCGCGCAGCGCGGGAAGAATGTCGTTCTCAATGCGATCCGCAAAATCGGTGGCGTAAAAGAGGTCCAGCGTCCGCTGGCTCACCGTCGTGCCCAGCTTCGCCTTCCGCAGCCCGTCGCCCGCCAGGCGGCTGCGCGACAGCCCCGTGTGCAGGACGCCGTAGCCTTCCGTTTCGAGCCACTCCCGCAGCAGGGCGATGTGTGTCGATCGCCCCACGCCGTCCGTACCCTCCAGGACGATCAGGCGCCCGGGATAGCGCGACACGTCAACCTGCGCGTCCCCGAGCACGCGGACGGCTTCGTCATGAACTCGATTGCGGTATCCGGGTTCCGGACGCTCTGCCGATCGACTGTCCATCTTGGCGTTGTATCCGATGCTCTCGCTTCAGGCCGACGCGCACGCGTCGCCGGCCTGCGACCAGTATACCCCACGCCGCGGATCAGGACTTCCGGCTTCATCAACCCTTAACAATTCACGCCGCCCCTCCGCCGACCCCTTCAAAGATCAGAGAAATCAACTGCGCGAAAAAGATGTAAAGCAGATTGATCAACACCGTCACAGCCTATCTCCTGCGAAACAAACGCGCGAGCGGCTACGCGTCACTCCTCGTCATCCTCGTCCGCGTCCTCGATGTAGCCCAGGGCCTTGAGGCGGTTCTTCATCCCCTCGTCATACGCGCTCTCCACCGGAGCGGAAACGCGCGGCGCAGGGTCGTAGGTGTCCACGAAGCGCACCGGATGCTGCGCGAGAAACTCCGGCGTGAGCAGCTCCGTCAAGACGCGCCCGTCCATGTCCTTCCCGACCGGAAGCCCCAGAAGCGCGAGGACGGTCGGGGCGATGTCCGTGATCGTCGCAGCGACGCCGTCCTGCCCTTTTCGGATCGGACCGCCGCTCGCCGCAAGGATGCCCTGACGGTGATGCCAGAACGGCGGCTGAATCCAGTCGTCATACGTCCGCTGGATCGGCGCCCGACCGGGGTTGTCGCCGAAGCCGTGATCGGAAATCACCAGCACCGTGTCGTTCGGTCCGGTCCGTTGCAGGATCGAGCCGATGTCGATGTCGATCCTCGCGAGATGGCTCTCGATCGAGCGGCCCAGCGCCTGCACCGTCGGGTCCAGTTGCCTCACCGCCGCCTCCCCTCCTTCGGCGCGCGTCGAGAGAACGCGGCGGTACTCCGGCCAGTACAGGTGACAGAAGGCGTCGTATCCGTCGAAATACACGCCCACGAGCGAAGGCTTGTACCGCTCAAGCAGGTAGGCCGACATGTTTCCGACCGAGACGTCCTTGAGCAGGATGTCGCGGACGGCGTAGCTCTTGATGTTGCGCACCGCCTGAAGCTCCAGCGAGGCGAGTTCCGCCGGACTGAGGCGGTCTTCGGTCTTGATGAAGCGCTCCAACGCCTTCATCAGGTCCGGCGGATACGTGCGCTGCGGCAGATCCAGGTCCGCGTCGGCGCCGGTGGCGAAGCCCGCTTCGTCCTTCTTGAGCGGCCACGTGTAATCTGAGCACATGAACCCCCGCACTGGTTCGGCCGGCCACGTCACCCACCAACTGATGAACCCCACGCTGACGCCGGCCTCGCTGGCGATGTTCCACATCGCCCGCACGCGCCGCACCGTGCTGCTGACGGGGACCGTCCTGCCCTCGGGAGTCTTGACGACGAAGCCGTGAACGCCGTGGTGCTTCGGTTTCCGACCGGTCGCGATCGTCGTCCAGAGGATCGCCGACGCCGTGGGATCCATCGATTCCAGCGCAGTCCGCGACCCCTGGGCGACGATCCTTCCGAGGTTGGGCATCAGGCCGGTTTCCAGCACCTGATCAAAAACGTCCCAACTGGCGCCGTCGATCGCAATGATGAACACACGCCCCGGAACCGTCCGCTCCGGAAGATCGAGGAAGGCGGGGCGTTCTTCGGGTTTCGGCGTTGGTTCCGGCGCGCCTTGAACCGGGGGAAGGGGGGGCGAGGTCGGCGCAGCCGGTTCAGCGCCGCGCTTACCGCATCCGGCTGTCGTCGCCAGCAACGCCGTGGCGGCGCAGATCAGCCGCATCCGCATACCGGTTGTCATGCCGCATCCGACGTTCACGTGATGCCCCGCGTAGTTCAGGACCGGATCGGGCGTCGGCCCGAAACCACCCTACTTCCGCCGGACGACCCCCGCAACGATCTTCCCACAATCGCCCGGCGACACAAACCTCGGGGAAGAAGTCGCCGCCATCGCGCATCCAACGAGCGTGACTCGGAGCGGCTCGACGCCGCCTCGGGAATCGGGGACTGACGCGCAACCGATGCCGAAAGACCGAGAATCGTTTCTGATGCTACGCGACGACAAGCCGCAACAACGTCGCCGACGAACGCGCGAAGCGGAGCCGCTCGTTGGCGCGACCCTCCTGCTGGCGTTGCTGGCTGGGTGTTCCGGTCACGCGGCGGAATCCCGTCGGGTTCGTGACGCCCTCGCCCGTCTGAACGCTCCCGGGAATTCAGAAACGCGCACGTTTGCTGAAGAACCCGACAACGCCGGCATGAACGCTTCCGAACCGGCGCCGGTTTCGATCGCGCCGGATGCCGCGGGACGCTCCGCTGAGGAGCCGGCTGCGCTGGATTCGCTGGTCGCCATCGCCTTGCGCGACAACCCGGCAATCCGGGCGGCGGACGAGTCCGTGCGCGCCGCGCTGGCGAAAATTCCGCAGGCCTCCGCGCCTCCCGATCCGGAGTTGCTGACGCGCACGCTTCCGGAACCCGCGCAGTACGCGGACGGCAGCAATTATTTCATCCTCAGCGTGATGATGTCGCTTCCGCTTCCGGAGAAGCTGGACCGCGCCGGTCGGGTCGCGCTGGAGGAAGCGTGGATAGCGCTGCACGACGCCGAGCGCATGCGCCGCGAAGTCGCGGCGGAAGTCCGGCGAGCGTACTCCCGAGCTTACATTCTCGACCGCACGATCGAGACGAATCTCGCCAACCGCGAGCTGCTTCGGGGCTTGATCGACGTCGCTCATGCGGAAGTCGCCGCGGGGAGACGGTCGCAGGACGACATCCTGCGGGCACAGGTCGAGCTTTATGCGTTGGACAGCGAGGTGATCGATCTTCGCCGCGAGCGGACCGAGGCGACCGCCGACCTGAACCGCCTCACGGCCCGTCCTGCCGGAACCGATCTTCCGGCGCTGATCAACCTCACGCCGCGCACGGCGCGCGTTGATCGTGAGCGCGTCCTGGCGCAGGCGGATCGGTTCAATCCGGTTCTGCTTCGGTTGCAGCGTCAGATCGAGCGCGATCGTCATGCCGTGCGGGCGGCGGAGCTGGCGTCGTGGCCGGACCTGAAGTTCGGCATTGAGTGGATGTACCAGCGGGACCGCGAGGCGATGCGCGTCCTGCCGGATCCGCAGACCGGCATGATCCCCGAGGTGGACCGCATGAGCGAGCGAGGGATGGACATGTGGGCGATCGTCGCGGGGATCAACCTGCCGATCTGGCGCGGGCGGATCGAGGGTGGGATTGCGGAGGCGCGCAGCCGGCTGGCGGCGTCGCAGCACGAACTGGCGGCGGAGCGCCATCGCGTGGCGTCGCGCATTGCGACCTCGCTGTCCGCCGTCGCCGCGAAGCAGGAGCTGGTCGCGCTTTTTGCGAACACGATCATTCCGCAGGCACGGCAGGCGTACGAGGTCTCCCGCGCCGCATATTCGGGCGGCGGCAAGGGCGACTTCCCGGCGGTCATCGAAAGCTGGCGGAAGTGGCTGGCGTTTACGGTTCAGTATCACCGCTCGATCGCCGAGTTGGAGACGGCGCTGGCGGACCTTGAGGAAGCCGCCGGCGCGGGCGTCGCGGAACTGGAGGCCCAGCCGTGACCCGACACCGGCGCCGCGGTCGAGCATTGACGGTCGTTCTCGTCGGGGTTGCGTGCCTGGCGCTCGGGGGCGCGATCGGTTGGTACGCCGCCTACGTATCCAGCGGGCCGTCTTTCGGTCCGGCCGGAAATTCGGGCGCGGAAGGCGACGTTGCTCAGCTTTACACCTGCGGCATGCATCCGACGGTGATCGAAAAGCAGCCTGGCGACTGCCCGATCTGTCACATGAAGCTCACCCCGGTCAAGGCCGGGGCAGAGACGGACGTCGACGCGGGACTGGAGCGGAAGGTGATTTACTGGCGCAGTCCGGTGCTTGCGGATTTTGTCTCGGATCGCCCCGGGCAGGATCCGCGGGGAATGAACCTTGTGCCGGTGTATGCGCCGGAAGGCGAGGTGTCGGCGGGTCCGACGGTCCGGATCGACCCGGTGGTTGTGCAGAACATGGGCGTGCGGACGGTGCTGGTGCGGCGCGGCTCCCTGCGCACGACGTTACGCACCGTCGGCCGCGTGGACTACAACGAGCAGGCGGTCGCCTACGTCAACACGAAGTTCGACGGCTGGATCGAGCGGTTGCACGTGGATCAGACCGGCGCGCCGGTCGAGCGCGGCGACGCGTTGTTCGACGTGTACGCCCCGCGGCTTTATTCGGCGCAGGAGGAATACGTCGCGGCGCTGCGCGGGGTGGAGCGTCTCGCGGGCAGCCCGATGCCCGAGGCGCTGGCGGAGGCGCGCCGGCTGGCGGATTCCGCCCGGGTGCAACTGCGCTACCTCGACGTCTCGGACGCGCAGATCGCGGAACTGGAGCACACGAAGGAAATCCGCAAGACGATGACGATCTTCTCTCCGTCGCGCGGGATTGTGACGGAGAAATCGGTTCTGGAGGGCGCCTACATCACGCCGGACGCGCGTCTTTACACGATCGCCGACCTCTCGAAGGTCTGGGTGTATGTCGACGTGTACGAGTATCAGTTGCCGTGGGTGCGCGTCGGGCAGGAGGCGCGGATGTCGCTGCCTTATGTTCCGGACCGGGAATTCGTCGGGCACGTCGTTTACGTTTACCCT
This sequence comes from Phycisphaerae bacterium, assembly GCA_013360585.1. Taxonomy (GTDB): domain Bacteria; phylum Planctomycetota; class Phycisphaerae; order UBA1845; family UBA1845; genus JABWBH01. The sequence continues at coordinate 22,338 of JABWBH010000039.1, read as the reverse complement.
TATCTGGAAACGCAGACCCGTGTCATCAAGGTCCGCCTCGAGTTCGACAATCCGACGCTGGAGCTGAAACCCGGCATGTATGCCGGCGTGACGCTCCACGTCGATCTCGGGCGTGAGGCGCTGGTCATCCCGCGCGAGGCGTACATCGACTCCGGTCGGCGCAACGTTGCGTTCGTCGACGCGGGGGGGGGGAAGTTCAAACCGCGCGAGGTTCAACTCGGCGTCGATCTGGAGGACGGACAGGTCGAGGTCGTCTTCGGACTCGACGAGGGCGAGCGCGTCGTCACCAGCGGTCAGTTTCTTCTCGACACGGAAAGCCGCCTGAAAGAGGCGATCGCCAAGGCGTCCGCCCCTTCGAACGACGCCGCGGCGGAAGCGACCCCTCGTCCGGTTCCGTCTTCCGGACACGGTCACTGACGTTCAGGGAGTCCGATCATGTTCAGGAAAACGTCGGAAATACTCCGCCCGATCCCGCGGCTCGTCGCAACGGTGTTCGCCGCATCCTCGCTGACGACTTCCACCGCCACGTCTGCGATCGTATGTGGCGCGGCGGTGCGGGGTCAGGATTCAACGCCTCCGTCGCCGGAGGTCGGTCTGGACGAGGCGCGCTACGCCTGTCCGATGGACGCACATCCGGATGAAACGGACCCCGCGCGACAGGGCGCGTATTTTTCGCTTGAACCGGGGGACTGTCCCTGGTGCGGGATGAAACTGGATCCGGCGGAGGAGCTGACGTGGGTGCGGGCGCGCCGCGCGGCCGGCGGCGGCGAGATCGCCTTCACCTGCCCCGACCACCTTCAGGTCTTCTCGAAGTCCGAGCGCGATTGTCCGCGCTGCCGACGAAAGCTTGAACCCTTCCGGGTCATGTACACCTGTCCGGACGCAGCACACGCGACGGTCGTGCGAGGCGCAGCGGGCGCATGTCCGCACGACGGGCGAGCGCTGGCGGCGTACAAGGGACCGTGGCTTTCCGACGCGATGTCGGCGAAGAATCCTCCCCCGCCGGGGCCGCAGGCCCGAACCAGCGGCTGGACCTGTCGTGAGCATCCGGCGGTCGGCAGCGGTCGCGCGGGCAACTGTCCGGTCTGCGCCGCCGACTTGATCGACGTGTCGGTTGCGGCTGCGACCGCACCTGCGCCGACGGTCATCCCTCCCGATGCGAAGTTCACGTGTCCGATGCAGGAGTGCAATCACTTCGCCGCCACCGACGCGGAGCGCTGCCCGGAGTGCGGCATGAAGCTCAAGCCGATTTCCGACGTGTCCTGGGCCTCAGCGCTCTCGGACCGCGCACCGCCGCCGTCCGCCGGCGGCGAAGCCTACGTCTGCCCGATGCATGCGGATGTGACCGCGGCCGCCCCCGCGACATGCTCCACGTGCGGCATGAAGCTCGTGCGCGCCGACGAAGTCGCCCGTCCCGGAACGCCGTCGGCGGCGATGCAGACACAGGTCGACTTCATCACCGAGCACTACCTCGAGCTCGGGCGGCGCTTCGCCTCGGACACGACGCGCGAGGTCGCCCTTCACGCGCTCGGGGTTGCGGCGGCGTCCGAGGAGGCGATGAAGCTTGCAGACGCGCCGGACGCCGGATACCCGGTTGAATTCGTCAACGCTCTGCGGGCGCTTCACGAGGCGGCGTTGAGAACCACCGGGCAGAATCTCGAAACCGATCGCGTCACGTTCGTCGCCCTCAGCAACGCGATGACCGTGGTCGTCGGACACGTTCGTCCGGACCGCCGGCGCTTCCCCGACCTGTATGTCTTTCACTGCCCGATGACCAAGGGGGACTGGATTCAGGACCACGCCTCGCTGAGCAACCCCTACTACGGGTTCAAGATGCTCAAGTGCGGCGAACCGAGGGGAAGGAAATAAGACTCGCGTCGGATGGCCTGGCTGGCCGACCGGTCGCGGCCCGCGTAAACGAAGAACACCCGGATGATTCCGAAACTCATCGACCTCTGCGCCCGCAACCGCCTGCTCGTGCTCCTGCTGACGGGGTTCGTCATCCTCGCGGGGCTGCGCGCCGTGACGAACATCCGCCTCGACGCGATCCCCGATCTCTCCGACGTGCAGGTCATCATCGTGACAGACTGGCCGGAGCAGTCGCCCGAAGTCATTGAGGATCAGATCACCTACCCGCTGACGACGGCGATGACGGCCGTGCCGCACGCCCGGACGGTGCGCGGGCAGTCGATGTTCGGCGTGTCTTTTGTTTACGTTGTGTTCGAGGACGGGACGGACCTTTACTGGGCGCGGTCGCGCGTGCTGGAATATCTCAACTACGTGTCCGGTCGCCTCCCCGCCGGCGTCACGCCGCGCATCGGACCGGACGCGACGGGCGTCGGCTGGGTCTACGAATACTCGCTGCGCAACGGCTGGCACTGCCCGCAACACCCGGACGGCATGTACCACGATCCGGCAGCGACGGGCGACCCCGTCACGTGGTACGCCTCGCGGAAAGACGCCCCGGCGCCGATCCGGGAACGCCTCGAGCGCGTGCGGATGTTCGACGGCCCCGGTCTTTGCCCCTTTGACGGGCGAACGCCGCTCGTTCAAGCGGAATACGACCTGTCCGAACTGCGCGGGCTTCAGGATTGGTATCTGCGGTACGAGCTGACCTCGGTGGACGGAGTGGCCGAAGTCGCGTCCGTCGGCGGGTTCGTCCGGCAGTACCAGGTCATCATCGATCCCGACCGGCTTCTCGCCTACGACATCGCGCTGAAAGACGTGCGCGAGGCGGTCGAGCGTTCGAACCTCGACGTCGGCGGCAGCGTGATCGAGATGTCCGAGACGGAGTACATGATCCGCAGCCGCGGATACCTCGGCCGACTCACGCCCGAGCAGATGCGCCTCGCCCGCGAGAGCGGCGTTCCGCTCCAGCGCGCCCGCGCGCAGCAGGCCGTCGAGGATCTGCGCCGCATCGTGCTTCGCGCGAATCCGCAGGGCACGCCCGTGTACCTCCGCGACGTGTGCGACGTGGTCATCGGTCCGGAGCTGCGACGCGGCGTGGCCGAAAGCGACGGGAAGGGCGAGGTCGCCGGCGGCATCGTCGTCATGCGCCACGGCGGAAACGCCCGCCAAGTCATCCGCGACGTCAAGGAGAAGCTTGACGAACTGCGGACCGGGCTGCCTCCCGGCGTGGACGTCGTCACCGAATACGACCGCTCCGGGCTGATCGAGCGCGCCGTGGACACGCTGACGATCGCGCTGCTCCAGGAGATGCTCGTCGTCGGACTCGTGTGCATCATCCTTCTGCTGCACATGCGCAGCGAACTGGTGGCGATGTTCGTCGTGCCGACGGGCGTGCTCATCAGCCTGATCGTGATGAATGATCTCGGCATCAACGCCAACATCATGAGCCTCGGCGGAATCGCGATTGCGATCGGCGTGATGGTGGACAGCGCCGTCGTGATGGTCGAGAACGCGCACAAACACCTGGACCGCGAGGAGGAGCGCCTGCACAAGGCGGCGCTGGCGGGCGGCCCCGTCGAGCCGCGCCCCCGCGCCGAGGTCATCATCGACGCCGCCAAGGAAGTCGGCCCCACCCTCTTTTTCAGCCTGCTGATCATCACGGTGAGCTTCCTGCCGGTGTTCGCGCTGGGCGAGGAGAGCGGGCGGTTGTTCAAGCCGCTGGCATACACGAAAACGTTCGCGGTGGCGGCGGGGTCACTGCTCGCGGTGACGGTCATCCCGGTCTTGATGGTGCTTTTCATCACGCCGCGCGTGTTGCCGAAGCGCTGGGGCTGGAGGAGGAACACCCTGCTGACCGTCGCCGCGATGGGCGTCCCCGCGGCGCTGATCTACGCGGCGCCGGTGGGCTTCGGCGCGTGGGAGCCCTACCGGACCTGGATCGCCGGCGGCTGGGTCGTCATCGCCGGAATGCTCCTGCTCCCCCAGAAGATCATTCACGAGCAGGCCAACCCGATCAGCCGTCTGATGCAGCGCGTGTACGATCCCTTCTTCCGCCTCTCGATCGCCGCTCCGTGGTTGACGATCGCCCTGGCGGCGCTGATCACCCTGAGCACCGCCGTCCCGCTCGTCGGACTGCGCAAGGTTCCGCTGATCGGCGACCGCGTCGCCGATCGCTGGCCGGCGCTGGACAACGCCTTCCCCGGGATGGGCAGCGAGTTCATGCCGCCGCTGGAGGAAGGCGACCTCCTTTATATGCCCACGACCGACCCCGGCGTCAGCATCACCAAGGCCCGCGAACTCCTCCAGCAGACCGACAAGCTGATCGCCACGTTCCCCGAGGTGAAGCGCGTGTTCGGCAAGATCGGACGCGCCGACACCGCCACCGACCCGGCCCCGATGAGCATGATCGAGACGACGATCATGCTCGAACCCAACCGCTCGAAGTGGCGCCAGCGCCGCCTCGAGCGCTGGCACCGCTTCCTCCCGGAGGGCGTGCGCCGCTGGACCGGACTGGAGTATTTCTGGCCCAGTGCGCGACCGATCAACGAGGACGAACTCGTCAACGGTTACGAAGAAGCGGGGACGCGGCACTTCGGTTTGAACGAAGTCGTCAGCTTCCCCGGCCTGACGAATTCCTGGACGCAGCCGATCCGCACCCGCATCGACATGCTCAGCACCGGCATTAAGACGCCCGTCGGGATCAAGATCACCGGCGACGACCTCGAAGTGCTCGCGGACCTCGGCGACCGCGTGCTGGCGGAAGTGCTCACCCTGCCGGGCACGCGCAACGCCTTCACTGAAAAAACGCTCGGCGGGAAGTACCTCGACATCACGATCCAACGCGACGAGATCGCCCGTTACGGGCTGACCGTCGCCGACGTGCATGAAGTCGTCCTCTCCGCGATCGGGGGCATGAACGTCACGTGGACCGTCGAGGGGCTGGAGCGCTATCCGGTCAACCTTCGGTACAAGCGCGAGCTGCGCGACAACCTGCCGGACCTGCGGCGGACGCTCGTGGCGGCGCCCTCCGGTGCGCAGATCCCCCTCGCGCAGCTCGCCGACATCCGCGTCAACCCCGGACCGGACATGATCCGCAGCGAGAACTCCCGCAAAGCGGTCTGGATCTACGTTGATCCCTCGACGACCGATGTCGTCGGGTGGATCAACGCCGCGCGCCAGCGCCTCGCGGAGACCGTCGAGCTGCCCACCGGATACAGCCTCTCGTGGTCGGGACAGTACGAGTACATCCAGGCCGCCGCGGCGCGACTCAAGGTCGTCGTCCCGCTGACCGCGGTGATCATCGTGCTGCTGTTGTACGTCAACATGCGGTCGTGGTTTCAGACCTGTGTCGTGCTGCTGGCGGTTCCGTTTTCGCTGGTCGGAGCGGTCTGGTTCGTCTACCTGCTGGATTACAATCTCTCGCTGGCGGTGGTCATCGGGATGATCGCCCTGGCCGGCGTGGACGCCGAGACCGGGCAGGTCATGCTCCTGTACCTGCACGCCAGCCACGACCGCTTCAAAGACGAGGGCCGCCTCAAGACCCGCCGCGACCTCCTCACCGCGATCCACGACGGCGCCGTCATGCGCATCCGTCCCAAAATGATGACCGTCGCCACCGACTTCATCGGCCTGCTCCCGCTGATGTGGGCCGTCGGCGCGGGAGCGGACACGATGCGCCGGATGGCCGCGCCCCTCATCGGAGGCATGTTCACCAGCTTCATCCTCGAACTGCTGGTTTACCCGTCGATCTTCTACCTCGCCCGCCGCCGCGCGTTGCCCGCCGGAAAGTAACGGACGGCGGAGATCCACGTTTACCCCCGCCCGCCGCTGCTCACCCTCGCCCGGACCGCGAACCTCCGGTCCGCCGCTACCTACTCCTCTTGTTCAGGATTACTCACCCCCGCGTCCGTCTCACTCACCCCCGCAGCCAGCATGACGGCGATTATACCAAAGTGCGATCCCCGAACCCGCCCCCACCGAGCCGCGGGCTTCAGCCCGCGCGAATCCTCGACCCGGCGAACCTCCGACGCGTAAGAGACGGACGGACGCCGCAAGTCGAACGCTGAAAAGCGAAAGCGAGGGCGCGGTTTCAAAACAGAGCCGCGCCCGTCAGGAAGCGAGCGCTTCATGCCCCCCAGGCGGGTCATGAACCGGCGCGCAAGAGCGGGTCATGAGCCGGCGTGATGAACTTGCATGCTCACGCGGAGTACCGCGAGAGCATGCCACCCCGCTGGTGGGAATGAACTCGCATGCTCACGCGGAGTACCGCGAGAGCATGCCACCCTGTCGCGAGAGCATGCCACCCGGCCGTCTTCGTCATCTCCTGCGCCGAGGGCTGCATTCTGAGGTCTGCTGTCCTCCAGCATGGCCAGGCGAGTACACCAGGCGATGCCACCCCGCTGTCAGGCTATGTCGCCCTGCCACCCTGCCAGGCCGGGTTACTTGGATTTGAGGTCAGAATGCGGTTGCCGTGGGCATTTACCGAGACCTTCGTCGTGGAATTTGCTCGCGTGCGGTTGGCCGGAGGGGTAGAATGCGGATTCGGGGTCGTAGGAGGGTGCCGCGGGGATCGGGGTGGGTTCAAGGGAGAAGGACTGATGATGAAGCGAAGTGGGGCGGGGATTTCGGGCGTGGGGTTGGTGTTGGCGATCGCGGGCGCATTGGGTGCGGGGTCGGCGTGGGGGCGTGAGGTTCCCCGGCATCTGCGCGGGATTGTGATGGGCGATCGGCATCGACCGGTCGCGCCGGTTGTACTGAACAACGTGTCGTTTGAGTCCATCTCAAGCTTCTCGAGCCTTCCGTATCTTTTGTGGCCGGCTGCGGAGGACGCCACGGGCTTGCCGGTAAAGAACGGCGAGGCGGTGCGGGCGTGGCTGGCGACGTGTGCGGCGCCGCTTGGTTTCGAGGGGTTCGAGCCGAGGTACATCGAGACGTACACGTGGCGTGAGAACGACGTGCTCAGCTTCGAGCTGGTGCGGCGCGGGATTGTGCTGCACGACGCGCGGATTCTGGTGCATTTCCGTGCGGGGGCGTTTCTTGGGATTCAGAATCACGTGGACGGACGGATCGTCGGCATCGAAGACCCCAACCCTGCGGACCCGCCGAACGATCTTCGGCGATACTACGCGGCGCGGGCGGGCGACGGGGAAGTGCGGATCATTCCGGTCACGGAGACCCGGGTGAAACGGGAGGACCGGACGATTGCGACGCTTAACGGCGCGTCCGGGGTTCTGGAGACGCGCGTGTATCTCGATCCCGCCTCCGGAGAGGAGCCGCAAGGCGCGCAGATCACGGAGTACGTTGTTCCTCAGGGGACGTTTCCGGATCAGATTTCGGTGGATGAGAACGGGATCGTCTGGTTCAGCCAGCCGAACAACAACAGCCTGACGTCGTTCAACCCTGTGACGACGGTGTTCACGCAGCACAATACGTCGCCCGGAAGCGGTCCGGACGGCATGATCGTGGGCACGCAGGGCAGGGTCTGGTCGGGGATGTATTTCAGTGGGGGGCTGGGGTGGTACGACTCGATCAGCGGGACGATGCACAACGTGGCGTCGCCGTATACGCCTTCAGCGATGGCGATCCCGGTTGAGACAAGCGACGGTTCGGTCTGGGTCACGGATCACGCGAACAACAAGATCAGCGAATTCAACCCGGTGACGCGGCAGTGGATCCGCACGGTGAACATGCCGACGCCGAACTGCTGGGTGGTGCAAGGGCATGAGGACACGGACCGCGGGCAGATTTATTTCACCGAGTACAACGCCAATAAACTCGGGCGGATCGCCCTCGGCGGCAACACCGTCACCGACATCAACACGCTCGGCGGCGGGCCGGCTTTCTGCGTTTACTCGAACAACAAGGTTTACTACTCCCGCTGGAACGAGCCCGGCATGGGCGTGTATGACGTGATCTCCGGAACCGTCACGGAGTATCAGTTTCCGGTGAACAACGAGTCGGGCGGACCGATGTGGCTGCGTCCTAACGGCGACATTGTTTTCGGGACGCGGAACCGCGGATACATCATGATCTTCGACGTGGAGACCGCGACGTTCACGTCGCATCAGATTCCGACGCCGAATCCGGCGCTGAAGGACGGTCTGACGGTCGGCGCGGACAACGTCATCTGGTTCACCGAGAGCGGGGTGAACAAGATCGCGAAGCTGGTGGACGGTCCGGCCTGCACCGGGAACGAAAGCATCAAGAAGGCCGGCTGCCGCGCCAAGAGCGGGGACCGTCGCAGCCTGGTGGTCAAGCTGGTCAGCGGCGCGCCGGGGGACACGTTTACGGTGAGCCTCAATACGGGCGAGACGAGCAGCGGGGTGATTGACGCGACCGGTAAGGGCAAGGGCAAGTTCAGCCGGACCGCGGGGGACGCGGGGACGGCGACAGCGCGCTGGGGCTGCGGGGCGACGGACAGCGAGGGGTACACCTGTCCGTAGCAACGGGCGCGGCGCCGGCGAATCGCGTTCGGGGCGGCGTGGCGGTTGGGACTCTGGTACAAGCTACACGTGGCCGATTGAAGCGAGAGCGCCTCCTTACCCTTGACCTTGGTTCGCAACGTCAAGGACAGGCGGGCGCGGCTCGGCAGGAGGCGGCGTCGCAATGCGGGCCGGTGTGTCGATCTTCGGATCGGCCCCGGCCTTTTCTTGTTCCCGCCCAGGATGAAACTGTTCCGGCGGGCGTGCGACGCGAGAGCGCGCGGGAGCGCGACGCAAGAGGGCGCGGGCGTGAGAAGGGCGTGAAGGCGTGAAGCGCGGGGCGGGGCGCATGTCGGTGGTCGTGGGGGCCTTCGCCGCTGCGGTGCAGGCGGTCTACGTTCTCGACCTGCGGGACTCCCCGACGTTCGGCACGCCGATCATCGACGAGCGGACGTATTTCGATCAGGCGTGCGCCGTCGCCGGCGGCGAGCGGATGTCGGAGGGGGCGTTCTGGCAGCCGCCGTTGTTTCCGTATCTGCTGGGTCAGGTGTTCCGCCTGACGGGGCCGAGCGTGGGCGCTGCGCGAGCGATGCTGGCGGTCATCTTCGTGGTCAGTTGCGTACTGGCTGCTCGTCTTGGGCGGCGGATGTTCGGCAGGACGGTCGGGTGGTTGTCGGGCTGCGGACTGGCGCTTTACGGACCCTTCATCTTCGCCAGCCAGGAGTTGTTACCGGCGTCACTGGCGGTTCTGCTGATTCTGCTGAGCGTGCATTTGTTGGTGTCGGCGTTGCGTGGGCGGCGTGGGTGGCGGTGGGGGGCGTTCGGGATCTCGGTCGGGCTGGCGGTACTGAACGTGCCGAACGCGGGAGTGCTGGCCTTTATCGGGATGTTCGCGGCGGCAGTAGCGGGACGGTCAAGGCGGGAAGGACGTGACGACGCGCGGCGACGGGCGTCGTTTCTCGGGAACCCCGCGAGCCTGACCGGATCCGCTGCGCCACTGCGAGCGACAGCGTGGGCCGGGGCGACGCTCGCTGGTCTTGCGGCGGTCGTTCTTCCGGTGACGGTTCGGAACTGGCGGGCGTCCGGGGAGTATGTCGTTGTCGCGTGCAACGGGGGGATCAATTTCTTCATCGGGAACAACGCGGACGTTCAACAGACGCTGGCGGCGAGGCCGGGACCGGAGTGGGACCGGCTGGTACGTGCGCCGCTGCTCGAGGGCATGTCGAAGCACGGGGCGCAAAGCGCCTGGTTCGCCCGGAAGGCGTGGGCCTGGGCGGCGGAGCATCCGGGGGCATTCGCAGCGGGGCTGGCTCGCAAGGGGGTGGAGGTTGTGAACTCGCGGGAGATCCCGCGGAACTCGGATGTGTATGCGGCACGGGATACATCGTGGGTGTTGACGGGGTTGGTGTGGCGCGTCGGACCGGTCGGATTTCCCTGGGCGGTTGCTGCTGCCGCTGCTGCGATCGGCGCTGCCGTTGTGGGCGTGCGTCTGCGGATGAGGCGGACGGTGGATCTGGTCCGGTGGCTGCCGATCGCGGTCGTCGGGCTGTATCTGGCGTCGGTGGCGGTGTTCTTTGTGTCGGCTCGCTACCGCCTGCCCGTCGTGCCCTTTGTGCTGATGCTGGGGGCGGCAGGCGCGGTGCGGATGCTGACGGCCTGGCGGAACGGAGCGCCTGCGCCGCGCGAGGGTCGAGGCGTCGGGAATAAGCGGTCGAGGCGGAAGGGGACGCGAATTCGCGGCGCCATCGTTGCGGGTGCGGCGTCGCTGGCGGTGACATGTCTTCCGATCCGTCATCCGACGGATGACATCGACTTCCGATCGGAGACGTGGCGGTATGTCGGGGCGGAGCGGTTCCTGGCGGGAGACGTCAGCGGGGCGGAAGAGGCTTTTCAGGGCGCGTTGCGCTACGATCCGACCTCGGTCGACGCCCTCCTGGAACTCGGCAGGCTCGGATTATCCCGGGGAGATGTGGAGGCGGCGGAGGGGTTTCTCAGCAGGATCGCCGGGGACGCCGCGGAATCGCCTGAGGCGCTGCGGTTATCGGGCGACCTTGCGAGTGCGAGGGGCCGTCTGCGCGAGGCCGAGGGTTACTATCAAAGGAGTGTGATCGAGGATCCCACGTATGTGCCGGGGTATGCGGCGCTGGGGGCGCTTTGCCTGCATCAGGGTCGGTCGGACGACGCGGAGCGGTGGCTTCGCAAAGCGGTGGAGTTCGGGGATCGGTCCGGCGGGTCTGCAATTCGCCTCGGCGATGTGCTCGCGGCGGATGGTCGCTACGCGGAAGCGGTGCGGTTCTACCGTCGGGGGGTGTCGCTGGCGCCGCCGGACGCCGGGATCCTGAACCGGGTGGCGTGGTTGCTGGCGACGTGTCCGGACCGGGACGTGCGCGATGCGGCGACGGCGGTAGACCTCGCGGAAGCGGCGCTGCGGATGACGGGGGATGATCCCGGCGTGCTCGGCACGCTGGCGGCGGCGTATGCGGCGTCGGGTCGGCGTGCGGACGCGGAGGCGGCGCTGGCGCGCGGGATCCGGGCGGCCCGGCGGCGCGGGGACACGGCGACGGCGAAGGCGCTGACGGATCGACTGGCGCGGTTGAATGAGTCGTCGGGCGGCGGATCGTGAGCAGTATTTTTTTTGAGATTTCCGGTTGGCGTCCCGCGGCGCGGGTGATAAACTTGGGTCGGGCAAGGATGTCCTTGATGTTCGATGGGTCCAGGGAGGCGACCTGACGCCATGTTCCTCAAACGCATCACCCTTTCCGGTTTCAAGAGCTTCGCGGACGCGGTGGATTTCGATTTCGGTCCGGGAGTGACCTGCGTCGTCGGCCCCAACGGTTGCGGCAAGAGCAATATTCTCGACGCGTTCAAGTGGGTGCTCGGCGAGCAGTCCGCAAAATCCCTGCGCGGGCGGCAGATGCTGGATATGATTTTCAACGGGTCGTCGACGCGCAAGAGCAGCGGGATGGCGCGGGTCGATCTGATTTTCGACAACGCGGACCGGAAGCTGCCGCTGGATGCCGCGGAGATTTCGGTGACGCGCAAGCTCTACCGATCCGGCGAGAGCGAGTACCTGATCAACAACCAGCCGTCGCGACTGAAGGACATCCGGGAGATTTTCCTCGACACCGGTATCGGAACCGAGGCGTACTCGGTCATCGAGCAGGGGAAGGTGGACGCGCTGCTGCGCAGCAGTCCGGGTGAGCGGCGGGTGATCTTCGAGGAGGCGGCGGGGATCAGCCGGTACAAAGCGCGCCGCAAGGAGGCGCAGCGCCGTCTTGAGCGGACCGAGCAGAACCTGCTCCGCGTCGCGGACGTGATGGACGAACTGGAGAAGCGTCTGCGGAGCGTGAAGCTGGCGGCGGGCAAGGCGCGGAACTTTCAGGAGTACGACCAGCGGCTTCGCGAGTTGCGCTCCGAGCGGTCGCTGGCGGATTATCACCGCCTGACGGAGCAGGTGTCGCGACAGAGCGCCGAGGTGGACGCTCTGACGGACCGCGTCACCGGTCTGCGCACGCAGATTGCTCAGCGGGAGACCGAGGAGACGTCGCTGACCGCGCAGCTTGACGCGTTGTCGGCGCAGGTGTCCGCGACGGAGAACGAACTGGTTCGGGCGCAGTCGGGGATGACGGCGCAGGAGGAGCGGGAGACCGCCGCGGCGCAGCGCATCGAGGAGCAGCGCGGGCTGCGGGGGCGGCTGAGCGATCGTCTTGCGGCGGACGAGGCGCGGTTGGCGGCGGCGCGGGGCGAACTGGAGGAAAAGCACGCGGAAGGCGCCCGTCTTCAGGAGGAGACGCATGCGCTTCATGCCCGCGTGGACGGACTGCTGGCGGAGGATCAGGCGCTCGCCCGTCGCCTGGCGGAGGCGCAGGCGGCGCTGGAGGACGAGAAAGCCGGGATCGTCGAGCTGATGCGCCGCACGGCGCAGGTTCATAACGAGATTCTCAGCCTCAACCGCCACCGGGAGTCGCTGTCGGGTCAGAAGGAGAAGCTCGAGGCGCGTCACGCGACGATCTTGACGGAGCTGGCGGAGCGCGTCGGGCGGCAGGGGGAAGTCCGGGCGCGAATCGACGAGATCGAGTGTTTGATCGCCGCGGAGCAGGAGCGGCTCGAGGCGAAGCGGGCGGAGGCCGAGCGGATCGGCGGGTTGCTGTCGGAGCTGACCGAGCATCTGGCGCGGGTGCGCGATGAGCGGACGTCGCAGATCTCCCGGTTGGAGGTGCTGCGGGAGATGGAGCGCCGGATGGAGGGCGTCGGTCAGGGCGTCCGGTCGCTCCTGGAGCGCAAGCGCGACGAAGCCGATCCGGGACCGCTGTCCGAGATCCGCGGGCTGGTGGCGGACGTCTTTGAGACCGACGTCGAGCACGCGCCGGTGATCGAGGCGGCGCTGGCGGACTGGGTGCAATGCCTGGTGATCGCGGACAGCCGGCGGTTTCTTTCCGATCCGGAGTTTGTCGCGGCGCTTTCGGGAGGCGTCTCGGCGGTGGGGCTGGACCGGCTGCCGCCGGTGATCAACGCGGGGACGTTTGCGGCGCAGCCGGGCTACGTCGCGTGCGCGCTGGACTGGGTGCGCTACGCGGACGAGATGACGCACCTGGCGCGGCACCTGCTGGCGAAGACGATCGTGGTCGAGACGCTGGACGACGCCTTCACGCTGGCGGCGGAGGACGTCGGGGGGCATCGCTTCGTGACGCGCGCGGGCGAAGTCGTCGAGCCGGACGGCCGCGTGCGCATCCGGCATGCGCTCAACGGCGGCGGTCTGATTTCGCGCAAGAGCGAAATGCGCGAGATCGAGCAGCGCCTCGCGGAGTTCGCAGACCGGGTCGCGCAGATTGAGGACCAGCTCAACCGCACGCAGGCGGAGTCCCGCCACGTCGCGGACGTGCAGCAGCAACTGCGATCAAGCCTTTATGACGCGAACACAGCGCGGGTCGAGGCGCGGGCCGCGCTGCAGAACATCGAGGAGGCTGTGCGGCGCCTTACGCATGAGCAACCGCTGCTGGAAGGCGAGGTCGTCCAGCTTCAGCATCAGATGGACGAGGCGGCGCGGCAGACGGCGGAGCGGGACGAAGCGCTGCGTTCGATGAGCGGCGAAAACGCCGAGCGCGAGCGGCGCGTTGAGGCGCATCAGGCGAAGATCGACGCGATCGTCGAGGAGCGGACAAGGCTTCAGGAGGGGTTGACGCAGGCGCGGGTCGAGCTCGGGCAGCTTGGCGAGCGGCGCAAGCAGACGGCGGACGCGATCAACGCCTTGCGTCGGGTGGTGCATGAGCTGGAGACCTCGGCGACGGGTTGCCGCGCGGAGATCGATCAGGCGGAGGCTCGGATCGCCGACGCCGAGACGGCGCGTCAGGCGGCGAAAGAGGCGGTCGAAGCGCTGCGAGTCGAGACGGCGCGGCTTCAGGCGGAGTCGCTGTCGCTACGCCAGCAGCGGGAGACGCTGCGCGGCGACCTGGAGGTGACGACCGACGCCGTGCGGACGCTGCGCGCAGAGCAGGAGTCGGCGGAGCGCTCGTTGCACGAGACGCAGATGATGCTCGCGCAGACGCAGGTCCGCCGCGATGAATTGATCGTGCGGACACGCGAGGAGCTGCGCATTGACCTGGCGGAGCGCTACGCGTCGTACGAATATGCCGAGAAGGACTGGACGGCGGTCGAGTCCGAAATCGACGAACTGCGGCGCAAGATCGAGCGCCTCGGGAACGTGAACCTCGACGCGATCACCGAACTGGCGGAGCTCGAGCAGCGGCAGACGTTTCTGACCACCCAGCGGAAAGACCTCGAGGAGTCGATCCGCCAGCTCAAGGATCTGATCGACCGTCTCAACGCCGAGTCCCGCGAACGCTTCGAGAAAACGTTCATTGAGGTCCGCGAGAACTTCCGCACCCTGTTCCGCAAATTGTTCGGCGGAGGCCGGGCCGATATCCAGCTTGAGAACGCCGAGGATATTCTGGAGAGCGGCGTGGAGATCGTCGCCCAGCCGCCGGGCAAGGAGCTTCAGAGCATCACACTGATGTCCGGCGGCGAAAAGACGATGACCGCGATCGCCCTTGTAATGAGCATCTTCAAGAGCCGCCCGTCGCCTTGCGCGTTCCTCGACGAGGTGGACGCCGCGCTGGACGAGGCGAACAACGAGCGCTTCAACCGCATTGTGCAGGAATTCACAAGCCTGTCGCAGTTCATCGTCATCACGCACTCGAAGCGGACGATGTCTGTCGCGGACGTGATGTACGGCATCACAATGCAGGAACCCGGCGTTTCCACCCGCGTCAGCGTCAAGTTCGAGCAGGCGGCGGGCGCGGCGTAAACGAACGATCGACCGACGTGCCTTCGTCACAGGCGCCGCCGCGAGCAGACGCGCCGCCAAGTCGCTCGGACGTCCTCAGCCCACCTGATTCACCCGTTTCAACCGCACCGCCGGCAGACGCTGGAGGCGCTGCGAGCGCGGGCCCACTTCGATACCGACGGATTCGACGCGGTCACGCCGAGGATCGGCTCCGCATCGTCCGCGCCGATGATGATGGTGGTCCAGACCCGATCGCCCACGAACTCGATCTCGGCTCCCCCCGACGTCGAATGTGACTTCGGTTCCGTCCACCGGTTCGTAAATGCGCTTCCCCCGGGGTTCAATGCCCAGCCCCCCGGCGGCGGTTCTCGGACCCCTGCCAGAAGCATCGGGGCCTCGGTTCTGGTCGGCAGCGCGGGTTAAGAATCACGGGAAAGAGACTGAACCCGCAGGAAAAGGAGCGATAAAGCTGTCATTCCGGTCGCACGAGCAGCGGAGAGGGATTCATTTTATCGGTCGTTGTGTCGGCGAAAAGGCGCAGTGGCGGATTTCATATCACGTAAAATATTTCCCTTATTGATGTTGCGACGTTTTTTTGACCGGGGACGGCCAGCAACTGGAACACCTTTTTCCCGTCCGGATAGCCTGATTGCCCAGCGGAAGCGGAACCTTGGTGAATTTTTTGATACGGGCAATTTTGGGCTTGATTCGATCGCCCGGTTTAGGTAGCATCACGGGACGATCGGTCTGTCGAAGTGCGTCTGAGGCGCGCCGAGGCAGGCTGGAGGCAGGAGGGGTATCGCGCTGAGGCGGGCAGGAAGGAGCGGGTTTCCTTCGTGGGTCGCCGTTCTCAGGCGGGTTCTCGTTCAACGGAAAGTCCGTTGACTGCCGAAAGTACGATATGATGAGCGCCGCCCGCGGCTTCGCGGGAGGTGATGCCGGGCTTGGCGGGTAACCGCGAGTCAGGGCGTGAGGGAGGCGGACTTACGTCGCGGGATTCAAAAGGAGGCTTGGGGAGAACATGATCAGGAAAGCAATTTTCGGGTTGGCGATGCTGGCGATGTCGTCGGCCGTTTACGCGGGTGACATCATTCTTGATATGCGCGTTGACGGGTTCGACAACAATGCGTTGTTCGCCGGTCAGAATTACGATGCGGTGATCAGCCTGGCGGCGCCGCAGGGCACGTCGATTTCCAGCGTGCGTCTGATGCAGATGGACCAGGAGTTCAGCTCTGGCATCTCGAACATCGGGTATGCCTGGAACATCACGGGCATCGACGACAGCCTGTACTTCAAGGAAATCTACAGCGACATCCCGACGGTCGTCCGCGCGAACTACATCGGCTTCGACCCGATCCCGGGCTTCATCCTGGATCTGACGGACACCCCCACGGAGATCGGTCGGTACAGCTTCACGTTCAACTCGCCCGGCGAGCTGAACCTCGTCGGTCAGCCGAACGACGACGGCAATCGCGATCACGGCCTGTACTTCCAGACCGGGTTCAACAACGACCTCGAGACGTATTTCATCGGCAAGGGCAACATTCTTCCGGGCGGACAGAGCACGTCGGGCGGCGTTCTGCCCCTGACGCCGGAGCCGGCGAGCCTCGCGCTCCTCGGACTGGGCGCGTTTGCCCTGCTCCGTCGCCGCAATCGGTAGTCGGGCGTAACGCCCGGATGCCGGTCGCTTCGGTGACGGCCCCAAGGCTGATTTGATTTCTGCGAAGGCCGACCCTGACGGGTCGGCCTTTTTGCGTTCGTAAGGTCCGCATCGCGCCAGCCTGGGAATGAGGCACACGTCGCTCGGCCGCCTCTGGTCGCGCGGTTCTTCCGCGGGTAGCTTTTACCCGTGAATTCGCCGTTTCACGAATGACGGCGCGCTGAGAACGTCGCCGCCGCTTCGGCCGTCTCCGGAAGTGAGCGCGAGGATGCTTTGAGCCGTCGGCGGCAGACAGGAGCACGAAGCATGACGCAAGAAAGACTCGCCATCCGGGGAGGACGTCGCACGGTCTGGTCGCCTTTCCCGCACCCGCTGCACCGGCTTTACACGGCGGCGGTGATGACGCGCGACGTGTTGTCGATGATCCCGCGCCTGTCCCGCGGGAAGACGACGATCGGCGACGGGTCGAAGATCGTCAAGAAGTTCGAGGACGCCTTCAAGCGCTACGTCGGCGCGGATCACGCTCTGGCGATGAACAGCGGAACCGCCACCCTGCACAGCGCATACTTCGCCGTCGGCGTCCGCCCGGGGGATGAAGTGATCGTGCCGTCGTACACGTGGCACGCCACCGCGACGCCCGTTCTGCAATGCGGGGCCACGCCCGTCTTCTGCGACATTGATCCGCAAACCCTGACCGCGGACCCCGCGGACATCGAGCGCAAGATTACGCCGCGCACCCGTGCGATCAGCGTCGTCCACGTCTGGGGCAATCCGGCGGAGATGGACCGCATCCGCAAGATCGCTGACCGGCATCGGCTCGCTCTCGTGGAGGATTGCTCGCACGCGCACGGCGCGGTGTACCAGGGCCGTCCGGTGGGCACGTGGGGCGACGTGGGGTGCTTCAGCCTCAACGCGGGCAAAGCCGTCGACGGCGGTGAAGCGGGCGTCGCGGTCACGGATGATCCGGTCTTGTACGACCGGATGCTGATCTTCGGGCACTTCGGTCGGATCGCGCGCGGGCAGGCCGCCGGCACGTTCGACTTCGGCGACATGAGCCTCGGGCACAAATTCCGCCCGCATCAGTGCGCAATGCACCTGGCGCTGCCCTCGCTGAAGCGCCTGCCGAGGCTGAATCGGCGGTGCGCCCGGGCGTGGGACATTCTGTGCCGCGAGCTGCAAGGCGCGCCGAACCTTCGTCCGCAGGAGACGCTGCCCGGGGCGGTGCGCGGCGGGTATCAGTCTTTCGTGCTGATCTACGAGGGCGAGGAGCGCGGCGGACTTTCACGTGAGGAGTTCGTCAAAGCCGTCGAGAAGGAAGGCGTGCCGCTGACGGTCGATCGGTATTCGCAGGTCAACTTCACCTACGGCATGTTGCACCGCGCGCCGCTCTTCACCGAAGTGGACCGGCGCAAGCTCGGCGGCGTGTGCTACGACTTCACCCGGCCGTGGGAGGACATCACGCGGCAGGCGGATCTGCCGGTCAGCGAGAAACTCTGTCGTCAGCTTGTGAGCCTGCCGCGGATGATCGGCGTGACGGACCGGTATGTCCGGGCGTGCGGCCGGGCGATCCGCAAGGTGCTCGAGGCTACAGCGGTGAGCCCGCCCGCCGAGGCACATCCGGCAACAACATCGCCGGCCGCGCGACATCGGACCGCCGGCGATCATTAAGACGGTGTCGCAGAACCTCCGGCGCGGGCCAGCGATCGTTTCAAGATCACGTTGGCTGGAACGACCCGGTCTCTCCGCAAACCATGGATCCTTCCCGAAAAACGAGTCCGTCTGGGTTGGTCGCCGTCGGTTCCTTCCCACGAACGTCCCCTCAGGTTATTGTGGGGTTATGTCAACATGCTGCACCCGAAATCCCTCAGGAATCAAGAAGATGTCGGGTTGAAACTCAATATTAACCTCAAATGCTTCCAACTGGCGGCTCGTGAGTTTGGCATTCGCGGACGCCTCTCGCTGAATCCGCTCCTCAAAGCTCCACGGGATCCACATATCGTGCGCACGGCGATAATCGGAATAGCTGCGATCAACCTGGACAAATTGACCTTCACTGTAAACCCTGATCGACTGAACACGATAGTCCAAAGCGCGGTCGACAATCGCCTCGAAGGCAAGCTGCGATTCATGACGCCCCGTGAGTCGGAAGGTCGAATCGGTGACCTGACTGATGTTGACTGAATATCGTTCGTCAAAAACCCACTCCGGCAGAAGGCCCAGACGATCCATCGAGAGTTCTTGAGCAAGCCTCTTCTCCGGGCTTTTCATGACCGCGGCAACCGATCGCCCATTCGGAATCCGAACCTCCTTTTCGCCGTCCAGGATCACGATTCTCGATTGATCCAGCCCGGACGCGGCTCGCGGTGATAGCTGATGAGTCTGCGCCAGCTCCGCCGTGTTTCTGGCGTCGGTCATGCCAAGTCGCGCCTTCGAAACCCTCCGGTCAATTTCTCGAACAACCGTCAAATCCAGGTGGTTGTTCAACCGCATGACGGTCAGACTGCCATCGACGTCCAAGTGCCCGGACGGCAGGCCTGATTCGGTCTGCGCGGCGACCATATGGTCACGCGCCTCGGCTTCAGCATCATCGCGAGGTTCAACGTCGATCGTCTCTCTCTCCGTCAATCGAATACTTCTTATCGCCTGCCTTTGTGCGTCGGTCTTCACCTTGATCTCGCCAAGCGTCGGAATGTCCGCCCGCGCTGGAGAACTAATGAATGGCGCTGCAACGACCGGAACGAGTAGCGACGGCGTCAACATCATCCATCGGAACCACGATTTTCCACAGGAATGCCTGGTAGTATTGATCATCATTCGATTCTCCTCAATCAAAGGACGCACACGACAGGAACCCGTGTTCAATCTCAAAAACACGCTGTTTCAAAACCCGCATCAAAAACTGAATCCTGCGCTTCCATGACCGCGCGGCTCGGTTCTGCAACGGTGCTTTCATTTCGCCTCGACTCGCCTACCAGCAATCACATTCGATCGGCTGGTCCGCCCAGATTTCCAACTCGGTGTTCAGGTTGCATTCGATCGCCGCCGGGTGCGGCGGAGAACATCCTCCGGAACACGAATAAAACCAATAGACCAACGTGTACTCCCAGTCCACGTCAATGCAATCGCCGCATGTGCCTTCGCAGTACGCGTGGTATGTATATCTGTAGAAGCTGCACTCCATTCCCAAGCAGCACCCGGAACCGGATCAGCTTTGATTGAACTCAAGGTCGCAAAGTGAGGGGGAATTGCGCAATGGACGCGGCTCTGCAATTCTATTTGACACATTCGGCGATACGAAAGGACTGACGACCGTCGCCAAGCACAGCATGTACCGCATTCGTGTTCTTCCGTTGCCCCAAGGCCCGCCCCGTTTGCGTAGCAGCCCCTTGGGAACAGTCGGAATTGTACCCCCCCCCCCCCCGTTCAGCCTGTCAACGCCATAACAGGTTATCGGACTGTTATCGAGCGACACACCAGTG
Organism: Phycisphaerae bacterium; assembly: GCA_013360585.1. Classification (GTDB taxonomy): domain Bacteria; phylum Planctomycetota; class Phycisphaerae; order UBA1845; family UBA1845; genus JABWBH01. The sequence goes on along the minus strand of JABWBH010000039.1, from coordinate 2,586 downwards.
CTCGAATCCCAGCTTCGGGCTACTGTAGGGACCGTCTTTCAATGACCGCCGGTACCCCCGTCACTCGGCTCTTGTGCCCCGGTTGGGTTTGAAAGGAGTGGACCGCAGACCTGTGCGCCGATGCGGTGTAAACGAGGAACCGCCTGACAGGAGAGAAACGGAATGACGACGCGGCGAACATGGGTGTGGCTTGTCGCTGGGGCGTGGACTTTTGCAACGGTCATCATTCCTCCCGTCGCGGCGCAGACCCCGCGGCGCGTCGGCTTCGCCCAGGTCGGGGCGGAGTCGGACTGGCGGGCGGCGGAGACGAAGTCGATCCGTGGCGAGGCCGAAAAGCGCGGCGTCGAGCTGAAGTTCTCCGACGGGCAGGGCAAGCAGGAGAACCAGATCAAGGCGATCCGCTCGTTCATCGCCCAGCGGCTCGACGCGATCATCCTCGCGCCCGTCGTCGAGACCGGCTGGGAGCCGGTGCTCAAGGAGGCCCGCGCGGCGAAGATCCCCGTGTTCCTCGTCGATCGCGGCATCAACGTGTCCGACGACTCGCTCTACGTGACGCTGATCGCCAGCGACTTCGTCGAAGAGGGACGGATGGCCGGGCGCTGGCTCGTCGAGAAGACCGGTGGGCAGGCTCGGATCGTCGAGTTGCAGGGCACGGTGGGGCGAGGAGGCGATCCGGGCGCATCCGGGGATGCGGATTGTCCGCTCGCAATCCGGCGACTTCCGCCGCTCGGGCGGCAAGCAGGTGATGGAGGCGTTCATTCAGGCGCTGGGGCGCGAGTTCGACGCGGTGTACGCGCACAACGACGACATGGCGCTGGGGGCGATCCAGGCGCTGGACGCGGCGGGCCTCAAGCCCGGCAAGGACGTGCTCATCATCTCGATCGACGCGGTCCGCGCTGCGTTCGAGGCGATGATCGCGGGAACGTTAAATGCGACGGTGGAGTGCAACCCCCTGATGGGCCCGCTCCTCTTCGACACGATCGAGAAGCACGTCCGCGGCGAAACCATCCCGAAGAAAATCATCAACCCGGATCGCCTCTTCGAGCAGAAGGACGCCGCCGAGGCGGTGAAGGAAAGAGAGTACTGAACCGTTACTCGTGAAACGGGAGTACCAACCCGCACTGCGGGCTTTTGCCTGCGCGAACGGTCGTCCGATGGCTGCGACACGGTATCACGAAGGAAAATTCCCGCCGGCCAAGCTCGACTGGGAGCGGCTGATTCCGCTGATCGGTCCGGCGAATGCGGCTGTGGCGCGTTACGAAGGCGTGCTGCATGGCATCCCCAACGCCCAGGTTCTGCTGTCGCCGCTGACCTCGCAGGAAGCCGTGCTGTCGAGCAAGATCGAGGGCACGCAGGCGACGCTGGGCGAAGTGCTGGAATTCGAGGCGGCGGCGGAGTCGGCGACGGGGGAGAAGCGCGACGACATCCAGGAAGTGTTGAACTACCGTCAGGCAATGCGGCACGCCGTCGAAGCGATGAAGAAACTGCCGCTCTCGCAGCGCGTCGTGCGCGATGCGCACCGCGTTCTGATGCACGGCGTGCGCGGCGAGAACAAGACGCCGGAAGATTACCGGCGGATTCCGAATTGGATTGGGCCGGCCGGCTGCAAGGTCGAGCAGGTGCGGTTCGTGCCGCCGGGCGCGGACCGCGTGCCGGAGCTGATGTCCGCGTGGGAGAAGTGCCTGAACGGGGAAGCGCCGGACAAGCTGGTGCAACTCGCGCTCCTGCACGCGGATTCGAAGCGATCCACCCGTTCCTCGATGGCAACGGGCGTCTGGGGCGATTGCTCGTGCCACTGTTCCTCGTGGACAAGCAACTGCTCAGCAGCCCGGACTTCTACGTCAGCGCGTACCTGGAGGCTCGGCGCGATCAATACTACGAGCGCCTTCTGGCGGTCTCGCGCGACGGCGACTGGACCGGCTGGTGCGTTTTCTTTCTTGAGGCACTGACGGCTCAGGCGCGCGACAACGAAGCCAAGGCGAAGGCGATTCTGGAGCTGTACGAAGCGAAGAAGGATTGGATTGCCGAGCAGACGCATTCGCAGTACGCCGTGCGGGCGCTCGACTGGTTCTTCAATCGGCCGATTTTCAAGACGTCGGACTTTGTCGCGTCGATCGGGATTCCGCGCGGGACGGCGACCCGGATCGTGCGTGTGGTGCGGGATAACGGGCTGTTGAAGGAGCTTCGTGCCGGTAGCGGACGGCGACCCGCGATCCTGATCTTTCCGGAGCTTCTGAACATCGCGGAGGGTCGCAAGGTCTTTTGAGTCGCGCGTATGCGCGGCTACGGAGTTTGTGTCTCACAAGACGCCGTTTCGTGAGACACAAGCTCGGTAGACGTCAACCGGCGCGACGAAAAGCCAGAAAGCAACATAACTCTTTTAAAAATATATAGATATAACCTTTATCCCAGGCGGGTTCCGTATTCTGAGCGGCGAACCTTCCCGTGGTTCCGATATTTCATGGGCCGGCGAACGACCGCAAGCGGGGGTTCGAGGAGGCGATCCGGGCGCATCCGGGGATGCGGATTGTCCGCTCGCAATCCGGCGACTTCCGCCGCTCGGGCGGCAAGCAGGTGATGGAGGCG
>JABWBH010000038.1 GCA_013360585.1 Phycisphaerae bacterium | reverse complement strand
CGCGAGGGCGTGCCGCGGGTCACGTCGCGAGGCGCATCGGCTGGGCGCGAGGCGCATCGGTCAGGCGCGAGGCGCATCGGTGGCGTGACCGGGCGAGCAAGGGAATGACGGGCGCCAGGAAACAAGATGAAATCCGTATTAATTCTCGATTTTCTCTTGACCGTCCGATGCCTGTGGGGTATCCTAAAGGGCGATAAAAGAGATACGGGCAGGGCGGAAGGTGCCGCGTGGTCCCTTCCCTTCCCTTCCCTTCCCTTCCCTTCCCTTCCCTTCCCTTCCCTGGCGACAAGGTGATATTATGTTGAAGGGAATACTGACGTTAATCAGCCCCGTTTTGTTAATCGCCGTACTTGTGGCGCCTCTTCCGGCAACAGCCGTTCGGGTTGACCAGTACTGTGGCATTCTTGATCCTCCGTTGCCGTGTGGAGTTGGCGGAGATTCAGAATGTGAATGCATCGACAATGATTGCGGCGTTTGGTTCCATATTCTGAACACGGTTCACGGTTACCAACCCGGAGATGGTTGGGTACTGGAGAACTGGTTCGCCCCCTGCCAGGAAGAGCGCCGTTGCGCCTCAATACAAGGAACGCAGTGTGGAGGGCCGGTGACGTGTTATAAGACAAACGCGGTCATAAACGTCTGGAAGACCACGGGATATAGGATGGCCAGCCCAGCTTGGACCATGTGTGAAGATCCTGGTTGAGCACCCTCGTTGGTGCCGCAAAACCATGCTGGTCCAGTCAGCGAGTTCGTTTTCGGCGGATTCGGAGACCGGCGCCCTTGTTGACGTGTAAGAGGAATTGGGGGGCGAGGAAGCGAGAACTTCGGCCCCGCCGAGGCGGCGCTTCGATGTTATTATTAATGGGGTCATCAAATACGCTACACTCAGCCGTTTATGCGTCGTCGAATCACGTGAGAATCTCTACGCCCCGTCGAGGCGGGCAGTAGACTGTTTTATGGCCGGAGTAATATAAAAAAACGGGGAACCTGAATCCCGGAAAAACGGACGGCAATCCAGCCTTTAGCAGGGCCGTGGGATCTGCTTCGAGCCGTGGCCCACCTGAACGGCGGTAGCTTTACGTGCCACATTGGGAGTGCCTTGCTTTTCAGGCGCTGTTGCGCCAAGCCTGTACGAGCTGGTTTTTTTCACGGGCGGTACAAATGCGTTGTCGCACGGAACAGGTCGTGTCTTATATGCTCTTCTTGTGTGTTGCTCCTTGTGCACAGGCTCAAACCGCCTTGATCTGCGCGGAAAAACCTCAAATCCTCCAGATTTCCGAGCAGTTCCGCGCGGCATACCGAACGGCGCAGGTGGATTGGTGCGTACGGTATGAGGATGAGTCGGAGAACCGCTATTACAGCAACCAGTATGCGAACGGCGATTTGTTATACGTGGATCGCGGAAACATAAGAGGTCAGACAACCATCGGAAAAGACAGAACGGGAGAACCCTACGCGTTCTCAGAGCTAAGGGCGCTGTGCAAGGAGGAACGCGTTTGGAGCTACACGGAGGACAGCCTGGCCTGTTCCGTTGAGGATCATTGCGCAGATTCGTATCCGATATCGGACATTGGTGTGCTGGGGTTTCGTGACATTGATGCGATCTCCGAGGGGCCGGGAAGGTACATTTCCGACGAGGCGAAAGTCACCCAATATGAGGTTCGCGAGATCGACGGGTTATATGAAATATCCGCCCATTGTGGTGTCGTGGAACCGTACAAACAAGTCTGGCTCCTCGACCCGGAGAGGGATTTTCAGCCGATCCGATGTTCGAGACTGGTGGGGGGGGTGGAGATTGCCGCGTGCGAGACGAGTTATCAGGAGATAGATGGTCGATGGTTTCCGAGCGAGGCCGTGTTTTCCGTCCAAGGAGTTCTCCGGTCTCGAACGACGATTATTTCCGCGACGTTTGATGAACCTTGGCACGATGCCGATCTGGCGCCGGATGACTTGGGGATACTCGCCGGAATGGAAGTTGTGGAGGCGGGTCAGCCGCTGCGCTTCTGGGATGGCCGTGAAGCGATTTCGCAAGAGAGTTTTTTCGCTCGGCACCGAAAAGGAGATATTGACACTTCGGCAATTCAGAATTTGATCCAGCGTCATCGAACCGGAGCCGCACCGGGACGGTTCTCCAAGATGTCAGATGAAGAATGGTTTGGCCTTGGATTGGAAATTTCCAAACAACCCGCCCGTTGGGAGGCGTATGTGCGCCGCTTCATTGGGTTCTATCGACTGGATTCCGGACAGGCAAAGGACGCCTGGAAGCTTCACGCCAAATCCCTGAAGATGGTGTCGGAGTTCGATGTGCGCCACGAGCAGGAGGTGAAAGAACTTTCTGATCGCATCGGCAAACTCAAACAGAAAAGTAAACGCACCGATGCGGAACAACAGGAGATAGTCGCAAAGCTGAGGCGAATTGAAGAAATACGCGCCCACACGCAACGGGTTTTCGACGAATCGCTTCAACCGGGGCTTTTAAAGCTTCCAACCAAGGCTCAGGTCGAGGCGGCGCGTGCTTTTGCAAAGACCTTATCGGGAAAGACCGGGGATCACGGCGAACGCGGGTCGTCCGACTGGACCCAAATCAAGCGTAAGTAGATGACCGTTTTCCAGCCAGCGGCGTCCGCGTCGTCTCGGCGCGCGACGCGGCGAAACGGCGTGGTTTCCGTATCCCGGAAGGGTATAATCAGGCGAGATGATTCGTGCATCGACATCGCCGACGCGCGTCCGCTTCACCCGCGACGATTATCACCGGATGGTCCGGGCAGGCATCCTGCCGCCTCAACCGCGCGTGGAGCTGCTGGACGGAGAAATCATCCGCATGAGTCCCATCGATCCCCCTCACGGCTCGACGGTGGACCGCTTGAACGATTTGATCACGCCGAAACTCAAAGGTCGGGCCGTGGCGCGGATTCAGGGCGCGCTGGCCCTTTCCCGCGACTCCGAACCCGAGCCGGATTTCATGCTGCTGAAACCGCGGGCGGATTTCTACAGCACGGCGCATCCGCGGCCGGAGGACGTGTTGCTGCTCATCGAGGTGTCCGAATCGTCCATCGACTACGACCTGGGATCGAAGCTGCGGGCCTACGCCCGCGCCGGCATCGTCGAGTTCTGGGTCTTCGATCTGAACCGCGGCGTGCTGATCATGCATCGCAGCCCGGAAGGCGACGCCTACGCCGACGTTCAGACGTTCGACCGGTCCGCGATCGTCAACCCGCCGGCGCTGCCGGATATCGCCTTCGGCGTGGGGTCGGTCCTGCCGGAAACGCGGGGCTGATCCGCGGGAGGGCGCCTCTCCTGATCATGACCTGCGGGGGACCACCGGAAAGAGCGCTCCCTTACCCCTGCTTCGCAACGTCAAGGACGGGCGGTCGCGGCTCGGTTAAGGCGCAGAAAACGTGAGAACCGCGTCAGCTTCTTCCGCGCAGCGTTCTCGCCGAGAGAATGAGGTTGGCCGCGGCGTCCAGGGGGAAGGACTCGGCGTTGAGAATCAGGTCGAAGCGCGTGGGATCGTCAGCGCGGGCGCCGAAATGATGCAGGACGAATTCGCGGCGCTCGTGCTCGACGAGGTCGACGCGCTCGGCGGCGGCGCGTTCATCGCAGCCGTGAACGCGGGCGTAACGGGCGACGCAGCAGGCGCGCGGGGCGACGATCCTGACACGGAACCCCAGCTCGCGCGGCAAAATAAGGTCACACCCGCGACCCAGGAACACGGCCCGCCCCTTCCGTGCGAGGGCGAGGATCGTCGTGGTCAACCGGTGGAAGTAGTCGTTGCGGTCGAAGTCGCGCTCGAAGAACGCGCGGACATACTCCTCGAACCAGTGCAGGTCGCGCTCGTCCATCGATTCGTAAAGGCGCTGGCGGATATCGTCGCCGCGGGCCATCTCCTGCAAGAGGTGACGGTCGAAGATCGGCCAGCCCAGCCGTCGGGCGACGCCCTGAGCGATCTCGTCGCCGCCGCTGCCCCACGCGTAGGAGATGCAGACAAAATCCTCGACGACGTGATCCGGCGGGCGAGGGGACGCCTCTGCCTGCGCCCGGGCCAGCTCCCAGTTCCGCATCTGACGTTCGATGAGACGTGCAGTTTCAGGGTCCGAAGACATGATGCACCTCCTCGGCGCGCATCTTCCCCGGCCTGCCACGGGGCCGCGCCCGCATAACAATCGTAGGCGCGGCATTGCGGTCCGTCCGTGCTCGGATCAGGACCGCTGATTCATCAGAAGAAAGGGGCATAATCCGTGCCGCGCGCCGACCGCTGTGCGCTGCGTATACGCCGCGTGAACTGCGCGAAATCGCGGACTAACGACGCTCCCGCTGCGCCAGGACGGCGGCGACAATGATGCCGCCTTTGATCAAACCGTGCAGATACGGCGACACATTCGTGAAGTTGAGTACGTTGTTGATCACCGCCAGCAGCAGGACGCCGACGACCGTGCCGAGGATCATCCCCCGCCCGCCCTCCATCCGGGTTCCCCCGATGACCACGGCCGCGATCGCATCCAGCTCCAGCAGGGTTCCCGTTCCCGAACTGCTGACCGAGTTGAGGCGCGAGGCGTTCAGCAGTGCCGCCAGCCCGCAGCACGCGCCGCAGAGGGTGTACGTCGCCGCCTTCACACGCTCGACGGGCACGCCGGAGTAGATCGCGGCCTGCTCATTGGCGCCGATCGACAGGACGTAGCGGCCGTAGCGGCTCCGGTTCAGCAGCAGCAATCCAACGACGACCATCGCCGCCCACGCGAGCACGGGGTATCCCACGCGGACCGGGTCGCCTCCGGCGTCCGAGAGGAGGGGCAACGCCAGTTCGCCCGCGCCGAGGAATTCAAAGGCGCGTGTTGCAGAGCGGTATTCGCCGCCGTCGGCCAGGGACAGCGCGGCCGAGCGGTACGCCGCCATCCCGCCCAGCGTCGCAATGAACGGCGCAAGCCGCCCCTTCGTAATCAGCAGTCCCGTCAGCAGCCCCAGCGCCGGACCGAGCAGCAGACAGACGGCGTACGCAGCCGCCACGGCGATCGTCTCGCCCTCCGGGTTCCAGGTCATGCATCGGTTCAGCGTCAGCACGCCCACCCCGCCGATGAACGCCACCGCCGACCCGACGGAAAGGTCGATTCCCCCCAGCGAGATCACGAACGTCATGCCGACGGCGATGATCCCCGCGGTCGAGGCTTGGCGCAGAACGTTCGTGAGATTGCCCCACGACAGAAAGTTTTCCTTGGCCCAGGCGCAATACGCCGCAAGGACCACGAGCGCGATCAGCGCGCCGTGGCGCTGCAACAGGCCGGTCGCCACCGACCCCCAGCCTCGCTCTTGAGGGTTCGTCGTCATGAACGCTTCGGAATAAGACTCCGCAATCCCGAGGCGGGAAGGTAGCGGAACCTGGAGGGAAGGTCACGGGCGGCGGCGTCCCGCCCGCGCAGGCACGACCCGCGGTGCGGGGAAAGCGTCATCGCTCGCGCACCAGCCTTCGCCGGTCGATGTTCAGGCGCGTCAGCATCCGATCCACGTCGCGCAGGAAGCGCTGGGCGTCGGTGTAGTAGCCGGCCGTCGGCTTCAGGTCGGGAACCAGCGACGACCAGTACGCGTTGAAGGCGTGCATGAACAACTCGCGGACGTACTTGCTCAACATGCTCGCCAGCGCCGTGGGCAGCGCCCGGCGCTCGCCCTCGACCGCGAACTCCACGTCGAGGATGCGCCCGTCGCGCCGCAGGCGGTATCCACTGCGGTCGGTGTCCTCGATCATCACCTGCATGTCCCAGTCCGGGAAGGCGGTCATCAGCGGCTGGCGGTAAAACTCGCGTCCCCCGAGCCGGTCCACCACGACGCGGACGTGAGGATCGTCCGTGCCGCGCAGCGCCTGATCGACGAGGGAGAGCACCCCCGACAGCAGCACGCGCGACTTGTTGCGCGTTGCGCCGACCAGCCGGTTGTAGGCGCCCTCGACGAAGACCCGCGACCGCAGGGCGAGCACGCGGATCCCCGCGCGATCGATCTCCCGTCGGACCGGCGCGCCGCGCGTGCCGATGTCGCCGGTGTCGGCGTCGAGCGGGAGATCGAAGTCCGCTCCGTCATACCACGGATACTCGCGCAGCTCGCCGAGGCATTCCGGCGCGACCCGCGAAAGAAGCTCCGAAAACCGCTGCACGCGCTCGCCCGCTGCACGGAGCATGATGAGCACGCCTCGCTCCAGCGGCGCCAGCGACTTCCGTCCCGCGAAAAGCGCCTTGCTGTCCGCGATCGCCAGCCGCGCGTCCCCCCGCTTCGGCTCCCGGACCACCACCGCCGACAACCCATCCCAGAGGCAGGCGTGCGCGTCGTCCCCGACCTGAAACATCGTCGAACTGACGACCAGCGGTCCCAGCAGCGGACCGAATCCGGCCTCATCAATCCCGACAACAACCGCCACCGCCCGCCTCCCGCGCCGCCCGCGTGTCGCGTCCCCGGTTTCACGGCGCGTTTGAGTCGCCGCGCCGCCGGCAGTATATTGCAGTCCGAGCGGTATTTCCTGACAAGCAAGGAGACGGACAATCACGTGGATCGCACGCTCATCATTCTGAAACCGGATTGCGTGCAGCGCCGCCTGATCGGGCGCGTGCTGCAACGTTTTGAAGACAAAGGCTTAAGCGTCATCGGCCTGAAGCTCATGCGCATCAGCCGCGACCTCGCGGAGAAGCATTACGCGGTTCATAAGGGCAAGCCCTTCTACCCGCCGCTGATCGACTACATCACGTCGGGACCGGTGGTGGTTCTCGCCCTCGAGGGACCGCGCTGCATCGAGATCGCGCGGACGTTGATGGGCAAGACCTTCGGATACGAGGCCGCCCCCGGCACGATCCGCGGCGACTTCGGGGCGAGCCGATCATTCAACCTCATTCACGGCAGCGATGCGCCCGAGTCCGCCGCGTTTGAGCTGGGGTTGTACTTCACGCCGCAGGAGTTGTGCGGCGGGGCGACGGCCGGGGCGGAGTGGGTTTTTCCGAAGAACGACGTCTGACGGCGGACCCGGAAGGAAAGGCGGGACGGCGGCGATGAAAGTCAAAGCGCTCGGCGATCACGAGCAGAAACCGGTGCAGATGGACGGCGCGACGCAGACGCGCATGCGCATGCTGGTCGGTCCGGAGGACGGCGCGAAGAATTTTCACATGCGCCACTTCGAGGTCGCGCCCGGCGGTCACACCCCGCATCACAAGCACGACTATGAACACGAGATCCTGATCCTCAAGGGCGAGGGCGTCGCCCGCAGCGAGCAGGGCGACCGGCCGGTCAAACCCGGGGACGTGCTCTTTGTGCCGCCGAACGAAATGCATCAGTTCGTCAACAACTCCGCCGCGCCGCTCGAATTCATCTGCCTCATCCCCGCGCCGATGGATTGCTCGCGGTGACCGGATCATGACCGTCACCGCGACCAACACGCCCGTGCCGCCGATCGGCCAGGTCATCCGCCGCGGGACCGCCTACGCGCACTTCGCCTACGACGTCGGACTGTCGATCCAACTCGACCAGGTCGAGGCGCTGATCTCCGAGAACAAGCAGCGGGAGACGATCCGCCGCACGCGTCGCGCGCCGACCTACTTCGAGTATCAGGCGCCCCCGTTGCGCCTCGCCCAGTCCTGCGACCGTGTGCCGCTCGGGCGCTTCGCCACCGCGCCGACCGCCGAAATCCTCGTGTTTGATTTCGGCGCCGTCAGCGTGACGTTCTCCGTCCCGCTGGAAGGCGCCTTCGACGATCTGCGGGCGCTGGCTGACGATCTTTACGACAACACCCGCCTCCTCGAAAGCTCGCAGACGCTCGTCGAAGCTCTGGCCCGCTCGATCCGCCCCGCGATCGTCAAGCCCGGACCCTCCAACCGCGTCGAGGATTACATGATCTACCAGATCGAGAGCCTCGAACCGGCGGAGCCTCCGGCGGAATTCGTCGGGCGCAATGCGCTCGCCGTCGCCCAGATCCTCCGGGCGGAGCAGGGGCCGCTGTCCGCGCAGGAGATCGACGACGCGTTGTCCTGCCGGATGTCGTTCAGTCCGTCGGACGTGACGATCATTGACTGGAACGCGGCGATGCTCTTCGACGCCGAGGCCGACGACGTTCGCGCGGTGCTGGAGTTCTCCAACGTCGAGCTGCTCGAGATGCGCTTCCTCGATGACCAGCTCGACCGGGCGCTGGACCGCGCGACTGAGGCGCTGGGGCGCATGCGCGGCTTCGTCTCGACCGTGCTGCACGGATCCGCCGCCGATCTGCGCCGGATCGCCGAACTCCAGATCGACGCCGCTCTCCTTTACGAAAGCGTCAACAACACCCTGAAACTGATGGGCGATCCCTACCTCGCCCGCGTTTCGCGCCTCGCGTCGCAGCGCTTCCACCTGAACGACTGGGACGCCAGCATCCTCCGCAAGCTGCAAACCATCGAGAGTGTTTACCAGAAGATCGCCGACCGTGAGAGCACGCGCCGGATGGAGCTGCTGGAGTGGATCATCATCGCCCTCATCGCCGTGTCGATCCTCCTCCCGCTGACCGGCGGAAATAAATGACCGACCGGAAAACAAGCGTCGCCGAGGCGCAACGCATGATGCGGGGGAATCCCCGCGCCGACGCCCCCCGGTCCGGTCGAGAAGCCCTCCCCGGATCGCCGGTGGCTCTTCTCCGATCAAGGCGAGGTCTTCAGCAGCCCCGCCGCCGCTGAGGACGGATCACGCTTCACCGCCTCCTGCGCAAACCGCGTCGCCTCCTCCGTCAGTCCCAGTTTCTGCGCCGCCAGCGCCGCGTCCGTCCAGGGCTTCGCCGCATCCGGGGCGAGCCGCGTCAACATGCGCAGCTCCGTCAAGGCTTCAGCCGAGCGGCCCTCCAGCAGGTGAAGCTCCGCCAGCTCCGTGTGCAGAGCGACCGAGAACGGGTCGGCGAAGATCGCCCGCCGATACCAGTGCAGCGCCTCGCCGAACTTCTGCTTCCCGCGGAAAATCCGGGCGATCTGCGCGGGCACGTCGCTGTCGTGCTCGGATTGCGCCGCCAGCTCCAGCAACGGGCCCAGCGCCGCCTCACGATCCCCGCGCTTCAGGTAGATTGCCGCCAGACCGGCAGGCGCCGCCGGGTCGATCGGACAGACGCGCCGAAGCGTCCTGAAGTACGTCTCCGCCCGGTCGAGATCTCCCCGGCGCACGGCCATCTGCCCCAGGTAGCGGTTCGCCGCGACGTGATCCGGATTCACCGCAACGACGCGCTCAAGCATTCCGCGAGCCTCACCCTCGAGTTCCTGCCGCTTTTGCGGAGACGGCTCCCGTTCCGCCAGTTCCCCGAGAATGATCCCGAGCGTTTCCAGGGCCCGGATTTCGCCGGCGTCCTTATCCAGCGCCTTCCGCGCCGCCGCGATCGCCTCCTCGACATTGCCCTCCTCATACTCCGCCCTGGCCAGGCGGCCGAGTACGCTCGCGTCGTCGTCCGGAACCAGCGCCAGCGTGCGCAGGAGGGTCAATCCCTCCGGCGGCGTCAGGTCGAAGCACCAGCCCTCCGCCTGCTTCCGCGCCCACGCCCGGAAGTCCTGATCGAACGCCTTGACCTCGATCTTCAGAATCTCTCCGAACGCCTGTTCCTGCGTCTTGCCGGCCTTGTACGCCGCGAGAAACTTCTCAATCACCTCGTACCCGAACCGCTCGATGAGGTATTCGCACATCCACTCACTTTGGGCATACGCCATCTGACGGTCCGTCGCCCGCCGAGGACGCATGAATCCCCAGTTGATCGACTCGAGCGTGAAGAGGCGGTCGCGCCGGATCGCGTCGGCCAGCAGCATGCACCACGAGAAGCTCCGCGGCGTGTCCTCCTGAAGCACCGCCAGACCCTCCGTGAACCAGTGCGGAATGCGGTTCTCCGTGGCCGCCAGCGTCACGGTGTGTGTGAACTCGTGCTTAAGCACGTTGGCGATGTCATACGGACCGGCGAGCTTCACGTCGGCGCGCGGCGACGACAGGGCGATAACCCGCCCCGTGCATGCCCCCACCGTGAAAATCCACGGCTTCCCCGTGATCCGCACCGCAAACGCCTGAGACGACGGATACACTTCGATGATGGTCTTCTCCTCGAGCGTCACGCCGTAGTCGCCGCACACCTGCGGGTGGATCTCCTCCAGATAGGCGCCCAGGTAAGGCCCCAGCCCCGGATCCGTGCGGTCGTCGTACCGGATAATGAAGTGCTCCGTCTCGTACCGCGTGAACGCCTGAAGCGAGTCCAGCAGCTCCAGCGTGTTGAAGGTCCGCTGATTGAACGAGTCCAGCGCCCACGCGCCGTCCAGCGCCGTCTTCGCCCGGTCGTCGTACCCCCACTGCATGTACATCAGGCCCAGTTCGGTGCGCGGATTCGGGTCCGACGGGTCGAACTCGATCGCCTTCAGGTAATGCTTCTCAGACTCAGCGTACGCCCGGATGCCCGACAGAGCGTCGCCCAGCGTCCGATGCAGAAAGGCGCATCGCGGATTGATCCGCTCGACGCGCGCGATCGCGGCATCACGGGCCGCCTGATCCAGCTTGCAGGCGTTCGCCGCCGCGATCAACGACAGCGCCGTCACGTCTCGCTCGTTCAACGCCAGCGCTTCGTTCGCCGCCGCGATCGCGTCGTCATAACGCCGCTCCAGAATGCGGCACTTCGCCAGCAGATGCCTCGCGGGCGGAAACTCGGGATTTGCTTCCCGCGCCAGGCGCACACGCCGCTCCACCTCCTCAAAGCGCCAATCCTCCAGCGCAACCTCGCCCAGTCCGACATGCGCCTCAGGCAGCTTGCCGTTAATCCGCAGCGCCGCCTGATAATCCCCCGCGGAACCGTCCGTCTCGTCATTGTTGTACTTCGATCGCAGCAGCTCCGCCGCTGCGATCCGCGCCGGCCAGTACGACCGGTCCACCCGCTCGTACGCCGCCTGAAAAAAATGCACAAGCACGTGTTTCGTACGCCGCGCCACCTCCGTCTCGTTCAACACCGTCGAACGATGAAACCCGATCCCCACCAGCGTCAGCCACTCCGCGTCGGCCGGAAGCTCGGTCCGCTCCGTCACGGTCCGGTCAAACCACCGGTACGCCTCGACCGCCTCGTCGCGCTGCCCCGTCAGCTCCAGCAGTCGCGCCAGCGCCAGGCGCGGACCGGGCGCCTTTCCGTCGCGCGCCACGGCGCGACGCGCGTGCTCGATCGCCCCCTCATACTCCCCCAGAACCGTCAGAACTTCCGCAACGGCGACATCCCACGCCGTCGCGTCACGCGCCGGCGCGTCCAGCTTCTCCAGCCGCTCGCGCGCCTCCCGGTACCGCCCGGTCTCGGTCAGCACGGCGCAGATTCCCAGCGTCGCGCTCAACACCTCCCCCGGGGCGCTTGCCGCCGCGAGCAGCTTTTCATACGCCTCCAGCGCCCGGTCGTAATAACCCTCGACGCGCAGCTCGCGGGCCTGGGCGAGCGTCGGCGCCGGAAGATCAGCCTGTTGCGCGGAGGTGGGCGGGGACTCGGCGGAAGGCGGGGCGCCAGGCGGTTGCCGGGCGTCCTCCGACTGCCGCGCGAACCCCGTGTGCGGCGCGGTCAGCCACAACGAGAGAAGGAGTCCCGCGGATGCCGCGGCACTTCGACGCCCTACTGTTCTCACAGAGATTGCTCCTTCGACCGACGCCCCGCGCCGCCCGGCGCCGAACGTCGGTTGCTGATTATACGGCGTCCGCCGACGGGCACGCCGCCGACGCACCCTCCCCCGAGGATCCTTCCGCGGGCGTGGCCCCCCGCGTTGACGACTACCCGGGGGACGGCCCGACCGACGTTCGCGCCGGCAGCGCCATCAGCGTCTCCCAGACCGCCGTCGCCCGGTCGATCAAACCCATGTTCTGCAGCGCCAGCGCCAGGTGCGCGTGAAACTCCACCTCGTCCGGACAAAGATCGCAGGCCCGCTGAAAGTGTTCGACCGCCGAGGCGAACCGGTTTCGATCCGAGAACAACAGCCCCAGGTGATAATGAAGGTGAATCTCGTCCGGCACGACCCGCAGCGCCTCCTGAAACATCTCCTCTGCTTCGTCATCCGCGCCGCGATCACGCAGCGCAAGCCCGAGGCGGTTTAACGCCTTCACGTAACGGGGGTTGATCGCCAGCGCGCGGCGGAACGCCTCGATCGCGCCGTCCAGATCGCCCAACTGACGCCGCAGAATCCCGAGACGATAATGAAGGTCCGCGTGATCCGGGTGTTCGTCCAGCTCCTGCTCCAGCCGCTCAGCCTGCGCGCGGATGACCGGCTCGACCATCCTGAGACTTTCGGGTTCGCCTGGTGTCGTGATGTCCGCCGAGGCGCCGAGCAGGCCCTGCGACGTCAGGTGCGCCTCGCGCTCCCTCGCCGCCGCCACCTTGAGCTGCAATCGGGCGATCTGACTGAACAAGGCGTCGCTGCTGGGTTCGGCGGCGGCCGCGCCTTGCAGGCTGGCTTCCGCCTCACAAACCTCCCCCAGCGCCATCTGACAGACCGCCAGCCCCAGCAGCGCATGCACGGTCTGATCGTTGACCTCCAGCGCCCGTCCGAACCACCGCGCCGCTTCGGCGCACTCCCCTCGGTGCAGGTACACCGTCCCGATTTTCACCGCCACCTCCATGTGATCCGGGTTCAGCGTCCACGCCTCCAGGTATTCGCACAACGCGCGATCGTGCTGCTCCAACTGGTGCAGAAGATCTCCGAGTCTTACATGAAGATCCGCCTTGTCCGGTTGCTGATGCGACAGATCCTCGAGGATCCCCGCTGCCTTCCCGAACTCCCCGCGCTCCTCGTATATCGCTGCGAGGTCGTCCGGAGGTTCCCAGCGACCCGGATTCAGGGATACGACGTACTCGTATTTCCGCACCGCGTCCGCATGCCGCTCCGCACGCGCATAAAGAGTCGCCAGGCTCAGCGCGGCGGGAAGGTCGCCCGGCTCGCTCCAGCACAGATACTCATAATGATGGATCGCCGTCGCGGCGTCATCGGCATGCATCGCTATCGCGGCGAGCCGCTCGTGCGCATTGCGCTGCTCCGGGGCGATCTCCACGACTTCCTCGTAGGCCGCGATCGCGTCGTCGATCGCCTCGGTGCGCTCGCAGCAGTAGCCGATCCCGAAAAGAATCGCCGCGTCATCCGGCGCAAGCGCCCGGGCTTCACGTAGCGACCCCAGCGCCTCCTTCGTCCGTCCCTGTCCGTCCAGGGCACACGCCAGTCCGATCCGCGCCGCCAGGTTCTCCGGCGCAGCGGCGCAAAGCGATCGGTACAGCGCCTCCGCGCGGGCGTACGCGCGATCCGCCAGCCGACGGTCCGCCAGCGCCTTCACGATCGCGAGGTCGGACGGGTCCCGCCGATGCGCCTCCTCCAGCTCGCACGTGAAGCGCGCATCCCCGTCCCCGAGCATCGGCTGAAACGCCGCGCTCAGTTCCGGAATCAACCCCCGACCCAGGATTTCAAGAAGATAAGACATGCGTGCCCGAATCAGTCGCCCACCGCCCCCGTCAGCGCCGCAAGCCCCGCCAGGGATTCCGCGTCGTCGGGCTTTAACGCCAGTGCGCGGCGGTAGGCGCTTCTCGCCTGAAGCGTCCGGCCCCGCTCCCGGTGCAGCTCGCCCAGGTCGCGGTACACGTCCGGGTACTCGAAACCAGCGCGGATGACCCTCTCAAGCCGGTCCACCGCCTCCTCCCGGCGATCGGCCGACCGGTACCACCGCGCCAGGTCGATCAGCGCCCGCGTGTGACGAGAATCCAGCGCAACCGCACGCTCACCCTCCGTGATCGCCTCGTCATTCCGCCCCAGCCGACTCAGCACTCGACCCAGGTGGTAATGCAGATCCGCGTGATGTGGACGACGCTTCAGCGCCTCTCGCAGCGCCGCCTCCAGAAGCGCATAAACCCGCGCATCCGTGGAAGACGCCGGCAGCGAAAGCAGCGCGTCCACGAATTCCGCGTCCCGCTCGACGATCCCGGCCAGAGCTTCGATCTCCTCGCCGTCCTCAGCGACCTCCGTCACCGGATAAGCCGGCGTCATCCGCACCGCAGCGCCCTGCGCCCGCGCAGCCTGAAACGCCTGCGCCAGCAGCAGCGTGATCCTCGCGTCGTGACGATGAATGCGCTGGGCCCGTTGCAGGCTGCGCACCGCGTCAGCGCTTCGTCCCGACACGCCCTGACACATCGCCAGGTTCACCCAGGACTCCACCCGGTCGCGGTCCAGCGTGACCGCCTGCGTGAAGCGGACTTCCGCTTCCTCATACTCCTCGCGCGTCGCCAACATCAACCCGAGCTGGTGCTGAAGCTCGGCATCCTCCGGGGATTCGGCGATGCCCTCACGCAGCGTCCGCAGAGCGTCCGCCCCGCGCCCGTCGTCATGCAGCAACCACGCCAACCGGACCCGCGCCGACGTCCGTGCATGCGCCGCCGACGCAGCCTCGGTCGCCTCCGGTCGCTCCTCACGGTACGCCGCCACGAGGCATTCGGCCGGCGATCGCTCCCGCGGCGCGAGGTTCATCGCTTCACGAAGACAGCGCTCCGCGGCTTCGATCTGTCCGGCGTTCATCAGGCACACCCCCCGCCGCACCAGATCCTGCGCCCGGTACAGGTTCTGAAGACGCATCAGCGCCCGGATCGGCGAGGACGCCTCAGCCCCTCGCTCGTGCGTTTCCTGAGGCGCAGAATTCGCGCCCTCGATCGACCTCGGAGCCGACATCGGTTTCGATAACGACGACGCCATCACAGGCCTCCCTTCCGACCGGTCCGCGCGCAGCGTCGCCGGTCACTTCTCTATCGAGAGATTCCCGGTCCGGCTTAGCGCCGCAGGACGACCGAAAGACGCCCGCTACGCCACGCACGCCGTCGCCCGTCTCGACATGCATCGCACCAGTACGATTTCCGGGGACTTTCGCTGTCATTGACGCTACAATCAGGGGGGTTATCGGAGGTCGGGGAGCGCGGAAACGCCCCGGGAGTGACCGCCATCATGTTGCAATGTGAGAATTGCGAGTACTTCAGCCGCGACGGCAAAGGCCGGCCGGTCCTGACATGCGATCCCTTCGGCGCCATCAAGGAGCCGGAATGCCTGTTGAAGTGGCAGTTCCTGCGCCTCGATCAACTGCACCGCAGTTACGAGGCCCTCCTCGATCTGCACCGCAGAATCGCGCCGCTTCAGGAGCGCATGATGAAACACATGGAGCGGGAACTCGACGAGGCAGATCAGGCCGACACCTGGAAGCGCGCCGCGGAAGACGAGGACGGACTCCACGACGACGACGACGACGACGATCGCGACGGCGCACGCCCCTGGCGCTGACGCCGCGCCCCGCAACCAACCCGCCCCTCCCTGTCCTTGACGTTGCAGAACAAGGTCAGGAGTCGACGATAAGTAGGCGCTTCTTCATCCCCCCTCGATCTCGACGTCAAGGGCGCGCTCGGCTCGCAAGCGATCCTCGTCCTTCCGGATCTCGCGCGCCGACGTGGCGCGCGGATTCGGCGGGGCATCGTCCGACCGATCCGGAACCCGCGATCCGGAGAGGCGCTCCGGAGCGCGGCATTCCGTCGATCGATGCGGCGATTACAGGCAGTCGCCCTTGACCTTCTTGTTCAGGTCGCAGGTGACGTTGAACGCTTTGTACGCCGGTCCGCACGGAAGGTCCGTGAAGTTCCGCTTGCCCTTGCCGGTGGACTTGGTCGTGATCGTCCGCTCGGCGACGACGTTGTTCCCGTCCCGGATCTGCACGACATACTCCGTGTTCGGCACGTGGTTCGTCAGCGTCACCGCCACCGTGTCGGCGCCCGGATTACCGTCATCCTTGTACTTCGCCTTCACCGCGGCCCCGTCGGGGCAGACGTCGGCGCCGGCTTCCACCAGCGACACGTCATCAATGTAGTGCCCGCTGCTGCCGAAGAACGTCGGCTCGCCCGCGTAAAGGTCAAGCGCCTGGATCGTCGGCTGACCTCCGCCGCTGATCCCGTCGATCCACGACTTGCCGAAGACAAATTGCACGCCGTCGTAGTAGTAATCCACGACGTCATTATCCAGGTCGATTTCCGCCCGGAACTCGACCCACCGATCGCGGATCAAAGGAAGCTGCTCACCGGTGAAGTCCGCGTGGACGGTGCTCAGGTCGCCGTCGAGCCACACCTGCAGCGACCAGTTGTTGCCCCCCGGACAGTTGTCCAGGGGATACGTGTTCAGCAGGATGATGAACCCCGCTCCGACCATGTCGCTCGGGCAATACGTCCACGCCGTGAAGGTCCACTGCCCCCCCGCGACATCGAACGTATGCACCGTGTCGTCGCCCAGCCCGCCGCCGCCGCCAACGTTGCCGACCAGCTTCAGCGAGTTCGACCCGCTGTGCGCCTGCTCGGTCGAGACTTCGCCGCACACGTCAAAACTCCCGCACCACTCCACCCACGTGCTCTGGGTGCAGAGATTGCCCGTCGCGTAGGCATCGAAATTGTCCGAGAAATCCTGCGCGGAAAGGCGCGCCCCGCCCAGCGCAGCCGCGATCGCAATGAGAATATGAAAACGTTTCATGCTCGCTCCTTCGTGGTCCGCTCTGCCTGCGTCTCACCGCGCCGAGAGCGGACCCGCGGCGCGGGGATCGAATGTTCGTCGGGGGCGACCTTCACATGTCACGCCTGTGACGCAGGGACGCCGGAGACTTTCCCCGCGCCGTCGTTGGAGCATCCGATCCGCGCCCTCGTCGGTGGACTCCGGGCACGCGCACGGAGAAGAACTCGGGCGCCTAAGTCATGAAAAAAAGGATAAGGATAGGGACTCGGCGCAAACGGCCTTCGACGGGCAATCGGCGTCTCCCTGTGCGTCTGCCCGCCGAATGTCGCGACACGCGGCCAACCGCGAGATGTCCGCTCGCTGCACACCTCGCCGCCCTCCTCGCTGTTGCGGACAGCGCGCTTCTAACAGACGTTCACACGGAATTCAAGGAAAATTAACGGATTCCCTCACGGATTTAGGGACTTCATTCAACCCCGCAAGGTCTCACGCGTACGCTGCGTACGCTCCCGACGCGGCGGATAACCTGATTAATTCGCCGCAAACCCCTGCCGCCAAACCCTGAACAAACTTCTTCTGAGTGCTGTAGCGCGGGCGTTGCCTGCGGGTGGTTTTCGACCGGGTTGGCCCGCCGACCTTTTCGGGGGAGATCCTCGTCTCGACTGGTTCCCTCCCGAGTCTCCACCCGGCTCCAGTTGCGGGGGGTTGGAATCACATGAACTTACGTGGCGCGATCCTGCGGCGAGGGGGGGACAGAAGGACGCAAGCCCGCCGCGCCGTTGTCGAGAAGGCACCGTCGGACCTGCAATTCCCTGACGATGTCCCGCTCTCACTCGTCCGCTTCCTCGCTCCGCGCCCGCAGCGAGCCGAAGGGACTGGCGACCCGCGGCCTCCCGGGAACCAGGTGGGCCGCGCTCAACACCGGACACCCCTGATCGAAATCCTCATCCAACGCCGCAAGTGTCAGGAATGTCGCCGAGGCGCCCGCCTGCGTCAGCCGCTTCGTCGTGGCGATCCCCTGACCGATGCCTACTGCGGGGATCCCTGCGCCGGCTGCAGCCTGCACCAGCGCCGGCGACGCCGCGCAGATCAGCGTCTTCCCCTCCATCAGGTGCAGCTCGCGCAACGGCGCGGCACGAAGATGCGGTTGTCCCGGCAGCCCCAGCATGCGCGTGAAGAACTCCGACAGCTTCTCCCGATCCAGAACACGCTGCCGCGCCGCCTTGTTCAAGCCGACCGTGACCAGCACAAGCTCCGCCCGACGCTTCAGCCCGATCAGGGCGGTCGTCGTCTCTGCCTGCGCCGCGCAAAGTTCAAGACACTCGTCCAGCTCACATCGCGCCTCGAACCGCCGGACGAACTCGGGAACCTTCGACGCCGCCGCGCCGGGAACCCACCGCCCCGCCGGATCCCCGATGCGAAACCGCCGCCAGAACTCGGCGCGATCAAGCCTCGGAACTCCCGCTTCGCTGGCGGCGGCGGTGTACGCAGCCCAGACCGCAGGCTCGACATCCACCACCGGACCGTCCATCTCCAGGATCAGGCGCACGCTGTAACACCTCCGCTCACCGGAATCGGCGTCGAACGCGGACCGCGACGCGGAATCTCCGACTCACGCCGCCGCAAGCAGCAGCACAATCAGCAGCAACACGACGGCCGCCGCCGCCGCACCCAGCCGCCGGTTCTGCCGCCGCGCACGCTCCACCGCGTCCGCGTACGCGATCGTCGAAAACGACACCATCGAATACAGCGGCAGGTAGGCGTCGCCCAGCAGGCGGTGCAGCAGCTTCTCCCCCTTCTTCTTCATCAGAAACACGCGAGACCCCGTCTTGTCACGCATCTCAAGAAAGTTCCCGATCGCCAGGTCCGCCAGGGCGTCCGCGTGGCGCTTGCGACGCCGCTCGTATTCCGCGAAGGCGACCCCCAGATCCTTCGGCGAGCCGCGAAGGCAATCCCGAAGCGCCGGGCAATCCTCGAACGCGCAGTTCGCCCCCTGACCGTAAAACGGCACCACGGCGTGCGCCGCGTCCCCCAGCAACACCACCTTGTCCCGGTAGTGCCACGGACGGCAGCGGATTGTCACCAGCGAAGGGTTCGGGTTGTTGCGAAAATCCTCAGTCAGCGTCGGCATAAGCGGCACGGCGTCCGGGAACACGCGATCAAAGAACCGGCGAACCTCATCATCGGTGCGCACCGCCGCGGCGGAGTTCTCTCCCTCGTGCGCCCAGAACAGCGTGCAGGTGAACGACCCGTCGATGTTCGGCAGCGCGATCATCATGAACGACTTTCGAGGCCAGATGTGCAGCGCGTTCCGCTCGATGCGGTGACGTCCGTCCGCTCCGGGCGGGATCGAAAGCTCCTTGTACCCGTGCGCGAGGTAGCTCTGACTGTAATCGAACCGGTCGAGTCGCTGCATCGCCGCCCGAACCGCCGAGAACGCCCCGTCCGACCCGATCACGACTCCCGGCGCGGTCTCAACGCTTTCGCCGTCGGTCCCGCGATGAAAGCGCGCCCGCCCGGTCTCAAGATCCACGCCGACGCACTTGTGATCGAAGTGAACGCGGACGTTCGGCATCGCCCGAGCGGCTTCGATCAACGTCACGTTGAGGTCTTTGCGCGAGACGGAGTTGATCGCCTGATCCGGATGCACGCCGTAAGGCTGGTACACCACGTCTCCGCTGACGCCGTGAATCATCCGCCCGCGCATCGCCACGGCGCGCTTCAGCACCTCCTCCGCAAGCCCGACGCCGCGCAACGCCTCAATCCCCCGCACCGAAATCGCCAGGTTGATCGACCGCCCCGCGTCCACTTTCCCGGACCGCGGGTCGCCGCGCCGCTCATACAGGTCCACGTCGTACCCGTCGCGCCCCAGAGTGATCGCCATCAACGCCCCGCCCAGCCCGCCGCCGACGATCGTGAACCCGCGAGGAGCTTCTGAAGAACGCCTCTGGCTGGACATCACTGCTTCCCGCGGCCTCCGCCAACTTCGCTTGATGCCGTCAAACCGACTCGCGCACGCGGCGTCGTCTGAAACCCGAGACGCGCCCGCCGGGAGGCGGGGCGCCATCGTCCGGACATCGCGGTTTTAACTCGCCCACATGCCGCGCATGACGACTTTCAGACCCCACGGGCGAGCATAGCGCGGGTTTCGATCCACGCAAGCGCGATACCCGCTGACCGATTGAAGCAAGACTGATACCGAAGCTTCGCACCGTCACGCTCGCCGCGACCTTCCGGGGTTTCGTGGGTAGAATGCGAAGCAGGGGCGTCTCGGGTGATGTCGCCCCCGGGACCGGAAGGAGAGGCGAACTCGTGGCTCAGGCAAGGTGCATGACGTTCTTGGGGTGCATGATCTTCCTCTCCGCCCTGCCCGCCTGCCACGACGCCCGCTACGACGCCGCACGCCAACGCCGCGACGACAGCGTCGAGAAGGTTGCCCGATCCTGGGAGCGACAGGAGGCTCAGCGCGACGCCCGAGTCCTCAAGACGCTTGATCACATCGAAGACGTCGAGGCCGATCGACCGCAGAAGCTCGAAGCGATGAACCGCAAGATCGAGAAGGAGCTTCACGAGCGCGAGATGAAACGCCGCGAACTTCAGCCGTTCTGGAATATGCGACTCCGCAAGCTCTTCCAGGGCGATCCGCAGGGCGCCGACGAAGCTTTCGCCAAGATGTACTGACCCGCGACGCCAACGTCACGGCCGCACGAGGTCGGCGCTTCACGGCTTCGCGCCAGGCACCGCCGTCCACCGCCGTCAGAAGTACGTCTTCGCCGCCGGAACCGCGTACGCAAGGATATACCAGATCATCGCCACCCAGAACGCCACCCACATCAGACGCACGTACCACGGAATGCGGTGCGTCGTGTACGTGTGATACTGACGGTCTTCCGCCGCCGCCGAAGGCTCCACCTTCAGACTCATGTCTGCTTCCCCGCTTTTTCGCCGGCCTCGAGGCGCTCCTCCTGCTCCAGCATCGTGTATTTCGGCGCCTCCACGTCTTGGAACATGCCGTGCAGCACCGCCCAGATCATCAGGCACACAAACCCCAGCGTCGCCAGAAAATAATTCGCCAGCGGAATCAGCGTGAACTCCGTCCCCCCTTCGCTGAGCACCACGCGGACAAACTCGTAAATCTTCGTCCCGAACCCCAGCGACGCCGGAACAAGAATCCCGATCGTCAGCCCCCAGACGACCCACCGTTGCCCACGCGTCGCCTTCCGAATGACCGCCGCCATGTCGCTTATCCCTCCCTTCCGTCGTCGTCGCGCCCGGGCCCCTGCGCCACGCCGTCCTGCGCCCCCCGCGTCGGCGGCGTCAACTGTGGCGGACCCTCCCCGTAATAATACGGATACTCGGGCAGCCAGCTCCCCAGCCACTGCACATAGGTGATGATGCTCATGCCGTCACGGTTCGGGTATCCCCGCTCGTCGAAGAACCACGTGTACACCGGCATCACCGTCGTCGGTACGACGCTCGTCGGGTTGTAGAAATGCGCCAGATGCCAGTCATTCGTCCGCCGCGCCCCCTCCCGCGACAGGTCCGGTCCGACCCGCCGCGTCCCAAAAAGCACCGGGCGCTGAAGCTCATTCTGATACTCGCTCGCGTGCGACACCGGACCCCACCGCTCGCTCTCCCGCGACACCGGACGCACCTGCTGCGAGTGACAATGCCAGCACGCCTCGCCGACGTACACCTCGTGCCCCCGCCGAAGCGCCGCCGCAAAATTCTCCTTGCTCGGCGGCCCCCCGAAGTACCTCTCGAACTCCGCCGGAAAACGCTCATGAAGCTCGACGAACTCGTGCAGCAACCCCTGCTCCGCGATCTGCTCGACCGTCAGCTCCGGCTGATCCACGTAGATCAGCCACGGCAGCAGCCCCATCACGAGGAACGCCAGCACAAAAAAGCCCAGCCCCGCAATCGCAAACACGCCCGACTTGGTTTCAAACATCACCGATCCCCATCACGCCCGTGCCTCCCGTCGTACAAAGCCGAGCCGCACCCGTAAGGAAGCGCTCCGCAAGTCCGCGAGCCTTGAACACGGACCGCGCTTTTCAGACGCAACACCGCCTCAGATCGCCGCCGCCTCGCTCATCGACTCCCCCGCGGAAGCGCCGTGGCCCGCCGGCCGCCGCAACATCGTCATCACCACGTTCGCCGCAAAGAAAAACTGCCCCACGATGATCATCGTTCCCGACACCGCACGCGTCAGCCAGAACGGCGCCGACGCCACCAGCGAGTCCTCCCACGGCGCCAGATCCCGCCACTGAAATCCCTGGATCAGCCCCGCGATCACCAGATCGAAGAACATCACCAGCGTCCCGATCGTACTCAACCAGTAATGCCACGCATTCCACGACGGACGGAACCACCCCCCGGCGCCCACCAGCCGCGGAATCAGATGCGTCATCATCCCCAGCAGCCAGAACCCGAAGACCCCGAACATCACCAGGTGTGAGTGCCCCACCACCCAGTCCGTGAAGTGAATGATCTTCTGAAACGTCAGCGTCGCCTGAAATGCGCATTGCAGACACGTCGTGAAGTAGAACACCATCCCCGTGTAAAACCACCGGATCGGCAGGTTCGTCCGCAAGGCGTCCCCGCGCCCGCGCAGCGTCATGAAGAAATTGATGATCACCGTCGTGACCACCAGCTCCACGGCGATTGTCGAGATCACCGCCCCGTACTGGAGGAACATCGGGATCGGGCTGTAAAGAAAGTGATGTATCCCCGTCAGCGGGTAGAAGAACGCCAGCCCCCAGAACCCTACCAGCGACAATCCGTGGCTCCACACCGGCTTCTTCAGAAGGATCGGGACGAAGTAGTACATCATCCCCCACCCCAGCGGCGTCACGAACAACCCCACCAGATCGTGAATGAACAACCCGATGATCGCCCCCGAGGCCGCCCCGCCGACGAAATACTGCGGAAGGAAGCTCCCCATCGCGTACACCAGCACCGTCCACACGAACGCCGCCACGTAGTACCAGAGCGTGACATACATCGGGCCCTGCACCTGAAGGATCGGGTGCAGAAAGTTCACCGCCACCAGGATCAGCCCCGCCAGCGCCACCGGGTCCACCCACGTCGGCGTCTCGCCCCACTCCACCGCCTGCGCCTGACCCGTCAGCAGCCCGACCACCGTCGCCAGCACCACCGCCTGCCACGCAAAGAAAATGAAGTACGAAAGCCCACGCCCCCGCACCGGACGCAGCGTCAACCGCGGAACCGCCCAGTGCAGCATTCCCAGAAAGGCGTTGGCGATGAATCCGTAGGCGACGCCGTTGGTATGCACCAGCCGCCACCGCCCCGGCGAAAACAACTCAATCCCCGCCAGCGGATAATGCTGAAGAAACTGGAGCGAGAACAAAAAACCCGCGAGCATCGCCACGATCATGTAGGTCAGCGACGCCGCGAAATACCACCACACCAGCCGCGTCTCGATCAACGCGCGACCCGCCGCCAGCGCCGGAACATTTATCGCACCCGATGACGCCGTAATGACACTCATGCTTCGCCTTCCAACTCGCCTCGGAACCGCCCCCGCACCCCGACGGATCGCACTCGCCTCACGCTTCGCCGATCCTTTGACTCCGCATCAAAGCCGAGCCGCACGCGCCCGTCCTTGATGTCGCGAAGCAAAGTCAAGGAAGTGCTCCTCCCGCGGTTTCGCAGACGCTCAACCCGCGCCTTACTCGTCCTCGATGAATTCCACCGCCTCCGCGTCCTGCTTCTCCGTCGGCGGCGCGGGCGCCGGCTCGCCGGTCAGGCTGATCCACTGCGGACGCGACCGCAGCGCGTACGCGCCCTCCTTCAGCTTCGGCGGACGCTGCGCGATCAGATCCTGAACGTAGTACGCCATCGCCCACAGATCCGACGGCTGAACCAGCGGCGGACCGCCCGGCTCCTTCGCCGCCACGTGCATCGCGTCCACCCACGTCGGCATCGCCGTGCCCGTCAAACCCGCCGAAATCACCCGGTACAGGTCGTCGATCTGGCTGCCCGAGCGCACAAAGTCTCGCCGGAAATCCGTCGGATACACCAGCTCGCCCTCAACGTTCGGCTTGACCTCGACGCCGTCGAGGTTCGGGCGGAACCCGCTGCGCGACTCGCTGCCGCACGCCACGAGGTACTCGTTGATCTTCTCCGTCGACACGTACGCCGGGTGACAGCTCCAGCACGTGACGTATCCGTGGTACACGACCTCGCCCCGCCGGATCGCCTCCGTCTTGTCCGGGTTCGACCGGTAAGGGTCTTCGTGGATCGGGATCGGCGGCGCCGTGTCCTGCGAAGCCCACTTCGGCGAGAACGTCTTAATGTACGCCACCAGACCGTCCAGCGTCCGCTCGGACAGCGCGGAGAAGCCCGGCATCGCCGATCCCTTCAACCCGTTGCGGATCGACCGCTTCAAGTCCGCGTCCGTCGGCAACCGACCCGATCGCGTGGAGCTGAATTTGAAATGCGCCAAGGTGAAGTTCCGCGGCTTCGGAAAAAGAAACGTCGCCGCCTCGCCTTTCCCGTCGCCCGCGGCGCCGTGACACCCGACGCAATGACGCACGTACGCCGTCTCGCCCTCCTTCACCAGCGTCTCGACGCTGGTGAAGCGGATGCCCTCGTCGCGCGGGCGGGAAGTGTCCACGTCCGGCGCGGAGCGGGAACACGCGCCAAGTCCTCCCGCCGCGCCCGCCGCCGCCGCAACCACGACCCCGACTGTCGCCGCCTTCCACCTCACGCCTGCGCCCTCCGTGCCAGCGAACCTGCCGGCGGCGTGAACCGCCCCCACGCATCCACCAGCAGCATCGTCCAGCCGAACACCAGGTGCGTCGCCGCCGCCACATAAACCGGAACCTGCTCGACGATCCAGTTCCCCCCGATCAGCAGCGGCTGCATCCACGAAAGCACGCCGTAAAAATTCACCACCCAGACCCCCAGACTCAGCCCCGTCGCCACAACAAACCGCTTGCCCAACCCCGCGCTCTCGAACCACCGGCTCAGAATCAGGTGAAACGGCACCCCGCCGATCATGCCGGTGCCAAGATACAGACAGCACCCCGCCGCAAGCGTGAACCCGTCATCCAGCGTCAGCGCCTTCTCGCCCAGCGGAAACGTCAGGTACACCTGGATCAGTTGGAGCGGGTGTCGCCCGAGCATCGCCGCGCCCACCACGTTGAACATCAGGCTCGACACCGCCCCGATGAAACCCAGCACCATCCCCGCAAGAATGTGATACGTCGTGTAATATCCCGGCGGCGCCCAGCCTCCCCCGCCGGCGCCCTCCGCAAGCGTCGACTCCAGCGCCGCCGCCTCCGCCTGCAACTGCCGGATCTGCCGCCGCAACGACTCCAGCTTCTCCTCGTGGTTCATTTCGTCGCCGCTCCCGGTCCGTCTCCCGATCTCATCGCCGCGAAGTTGCGCCATCTCCCTCGACGGCCCCGTGTTCTTGCGCAACAGAACTGCCTCTGACCGGCGCGCCCCGATCCCCTGGAGCCCGGGATCGCGCCTTGGCAGCCCCGAGAATATGCTCCGGCCCGCACCCGCCCGCCAGCCCGAGCAAACCGCGTGCCAAATTGGCGCACCGCCTTTGATCCGGCGCGCCACGATCCTTCTCGGAGATCGCATGCGTACTTCCGCGCACCGCATGAATCTGGTAAGATGCCGAGCGTTGCACGGCGGAGGTGTTTACCCTCGAATCCGGGCTGGAGGATGCAGTAATCTCCTCAGAATCAAGGTGCGGCCCACGTCAGGGCGGCGCGCATGTTCGATCTCGGAGTCGTCCTCGGAAAGGGCTGAAGATGAGCAGGATCGCGTGGTCTCGACTTCCTCTTGTTTCGGCGCTGCTGGCGTCGTCCGTTGCCGCGGATCAACTCGACGTGGGTCTGGATGCGCCACCCCTGTCGATTACGAAGTGGATCCGCGGTGACGCGGTGGACCTGGCGAGCGCAAAAGGGAAAAACGTCATTGTCGTCGAATTCTGGGCGACCTGGTGCGGACCCTGCATCGCCTCAATGCCCCACCTCTCCGAACTTCAAAAGAAGCACGCCGACAAGGGGCTGATCATCATCGGCGTCACCAAGCCCGACCCCAACAACGCTCTCGAAAAAGTCGAGCAGTTCACGAAGGACAACGCGGAGAAACAAGCCTACACCGTGGCTTTCGACGGCGACGGCGCCACCTTCGAAGCGTACATGCGCGCCGCAGACCAGAACGGCATCCCCACCGCCTTCATCGTCGACCGCGATGGAAAGATCGCCTGGATCGGACACCCGATGAACATGGACGCGCCGCTGGAGCAGGTGCTCGCGGGAACCCACGACATCGGCCTGTTCAAACTCAACAAAGTGCTCGCCGACCGCGTGCGCGACAAGCGCCGCACCCAGGACTGGGAAGCCGTCGTCCGCACGCTCGACGCGATGGCCGCCCTCGACCCGCAGAATCCCGGACCCTGGCGCGACCGCATCCAGCCTCTCGTGGGGCCGCTCGCCGCCCCGGACAAGGCTCTTGCCGCCGCGGAGCGCGCGCTGACCCTCTCTGCGGACAGCGCGGACGAGCTCAGTATGCTTGCCTCGTCGATCCGCTACTCCGCGGACGCGCCGGGTCTGCGCGACGTCGCCCTCAAGGCCGCCCGCCGCTCGCTCGAGCTTCGCCCGGCGGACGTCAACACGCGCCTCACCTTGATCGACCTGCTGGTCCTTTCCGGAAAAACAGAGGAAGCGCTCGCCACCGCAAAGCAGGCTTACGACGCGATCGCCGCGACGGATCCCGCTCAGTTGACCGGGTTGATCCGCACCCTCACCCAGCCCTCCTTCGACGGCAAAGGCGTCGCCCTCGCGATCACGGCCGCGGAGAAGGCCGTCGAATCCGGCTGGGAAAACGCCACGACGCTGACCCTGATCGGATTCAGCCTTCGCAGCGTCAAAGACAATGACGCGGCCGTGAAGCTGGCGCTCAAGGCCGCCCGCCGCGCCGTGGAGTTGAAGCCCGAGGAAGCCCGAGGCTGGGTCAATCTTGTGGACACGCTCGTCGCCGCCAACGACGTGGACGGCGTTCTGGCGGTCATCGAGCAGAAACAGGACGTCCTGCTGAAGCAGGATCCGACCGTCCTTGCCGCGGTCGCTCGATCCCTGTCGGCGCCGGCCTTGGGCGGACGCGGTGCGGCGTTCGCCCTCCGCGCCGTCAACGCCGGCCTGGAAGCCAGACCGGACGACTTGGGCCTGCTTGAGACCCGCTTCCGGGTTCAGGCGTTGGGCTTGAAGGACAAGTCCGCCGCGGTCAACACCGGTGAGCTTCTCCTTGAAAAGGCCTCGCAGAACCCGGCGATGCTGAATACCTTCGCCTGGGCTTTGCTCACCGAAGACGGACTGAAAGGCGGGTACAACGCCCTCGCCCTTTCCGCGGCCTCAAAATGCCACGAGGTTTCGGGCGGACAGAACTGGGCCTACCTCGACACCCTGGCTCTCGCCAAGTTTGAATCCGGCGCCGTCGACGAGGCCGTGGCGCTGGAACGCAAATCCATCGAGCTTGCCCTGAAAGCCGGAGTGTCGGATATCTCCGAGCTGACCGCGGCGCTGGAGCGGTTTAACGCCGCCGCGGGGAAGCCGGGTGGACAATCGAATCCGAAGTAGGATTGCCGCGCGGTTCCGGACAGGCCCGGCGGGGTGGGAAAACTTTTTTTTGCCGAACACCGCACAAGGGGGTTGAACCGCGCCCCCGCTTTGCATTAGACTCCTTTCACGGAAGGGGTGCGAGGCGCGATTCTGGATCGAAGCCCACCCGGGTATCGACGTGCTTCTTCCTGCCCCTTGAGACAGTTTGACAACCAGGCTCTCTCTCCCTCCCAGGTCCAGGTCGGCTTGTTCGACTTGGGCCTGGGATTTTTTTCAGCCACAGTACAACCAACAAGAACATGTTAGGTATTCCAGGGAGATCAGGAAATTCATCGACACCAACGCGCCGACCGAAACAGGCCCTCTCCCTCAGCCCAACTCACGGTTTTCCGCCAGCACCCCAGCTTTGCATTTGACGCCGTTTGTACCACAACAACCCCCCGATAATCGGCAGGCCCAGCGCCACAAGGGTGTTGTTGACAACGAGGGCCCAGAACAGCGAAGCGTCGTTCACGGTGTCTCGCCGCTGAGTCGTGACCTGAGCGTCAACGTCCGCCTGAATCCCCGCCCCCTGCCCCAACGCTTTCGGCGACACCTCCCGCAGCACCGCGCAGCCCCCCGCGAAACCCGCCGCCCACGCCGCGGCCGCCCCCACCGCCCGCGCCGCCCAGCGCCGCGGGTTGCACCTCCGCCTTGTCCGCGTTTGCCGCCTCATGCTCCCGCCCCCCCTGCTTCGCGTTTCCGAATACCCCCAGCCGAACGCGGACCGGCACGCGCAGACCGGCGCTTTGCTTCAGGTACGCTTCCGCGTCCTCGCCGTCGTACTCGAACTCGGCCGTGTACGCCGCGTCCGTCCGCTCCGCCAGATGTACAAGATGCTCGGTCGTCTGCTTGAAGGCCTCGATCTGCTGCTCGAGCGTCGCCTCCCCGAACGCCCGTGTACATCCGCCGGAAAGACATCCGCCAAGTGTCACCATCAAGGCACTTATGATCCCCAGCAGCCCGTCACGCACGTCGAACATCGTCGCCCTCCTCCCCTGAAACCCGCCGGATCCGACGCGGCGTCCCCAGCCCCGGGGCCGACGCCCGCCCGGCGGCGCAACCGGGGACATAACGCGCGCCGCGCGCGCAACGAGAGACGGGGCGCCTCGGATCGACGGATGCAGGAGCGGATCGCGCAACCCCGGAGTGGAGCGGCGCATCGGCATCATGCCGCGGCAATTAAAGTCGGTGACGGATTGCCCAGAGGTCCGGGAAGACGGGCTTGAAAAGCGACTGCTTCAGGAAAGGCACGCCCGGCGACCCGCCCGTCCCTTTCTTGGCGCCGATCGTCCGCTCGACGATCTTCACGTGGCGGTAGCGCCACTCCTGAAGCCCCTCGTCGAAGTCCGTCATCAGCTCAAAAAGGATCGCCAGTTCGCCGCAGGACGTGTAAAGACGCAGCAGGCCCTCCTGAACGCGCTCGTCCGCGACCGTCGAGGCCTCGACCGGACGGGCGCGCACCTCCGACGGAATGACAATGCCGTGACACTCCAGGAAATCATAAAAGTGATCGACCAGCGAACGCTCGCGCAGACGGCGCTGCAAGGCCGCCGACGCCCGTGCATCCGGCGGAAGATACCCCAGGGTCTCCGGCCGCTTGTACCCGAGCACGAACTCCAGCTCCCGGAACTGCACCGATTGAAACCCGGAGGCCGTCTCCAGGCGGTCGCGGAAGCTCGAGAACGACATCGGCGTCATCGTCTCCAGGATGTCGAGCTGCCCGACCAGCGTCTTGAGGATCGTCCGAAGACGCTTGAAGGTATGTATTGCGTCGAAGGTGCGTCCGCTGGAAAGATCCGACTTCACCTTCTCCACTTCGTGCAGCACGAGCTTGAACCAGAGTTCGTACACCTGATGAATCACGATAAAGAGCATCTCGTCGTGCTCGGCAGGGCTGGAGCGCGGCTGTTGCAACGCGAGCATTGCGTCAAGGTGAAGGTAGCTGGAGTAGGTCAGCGGCATGTTCGTATCCCGTCTCACGCCGCCCGCCGCGACGGCGACACGAGCGTAACCGCGCCCCGACGCCGGAGCAACGCGGCAACGCTGACCCCGACGCAGGTTCCCCCGATCACCCCCGGACATCCCTTCTTCACCGACGCCGCGCCGCATGACGGTCAAACCGGTTCGGGCTAGGATGCGCCGCTTACGTGGGATCACGTCGCCGGGCGCCTTCCGGAAAGGCGCGCCGGAGCGGCGGATCGAAGGAGTTGGGCATGCGCGTGACGGTCAGCGGTGCGAGCGGGCTGGTCGGTTCGGCTTTGTGTGATCTGCTGCGTGACAGCGGGCATGACGTCGTTCGGATGGTGCGCGGCGATCGTCGACTCGGCTTAGGCGAGATTCCGTGGGATCCCGACGCCGGCGTTCTGGACAAGGACTGGCTCGAGGGGTGTGACGCGGTTGTCCACCTGGCTGGGGAGAACATCGCGGCCGGTCGCTGGTCCGCCGCGCAGAAGGCACGAATCCGCAACAGCCGCATTCTCGGCACGCAACTGGTCGCCAACGCCCTCAAAGCATGCAACGCGCGTCCGAAAGTTTTCTTCTGCGCCTCGGCGGTCGGGTATTACGGTCATCGCGGCGACGCCTGGCTCGACGAAACCAGCGGGCCGGGTCGCGGGTTTCTCCCCGAAACCTGCGTCGCCTGGGAGGCGGCGGCGAACGAAGCCGAAGCGGCGGGAATCCGCGTCGTCACCGGTCGCATCGGCGTCGTGCTCAGTCCACGCGGCGGCGCGCTGGCGAAGATGCTCACGCCTTTCAAGCTCGGCGCCGGCGGAGTGATCGGCTCGGGGAGGCAGTATTGGAGCTGGATTACGTTGCCGGACCTCGCAGCCGCGATTCTGCACGCGCTCGCGAACGAATCTCTCCGAGGCGCGGTTAATCTTGTGTCACCGGCGCCGGCGACGAACCGGGAGTTCACCCGGGCGCTCGGCGCCGCGCTGAACCGACCGACGATCCTCCCGATGCCCGCCCTGATGGCGCGCGTTGTGCTGGGCGAGATGGCGAACGACCTCCTCCTCGCCAGCGCCCGTGTCCGCCCGGCGCGCCTCCTTGAAAGCGGGTTTGCCTTCAAACACGCGCAGATCGCTCCGGCGCTCAAAGCGATCCTCGTCCAAACTTAGAGCGAGGATCGCTTTTGCTTGCGAGCCGCGGACTTCGGTCCGCGCGGACGTCGCCGCGAATGAAAGTTGAAATGACAACGGGCGGTGCTTCGGACGATCGCAAGACACCCGGACCGCGGTCGCCCAACCGGCCCGCGCCCGTCAGGAAGCGTTCCCCTTGCTTGTCGGATCACAGGTCTTTCGAGGGCTTTTCCGTTACGGGTACGGCGGCGCCCTCGAGACACAGTACGAACTTCTCCTCGACGACTTCAACGCCCCACATCCGCCCCGGCTTTTCCTCAGTCTTCTCGAAACCCGCCGCGCGATAAAGCGCCGCAGCGGTCTTCAAGGCGCTTACCGTCCACAACTGGATCGACCGGTATCCGCAGGTCCGGGCGAACGCGACGGCGTCGCCGAGAAGCCGCCGGCCCAGACCCGCTCCGCGCGCCTCCGGCGCGACCAGAAACCAGCGTAACTGCGCCGCGTCTCCCGCCTCGGACGCGGAAGCGTCGCCCTTCCCCGCGTGATTCAGCGCCCCGCGAGATCCGGCGCCGACGATCGCGATGCAGCCGACGAGCCGGTCGCCGCGCTCCGCGATCCACAACCGCTCGCGCGGACCGCGCGTCCGGACGAACTCCGCCATCGGACCCGCCACGTACGCCTCAAAGGTGGCGTCAAATCCCTGCTCCGCGGCGTAGACCACGCCGTGAAGCGACACGACGGCGCCGAGATCACCCGGGCGCAGGTCGTGTCGCACGGAAATCAGCGTCTCCGAACTCGGCGGGTTCATGACAGAAGTCACGGGCTTCTCCGGGGGAGAAGTTTACGTGATACTGACCGCGGAGCGAACCCCCGCCGCCCGAAGCGCGCCGGCTTGCACGACGGCGACTTCACCAGCGGCTGGTGAGAAAGGATCTGCACTTATGCAATTACCGCGCGGCGCTGCGGGAGCGGACGTGCTTGCACGACTTGACCGGTTCGTCATTGAGACGCCGTCGTGGGGCTACGCCGACACGGGAACGCGCTTCGGCAAGTTCCTTCAGGACGCTGCGGCGACCTCGATCGACGAGAAGCTCGCCGACGCCGCGGAAGTACATCGCCTCACCGGCTGCTGTCCGAGCGTCGCGGTGCATGTGCTCTGGGATTTTCCCGGAGGCGGTTCGGAGGCGGAAATTCGACGCATCGCGGCGCGGGCGGCGTCGCTGGGAGTCCGGGTCGGTTCGATCAATCCGAACGTCTTCGAGGATCAGGCGTACAAGTGGGGGTCGCTGACAAACCGCGATCCGGAGGTCCGCCGTCGCGCGCTCGACCACATTTTCGACTCGATCCGCATCGGCGAGCTTTGCGGATCGAACCTGCTGACGCTCTGGTTCGCCGACGGGACGAATTACCCCGGCCAGGCCGACCTCCGCCAGCGTAAACGCTGGATGTCGGAAGGGCTGCGCGAGGTTCACGCCCGGCTGCCCGCGGACGGCACGATGCTCATCGAGTACAAGCCCTTTGAGCCTGCGTTCTATCACTCGGACATTGCGGACTGGGGGATGGCGCACGCTCTGGCGAAAGAGGCCGGACCGCGCGCGAAAGTGCTCGTCGATCTCGGACATCACCTGCCCGGATGTAACATTGAGCACATCGTGGCTTTCCTCATCGACGAAGGCGCGCTCGGCGGATTTCATTTCAACGACCGCAAGTACGCCGACGACGACCTGACGACGGGCAGCATCGACCCTTACCAGCTCTTCCGCATCTTCAACGAAATCGCGGGCGCAGAGCACGAGCGCGGCGGCCCCGGCGCGGGAACCTCAGCCGATCTTCCGGTCGCGTACATGATCGATCAGTCGCACAACCTCAAGCCGAAGATCGAAGCGATGATTCAGACGGTGATGACGGTTCAGGAGATTTTCCTCAAGGCGCTGCTCGTAGACCGCGACGCCCTGCGCCGCGCTCAGGACCGCGAGGATCTCGTCGCCGCGGAAGGCGTCGTCAAGGACGCCTTCTGGACGGATGTGCGAGAGGGGATTGCGGAGCATCGCCGGTCCCGCGACCTGCCTCCGGATCCGCTCGCCGCGTTCCGCGAAAGCGGGTACGCCGCTCGCGCTGCCGCACAACGCGGTCCGCGAAAAAAGCCGGAGGGCGGGCGTTATGCCTGAGCATCAGGACCGTGCCGTGGGGGCGTCCTCGGATCGGACATCCGACGCCGACCTTCGCGCCGTCGCGGATCCGGCGGAATCCCGGGATCTTCCCCGGCGAATACACACGCTTGGCGCCGCCGCCATCATGATCGGCATCATTGTCGGCAGCGGTATCTTTCAGACGCCCACCGAGGTTGCGAAGCACCTCGGCAATCCCTGGCTCATTCTGCTGGCGTGGACGCTCGGCGGAGTCGTCTCCTTTTTCGGCGCGCTCACCTACGCCGAGCTTGCCGGCATGTTCCCCCGGTCAGGCGGCATCTACGTTTTTCTTTATGAAGGGCTGGGCCCGGCGGTGGCGTTCGTGTTCGGCTGGACGTACCTGCTGGTGGCGAAGCCCGCCGCGGCCGCGGGAATCGCCACCGTCTTTGCCTCCCACGTCAACCGCCTGCTCGGAACCGAGTTCGACGAACGTCTGATCGTCTGCGTCGTTCTGACGTTGCTGACCTTGATCAACACGTTTCGCGTCACGCTCGGCGAGGGCGTGGCGATGCTTCTGACGGCGGGCAAGATCGGGGCGCTGGTCGGAATCATCGTGCTCGGCGGTCTGATGCGCGACCGCGCGGAAGGCAGGTTCGAGCCGGCGCCCGCGCCGACGTCGCTGCTGCTGGCGCTGGCGCCGGTCTTCGCGGGCGTGATGTGGACCTACGATGGGTGGAGCGACGTCGGCTCGATCGCCGGCGAAGTGAAGAACCCGCAGCGGGCGCTGCCGCGCGTCTTCCTGCTCGGAACGGCGGGCGTCACGCTCCTTTACCTGGGCGTCAACGCCGTCTACCTCTGGATGATTCCGCTGGAGCAGATGCGCGCCGTGCCGACCGTGGCGCCGCTGGTGATGGAGCGCCTCCTCGGACCCACCGCCGAACGCGTCGTCACCGCCCTCGTTGTTGTCTCGACGCTCGGCGCCTCGCACGGTTCGATCCTGACCGGCGCCCGCGTCACCTTCGGCCAGGCCCGCGACGGTCTGCTCTTCCGCCCGCTCGGCAGGATTCACCCGCGATTTCAGACTCCCGCGGTCTCATTGTGGGTGCAGCTCGTCCTGTCCTGCGTCGCGGTGATGTGGTTCAGGGGCTTCGGCGAACTGACGTCCGGGTTCGTGTTTACGATGTGGGTGTTCTACGCCCTCGCCGCGGTCGGTCTGATCGTTCTTCGGAAGCGGCGTCCCGATCTTCCGAGGCCCTTCCGTTGTTGGGGGTATCCGCTCGTCCCGATCACCTTCGTCGTCGTCGCGATCGGCATGATCGCCCTCGAAATCAGCGGCAATCCGCGAAGATCCCTGACCTGGCTGGTCGTGCTGCTCGCCGGCGCCCCGATGTACCTGATCTGGAAGCGCCTGCAACGGCGCGACGTCGGCCGCGCCTGACGGCCGGTCGGGCTTTCCTCGCAAACTCGCGCGCGGCATGATCCGCGCATGTCTGACGCTCGAATCTTCCTCGCCTTCGACCTCGGCGCGTCATCCGGCCGCGCCGTGCTGGGAACACTGCGCGCCGGCAGGGTGACCCTCGACGAACTCCACCGCTTCGACAACGGACCCCTCGAACGCGGAGGACACCTTCACTGGAATCTCGACGCGCTTGTCGAGCATATCAAGGAAGGGCTGCGACGCGCGAACGCCGCCGGCGCGAAGCTCGACGGCCTCGGGATCGACACCTGGGGCGTGGATTACGGACTGCTCGACGCCGCCGACCGGCTCCTCCACCCCCCGCATCACTACCGCGATCCGCGCACAACCGGCATGATGGATCGTGCGTTTCAAGTCGTCCCGCGCGAGGAGATCTTCGCCCGCACCGGAATTCAGTTCATGCCTCTCAACACGCTTTATCAGCTCCTCGCCGACCGTGACGCCGGCGACGGCAGGCTCGACCGCGCCGCGACCCTCCTTTTCATGCCGGACCTCCTTAACTGGCGCCTGACGGGCCTCAAACGCACCGACGCGACGATCGCCAGCACCTCGCAGTGCTTCGATCCGGCCGCGCGCCGCTGGACCGCCGACCTTCTGACCAACCTTGGACTCCCGATGCGCATCATGCCGGAGGCGGCCGGGCCTGCGATGATCGTCGGACCGCTGCTTCCGGCAATCGCCGAGCAAACCGGCGTCGGACCGGTGCTCGTCATCTGCCCCGCCGGACACGACACCGCCTGCGCCGTCGCCGCCGTCCCTGCCGAGGGGGAGGACTGGGCGTATATCTCCTGCGGAACCTGGTCCCTCGTCGGCGTCGAGCGGGATCAGCCGATCCTGACGCCTGAAGCCCTGCACGCCGGCGTCACGAACGAAATCGGCGCCGCAGGAACGATCCGCCTGCTTCGCAACGTCGCCGGACTCTGGATCCTCGAACAATGCCGCCGGGTCTGGGCTGACGCCGGGTTCGCCCTCACGCATGACGATCTGATCCGCCTCGCGGAAAAGGCGCCCCCGCATCGCGCCTTCATCGACCCGGACGACCCGCGCTTCGCCCCCTTCGGCGACATGCCTCAGCGCATCCGCGAGTTCTGCGCTGAAACCGGGCAGCCGGTCCCGCGAACCGAGGCCGAAACGGCGCGCTGCGTCCTCGAAAGCCTCGCCCTCAAATACCGCGTCGTCCTCGACCGCATCGCCCGACTGACCCGCCGCATCATCCGTCGCATCCACCTCGTCGGCGGCGGCGCACGCAACGCCCTGCTTTGTCAATGCACCGCGGACGCCTGCGGCCTGCCTGTCCACGCCGGGCCTGTCGAAGCGACCGCCCTGGGCAACGTGCTCCTTCAGGCGATGGCCGTCGGCGCCGTCGAATCCCTCGACCACCTTCGCGCCATCTCGCGGAACTCGGCCGGAATTCGCACCTTCAAACCCGGTGACACGGCGGTCTGGAACAACGCGAGAGCGAAAGTCGAAGCGATCGTTCCCTGACGCGCCGCTCATTCATGATTCACCTATGTGGAGCGCCCTCCGAGCCGCGGGCTTCAGCCCGCGCGAACGCTCGTTTCGCGACGCGCCGCAGAACCGGGAATGAGGATTCAGGGTCAGGGCAGAACAGGAAAAAAGTGGGGACGGGAGGCCAGCACGCCGGCGATGTTAAGTCGCCGTGCCCCCCGTGTGGCCGGGCCCGTCCCGCGCTCGGACTATCTTCGCGCGTTCTTAACAGGTCAAGCGCAGGGAAGGAGCGGACTTCACTCTCATTGCGGGTTTTCCGCGTTTTTCTCGCATAAAACGAGGTCGTCAAGGTAGGGTAGTTGCCTGATTCTCTCACGCGTCAATCTGGGAAGCTTGGGGTCTGGAGCAGCCGAATAATAAAACCCTGTTTCAACACCGAACTGCGCCCGTCTGTCCTTGACGTTGCGAAGCACACAATCACAAAGATAAGAAAGCGTTCTTATCTCTTCCGACTCCGGGGGGGAAAACAGCGTCCAAGTCCTGTGAACGGACCCCTCCGCTCCCCGTCGTGGCGCGAAAATCGGCGCGGCATGAGTCGCTTCGGGTAGCGGCTTATTCTGCAACGTCGTCCGCTCCCGGATCCGCAAGGCGTTTTCGCGCCGGGGGAAGACGCAAGCCTCACGCGTAGCTGTGCAGCCCGCTGATGATGAAGTTGATGACGATCCAGTTGAACATCATCGTCTCGAAGCCGAAGATCGCCAGCACCGCCGTCCAGAACCCCTTGTCCCGCACCTTCAGCCGAACGTGGACCAGCACGAGAAAGATGATGAACGTGTTCAACGCGAATACTTCCTTCGGGTCCCACCCCCACGGACGGCCCCAGGAATGATCCGCCCAGATCGCCCCCATCACGATGCCCGCCCAGAGCATGATGAACGCAAGCTGAAGCGTCACCATCGTCGCCGCGTCGAACACCTGCGCGGCGGACGGCGCACTCTTCAGAAACGTGT
The DNA here is from genome assembly GCA_013360585.1 of Phycisphaerae bacterium. Lineage (GTDB taxonomy): Bacteria > Planctomycetota > Phycisphaerae > UBA1845 > UBA1845 > JABWBH01. Next base: position 8,565 of record JABWBH010000038.1, on the reverse strand, counting down.
TCGCCTTCGGCCCGGACGCCAGCAGCGCCGACGGCGCCCCGAAGTAGCCGAGTTCGTTGTCCTTCACCACGGCGCCGCGCGTTCGTGCATCCAGCAACTCGAACACGAGGATCGTCGCCGAAACCCCGAACAATCCGACCACCACCCACGGCGCCAGCTCCGCGCTCGTCGCCGCCGAGAACCCGCAACGCTCCAGCATCCCCGCCCAGAACGAGCGGCGGAGGTCGTACCCCTGAGGGTTCAGGATCGCCAGCAGCACCTGCCACCCCGTGACGTTCAGCGCCGCCAGCGCCGCCGGCGTCAGCAGCAGGCGAAGTTTCGACGCCTCGCCTCCGTCCCACAACGCACACCACCGCTGTCGCAGGAAAAGCAGCGCGGTCACCGCCGCCAGTCCGATCACCGCGTAGCTCCAGATGATCACATTCGTGTGAATGTACAACCAGATATCGTGCAGCGCCGGCATGATGTTATTCAGCGAAGAGTCCAGCGTCGCCGGCATCAGGTACACCGACATCAGCGCCGCCATCGAAACCACCGCCGACCCCAGCGCGAAAAGATTCTTCATCGCCGACCGCCGCGCCACGAACTCCAGCACCAGCGCCAGCACGCCCCCGAACCACGCCGATGTCGTCACCGCCTCGAACATGTTCGCGTTCGGCCAGCGCCCCGACACGTACCACCGGATCCCCACCGACGCCGTCTGAAGCAAGAACGCGATCCCGAAGATCGCCAGACCCAGCTTCCTCGCCCCTTCCCAGCGGTTGATCACCGCCACCAGCAGCGGAATCACCGACAGCAGATACACCAGCCAGACCCACGTCATGCTGTTCAACCGGAAGTACCAGCTTTCCCACGCCAGCCGCCGCGCATCCGGATACGCCTCGGGGGAGAGCGAACGCACCGCTGACGCCAGGCGCGTCAGCTCCTTGTTCACCTCGTCCGCCTTCTCGGTCCGCCACGCCGTCGCCAGCCCCGTCCACGCGACGACAAGCTCCTGAAGCTTGTCCACCTCGACGCCCACCGCCTTCGCCAGCGGCGACAGATCCGCCGCCTGCGTCGACGCCTGCTCCACCACGTCCCACAACGAACTCCACGGCCGGTCCGTCGCGCCCTGCGCCGCGGGAAGAATGCGAAGCTCGCCCCCCAGCACGTCCGGACGCATGATCGCCAGCGCCGTGTTGATGTCCTGCACCGGACGCGCCGTCCGCACCAGGTCCGCGCTTAACGACGCCAGCAGCGAACGCACCGCCCCGTCGCTAAGATGCTTCGGAGACAGCAGCTTCCGCGTCTGCAACGCCTCCCGCTCCCCCGGCGCGACGCTCCCGTGCTGCTCCAGGACGTCCAGAATCTGCGCCAGCACCAGCTTATTCTTCACGTACACCGTCTCGCAGGCGCTGTAACGCTCGGGGCGGAACAGCATGTCCAGGTACGTGAATCCCTGCGACTGACCGTCGATCGTCCGCGGACCGCTGATGTAACGCGTGTACGCCGCCGCGTGCGACTCGAACGAACGCAACCGCCCGTCCGCCTGCACCGCCACCTCGTGCAGCGGCGAAAGATCCACGGCCCGCGCAAACTCCGACGGCGCCGACGCTCCCGCCGACGCCTCCGCCCGACGCTTCATCCCGTAAAGCCCGCCCGCCGCGATCAGACCGCCGAACACCAGCACGTCGATCAACCGGATTCGCATTCTTCCCTGCATGTCACGACGCTCCCACCCTCGTCTAACCGCGACGAACTCAACCGCTCCTGATCCGAACCGCGCCCGCAATCGAGCGGGGCGTAGTGCGCAGTTCGCGGATCACGGGGCACCGATCGGACGAGCATCGCCCCTCGGCGCGGCTTGTTTCCCGTCGCCAGTTCAGCCGTCCCGTCTCCCTTCTCACACCCCGACCGGCTCCGCGATCCGCTCCTCGCGCGTTTCCGCCTCCTGACGCTCACCACGCGCCGCCGATGCCGCCCGCCGCCGCGCCTTGATCCGCGGTTTCACGTAGAACGCAAAAATCATCCCCGCCACGCTCAGGCAGCAACCCGCCAGCATGATGTTCACGCCGTTGCGGTTGCCCACGCCCAGCACCGTGTAATTCATCCCGCTGCCCAACTGCCCGCGCAGCGGCGGATCCCACGCCGCCTGGTAATACCAGTATCCCCCGTATTCCGTGGGCGAATTCACGCTTACCGTCTGCGGCGCCGTCCACGCGCCCCCGTCCCAGAAACGCAGCGCGCTGCGCCAGTTCCGCACCGTCAGGCTTTGCCCGGTATATCCTCCGACGTGCGCGATCAACTCGAAATCATCCAGCGCCACCGGCGCCGGAAGACGCTCCCGCTCCCGCGAGAACAACACTTCCACCTGACGCCCCCCCTCCAGCATCACCGTCTGCGGCTCATACGGATGACGACCCGGGTACTCGTACAACGCGCTGGGGAACGAAAACGGACTGTATCTCAGCCACTTACTCTGCGTGTTTCCGCCGCTGGTGATGTCCAGCTTGATCATCGAGAACATGTGCCCGGCGTCCCGTGACCGACGGGACATCGGCACGACATAAGGCTTCACCTCCGCTTGCGCCGTCAGGAGCAGCGACGTCGGAACAACCGTCACCTGCGGCGCCAGCGACAGCGCCTCGCCGATCCGCACGAAGCGACGGAAGGCGTGCGCGTCCGGTCCGTTCCACGCCGCGAACAACCGTCCGTCCGGAAGCGCCGCAAACACCAGACCCGCCGACGACGGCGCATATCCCACCACGATCCGCGGATCCGTCGTGCGCTCCCCGGGCGCCGGCGCCGTGTGCGGGTCGAATCCGATCCCCGGAAGGTCGAACGACGACGACGCATCGTCCAGCACCACCCGGGTCCACTCCTTCTCCGCCGTCTTCAGATCCACCCACGCCAGCGACGCCATCCGTCCCGGAGCGATCTCCAGATCCTCCAGCACCCGCGCAAGACGGTACGAGAACTCCGTCCCCTCGATCGCCGTCCACGGCCCGTCGTTGCCCACCATCAGGTCCTGCGTCACGCGCAAGCGCTGGTTCACGCCCGCCGCGGGAACCGAAATCGTCAAATACGCCGACGAATCCGACGCGATCTCCTCCAGCGCCTTCTCGTCCGGAACGTAGCGGAACTCCACCAGCCCCCCCATCGCCTTCCGCTGTTCAGGATGCAGCGCCAGCAGCTCCACCGGACGCGGCCGACCGCCCATCTCCACGAAGTTCAATTTCAGCAGCGGGTTCGCCCGCGTTCCGCCTTCGCGCCACTGCCGACGCATCTCCGCATAAGGCAGGTAGCCCGTGACGTGGAACGACGTTCCCGCCAGCCGCGCTTCCGCCGGCAACGCCACCGCCAGGTCCATCGCGTCCAGCGGCAAAGGCTCGTCCGTGAACACCTGATCGCGCGACGACACGTATTCGTTGTAGCGCGGCATCCCGGGCAAAGGGACTTCGACCCACTCCTTCGCCCCGACGTCGCGGACATACAAGGCCCAGGAGCTGCTGACGTGAAAATACGACTGCGGCTCGTACTCCAGCGACAGCTTCAAATCCTCGTCCACCAGCGCCTTGCCTGTCACCTTGATCGCGCGCCCCTGCCCCGGAATCACATCCTCCGTAAACTCTGGATATCCCGTCAGGAGCTGACGCGAAAACGTCGCGCCCTGCGGCGGCTGAACCTGAACCGTCACCGCGTGCGCGCGCTTCCCTGCGTCCGGACCGGACAGCAGCTTGTACTCGCTGTTCGTCTCCTGAATCGTCAGCGTGTAAAGCCCAGCCGCCGTCTGCACGGTCGTCCGGTTCTCCGGAAGAACCACCAACCCCCCCGGCGAACTCATCCCCGGCGCCTCGATCTTCAACCACCGCCGGTACACCGGCGCCTCACCCTCGATCTTCGTCCCGAAATAATAAACGCTCCCCGCCGCGAGAATCAGAATCCCCGCGTGGATCGTCCACACCCCGAGGTTCACCACCCGCAGCGGAATCCGACGCACCGTCACCACGAGAATGTTGACGCAGATCAGCGCCACCAGCACATCGAAAGGCCACCAGTGAAACCACTCGAACTCCGTCATTTCAAAAAAACGCTTCTGACGGAACTCGGGCATCGCGCTGCCGACCGAGCTGTAAACGAACAGCAGGATCATCAGGAAAACACCCAACCAGACGTTGCTGAACAAGGCGACCAGCGGGTTCCCGCCACCACGCCCGCCCGCCGCGGGCCGTGCGTCCTGCCGCTGATCAGGCCCGCCCCTCGGATCAACCGGCGCCGGTGACGCGGAATTCGTCGGAGGATTCGTCATGTGCATGATTCTTCTTACCTCATAACCCTGCGGCGGGAGCCGAGATTTGCCGACGACCGTGACGAGCTTGCACGGCCCACCCCCGAACCCGACGCCTGCCCCGGTGTCCTATGCAAGCGGTGTACCTGGCCGGTTATTTCCGAGGGCGAAGCACTCGCCCGAGCCGCAGGCTTCAGCCCGCGCGATCGCACACCCGTCGAGGGTTCGCAAGGTCGAGCCTGCCGATCCCGAACCCGATTCTACGCCCGCCCGCCACGCTCGTCACGGGGCAAAACGCACTTCCAGCGGGATTTCACGCACAATCACGGAGAACCGCACGTCGCAGAACTCCCTCGCCGTTCCTTGAAACGAAAAGCGGACGGCGCGGCATGATCCTTGTGCCGCGCCGTCCGCACCGATGAAGAACCGGGTTGTTGATCCGGACTTGCGACCCTGCGCTCAGTCGCCCAACGCCGCAAACCGAACGCCGCTCGCAAGCTCCGCGCTCAGCACGTCCCCCATCGCAAACAGCGTCCCCTGCTCGACAAGGTAAATCTCGACGCGACGATTCTGGCTCTTCCCCGCGTCGCTGCCGTTGTCCGCGATCGGGCGGAACTCGCCGTAGCCCATCACACCGACGCGCTGGCCCGCGCATCCGTATTGCATCAGCACGTCCGCCACCGCGATCGACCGATGCGCCGACAGGTGCCAGTTCGTCGGGTGCCGCGTCAGTGTCTCCGACCGTTTGATCGGCGTCGTACACGTGTGCCCGACGATCACCACCTCGAATCCGCTTGCCGCCGCCGAGTTCACGATCTCCGCAAACCCGCGAAGCCCGTCCTTCGCCGAGTCACGCACCACGTCGCTGCCCAGATCAAAAAGCAAGTCCCCCTTCCACTTCACGAATCCGCGCGTCGAGTCGAACGTGATTGCATCCGGATGTTGCGCCGCCAACGCTTTCAACGCGGAATCCAGCGGCTCGGGAAGCTTCGGCGCGCCGACGACCAGATCCCCCGCGGGCATTTTCCCGAGATCCTCCAGCGTCTTCTCCGCGAGACGGATCTTTTCGTGAAGCAGGTCATTCTCCGCTTGCAGGCTCGCCGCAAGCTCGCGCTTCGCGTTCAGCTCATCCTCCGCCGCGTCAAGCCGCGCGTTCAGCAGGTCCACGCTGCTGCGGCAGTCCTGAAGCTCCTGCTCAAGACGCTCATTCTGCGCTGTCAGGTTGTTGTTCGCCCGCTGCGTCGTACGCAGGTCGTCCAGACTCGCGCACCCCGTCAGCATCGTCATCGTCACCGCCAGTCCCGCGCCCGCCCGCACTCGCATCTGCCGCGTCATGATCCTTTGCCCTCCGATGTGATCCGTCTGCCCGCCGCGCCAAGGGCGGAATGTCTCCCGAGGATTCACCGCTGGCATAACCGCGCGCACCGGCGGCGTCAATCACCACGCGGAATTTTCCGGCGACGTTCCAGCCTGAAGATAGACCCCGGACCTCGGCGGGAGCTACGCCCGACGACCCAGAAAGTACGTCGCCACCCCGGACAGCGCCACCACCAGCGCCGATCCGCCCACGAAGTACATCATGTTGTCGTAAAGAAACCGCAGCGGCGCCGGCTCCACCCCGCGAACCATCCCCACCACCGCCAGACCGGCCACCAGCATCACCACGACGCACGCCGCCATCACCGCGCCCATCGCGTTCGACGCCGCGTCCGGACCGTATTCCACCCGCGTCGTCGCCCGCGCCGGCGCCGCCCCCGCCGCACGCCGCGGACCCACCGGAGCGATCACCTGCTCGTCGTCCGCCGTCTCATCCGAAACCGCGTCCTCCAGACCCGCCCGCGTCGCGTCGCCCATGTCCAGCGTCGCTTCTTCCGCCGGAACGATCTCGTCCAGAAGCTCCGCCCCCAGCGAGGTGTCGTCGCTCTCCCGCGTCAGGTCGAGGATCCCCGACCCGCTTCCGATCCCCTCAAACCCCACCGGACCCTCGCTGACGTGCGTCTGCGCCAGAGGATCCACCATCTCGTCCAGCTCGTCGTCGTCGAAAACGCTCACCCCTACCGACGGAACGACCGTGCCTTCCTTGTCTTTCTTCCCGCTCCCCCGGGTGCCCGCCCGCGTCCCCGCCGAAGTCTTTTCCTTGTCCTTCGCGGAATCCGCGATGCTCATCACGTCGCTGCCGGAATTGAGCATCAGCTCTAGCCCGGAATCCTCTTCCGCTGGCTCCAGAACCAGCTCCCCGGTGTCCGATGACGCCGGCGCAGGCCCCTTCGCCGCCGCCAGCTTGTCCACCTCGTCCACCTTGTAATTCACCTTCCCCGCGTCGCGGAACTCCCGGATCTTCCCCTGACGCGCCATCTGCGTCAGCTCGTCCGCGCTCACACCCAGCAGCTTCGAGGCCTCGTCCGCGCTGTAAAACATCTTCGCCATGTGTCGTCGTCCGCCACCCCCCCGACCCGGGCCCCCACGCCCGCGGAAGGTCCTTTTGAGTCTGCGGCGTCATCCTTCCGATCGCCGCGGCGCGCCGCCGGTCAACACCGGCGGTCGTTTTGACTTATTTATTCCCGCCGTTCTCCGCGTTCTGAAGGTGGTACGCCCGCTGATCCTCGATCAGCCGCTCCACGTCCGCCGGCGTGATGTCGCAGACGTTGTGCTGCTCCAGGTACCGGTCGTATTTCCACGACCGCGCCGCCGCCAACCTCATGCACCCCCGCTCCTTCTGGTATTCATAACACCACATCGTCATGCTGTCGACATCCACCATGTAGACGCCGTAGACGCCGCTGGCAAGCTGCCCGCTGAACGCGAACACCCCGCGCTGCCCGCCCCCCCCGGGGACTGCCTGCGCCCACGCCGGTGACGCTACGCTCCCGTCCGTCCGAACGAACTGCCCCGCCGCGTTCAGCAGCAGCCCCGCCGCAATCACCCACCACACCGGATGAGCACGACGCCCACCGCCCACCGGATCGCCCGCTCCCCCTGCCGACATGCTCATCACGAACCTGCCTTCCCACGTTCAGCCCCACGCTGCGCGGCGGGTCGCTCCCGCTCTTCTTCCCCTTCCCGATTCTAGGTCCGCACATACCCGGAGCAAGCCCGGATTTCACAGCAACGCCTGCGCCCCTTTCGCCGCAGCGGTCATTTCAACCCCAGTACCTGAGCCATCGAATATTGACCCGCCGGCCGCCCCGCCACCCACGCCGCCGCCCGCAACGCCCCGGAGGCGAACGTGTCCCGCGACAACGCGCTATGTCGCAACGTCAGGGTTTCCCCGGGGCCGCCGAAATGCACGTCGTGTTCGCCGACCACATCCCCCATCCGAACCGCGTGAACCCCGATCTGACCCGCCGGACGAGGCCCCGCCGCCCCCTCTCTTCCCGTCACGACTCGCCCCTCCCGGCTTACGCCGCGCCCCCGCGCCGCCGCCTCCACCAGCGACAGCGCCGTTCCGCTCGGCGCATCCACCTTCCGACGGTGATGCGCCTCGACAATCTCGATATCAAACTCCGGCCCCAGCGCCGCCGCCGTCTGCTCAACCAGCGAAATCAGCAGATTCACCCCCAGGCTGAAATTCGACGCTCGTAGCACCGCGATCGACCTTGCCGCCTCCCCGATCGCCCCCAGCGCCGCCGCGTCATGCCCCGTCGTCCCGATCACGATGGCAGCTCCGTCTCCCACGCAATCCGCGAGATGAGTCAGCGTCCCCGATGGCGATGAAAAGTCGATCAACACGTCGCAGGGCTTCTCGCGCCGCGTTTTCAGGATGACTCCCGCGGCGGGATGGCCGCCCGCGATGGGTGGGACAAGCGGTTGCCCCACGCGCGGATCCGTCTCTTCAGTCAAGGCGCAGACCAGTTCGAACTGCGCATTTTCGGCGGCCAGGGCTACGACGCGCTGCCCCATTCGCCCGGAAGCGCCGGCCACAGCCAGCCGAATCCGCCGCGGCGGTATCGTTGCCTGTTGCTTCGTCATGTTGTTCCCCTGTCGGAGCGTCCGCGGTTTACGGCCACTCCGCAACCCGCTCATCGCCGGTCAGTGTACCGGTTTTCCTTTGACGGAGCCTTGCGTTCTCAGCCAGAGCGTGATAGGATACCTTGCACAGGGAGGGAGTCCCGTGCTGAGAGCGGCCCGACAGCATCCCGACCGATTGATTCCGCCGTGGGGTAGTCTGCGCGCACCGCACCGCACCGCACCGCACCGCGTAGCGTAGCGTAGCGCTAAGCGCGGCCTTGCGTCAGCGCCGGCGCCCGTGCCCGAAGCGATTCTTTGACGGATCGGCTCCGCTCCGTATCGCGCCTCCG
>JABWBH010000037.1 GCA_013360585.1 Phycisphaerae bacterium | reverse complement strand
TCAACGACGCCGGGGCCGATACGCAACGCGCCGACACGCTCCTCGACGAACTGCGCCAACTCCGCACCGCGCACCCCGACGATCCCGCCGTACGCGAACGACTCGCCAGCGGGCTGAACAACGCGATCGCAGACGCCGGGACCGATACGCAACGCGCCGACACGCTCCTCGACGAACTGCTTTCACTGGCCCGCAACGATCGAGGTCATGAGGCTGTCCAGGGCGTCGCGCTGCGCGGCTGCGCCGCGGCGTTTCTGCGGGCCGCGCAGCACGGGGAGTATCGCGCGGACATTGTCCTTACGGCCGCGGGACTGGTCCCCGGCGTGCCGCGCGAGGAGGAGACAGCGAGAGTGGCGATGATGCTTGTGCGAGCGGTCGGCGCGGCGGTCGAAGAGGCGCCTGATGCACAGAAGCCCGCGCTGACGGACGCGGGTAACCAGCTCCTCGCGGCGGTCCTGGCGCGGTTTTCGTGAAGGTCCGGACCCCACGATTAGCCAAGGCGGACTCGGCGTGGCGCTGACGTGGTGGGAGTCGAATCTTCCGGGCGACGAACGGGGACTTCGCATCCTGCGCGAGGACCGGGCGCGCATCCAGTGGGTGGCGGAGGGCGGGTGACCGCCGGGGCGGCGATGCGGCGATGGGGGCGGGCGGACTTCGGTACCGGCGGGACGGGGCGGTCATGCGCGCGGAGGGAACCGCTTGCTTACGCGCGCGGCTCTGTCATGCGTGCGGGTCGGTTGCGTGCGTGCGGGAACCGGTTTGAACCTGGGTCAAGGGGTCGGTGCGGCGTTTTCAAGGATGAGGAGACGTTGCTTGCGGTTTCGCCCCCAGCGGTACTCTCCCGTACCTGAGTCGGAGGGGACGACGCGGTGGCAGGGGATCAGGAGGGCCACGGGATTGGCCGCACAGGCGCGTCCCACGGCGCGGGCGCTGCGCGGGCGCCCCAGCTCGCGCGCCAGTTGCCCGTAAGTCGTGGTTCGTCCCGGGGCGATGCGGCGCAGGGCCTCCCAGACCCGGAGCTGAAACGCGGTTCCCTCCACGTCCAGGGGCGGATCGAAGGCGCCGGGGTTTCGCGGCTTGGGCGGTTTCCGGTTTCGCGCGGTCGAACGTGCGCCGGGGGTCGCAGAGGTCGCGGAGCGGGTCGAGGGAGGGGGGATCAGGTTCAGCATGCGCCTGGCGAGCGCTTTGACGCCCGGTGCGTCGGCGACGTGGTCGGCGTGGGGAAACTCGGTCCGCAAGGCGCGGATCAGCTCGTCGGCGTGGCGTCCGAAGGCGACGCGGCACACGCCCTTGTCGGTGGCGGCGACGAGCATCGGTCCGAGAGGGGAATCGACGACGGTGCTGCGGATGCGTTCGCCGCGGCCTCCGCGGCGCCGTGCGGAGGGAGACATGCCGAGGCGCGGTCCCGCGACGGCGTAGGCGCGTGCGGTCGAGGAGAACCCGGCGTCCAGCGCAGCGTCCATCACGGTCGTCTCGGGGGTCAGACGGTCTTGAAACCGCTGGACGCGCCGGGCGATCGCATACTGCTTCGGAGAGACGCCGACGAGACGTTTGAACACGCGTTGAAAGTGCCAGGGGGTCAGGCCCGCGTCGCGGGCGAGTTCCGCCAGCGGCGGGGTCGCGCCGGCGTCGATCCTGCGACAGGCGTTCAGGATGATCGCGTGATGCGGATCGACGGGCGATGTGTCGTCGGGCGCACAGCGTTTGCAGGGGCGGAAGCCTTCGCGGCGAGCGTCCGCGGCTGTCTCGAAGAATCGCACGTTGCGGCGCAGCGGCCTGCGCGAGCGGCAGGTCGGCCGGCAGTAGACCCCGGTGGTGCGCACTGCGAAGATGAACGCGCCGTCCGCGCGGTCGTCGCGGTCGCGCACCGCCCGCCAGCGCGACTCGAGGTCGGCGTACCTTCCTGCGTCGGGGCGGGGCGCGGGCGGCGTGATCCCGGCGCCGTTGCGCGGTGTGTGTGAGCGACGTGACGGGTGATTTCGTGTGCGGTTCAACATCGTCATCTTAGGTCTCCTGATGAGGCAACGCGATCATGATCGGAAGACCGCGGGACGTCCGCGCCCCGGTTCTTGCGGTGCAATTCAGATCGCCTGTGGCGCGAGGCGGTCCGCGGTGTTCATTTCGGAACTCGGCGACGGTCGGTCTTCGTCTCGAACTTCTGTCGTCCCTCCGGGACTTGCGGATCCTCCGCGACGGTTTCCCAGCCCTGGCGGGCTGGGCTGTTTTCTGACGCCCCTTCCGGGGCTAAGACGCTCGGAGGATTTTCCGATGCAACGACTCCCGGGGGATTCTCCGGGGATGAGACTCTCGAATGATCCTCCGGAGCGACGACTCCTGGAGGATCCTCCGGGGTGACGGCTCTCGGATGCTCTTCCGGGATTCCTGAGGGTCGGCTGCCCGGGTGAGACCGAGCCGCTCGCCGCGAGGTCTTGCAGGATCGGAAGCTGATACAAACGCAGCGATCAGCCATCGGAAACACGGGGAGACCAGCGCTTAGCCACCGGAAACGCGGGGGAGACTGAGGCGGATCGTTGGATCGATCGTGTTGGTGCGCCCCGGGGGGCAGGGTTACACTTCGCGCGATGATCTGGATCGGGATAGCCGCCTTTGCGGGTCCGGCTTTGCTGTGCCTGGTGCTGACCGGCGTGGTGCGTCGTTGGGCGGTGCGTCGGGGTTTCGTCGATCATCCGGGAGGGCATAAGCAGCACGATCGGGTCGTGGCGCTGGGCGGGGGCGTGGCGATCTTTCTGTCGGTGGCGGGGCCGATCCTCGCGGGGGCGCTCGGCGTGGTGGCGCTGTCGCGCAGCGGGTGGCGGGAGCGACTTCCCGTGCTGATCGCGCAACACGCGGACGGGATGGCGGATCGTCTTCCGCTGGTGCTGGGGATTGTCGGGGCGGCGCTGGGGCTGCACGGGGTCGGGCTGGTGGACGACCGTCGTCCGCTGGGGCCGTGGTCGAAGTTCGCGGCGCAGCTTGCGGCGGCGATCCTCACAACGGGTTTGCTCGGAGTTCGGATGCTCGACGGGTTTCTCCCTCCGGCGGCGTCGATCGCGGCGACAACGTTGTGGATCGTGCTGATCACGAACGCCTTCAACTTCCTCGACAACACGGACGGGTTAAGCGCGGGGGTGGCGGCGGTGGCGGCGCTGGTGTTCGCCGTGGCGGCGCTGCGCGTCGGGCAGCTTTTCGTGCCGGTGATGGCGCTGGTGCTCGCGGGAGCGCTGTGCGGGTTCCTCGTGCATAACTTCCACCCGGCGACGATTTTCATGGGCGACGCGGGAAGCCTCGTTGTCGGCTACCTGATGAGCGTGCTGACGATCCTGACGACGTATTACGATCCGCGGCTGGATCTGACGCCGCTGGGGGTGGTTGTGCCGGTCCTGGTGCTGGCGGTCCCGTTGTATGATGTTTTGAGCGTTGTGATACACCGCGTCCGGCTTGGCGAAAGCCCGCTGCGCGGGGACCGGCGGCATTTCTCGCACCGGCTGCTGCGCAAGGGCCTGAGCGTGCGCGGCGCGGTGCTGACGATCTACCTGGCGACGGCGGCGACGGGGCTGCCGGCGGTGGTGTTGCCGCAGGTGGACTGGGCGAGCGCGTCCCTGCTTCTGGCGCAGACGTTGTGCGTGCTGATCATGATCGCGATCCTGGAGCACGCCCCGGGATCTTCGACGTCGCCCGGAGCATAACGCGCCGTTCAGAACGAGCTGGGCCCGTGCGAAGGCGTTCCTTTTCCGGCGTGCGCCGGAAGTCTTGAAACAACGTCCAAATCAGGTCGCGCGAAGGCGGCATCGGCGGCGAGGCCGCATCCGGTGTCGAGGACGGCTGAGGCGTTGGTTCAGTCCGGATCGTGAAGCTCTGCTTCGCCGCGCTGGTTCGGGTTGGATTCCGGGGGGACCGGACGTGCGCGATCCGTGTTCTGCCGCGAGATTGCGACTCAGAGCGTGGCGTTGGTGTTCAGAAGGTGCTCCAGCAGCAGCCGCACGCCGAAACCGGTCGCGCCCTTCGGGCAATAAGGCTGGTCGCGGTCCACGTGCGCGGTTCCGGCGATGTCGAGGTGCGCCCAGGGGACTCTTGCGTCGACGAATTGCTTCAGGAATATGCCGCCGACGATCGCGTGCGCGAGGCGCTCGGCGGAGTTTTTGAAGTCGCTGTCGTCGCCGGCGATGAGGTCGAAGTATTCGTCGTCGAGCGGAAGCCGCCAGAGTCGCTCATGCACCCGCTCGCCGCAGGAGAAAAGCCCGCTGCACAGGGCGTCATTGTTACCCATCAAACCGGCGCGGAGATTGCCGAGGGCGACCGACACGCCCCCGGTCAGCGTCGCAAGGTTGATCATGCATCGCGGCTGGTATTCCCGTTGCGCGTAGGTGAGCGCGTCCGCGAGGACGAGCCGCCCCTCCGCGTCCGCGCTGATGATCTCCACCGTTTTTCCGGACATCGTCGTAATGATGTCGTTCGGGCGGTACGCGCCGCCGGAGATCATGTTCTCGGCGGCGGCGATGATCCCGACGACCGGCGTGCGCGGCTTCAGCGCCGCAACCGCCTGCATCGCGCCGAGCACGGCCATCCCGCCGCACTTGTCGTACTTCATGCCCACCATCCCGACGCGGTCCTTGAGCGTGTACCCGCCGGTGTCGAAGGTGATCGCCTTGCCGATGAGGACGACGGGTGACTCGGGTCTGCTCGCGCGACCTGATCTCGTTCCGCGCTGCCGCCCGCGCAAGCTCCCGCGGTGCTCGAGCACAATCAGGCGCGGGGGGGAGTCGCTGCCCTGTCCGACGGCGAGGATCGCGCCGGCCCCGATCTTCGTAAGCTGCTTCTCGTCCAGCACGCGGCACGCCAGCCCGCACCGTTTCGCCCACGGCGCGATCCGCCGCGCGAGCGTTACCGGGCGGATGACGTTCGGAGGCTCATGCGCCCACTCCCGAGCGAGATTGACGCCGCCGCAGACCGCCTCGACGCGCCGCAGGAGCGCCTGATGCTCCGGACGCGCCTTGCCGACAAGGGCGTGGAGCACCACCGGTCGTCGCTTCCCGGGACTCGACTTGCGCAGGTCAAAGCGGAAACCGCCGAGCAGAAATCCTTCCAGCAGCGCCGCCTGACGGTCCGCCTGTCCTCGCAGCGGCTCGGCGTCGAAATCCACCGCCGCCTCCGCGATATCATGCTTCGCCAGCCACTTCGCCAACAACCCGCCGGCGCAGCGAAACGTGTCCGTCCGGGCTTTTTCCTTCGCGCCGAGACCCAGTGCGAAGCGCCGGGCGCTGCGTTCGCCGCCGGGGCGCGCCAGAATCTCGCCGAGATCCTTCAGCGGCAGCCCGGGGGAGGCTTCTTCTCCCGCCCACGCTGGTTCAAAACGGGGCGCCTGGCTCGCCTGACGTTGCGTCGATAATCGGATGTTCAAAGGTAGTCCCTCTTTTCAGCGCGTCGGTTACACGGCCCGTGTCGAAGACCGAGGGCGGGGGTGTCAGCCACGATCCGTCATGCCGCCCCAACCCACGGGTCAACACGTCGATGCCACCGGATCATTCCCACCAGAACCTCCCGCGATCCTTCGGATGATTCCCGACCTCGTTCATTGTCTTCGCGTCATAAATCCGGCCGTTCAGCACCGTCTGCCGGATATGCTCGCTGTGGTGGATGTCCTCCAGCGGATTTTTCTCAAGCACGATGAAGTCCGCGAGCTTGCCGGGTTCGAGTGAACCGAGGTCGCGGTCCAGTCCGACGTAGTGCGCGCCGTTGAGCGTGGCGGCGCGGATCGCCTCCAGCGGCGTCATGCCGCCCTGCACGAACATCCACAACTCCCAGTGCGCCGCCAGCCCCGCAAGCTGACCGTGTGCGCCGAGGTTGACCTTCACGCCCCGATCGGTCAGCGCCTTGCACACCTGCGCGGCGGCGACGTGGTTGTACTCGTGTTCGGGCGCCATCTGCCGCCGGCGTGACCGCGGATCGACGATCTCGCGCGGGACGAACGTCATCAACCGGTCATTCTCCCAGACATTCGTGTGCTGATACCAGTAATACTCGCCGCTCATGCCGCCGTAGCAGACCACCAGCGTCGGCGTGTACCCCGTCTGCGACGCCGGCCACAGCGTCAGCACGTCCTCGTACGCCCGTGCGACGGGAATGTTGTGCTCCACGCCGGTGTGTCCGTCGAGGATCATCGTCATGTTGTGCATGTACAACGAGCCGCCCTCAGGCACGACCATCATGCCCAGCTCCCGCGCCGCGACGAGCACCTGCTGACGCTGATCACGCCGCGGCTGGTTGTAGCTCTTCACCGAGATCGCCCCGATCGCCTGCATCCGGCGCAGGTGCGACTTCGCGTCGTCGAGACTTTCCACCTCGGCCTTGAACGTCCCGGCGGCGCCGTAAAGGATCGTCCCGGTCGAGAACGTTCGCGGGGAGACAATGAGGCCGGCGCGGGCGAGTTCGGCGGCGGAGAAGATGGAGTACGTGTCGTTCGACGGGTCGTGGATCGTGGTGACGCCGAAGGCGAGGTTGGCGAAGTGCCCCCAGTTCCGCTGCGGCGTGAAGCCCGCGCTGCCCTGAGCGCCGTGGGCGTGAGCGTCGACAATGCCCGGCATGATCGTGCATCCGGAGGCGTCAATCTTCGTCGCGTCCGGCGGAATCTGCACCGCCGAAGGCGGACCGACCGCGACGATGCGATTGCGATCGACGACGAGGACGCCGTTCTCGATGACCTCGTCGCCTTTCATCGTGATGATTCGGGCGCCCGTGAAAGCGAGCTTTCCTTCGGGAACGTCGGACTTCTGCCTGAACGAGATGTTGACGCCCTTTTCCGGTGCTTCCGGAAGCTTCTCCGGTGCGCCGGGCAGAAAAGCGAAGGCGTCCGCCAGGTCGCGCGTGAAAAGCTCCGGTCCGTAAGACCAGTGCAGCCTTGTGTTGTCGCCGGACCAGTGCAGATTCAGCCCCGCATCGCGCGAGACCTTCGTGATCGGGATCGCCTTGGACTTCGGACCGATCTCGATCTCCTTGCCGGTGCGGACGAAGGGCGCGACGTGGACGTTGAAGCGCTCGATCCACGCGATCCACTTTTCGTCCCCGCTGATGCGATATTCAACCGCGTTCTCGCTGACCAGATGCGTCTGCTCGTCGCTGCCGTCCAACTCGAGGCTGATGAGCATCCGCCGGTCCTTGTCGTCCTTCGACTCGACGTGGGTGAGGAACACCCGCGTGTTGTCCGCGCCGAACTGCGGATCAACGCCTTTCTTCGTGACGAGCCTCGCAGCGGTGGCGTCGATGCCGACGATGTAAACGCCAGGATCCTGCCCCCACAACCGCCCGCGCAGGTAGTCGCCGCCGACCCTGCGGTAGACGACGTGGTTGCCGTCCGGGGTGAACGTCGGCTCGACGTAATGCCCCGGTGTCTGCGTGAGCAGCCGTCCGGAACCCGTGCCGGTCGAAGCGACGATGCGGACGCTCCCGTATTCGCCGTCCTTCCACGTCGTGTACACGATCCACTGTCCGTCGCGGGAGAACGAGGGGTAGAACTCGAAGTGATCGGTCTGCCGGGTCAGTCGCCGGGGTGGGCTCTTGAGCTTGAACGCGGCAGGAGGGCTTTTCTGGGCGGGCATCGCGTCATCCTGGACGACCGACGGCGCCTCCCCCGGTTTCGGTTCCGGTTTCAACGCTTCGGTGTTCTGACGCTTCGGCGCTTCCTCCAGCTCCGCGATGTAGAGATACCCCAGCGCCTGATACACGACCTGGTCGCCGGCGGGCGAGACCTGCACCCAGCGCAGCACCTTCACGTCGAACTCCTCCGGATGCACCTCCACCGGATACCGAAGCGCGTCAAAAATCTTGTGCGTCACGTTGACGTGAAACGGAACCTCAGCGACCGCCTTCGACTCCGCGTCGATGCGGTGGATCTTTCCGCCGGCCCAGAAGACGACGGAACGCGAGTCCGGCGTCCACGCCATCCGGGGGTACACGCCGTGGATCGCCCAGGTCTCCTGCATGTCGCGGTCGAGCTTGTCATAAATCGCCCACTCCCGGCCGCTCTCGACGTCGCGCAGGAAAAGACACGTCTGAAAGCGCACCCGTCGCACGAACGCGACGCGCTTTCCGTCAGGCGACGGGGTCGGGGCGCAGGCGCCGCCGGGACCGGCGATGTACGCCTCCGTCTCGCCCTTCTCACGGTCAAGGCGGAAGACCGTGTAAATCTGGCCGTTGGAGTCCTTGTTGTACTCGAAGTTGTTTCCCGGCGTGGCGTCCTGGCTGTAGTAGAGGTAGCGCCCGTCAGGGGAGAATCCCGGCTCGCCGACGTCCTTCTGATCGTTGGGCTTCTTCGTCATCTGGAGGCCTTCGCCGCCGCTGACGTGATAAAGCCACATCTCCCCCGCACCGAGCGAGCGCTTCGAGGTGAAGTGTTTTCGAGCGACGATGAACTGGCCGTCGGGCGTCCACGACGGCTGGTTCAGCAGGCGGAACGTCTCCTTGGTGACCTGTTTCGGGTCGGTCCCGTCGCGGTTCATCACCCAGATGTTGTCACCGCCGCCGCGATCCGAGGTGAACGCGATGCGCTTCCCGTCCGGGCTGAACCGAGGCTGCATATCCCACGCCGGTCCGGTGGACAGCGCCTTCGCCTCGCCGCCCGTGATCGGCATGAGAAACAAGTCGCCGAAAAGATCGAAGACGATCTCGGTTCCGTCCGGGCTGACGTCGAGACTCATCCACGTGCCCTCGGTGGTGTCGAGAGTAACGTCCTTCGAGGGCCCCAGCGGCGCATTGACGACGTCCCACTTCGGCTTCTTCTCGTCCTCGGGCTTTGCGTCTTCCTTCCCGTCGTCGTCCTTCGCGGATGCGCTTGCCTCGCCGGAAGGCGGAGCAGGCGGTTGTTGCGCCGGATAAGCCCCCGGCAGCCCCGGCATTCCGCACCCGCAGGCGTCCTGGGGGATACGAGCGGGAGCCGCACCGGGGAGCGCCATCACTACTGTAACGTACGTCACAAAGGTCAACGTATTGCACCGTCTCAAGGAACAACCTCCAAAGTAAGCGTTGCCCGATTCTTCCAGATCGCGGAGAGGGCACAGCCTAGCCGTATTGCGGTTCGGATGAAACCGAACACCTCGTCAGAAAACGTGGTGCGCTGCATCCCCGCGTCCGTGTTACCGGGATTCCCGTCGCATGATGACCCTCACGGACACGAACGCGACAGCGAAACGCGTTGACCCCGGTTTCGCGGGTCACGTATACTCCCGTCCGGCATGAGCGACCTCTCGCGTCACGCGCCGTTGCCTGATCCTCGCTCTCATCCTACGCCAGTTCCGCCGGAGCGATCCGTCGCCGGGCGCTGCGATGGCGGGGAGCAGGGGCCTCTCGGGCTCATTGCCGGGGCGGGGCGGTTTCCTTTTCTGGTGGCGGAGGGAGCGCGGCGGTGCGGCGTTGCGGTGAGCCTGATTGCGCTTCGGGGGCTGGCGGACCCGGCGCTAGCGCAACTGGCGGACGAGGTTTGCTGGTCCGGGTTGGCGCGGCTCGGCGGGTGGATCCGCCGGCTGAAGCGGCGCGGGGTGACGCGGGTCGTTCTGGCCGGGTACGTGCGCAAATCCGCGATGTACGGACGATTCCGGCTGCTGCATCACCTTCCGGACTGGACGTCGATCCGGTTGTGGTTCTTCTCGTTGCGTGACAAACGCAATGATACGATCCTCTCGAGAGTCGCGGACGAGTTCGCGCGCCACGGTATTACGATGGAAGACTGCATCAAATACACGCCGGAACACCTGGCGCCGGAGGGCGTGCTGACCCGTCGGGCTCCGGACGCCGCGCATCTAGCGGACCTGCGCTTCGGCTGGCCGCTGGCGAAGGAGCTTGGGCGCCTCGACATCGGGCAGTGCGTCGCGGTGAAGGAGACGGAGGTGATAGCGGTCGAGGCGATCGAGGGGACCGACCGGATGATCGAGCGCGCCGGCGCGTTGTGCCCGCGCGGCGGCTGGACGCTCATCAAGACCGCGAAACCGAATCAGGATCTCCGCTTCGATGTCCCCACCGTCGGACCGGACACCATCACCCGCCTCGTCAAGCACCGCGCCGCGATGCTCGCGGTCGAGGCTGGCAGGACACTCATGATCGACCGGGCGGCGATGATCGAGGCCGCGGACCGCGCCGGGCTGATTCTGATCGGCGTCGGCGCCGAGGGGCCGCGGTAGCTCGTCCTCGAAGCGCGGCCGAAATACGCGACACGATCCGCGCGACAGGACTTGTTGGGTCCGGGTTGCTTGCTGGTTCCGGCGCTGCGGACAGGTTTGGGCGTCGGCGTGATCGTCCTGACTCGCCGCCCGTCAGCTTCGGGACAATTCCGCCAGGTGTTGCGCGGCGACGTAACCGGTGGACCACGCCCACTGAAAGTTGAATCCGCCGATCCGCCCGTCCACGTCGAGGATTTCCCCGACCAGCGACAACCCCGGGCAGCGACGGGAGGCGAGCGTACCCGGGTCGATCTCGTTAAGGGGGACGCCGCCGGCGGTGACCTCCGCGAAATTGTAGCCGCGGCTGTCGCGGACGGGCAGCGGCCAGTCCAGGATGGCGGTGAGAAGTCGGCGCCTGGCGGTGCGATCGAAGTTGGCGAGCGTGATGCGGGCCGGGATGCCCAGTTCTTTCACGATCGCGTCGGCGACGCGTGCGGGCACGAAACTGGAGAGCGCCGTGGCGACGGCGATGCGCGGCTGGCGGGCGGCAAGGTCCAGAAAAGCGTGCTCGGCGGCGGCGAGATCCTTTCCCGGAAGCAGGTTGATCGTTACGGCGACCGGGCGCTGATCAAGCACGGCGCGATGCCAGCACCGGGAAGCGTCGAGCACAGCGGGACCGCTGACGCCGAAGTGCGTCCACAACAGGGGACCGACGATGCGAACCGGCCGGTCCTTTTCAACGCGAACCCTGATCTCGACGTCCTGGGCGATGCCGGAAAGAGGGATGTGAAAGTCTCCGTCCAGCAGGAGCGGAACCAGTGCGGGCGTTGTCGGGATGATTGTGTGTCCGAGGCGGCGGGCGAGTTCGTATCCGAAACCGTCGCTGCCGGTCTTCGGAAGGGATTGCCCTCCGGTCGCAAGGACGACGCGACGTGCGAGCCACGTGCCGTCGTCGCGCGGCGCCGCGGGGTCCGCGAAGGTCGGAGGGTTTGTGAGCGGAGGCGGACCCGCGGGTTGCGTGGCGATGAGGAACCCGTCTGCCTGAGGCTCGACGCGGACGACGCGGCGACGCTCAAGGATGCGCACGCCGAGACGGCGCGTCTCGTCGATCAACGCCTTCAGCACGGTGTGCGCATCGTTCGAGTCGGGGAAAAGCTTGCCCCAGTCTTCTTCATGCAGACTTACCCCCAGTTCACGGAAGAACTCAACGGTGCGCCGTTCATCGAAAGCCGCGAGGACCTTCTTGACGACATTGGGGCTGCCGCCGTTGAAGTCGCGCGGGGTGACGCGGACGTTGGTGACGTTGCAGCGTCCCCCGCCGGAGACAAGGATCTTCGCGCCGAGTTTCGGTGCGGCGTCGACGATGACGATGTGCAAGTCGGGGGCGCGGCGCGCGGTGAAGATGGCGGTCGCCAGCCCCGCCGCCCCGCCGCCGACGATGACGACATCCGCCTGCCCAGTTGACGCCGTTGCGGTCACACGTGAATCATACGGATCGCCTGACCGGCGGCGACGGACGTCTTGCCGGTCCGACGGGTTTTGCGAGGAGCGTAACGAACATGCTGGATCCCGGAGCACCAGGCGTCGGACTTGCCGCGGTATTGTTTCTCTCCACCCTGACCGGAGTGCAAGGACAGTCTCCCGGATCGTCGTCGGCGGCGTCATCCGCGCCGGCGTCGGATCCCGAGGTGGTGACGATGCTCGAGCGGATCCGCGAAAAACACGACGTTCCCGGAATGATCGGCGCGGTCCTCGTGGGCGATCGCGTCACGCGGATCGGCGCCGCCGGCGTGCGCAAAGCCGGTGCGGCGGAGAAGATCAGCATCGACGACCGGATGCACCTGGGTTCCTGCACGAAGGCGATGACGGCGACGTTGATCGGTATTCTGGTGGAGGAGGGGAAGCTCTCGTGGACGACGACGATCGGCGAGACGTTTCCCGACTTGAAGGAGCGGATGCACGCGGATTACCGCAACGTCACGCTGGAGCAATTGCTGGCGCATCGAGGGGGGGTGCCGACGGATCTGGACGCGGACGGGTTGTGGGGGCGGCTCTGGCGGCACACGGGAACACCGACCGAGCAGCGTCGGACGCTTCTGGAGGGCGTGGTCTGCAAAGCGCCGGCGGTCGCGCCGGGGAAGGAATACCAGTACTCAAACGGCGGGTACGCGATCGCGGGGCACATCGCCGAGCACATCGTCGGAAAGTCCTGGGAGACGCTGATGCAGGAGAGGCTTTTCAAGCCGCTGGGAATCACGACCGCGGGATTCGGGGCGCCGGGCGACGCCGGAAAGATCGACGCACCGTGGGGACACCGGGGTCGGAAAGGGGCGCTGACGCCGATGCCGCCGGTTCGCGGATCGGACAACCCTCCGGCGATCGGTCCGGCGGGGACGGTGCATATGAGCGTCGGGGACTGGGCGAAATTTGTGGCGGTGCATACGTCGGGATCGAAACGACCGCACCCGCTGCTGAAGCCCGCGACGGTGGAGAAGCTGAGAACACCTCCGCCCGGCGCGGATTATGCGCTCGGCTGGATCGTCGCGTCGCGGGACTGGGGCGGGCGCGTCCTGACTCATGCAGGCAGCAACACGATGTGGTACTGCGTGACGTGGGCGTCCCCCGAGAAGGACTTCGCTGTTCTGGTGGCATGCAATGCGGCGCATGATGCAGCGCCGAAGGCTTGCGACGAGGCGGCGTGGGAGCTGATTCAGTTAGTCCGGTCCGGAAACGGGCCGTCTCCCTGAGGTCGAGATCGGTTCCGGATCGCGCCCCCGGGTCGTGCGCCGGGGCGACGTCCGACGCCGTGGATTCCGTTATCGGAAGCCGATCGTCGTGGCGGTGCGGGAGCGGGCGGACTCCGCGCGGGTCGCGTAGATTCTGATTGCACCACGTCTTCGCGGGCGACGATTCAGGGGTATGTCCGAACCGCGCGTGTTTCATCGACAGGTGGTCTGGTTGGCGATCGCCGCCTTCGTCGGGGTGCTGTTCTGGCGCCTGCCGCACGTCGCGAACCGCGACCTGGTGGTTTACGAGACGTACAACGCGCTGGTTGAGGTGGATGCGCTGGTGCGCCGCGAATTTGTGCAGCCGGTTGAAGATGACCGGCTGGTCGAGGGCGCGATTCACGGATTGCTGAGGCGGCTGGACCCTTATTCATCGTACATCCCGGCGACGGCGGGTGACCGGTTGGCGCGACAGACGACGGGGGAATACGTGGGGATCGGGGTGGAGATCGCGCCGGGGGCAAGAGGGTGGACGATCATTGCGCCGATCCGGGGGGGACCGGCGGAGCAGGCCGGCGTGCGAGCGGATGACGCACTTTCGGCGGTGGACGGCGTGGAGACGGAGCGTCTGTCGATGCAGTCGCTGGAGGATCTGCTTAGCGGCAAGCCCGGTTCCACCGTCCGTCTGACGGTTCAGGGGGTGGACGATCCGGAACCGCGCGAGGTCGTTGTCACGCGATCACGCATTCATGTGGCGAGCGTGCAGGTTGCGGACGACGCGCTGTCCGGGGCGGATCTTCAGGCCGTGCAAGCGGCCGCCGGGATCGGGTATCTCCGGCTCGCTCACTTTCATTCCGGGACGGGGCGCGAGTTGGATGCGGCGCTTCAGAGGCTCGACGAGAAGGCGACGCGCGGATTGATTCTCGACCTGCGGTCGAACCCCGGGGGCTTGATGGAGCAGGCGTTGGAGGTGCTGGATCGGTTCATTACATCGGGGTTGCTGCTGTCGACGGTGAACCGGCGCGGGGTGGTCGAGCGTTTTGAGGCGTCGGGCGGAGCACATTGGGCGGAACTGCCGCTGATGGTGCTGATCGACCGACACAGCGCGAGCGCCTCGGAGATCGTCGCCGGGGCGTTGCAGTCGCGGGGCCGGGCGAAAGTGATCGGCGAGCGGTCGTTCGGGAAGGGGAGCGTGCAGCACGTTATTCCGCTACGGGAAGGACAAGGGGCCGTGAAGCTGACCGTCGCGTATTACCGCCTGCCCAGCGGGCGCATTCTTCATCGGACGCGGGCGAACGAGAAAACAGACGCGTGGGGCGTCATTCCCGATGAAACCGTCGGCGTCGCGGGGCGCAGCGGCGCGCGGTCTGACGAGGCGGATCCGGTGCTGGTCCGGGCGATCGAAATGCTCAGCGGCACGGACGGACCGCCGATGTCTCGCGCGGACACCGGCAGGAGTCTGGGGCGCTGACGACGGCGCGCACGCGGCGCGTTCGATGTCGCGTCACCTTTGCCGCGTCTGCGCATATAATCCCTTCGGCTGGGCTTCGCCTGCGCGGCGTTGAATCCGCCGTCGGACATTGCTTTATTCGGTGCGGGGTCCGAGGCCGTGCGTTACGGAGGACGTCGAATGAAGTGGGGAAACTTCGCGATCAAGTCCGCTCTGGCCGTCCTGATTCTCGGCATCGGTTCTTACGAACTCGGCTACCTGCGCCTGGCGCGGTTGAACGCACGACTGGACGAACTTGAGTCGCAGAAGCAGCGGCTGGAGGGCTTCGTGGGGCGCCTTCGATCCAGCCGGCGCGTCGGTCAACTCGACGTGGTCAAGCAATACCGGGACATGCTGGGGCGGACGGTTTCGGTCCTGTTGTGGCAGGAGATTGCGGAAGACGGGACCCTCGCCCGCCCTTATGCGCTGGAGGTGATCGGGAACCAGGTGTACGTCGAGGGCAAGGTGATCAAGTTCGATCACGCGCGTCTTGAGGCGTCTTCCGGGCGTGAGGGGGAGAGCCTGGTGCTTTTCCACCGTATTTTCGCGGATCAGCAGCCGCCGATGACGGGCGTCGAGCTGGATCGGCAGATGCCGCCGCAGAGCGTGACGACGACGCTCAATGCGGAGGAAGCGAAGCTCTGGGAGCGGTTCTGGGAGTTGACGACGAACCCTGAGCTGGCGAAGGAGCACGGCGTTCGCGTCGCGCAATGTGAGGCTCCGTCGGTGCGCGTCGCACCGGGACAGGTCTGGGAAGTGTCGTTGGACGCAGCAGGCGGGCTGAACCTGCGCTATCTGGGATCCCGACCGGCCGAGGCGCCGGGAAAGGCTGCACCGTGACCGCGCCGGACGGCACCGCTATGCCGGGGGTGATGATCGGCGTGGACGTCGGGGGGACGACGGTGCGGGCGGCGAGGGTGGACGACCTCGGGCGGATTGCGGCGCGTCGGGCGTTTCCGTCGCACGCGGAGGAAGCGTCCCTTCCGGCGGACGAGGCGTTCGAGCAGTTCATATTCCGGCTCGTCGGCGCGATCCGGGAGTTGCTGGGCGGCGGCGCGGGCGCAACGGGGGGTTGCGTTGTGGGGATCGCCGTCCCCGGTCCGGTGGACACGGTGACGGGAACGGTGCGGCGATGTACGAACCTTTCCTTTCTGAACGGGCGAACGCCGGGCGTGGTGATCGCGGCGCGGACCGGGGCTGAGGTTGCGTTGATGACGGACATTGCCGCCGCGGCGCGGGCGGAACAGGTTGCGATCGGGGCGGAGTCCGGAAGATTCGGGCATCTGCGGTTCGGGACGGGGATCGGGTACGTCGAGTTCGAAGGCGCGACCGCGATCGAGCTGTTCCGCGACGGGGATGCGCACCTTGAGGTCTTGCGCGCGGGGAGCGCGTTCACCTACCCGTGCATATGCGGGTTGAGCGGGTGTCTCGAAGCGTATCTCCCGTCGTCTTGGCATGACGAGGAACGACGGAACTGGTCGGCTGAGGCGGCGGCCGCATTCGAGACGGTCGTGTTCCGCCTGCGCCAGCGACTTGGCGGGGAGGGCGTTCTGGTGATCGGCGGTGGACGGTCGACGGCGGATCGGCATCTTGCGCAAAGGATTGACGGCTTGGCGGCGGAAGGGGAGATGCCGGGGCAAGCGCGGGTTCGGCGAGCGGTATGCGGCGACGATGCGGGGGTTCTCGGCGCGGCGAGCGTTGCCCGCGGCATGCTTGAGCCACGCTGCGCGCGATTGTAAGCGCCTCAGCGGCTGAGCAGGGTCCAGAGCACCACGCCCGTTGCGGCGAGGAACGTCGCCACCGCCACCCAACCCGCGATCACCTTAATTGTGACGGGCACCCTCCGGAACGGCAGGTCAAGAAGCTCCAGCAAAGCGGCAATGCCCCGTCCAGCGCTTCTGAGAAGCGCACGAGCCGCGCGTGCGGGTGCTGCGAGCGGCGATGCTTTCACGGCGGGCTTCGCATCGGCTTCGATGGCGGAGTCCCCGGCCTTTTCCAACGACGTATCCGGCGTCGCTGCGACGGAGTCGGTGACTGCGACGAGATCGCCGTCGTGCGAGGGCGGCGACTCGGGTTTTGACGGGATCTGCGTCTTGGGCTTGGAGGGGGACGGAGGGGTCTTCCGGTTCGATCCTCCTCCTCGCGGCGGGGGCGCGCCGAAAGGATCAAGCACTTCTCCGGTCTTGCTCACCGTCAGATCGTCATCATCGAAGGTCGCGGGAGGAGGCGGCGGCGGAGCCGCGGGGGATTCGTGCTCCGCGGGAGGCGCCGTCGAGGGTGGGGCGAGGGCTTCGAGAATCTGCGTGTCGCCCGAGGCGCTTTCGACATCGCCGACCTCGGCGGTCGCGCTGACCACCAGCTTGTCGAGTTCCGCAAGCCCGGCGTCGAGTTCGGCGACCGCGGACGCTGACGCTGCCGGAAGCGGCGCGAGATCATCCACCGATCGGGCGAGCGTTTCCGCGGGTCCGAGTTCCCCCGCGAGTTCCTGGGCAAGATCCGACGCCGACGCCAGCAGGGCGTCGATGTCCTTCAAGGACGGCGTCGCGCCCGGATTCTCAGGTGAAGGCGGCGAAGACGGGTCGGGTTCCGGTAGTTCAGGCATGACGGGTCAGTTGTTGAGTTCGGCGGACGAACCAGCGACCGTCGCGCACCGGTTGCGCGGCTTTGAGGTCACCTGCGAACGTCCGTCGAACGTTTATCGGCCTTTGTGAGACGGGTGGATTAGCCCCTGTCCGGGATGAGGGCGTCACGTCGCGGGCATCTTCGCAAGGTGCGTCAGCGCGGGCTTAAGTCCTGCGCGGGGTTTCGTCACGCTGCCGCTCGCGGCTGCCCTGGATAGGGAGCGTCAAAGCACTCAGGAAAGCAGGTTGAACACGGCCCACAGCAGGGCGCCGATGACGTACATCGCCACGACGATCGTGATCCAGAGCGGAAGCACCGCCGTCGGAATCTGTCGCGGCTGCGGACATCGGATCGTCTTGTACACGATGGCGATGGAAAGACACAGCGGCAGCAGCAGGAGGATGCGCCCCGCACCGGTGATCGGAATCGCTTGCGAAAAAAGACCGGCCAGCATCATCCTGGACTCCACGGCGCGCCGGCGTGGGCGCCGGCGGGCGCTGCGCGCAGCGCAGCGTCGGCCCGGACGATCGCGTCGAGAATGACGAGGAGGTTCAACAGGCCTGCGACGGCGGTATACACCGTGCCGATCTCGATCGACAGCCAGTGTCCGTAGTGGACAAGGGGTTTAACGGGTTGCGGTCCGTAGTGGGCCGCGGGGGTCACGGTGACGAACTCCGCCGGTTCCAGGGTTGAGCGCAGGAGGTAGGCGGCGGAGGTGTGTCCTCCGTTGCACAACTGGGCGACGAACCACCAGGGGTGCTCCTTCGGATCGATCGTGCCGTGTACGCCGCCGACGGCGATCCCGGTCCAGTAGGTCAACGTGATCGTTGCGAGGAAAATCCACCCGCGAACGCGATGTCCGAGATAAAGGTGGCCCAGCCCCGGAAACACCCAGCCCAGCATCGCCGCAGCGGGAATATCCAGGATAGTTTTGCCTGCACGCATGACGTCGCCGGTCCTCCGAATGATCTTTCGTACCGTCGGCTTGTCTGACGCCGCCGTTCCGGACGGCGTGGTAACCCGACCGGTACTTAGCCGATGCCGCACGGTCCTGAGGGATCTCCGCAACGACCGCAGCCGCCCGTCGGGAGCGGAAGGGAGGCGGCGCCGGACGACGGCGAGGCTGCGGCGAAGGCGCTGATCTTCCGTGTTACGGCGCCTAAGCACTGCGGGCATCGCACGCGATCGGCGTCGTTGGCGGACAACACCAGTTCCTCAAACTCGCGTCCACAACGGTTGCAGACGTACTCGAACACCGGCATCGATCGACCTCCACCTTTCTTTCAATCCTGCGATCTTTTCCTGCTTCAATATTAGTGCATTTCCGAGCCACCGCAATTGAATAATCCGCCGCCGCGACTCCCGCGAGATGCCGGAGTCGGAACAGGTCAGGCTCTTAGCAGCGCGTTGAAGAACCCGGGTATCGGTCTTTGTGATGCCGGTTTTTCCCGATGAAATTTTCCTCCAGGAGAGGGGCGCACCCCTTTTTCAACGGGTTGTTAGGCCGGGTGGGGAATGCAGATTCTCGCTTACGGAACAAGGGAGAAATCTTGAAGTCTCTTTGAATATCCGCTAATCTGGTGCGTTGGTTGAACTCCCATCGCGGAATCGCTCCCTCGGCTTCTTGAGGAAACAAAGACATGAATATCCGAACAAATCCGATCGCTTCGCATCGAATGACGACGGATGCCCGGGCGGCTTGTCTCCCCCTCCTTGTGTTGGCGGTCCTTCCGGCGGTTGCCGCGGCGTCGGACGCTCCGATGAGGTTAACCGAGCGGATTGCGGTGCAGCCGTCGAGGTTCTGCGGCGTGGCGCGCTTCGCGGACGGTCGCGTGGTTCAGACGACGGACTGGATCGAGGCGGGAGGCGGCGTTCCCGCCGGCGCGTCAATTTATGATTGCTTCGACGCGTTCACGTGTGAGGAGCCGACAGACTGCGAGCAGTGCGGTTTTTACACACTCGGTGCGGAACATTGCAACACGTTCGCGGTCGCGGACATGACGGTCGAGGCGGGATGTGAAGGCTCGCTCGTGCGGCGTCTCGGTTTCGCGTGGTACTGGTATTGCGGCGGGAGCGGGAGCGAGACGTGTTACGTCGGGGTCTTCACCGGGCCGTCGTTTCCGGCGGATTGTTCAGGACCGGTGGATTACGTGCTGGAGTCGGGGGTTGTGTTTGATTTCGGCGAACTGGGGTGCCACCCCGGCGGTGTTTACTTTACGGAGATCAACCTCGAAGGCAGCGGACTGGATCTGCCGCTTTATCCCGGTCGCAGCGCATACGGATTGTTCTTCGCCCGCGCCTTCGACGGCAACAACCTCACCCCGGCGACCTGCGCGCAGCCGGCGTTGTGGAGCGCCAACGGTTTGACGAGCGGGGTCGAGCGGGCGGGCTCCAACGGACCGCTTCAGTACGACGACACAAACCGGGACGGCGCGCATGATCCTTCGGAATGCAACAACTACGCGGTCGGCCGCTGTCCGGATCCGCTGACCGCCGTGGTGGCGTTCCGAGGCGATGCGGGCGGGGAATGCACGGGAGAGGAAGCGATCAGCAAGGCGCGCTGCCGCAGCGGCGGCAAGGTCGTCGTCAAGGTGATCCGCGGCGTCGTCGGTGAGCCGTTCCAGGTCCGCCTCGACACCGGTGAGGAGGCTGAGGGCGAATTCAACAGCCGCTCAAAGGGCAAGGTGAAGTTCAACGGGGTGTCCTCCGGACGTAACGCGGCGACGGCCACGTTCGCCTGCGGCGACACGGATGTTCGCGTGTTCGACTGCCCGTAACCGGGTTGCCGGTCGTCGGTTTGCGTCCGGAACGGAACGTCGGGGAGGCTCTCCCGGGGGCTGGGCAACGCTCGGTCGGGTTCGTTTTGACCGGTCCGGGGTTTTTTGAACCTCGGTCCGGTTGAGGGCCGGACCGGGGGACCGCCGCGGCGTTGCAGGCGTGACGGCTGGGCGTAGAATCCCGGGCATGTCGCGCGGGGTCGGCATTGTCTTGGCATTAAGCTCGCTCGGGGTGGCGGCCCGCGCGCCGACTGCGCCTTCGGTCCGGGTGAGAACCGAGTTGACGGCAGGCTCCGCGCCAGGTGTGCGGGCGGTTGCCCTGAACGTCGATCCGTCACGTCCTCAGCCCCGGTGTGCCAGCGGGGGCGTCGGTCCTTCACGACCGGATGCGGGCGATCCGCGGTCGGGAGGTGGAGAGCCGGGGTCCGCGCCCGACGCCGGGTTTCCGTCGCATGACGCCCTGATTCTTGTCTGGCACGGCGGCGGAACGGACCGCGCGGCGCGGATCGCGTCGCCGGACCGGGTGAGCGTCGCGGCGGTACGCGGCGAGGGATGTGTGACCGAGGCGTTTCCGTCGTCTGCGCGGGGACGCCGTGCAGCGCCGGATGCAATGCCGGTTCGTTCGTGCGAGCCCTCTCGGTCACGGACGTGGTCGCGTCCACCGCCTGTCTGATCCCCTTTCGGTGACCTGGGGAGGCGGCGCGTTGGCTGGAATGACTTCGCCCGCCCTGAACCTGGCGGTCAAAGCCGCTTCAATTTGAGCATTCCGGAACAGATCCCCGGAATCTCGGTTCAATCATTACGGATGCGGAGCGGAAGATCCGTGACGCGTCCACGACGTTCAGGCAACAGAAGGAAACGCCCGGCGCGAGGTCTCATCGCCTGCCGCGGCATGAGGAAATATCTGGAGTTTCAGGCATGTCAGATCAGAATCGCCCGCTGAAGTGGGGCATTGTGCTGTTTACGATGGTGTTCGGAGTGCTGCTTTGCTGGCCGCCGAAGGAACGGCTGAAGCTGGGCATCGACCTGGCGGGCGGGACGAGCCTGCTTTACGAGATCGACACGACGGGGTTGAACGACTTCGAGGTCGCGGGGTTGTCAACGCGCGTGATGGAGATTCTGAAGGAGCGCGTGGATCCGAATCAGACGATGAACCTCGTCTGGCGTCCGGTGGGGAATACCCGCCTGGAGATCCAGATGCCGCTGCCGTCACCGGAGGCGCAGAATCGCCGGCAGGTGAAGGAGGCGGCGTTCAAGGCGCTGCGCGAGCGGAACGTTCGGCGGTTTGAGATTGAGACCGCGTTAAGCGCGCCGCCGGACCAGGTCGACTCCGCACTGTCCACGTTGACGCGCGGGGTTGGCGCACGGACGCCGCTGTGGCCGGAGCTGCGGGCCGCGGCGGACGCGCGCAAGGCCGCGCCGGACGATTACGCGCTCCGCGAGGCGTACGAGGCGATGCTCGAGCGTGTGCTGGCGACGAATCTGGACGAGGTTCGGCTGCGCGACATGCTGGAGCTGACGCTGGGGCGGAAGGAGTCGCGGGAGGTGGAGCTGGCGAAGGTGATCCAGCAGCACCCGGGTTATGAAGACCTGATCAAGGCGGCGGCGTCGGTTTACGATGCCTGGGCGTCGAAGAAGGGCGCGCTGGAGGACCCGTCGGATCTGAAACGCCGCCTGAAAGGTGCGGGCGTTCTGGAGTTCCGCATCCTGGCGGACCGCGACGCGCAGAACCCGACGTTCATCGCCTCGCAGGATCCGAACCTCCGCGAGCGGATCGATGAGTACACGGAGTCGTTGCAGAAGCGTGGTCCGCGTCTGCGCACGGGGGATCATTACCGGTGGATTCCGATCAAGGACCTCGCGGATTTCATGGGTCTGGACCGGCGCGGGGCGACGGAGGCCGAATTCGAGGAGCGGCGCAATCAGTACGGACAGATCATCGAGCGTTACGCGGGGCAGTGGTATGTCCTGGCCCACGAGGATCCGGAATATACGATGATCCGCGCTCCGGGGCGGGACTGGAAGCTGGAGGAGGCGTTTCCGAACCTGGACGCTCGCTCGGGTCAGCACATTGTGAGCTTCCGCCTCAACCCGGTGGGCGGCGACTTCTTCTCCGAATTGACCGGGAACAACGTCAACCGCGATCTGTGCGTGGTGCTGGACGGGCAGGCGATGTCCTTCGCCAACATCAACGAGCGCATCGGGCAGACCGGACAGATTCAGGGGCGGTTCACCAGCGAGAAAGTCAATGAGCTTTGCCGCGTGCTTCAGGCGGGGGCGCTGCCGGGCCGGTTGAAGGAGACGCCGCTGAGCGAGAAGACGGTGGGTCCGTCGCTGGGGGCGCATAACCTCGCGATGGCGGAGAAGGCGTCGTTGTACGGCTTCCTGGTTCTGCTTGTGGTGGTGGTGGTGTATTACGGATTCACGGCGGGTCTGATCGCTGACCTGGCGCTGATCCTGAACCTGGTGCTGCTGCTGGCGTCGATGGCGTTCCTTCAGGCGACGTTCACGCTTCCGGGCATCGCGGGCGTGGCGCTGACGCTGGGGATGGCGATCGACGCCAACGTGCTGGTGTTTGAGCGCATCCGCGAGGAGCGCGACCGGGGCGTGCCGATCAAAAAGGCGATCTCGCTCGGGTATCAGAAGGCGTTTTCGAGCATCATCGACGGCAACCTGACCACGATGATCACGTGCATCGTGCTGGGCTGGATGGGCAGCGAGGAGGTCAAGGGCTTCGCCATCACGCTGGGCATCGGCCTGGTCGTCAGCTTGTACACTTCGCTCTTCGTGACGCGCTTGTTCTTCAACACTCTCGTGGGTCAGGGATGGGTCAAGGATCTGCGGATGCGGCGGCTGCTGTCGAAGCCGTCGGTGGACTGGATGAGCCGGCGCAAGGGGTTCTTCGCGTTCTCGGTGGTGGCATCGATCCTCGGTCTTGGATCCTTCCTTTACCTGAGCGTTCAGAATCGGGATGCGTTGTACGATATCGAGTTCCTCGGCGGGTCCAGCGTCGAGGTCGAGTTCCTTGATAGCGTGCCGGTGACGGACGAGGACGTGCGCCAGTGGGTCAGTTCGTCGGAGCCGGGCGTGGCGTCGGTGGCGAACTGGCTGGCGCAGGCGGCGGACGATCTCGAGGAGACGACGGTGCGTGCCGGCGAGACGCCGCGGACGTTCATCGTCGAATCCACCAGCGACCGCCTGAACGGCGAGCAAATCCGCGCCCTCCTGCATGCTCAGATGTCGGATGCGTGCGATGACATCCGGGTGACGGGTCAGGCGGTGATGTTGACGCTGAAGTCCGACGTTCCGCTGACGTTAGAGGATGTGACGCAGCGCCGGAAGGCGGCGGCGGACGTGCTCCGCGGGCGGGCGGCGCCGAACCTTCGCGGAGCGCGCGTGCAATTGTCGCAGGAGGTCAGCTCGAGTGGCGGCGAGGCGGTCACACGCTACTACGAAATCGTCAGCGTCGAGACCGACCTTCAGTTCGTCCAGACGGCGATCCTCGCGGTCCTGGGGGACAAGCTCAAGATCGAGGAGGTCGTCAGCTACCGGACGGTGAGCGACTCGACGCTGACGAATGCGCCTTATTTCATTGTTGAAGAGGAGGATCGCTACCTGTCGGACGTGATCGGCGGGGATTACGTCGGGGACGTCAGCCGCTTCAAGGGCGGCGTGGCGGTGCAGGTGGAGCAACTCGATCCGCCGCTGACGATCGACGAGTTCAAGCAGCGACTCGACCGGGTTCAGTTGCAGGCGGAGTATCAGGCGACCGCGGGGCGCGAACGTGACGTCCGTCCGCTCGGCGCGTCGGTGGGGCTACGCAACGGCGCTCCCGCGTACGACCGGTTTGTCGTGCTGACGGCGGACGACGCCCTGCCTTACTCCGACGAGGACGCAGCGCTGTGGCGCGACGCGGTGGCGACGCCCGAATTGAAGCTGGTTGAAAGCGCGCTGGGCACGTCGCGCACGCTGCGCAAGGTGATTCAGTTCGCGCCGCAGGTGGCCGAGGCGGCGCGGCAGGACGCCGTCGCGGCGATCATTGTGGCGCTCGGGGCGATCCTCGCGTACATCTGGATCCGGTTCGGCGGGCTGGACTACGGACTGGCGGCGATCGTCGCGACGTTCCACGACGTGGCGTTTGTACTCGGGGCGATCGCGTTCAGCCACGTCATCGGGGCAACGTCGATCGGGCAGGCGCTGGGCATCTTTCCGTTCAAGGTGGACCTGGCGATGATCGCGGCGCTGCTGACGATCATCGGATACAGCCTGAACGACACGGTCGTCGTCTTCGACCGCATCCGTGAGAACCGCGGGAAGGGCAATCTGAACGCGGGACTGCTGAACACGGGCATTAATGAGACGTTGTCAAGGACGGTGCTGACGGGGGGAACCACGCTCATCATGCTTATGTTCCTGTATACGATGGGCGGTCAAGGCATCCGTGGGTTCAATTACGCTTTCCTGATCGGCATTCTGATCGGTACGTACAGTTCCATCGCGGTGGCTTCGCCGCTGTTGTACCGTCCCGACAAGCTCTTCATCGTGTCGAAGCTGATCGCGGGGACGCTGGCCGCGGCGCTCGTGCTGGCGAACGTGGATCACCGGGCGACGCAACTGGTGCTGCTGGCGGTCCTCGCGGCGGGCGTGGCGTACTGGATCGTCCGGGGCCGGTCGGAGTCGGTCCGCACCGCGCCGGCGTAGGCCGCGTCGTCGGAGAACCCGCTTCCGGTGCGTCGTGGCGTCTTCCGATCCGAACGAGCGAACAACGCGGTCCGGGCGCCAAGCCCGGACCGCGGGTTCGCGCGCCGGGGGGCGGTTTGATGCTTCGCGCCCCGGACGGTAAAGGTCCGAACCGATGCCCGTCACCGTCAAAGTCAGAACGTCCGCCCCGACGGGGGTAAGACATGCGCCTCCCGCGCGCGGGCGCGGGAGTGCGGATTCGCACGATCCCGGATCGGATGAAGCGTCCGTCGGACCGCTGCCGAAGCTGGGCGCCGAAATTGCGTCGCGTTGGGCGCTTCTGACGTTGTTCATCGTCGCGGCGGGTCTGCGCAGTCTGATCCACCCGGCGATATCGGCGTGGCCGGTTTCGTTCGTGTGCCTTGCTCCGTGGATCGTCGGGGTGGGGCTGTCCCGGCATCCGGGTCGCGTCTACGCGTTCACGTTCGTCTCGACTTCGGCGTTCTACCTGCTGAACATGTCGTGGTTGAAGCAGGCCGCCGGGCCGTGGTACGCCGCGCTGGCGGTTTACATGACGTTGTTCGAGGTGCTGGCGGCGTGCCCGCTGCGCCACCTGATGCGCCGGCGGACGGTACCTCTGGCGATTGTGTTCCCGGTGTTGTGGACGGGGCTGGAGTTCCTGCGGGCGATCCTGTTTTCCGGGTTTCCCTGGTTCATGCTCGCGCACAGCCAGTACCGCGTGCTGACGTTGATTCAGACGGCCGATCTGGTCGGCGCTTACGGCGTGACGTTCGTGACGGCAGCGGTCAACGGCGCGGTGGCGGATCTGGTGTTGGCGCGGTTGGGTCGGGAGTCGGCGACGGCGCGGTCGATCCGCGCACGACTTGCCCGGCTCGGCGCGATGTTCGCGGGGGCGTTGCTCCTGTTCAGCCTTGTTTACGGACAGGTTCGAATACGCACGAGCCGCCTGAGCGAGGGACCGCTGGTGGCGACGATCCAGGGGGACTACCTGAATGTTGTGACGGGAGACGAGGCGTCGGCGCGGCAGAAGTTCGCCCGCTACCGCGAGTTGATGAGCGCTGCCGCCGCGCATCGCGCGGACCTTTACCTGCTGCCGGAATCGACCTGGGGCATGATTCTGTCGCCCACGCATCCGCGCCCTTCGGATTATGAGTACGTCGAGGAGTTCAGTCGCCGGACCGGCGGCGTGGTCGTGATGGGGGCGGCGACGGTCGAGTTCCGCCCGTATGATCTCGTCGCGCCGGAGCGCGTCTACAACTCCGCTTACGTGTTTCATCCCGACGGCGGCGAGCCCGGGCGCTACGACAAGCGGCACCTCGTTTACTTCGGCGAGATCGTGCCCTTCCGGTTCGGGCGCCTCCGGCCGGTCTACTTCTGGCTTAACGCGCTGGTGCCCTTCAGCGGGCCCAACAACGTCGAGTTCTCGACGTTTCCAGGCGAGTCGTTCCGGACGTTCACGATGGAGGCCGCCTCGCAGGACGGGCGGACCTGGCGGTTCGGCATCCCGATCTGTTACGAGGACGTCATGCCCTACATCAGCCGGGAGTTCGCCGCCGACTCGGACCGCCGCAAGCGCGTTGATTTCCTGCTGAACATCAGCAACGACGGCTGGTTCGGGCGCGGCACGCAGCAGGAGCAGCATCTTTCGACGTGCGTTTTCCGCGCGGTGGAGAACCGGCTGGGGATCGTGCGGTCCGTCAACACCGGGGTCAGTTGCTTCATCGATCCGACGGGGCGGATTCGTGATCGTGTGAACCCGGAAGGACCGCCGCCGGGAGCGGACAACTCCGGCTTTTCCGTGGCCCGCGTCATGACGGACGACCGATTAACGTGGTACAGCGTCCACGGCGACGATTTCGGGTGGGCTTGCCTGCTGGCGGCGGCAGTGTTCTGCCTCGACTACATCTTTGCCCGGGCACGGGGCCGGGGATCATCCGTGGTGCAGGAGAACACGACGTGAAGACGGACGGATGCGGGAGACGGGGATGGTTGAACCGGCCGGGAGCCGGCGGCGCGGGGGCGTGGGGGTGGGTGCGGCTGGCGGGAGTGCTGGCAGCGGCGGGCGCCGGATGCGCTGCGCCAGGACCGGCGGACCCGTATCCGGCGACCTTGTCCGGCCGCGGGGGGACATCGTCGTCGCTGGACCTTGCGCGGGAGTGCCTGCGGCGGGCGGTCGTTTACCCGGACAATCCCGTCGTGCGTGCAGCGGCGGTGGAGGCGATGGCGGGGGCGGAGGATCAGGCATTGTGTCCCCGAATCCGTCTCGCGCTACTTGATGAGCATCCGGGGGTGCGCTTCGCGGCGTGTGCGGCGGTCGGCGATCTGAAGGATGAGTCCGCCGGCGCCGCCGCGCGAAAGCTGCTGGACGACCCGGACGCCAGCGTGCGAGCCGCGGCGTTGTACGCAAGGCACAGGCTGGGGCATCGTGAACGCTCCGGCGAACTGGTTGACCTGCTTCTGACGCATTCGGATTCGCTCGTCCGATGCAACGCGGCGATGCTGCTGGGGCGGCTGGGCGAGCCTAGCGCGGTGCAGCCGCTCGCGCGGGCAATGCGCGACAAGGATCCGCGCGTGCAGGATTTCGCACTCGAGGCGCTCGCGGCGCTGGGGGTGGAGGAGGCGCGATCGCAGCTTCACTACATGGCGCACAGCGGGATCGGGTCGCAGGAAGCGTTCGCGGTCGGGGCGCTGGGAACGACGCGGAATCCGACGGACGCGGAGTTGCTGCGGGAAAAGCTCGGGAACGCGTCGCATCTGGAGACGCGGCTGGCGGCGGCGCGGGCGCTGGGGCGCCTGGGGAAGCGCGACGGTCTGGATCTGGCGGTAAAGGGCTTGAGCTTCAACCGTCCGCGGCGTGAAGAGGCTGAGGATGCGCCAGAAGCGCAGCGCGTGCGCATCCGCGCGATGGCGGCGGCGGCGCTGGGCGACATCGGCGATCCGGCGGCGCTGCCGGCGCTCGCCCGGATTCTGGAGCGCGGCGAAGATCCGCGCCTGCAGGTGGCGGCGGCGGGGGCGATTCTGAAGATTTCGCGAGAAGCGCCTCCTCTGTTCTCGGCGCCGCCGTCGGCTCAGCGCGCGAAGCCTTAACCGCGTTGTCAGCAGAACCGTATGAACCGGTTGCAAGATCGAGCTGCGCCCGTGAGGAAGCGGGGGTCTGGTGTTGATCGGGCGGGGTCTGAGGCTGCCAATACGACTCTCCCGGCGCGACACGAGGACACGGAGTCGGACGGAGTCGGAAGTCGATGCGGGCGTGGGTGCTGATTCTGCTGACAGCGGTTGCGGTGGCGCTTCAGGGTGTCGTTACGCCACGGTTTCAGTGGGGGGCAGCGCGTCCGGATTTTCCCCTTATGCTCGCGGCGTTCCTGTCGCTTCACGCGAGTCGCCCGGTGCGTCTTTGCGGCGGGTGGATCGTGGGGCTTGCCCTGGATGTCACGAGCATCGAGCCGGTCGGGGTGTTCACCGTCAGTTACGGCCTGGCGGGGTTGACGCTCGCGGTTGTGCGAGATCGGGTGTTCATCTATCACGTGGCGGTGCAGATCGCCCTCGTAGTTGCCGCTGGGGCAGTGTTGTCGGCGGCGCTTCTGCTTTATCGAGGATTCGCGTGGCCGGGAACGCTGGGCGGTTTTGCGGCGGAGTTCTGGGCTGCGGCGACATCAACGTTGTACACCGCGTGCGCTGCGCCGCTGGTGTTTTACCCGCTGCTGTGGGGCGCCAAGGGACTCGGCATTCCCGCACCGGGCTACCGCGCGCGCCAGGGCGCGCCGTGAACGACGGGCCTGGGCCCCTGAAGCAGGACTCGACTTCGGGTGAATCCGGGGCACGTGGAGCTTGCTGGCACGCATATTGCTCTTGTCGCCAGGAGGACCGGGCGCGTCGGCGTGCGCGCTCGGATGCGGACATTGGTCGCCCCGGAGCGACCGGCTGCCACCTACGTGCTGGCTGGCCGGCCGGCCGGAGTGTCCGGTATTGCGGCGGAACGACGCGGTCGCCCGTCCTGATTCCTGCGGCGCGGCGAGAAGTTCAGTCTCGGGAGATGTTGGATGGATCTTACGACGAATTACATGGGTTTTCACCTTCCGAACCCGTTTATCGCCGGGGCGGGTCCGCTTTCGGACACAGTGGCGGGGGCACGGAGGCTGGAGGATGCGGGGGCGTCGATGATCGTGCTGCGGTCTTTGTTCGAGGAGCAGATCACCGCGGAGAGCCTCGCGACGCATCAGGCGCTGCACGAACCAGCGCACTCGTTCGGGGAAGCGGCGACGTATCTGCCCGAGCCTTCGGAGTTTGCGGTCGGACCGCAGGAGTATCTGGCGCATCTTCAGCGTGTGCGCGAGGCGGTGGACGCGCCGGTGCTGGCGTCGCTGAACGGGACGACGCCGGGAGGTTGGTTGGAGTACGCGCGGCTGGCGGAGCAAGCGGGGGCCGACGGGATCGAATTGAATCTTTATGTGCTGAATGCGGATCCAGAAATCGAAGGACGACTTATTGAGGCGCGGTTGGAGTCGGTGATCCGGTCGGTGTCCGAGGCGGTGCATATTCCGGTGGCGGTGAAGCTGTCGCCGTTTTTTACGTCGCTGGCGAATTTCGCGTCCCGGGCGGCGACGGTGGGGGCGGATGCGCTGGTGTTGTACAACCGGTACTTCGCGGCGGATGTCGACCTGGAGATGCTCGCCGCGGTGACGCATCTGCATCTTTCCACGTCGGCGGACCTGCTGCCGCGGTTGCGGTGGCTGGCGATCCTGTTTGATCGGGTCGAGGCGTCGCTGGCGGTGACCGGGGGCGTACATACCGCGGTGGACGCGGTGAAGGCGATGATGTGCGGGGCGTCGGCGGTGCAGACAACGTCGGCGCTGCTTCTGCACGGACCGGAGCATCTGCGGCGCCTGCGGACGGACCTGGCGGCGTGGCTGGAGGAGAACGAGTACGCGAACCTTCGCCAACTCGTGGGGAGCCTGAGCCTCTCGCGGTGTCCGAATCCTCAGGTTTACGAGCGGGCGAATTACATGCATCTGCTTCAGACGTGGCAGGGGGTGAGCGCGGAGTGAGGTTTGCGGCGCGGGTGAGCGGGGGCGCGCTGATGTGAGCAGGTGGACGCGCCGCGCGGGGTGGGGTTGGCGAGGCGGTGGTTGAAGGAGCAGGTTGGGGTTTTCGCGCGGGCTGAAGCCCGAGGCTCGACGGTTGCCTGAAGCGCGATGCGCGGGTTAGGCTGCCCTCATGTCGGAAGTACTGAAGGTTGCGGTCATCGGCGCGGGGAAGATGGGAGCGCATCATGCCCGCACGTATGCGGGTTTATCAGGGTGTCGTCTTGCCGCGGTGGTGGATTCGGATCGAGGGCGGGCGGAAGCGCTGGCGTCGCAGTTCGGTTGCACGGCGCTGACGGATGCGCGGGAGCTTCCGCGCGACGTGGTTGCGGCGAGCGTCGCCGTGCCGACGGCGTTTCATGAGACGGTGGCGACGCCGCTGATCGAGCGCCGGGTCGCGGTGCTTATTGAGAAACCGCTGGCGTCGGGCGCGGCGTCGGCGCGGCGGATCGTCGAGACGGCGCGGCGCTGCGGGGCGCTCGTGCAGGTCGGGCACTCGGAGCGGTTCAACCCGGTGGTGCAGGCGATGCTGCGGATGAGCCTGCGCCCGAGGTTCATCGAGACGCACCGCATCAGCCCCTTCACGTTCCGCAGCGCGGACATCAGCGTCGTGGCGGACATGATGATCCACGATATCGACATCATCCTGCACCTCGTGGGGCAGCGGGAGTACAAAGTTCACGCGGTGGGGGTGGCGCTGCTGGGGCCTCACGCGGACGTGGCGAACGCCCGGATCCGCTTCGCGGACGGGACGGTGGTCAACATGACGGCGTCGCGTCTGGCGCTGAAGACGGAGCGGAAGATCCGCATCTTCGCGCCGACCGGGTACGTCGCGATGGATTATCAGAAACGCACGGGCATCGCGATCCGGATTCGCGATCACATCGACGTGATCAAGCTCGCCCGCGAGCGCAACTTCGACGACCTGTCGCAGATGCAGGGGGTGGATTACAGCGCGCTGGTGAAGGTCGAGCCGCTGGCGGTCGAGGAGGGCGACCCGCTGCGCAGCGAGATCGAGGCGTTTCTCGCCAGCGTGCGCACCGGCGCCGCGCCCGCGGTGACCGCGGAGGACGGGCTGGCGGCGGTCGAGATGGCCGACCGGATTACCGAAGCGATCCGCGATGAGCGCTGGGAGCTGGACGGGGCGTGACCTGCGCGTCGGGGATCGTGAATCAGGGTTATGAGGCGGCTTGAGCCTTCGGTTTCACCCCGACCTCCGCCTTTCGTCCGCAAGGCTGGTCCGACGGCGGTTCCAAGTTCGGTCGGGAATTCAACTTGTCCGACCTGACAATCGACCTAAGATATCCTGGAGAAGTCCAAATCAACGCGGGGTGTCCCGACGGGGCTTCCGGGAGGAGGGCTTATGTTGCGCATCCGCCTTCGCCTATCTTTGAAGTTCACCCTGGCCGTTCTGGGGGCGATGACTGCGGCGTGGACATCGCGGTCGATCGCCGCCGGGTCGTTGCAGGAGGGCGCAACGTCCGGATCGCCTCCCGCCGAGTCGAGCGAAGCCGCGGCGGAATCGGCCTTGGCGCCCGAGGATTCAGCGAAAACCCCGGCGGCTGCGGAGGAAGGTGCGGCGGACCGGTCCTACCGGCATGCGGCGATCATCACGATCCGCGACGAGATCACCGACGTGACGACGGGCAGTTTGAAGCGGCGGATCGAGGCGGCGCGGAAGGCGGGGGCGGACCTCGTGGTGTTCGAGCTGGACACGCCGGGCGGGTACCTGGACAGCGCGCTGGACATCGCGCACCTGATCGAGAACACGCGCGATCTTCGGACGGCGGCGTGGGTGAACCCGCAGGCGCACAGCGCCGGGACGATCATCGCGGTCGCGTGCAACGAGATCGTGATGGCGCCGTCGTCCACGATGGGCGACTCGCAGGTGATCATGTTCGGCGCGGAAGGGGCGGACGCGGTTCCGGAGGCGCTGCAGCCGAAGGTGTACACGCCGGTGCTGGCGCGGTTCCGGTCGTCGGCGAAGCTGAACGGGTACAGCGAGGTGCTGTGTGAGGCGTTCGTGATCCCGGAGCGCGAGGTCTGGTGGCTCGAGAACGCACGGACGGGCGAGCGCGAGTTCGTGTTCCGCGAGGAAAAGCAGAAGCGGCTGGGCGAGCGCGAGGCGGGTTCCGACGGGAACGCGGTGCAGAAGGTGACGCGGGCGATCCTCGGGATGGGCGAAGACGGGGCGGCGGCGTCCGGGGAGTGGAGGCTGGTTGAGTCTTACGTGGACCTGGTGACGGGAAAAGCGATCGCGCTGACGCAGCCGATCGACCGGGAGGACCAGCTTCTGGAGATGAACGCGGGAGAGGCGCACGCCTTCGGATTCAACCGGGCGATCATCGCCCAGGATGCGGACCTTCAGGCGCGCTACGGCGCGGCGACGATCACGCGGATGGACACGTTGTGGTCGGAGAACCTGGCGACGTGGCTGACGTCGCCTTATGTGCGCGGGTTTCTGCTGATCCTCGTGTTTCTCGGGGCGTACGTGGAGTTCAACACGCCGGGCGTGGGCGTTCCGGGGCTGGTGGCGCTGATTGCGCTGGCGATCTTCGTGGGTGCGCCGTACCTGACGGGGCTGGCGAACACGTGGGAGCTGGTGCTGATCGGGGTGGGGATCGTGCTGCTGGCGGTCGAGGTGTTCGTCCTTCCGGGATTCGGGGTCGCGGGCGTGTCCGGGGCGCTGCTGCTTCTGGCGGGGCTGGTGGCGACGTTCATGCCGGACGAACCGGGCCGGACATCGCCGTTGTACGTGCCGCAGTTGCAGCCGACGATCGACGCTTTGTACACCGGGGTCAAAGCGGTGGTCTTCGCGCTGACGACGTCGCTTGTCGGGATGTTCGTGCTGGCGAAGTACATGCCGCATATCCCGATCTTCCGGAAGGTGATCCCCGCGAATCCGACGGCGGACGCGGTGGCGGTGGAGGATGCGTACTACGGCTTGGCGCAGCCGGGCGACATGGGGGTGAGTCAGGGTCCGCTGCGTCCTGCGGGAAAGGCGCGCTTCGGGGCGGTGCTGGTGGACGTGGTGACGCAAGGGGAGTACATCGAAAGCGGCGTGGGGGTGAAAGTGGTCGAGCGGCAGGGGAACCGCGTGGTGGTGCGTGAGGTGCGGTGAACTGCGATCGAGGAGGAGTCTTCGGTTGCGACCGGTGCGAGTGCGTTGCGTCTGAAACATGGGTATGTCGGATATCGTAATCATCACCGGGTTGTTCGCGGTCGGTCTGCTTGTGCTGGTGGCGGATATCTTTCTGCCGTCGCACGCGATTCTGACCGTCGTCGGTCTGGGGTTGCTGGGCTTCGCGGTGTACAAAGTGTTTGTGTTGTACGGCGCAACGGCGGGCGTGATCTCAATTACGGCGTGCCTGGTGTTGTGGCCGGCGATGGTGTATGTCGGGGTGAAGCAC
Source organism: Phycisphaerae bacterium (assembly GCA_013360585.1). Lineage (GTDB taxonomy): Bacteria > Planctomycetota > Phycisphaerae > UBA1845 > UBA1845 > JABWBH01. Next base: position 54,735 of record JABWBH010000037.1, on the reverse strand, counting down.
TGGTATCGCACGCCGGCGGGAAGGCTGCTGGCGCCGCCGAACCCGACGCTAACGGCGGAGCACATCGGCGTGGAGACCGAGTCGCTGGCGGGGCTGATCGGGGCGACAGGTTTTGCGCTGACGCCGTTGCGTCCGGTGGGAACGTGCCGGTTCGGCGACCGCCGCGTGGCGTGCGTGGCGGAAAGCGGTCACATCGAGCGCGACGCCGTCGTGGTCGGGCTCGCGGCGCGTTCGGGGCAGTTGGTTGTGGCGAAAGCGACATGACAGTCTGCCGAGCGACCGTGTTGATTGAGGAACGTGGTCGGAAGGAACCTGAACGAAGGAAACCGTGATGTTTGGAATACCGCTCATGCTGGCGCAGACGTCCACGTGGTGGCTTGTCATTTTGGTGGTGGCCGGGCTTTTCGGTCTGACCGTGATCTTCGTGCTGTGGCGGTTCTTCAATCTCTGGATTCAGGCGCTGTTCTCCCGGGCGAGCGTGAGCATGACGAACCTGATCGGCATGTTCATGCGCAAGGTGGATATGCGTTCAATCACGCTGGCGAAGATCCAGCTCGTCAAGGCCGGCATCCACGAGATCACCGTGAACGACCTGGAGAGTCACTACCTGGCGGGTGGAAACGTCATCAACGTGGTGCATGCGATCATCGCGGCGAACCGGGCGGCGATCGATCTGGACTGGAAGAAGGCGTGCGCGATCGACCTTGCGGGTCGCGACATCATCGACGCCGTGCGGACCAGCGTGGATCCGAAGGTCATTGACGTGCCGAATCCGAAGTTCGGCAAGCAGACGATCGACGCGGTGGCGAAGGACGGGATTCAGCTCAAGGCGAAGGCGCGGGTGACGGTGCGGACGAACATCAAGCAGCTCATCGGCGGGGCGACGGAGGAGACGATCGTCGCCCGCGTCGGCGAGGGCATCGTCAGCGCGATCGGGTCGGCGGATTCGCACAAGGAGGTGCTGGAGAACCCGGACCGGATCAGCAAGGCTGTGCTGCAGAAGGGGCTCGACGCGGGGACGGCGTTCGAGATTCTGTCGATCGACATCGCCGATGTGGACGTGGGCGACAACATCGGCGCGAAGCTTCAGGCGGATCAGGCTGAAGCGGACAAGCGGCGTTTTCAGGCTGAAGCGGAAAAGCGGCGAGCGATGGCGATCGCGCTGGCGGCGGAGAACAAGGCGAAGATCGAGGAGAACCGGGCGCTGGTGACGCTGGCGGAGGCGGAGGTTCCGAAGGCGATGGCGGAAGCGTTCCGCAAGGGGAACCTGGGCATCATGGATTACTACCGGATGAAGAACCTTCAGGCGGACACGCAGATGCGGGAGACGATCGGCGGCGGACCGGCGGCGGGCGGCGACGGATCGGCGGAGAAGCGCGGTTGAAGCAGGGGCGGCGGTGCGGAGACGACGCGAGACACGAAGAACAGCGCCGCGTCCGCTTCGCGTAGCTTGCGGATCACCTGCTCCGGCGTATGCCGCTTCCGCTTCATCGAAAGTCCTCCCTGGTCGTCCCGCGACCGGTTAGACTCTCATAGCATCTGGATCAGGAAAAGGGGAGCAGGTCACCCGCTTCCTGTCGGGCGCGGTTCAGACAGAGAGGGGCGCGGTTCGAAGCGAGGCGCTGATGCGGGACGCGGTGGGAGCGGTGGAAGGACGCGAGTGAAAGCAGCATGATGAACCTTCTTTCCCAGGGCAGAGGCTTTGCGATCGGCGACCTTCTTGAGATCGTGTTCTTTATCATCATTGTGGTTCTGCCGATGCTCGGCGCCGCGCTGCGACGGCGCAACGGAAGCGCGGAGGAACCGGACAGCGACGAGACGCTCAGGCGGATCATTGAGGAGGAACGTCGGAAGATGAACGAGTCCGGCGGCTCCGCCGGGACATCACCGACGCACCCGCGTCAGATTGGATCACCGCCGCGTCCGCCTGCCGCGCCGCCGTCGGCTCGGCCGCAGCGTCCACCGTCGGTGAGTCCGGCAGCATCCTCTCGTACAGAGGCGGCGGGGCCGCGTCAGCCGTCGCCACCGGCACCCCCGAGGTCTGCGGGGCAGGCTCCGCCTCCCGTTCCGGTGCGATCGTCAGACGCGGTATCGCACCCTGCGTCGCGAGGGGGGCGCGAGGGGGGCGGATCACGCCCGGCGCGGCGTCGATCGTCCGGAAGCGGCGGGCCGCCCGCGCGACCGGCGGAGAAGCACTCGGATTCATCCGCGGCAAAGCGTCCGGGACGGCTTGAGGAGCAGCTTCGCACACGGCAGGTCGGGTCGGACTGGATCGGCGGACCGGTCAGCCGGACGGAAAGCGAGACTTCGGCGCCCGAATCCTCCGGCGGACCGCACTCTCGTGTTGCGACGTTTTTCTCGATGGGGATGAGTCTTGATGAACTGCGCAAGGCGGTGATACTTTCCGAAGTGCTGGCGCCGCCGCTGGCGCTGCGTGAAGGGCGCTGACGTCGGAAACGGGCGCCGCATCTGAAACCGTCGTGCGAGTCGGTCGTTCGCGGACCGTCGTCGCGGGATCTGCGTTCCGACTGCATGATTTCGTCCGCTGCCAACCCTCCGGCGTTCCACGACCCGCTGGACATCATCGCGGAGCACGGCGCTCGCTTGCGCGACGTGTACAAATTTTCGTGGACGGATCAGGCGCAGCAGACGGCGTTAAGCCTGAGGATGCGTCAGGGCGACGACAGCGGGTTGCAGTTTGTTGCGGTGGTGGGCGGGGCGTCGTCGGGGAAGAGCACGCTTTTCAACAACCTGCTGGAGGGTCATCGCGCCAGCCGCATCACGGCGCGGGGACATGCGACGCTCGGACCGATCGTGGCGGTTCATGCGTCGCGGGTCGAGCGGGTGGAGGAACTCATCCAGGAGCGCCGGTTGTGGCCGACGCTTAAGTGCCGGGAAGCCGGTCTGGACGGAGAGGAGATCGGGGCGCCTGGCGAAGTTCTGATCGTCTCGCACGGAGTGGAGGCGTTGCGCGACGTGGTGTTGATTGACACGCCGGATTTCACGTCGGAGGACGCCCGGACGGAAGGCGACGTGACGCTGTCGCTGATGCCGTGGTTTGATCGGCTGATCGTGGTGATCGATCACGAGCGGTGGTTCGATCGTCAGGCGATCGCGGACCTGAAGCAGCAGGCGACGCGTTTTCGGCAGCCGCGGCTGGCGGTGTTCAACCGGACGCGCGAGGGGGTTTTGAGTTCAGAGCAGGAGGAGCGTCTGCGGGAGCAGGGACGGCGTCTCGGGGCCGAGAACGCGGTGATACTGGAGTTTCGTCGCGGGCGAGGGTTCTGCCGGTTTGCGCCGGGCGCGCTGGACGCGGTGGAGGCCTTTGTGCGCGGGCGCGGTGAGCCGCGATCGGCGCACCTTCGGCGGCTGACGTCGGAGTTCGCCGGGGAGGTGCTGAACCAGAACCGCGAGCGGACGGCGCGGCTGCGGGATCTTCGGGTTGTGCTCGACGCGGCGGCTGCGCGGTTCAAGGTGCAACCCTGGGATTGTTATCCGGCGCTGATGACGCCGGCTGAGCGAGAGCATCTGGACGTGGTGTCGCGAGTGTTGCGCCTCCGTCAGGCGCGGGACTGGATCGACCACCAGCGGCGCAAGTTGGAGCGCGTGTTGACGCGTGTGCCGATGCTGGGGTGGTTGTCGCCGCGGTCGGGGTCCGGGGAGGCGGCGCGGGCGGAGGGATCGAGCGCGGAAGTTCGGGAAGGCGACCGACTTTCGCGGGCGTGGGCGTACTTTGAGCAGGCGGCGCGGCGGCGGCATCACGAACTGACGAGCGTGGCGCAGTCGAGCCGGTTCTGGGACGAAGTCCGGAACTGGACGGGGGAGACGTCGCCGGTGCCGGTTTTTACCGCTGAGCTGATCTGGCGGGAACGCGTGACGTCGGCCGGGCGGCGGGTGGATGCGTCGTTGACGGCGTGGTCGTCGAAAGTTTCGGCGGAGTGTCAGGGGTTGGGGCTTACCGTGGCGGGTGGTGTGGCGGTCGTGCTGCTGCTAGCGGCGGTCCCCGGACCTCTGCTGGGGATCCCGCTGCCGCTGATTGTGGCGGCGTTGGGAGGCGGGGCTGCGGGAGCGAAGCCGCTGGGTCGGCTTGCTCACGTTGCGCGGGAGCGGCTGATCGGCAGCGTTGAGTTTCTGGCGGTGCGGGATGCCTGCGCGGACTTCGCGGCGCTGGTGGATGATTACACGCGGCAGTGCGCCGACGAGCAATACGCGGTCGCGTCGCGCTGGGTGATGCCGGCGGACGATCCTCTGACGGCGGCGCTGGCGCGCCTTGAAGATGCGGAGGAGGGTTCATGACGGCGGTCGCTGCGCCCATCACGGATCCGCTGGAGTCGCTGAACCGGCGGCTTTCCGAATTGACGAACACCGCGGCGGCGGACCTGGAGCTTGGCGCGTTGCGGGCGCTTTCGGATGAAGTGGTGCTTTGCGGATTGTTGGGCGGCAAGGATGTGGGCAAGAGCACGCTGGTAAACAGCCTGGTTGGGGCCCCGATTTCGGTCGATGCGGACGAGGTGGGCGAGGGGACGTCGCGTCCGCTGGCGTACGTGCATGAGTCGGCGGGCGCTGCGGTGGTAAGGCGTCTCGAGGATCTTTCACGCCTGACGACGATCGACACCGTGACGCATCGGGTGGACGCGGTGCGGAACGTGGTGCTGGTTGATCTTCCGGACTTCGACAGCGAGTTCGACGATCATGCGCGGATCGTCCGTCAGATCGCGCCGCTGCTGGACCGGGTGTTGTGGGTGGTGACGCCGCGGAAGGCCGGGGATCGAGCGTGGGTCTCGCTAGCGCGGCGCGTGCTGAAGGATCCCGGAAACGTTCACTGCGTCCTGAACAAGGTGGACGAATTGCTGACGGATGCGGACGTGTTCGTCGAGCAGGACGGCGATCGAGCGGCGTCGTTCCTGGAGGCGCAGCGTCGGTGGTTTCTGGCTGCGACGAGCCGGGCCGGGCTGGGCGGCGAGGAGGGACGTCACTTTCTTGTGGCGGCGGAGTTTCCGACCGAGGAGGGCTTCGCGGCGCGCGTGCAGTGGTTGTGGGATGATCCGCAGTGGCGGCGGTATCCCCAGGACCGGGAGGCAGTGCTCGAGCTTTCGAGGCGGATGAGCGCGGAGTTCCGGCGGATGCGGGATCGCGTGCTCGGACCTGTGAAGGCGGAGGAAGTCCGGCGGATCAAGGAGGCGAACCGTCGCCGGGAGTGCGAGGTCGGGGCGTCACTGCTTCGGGAGCACTTCGACCTGGATCGGATCAATGAGCGTCTGATGCGGATCTGCGAGGAGGATTACCGGCGCGAATTACTCTGCGAGGGGTTCGGTCCGGGGTATGTGACGGAGGCGGTGGAGCAGCTTTCATCGCGCGCGCGGTCGGACAGTCGTCTGGCGGAGGAGTTGCTCGCTCAGCGGCTGGCGGATTGGCCGGTGCTGGGCTGGGTTTACGGGCTTTTCGGGTGGTTGCCGCGCTGGGTGGGACAGCGGTTGGCGTCGTCGCCGAAACCGGCGGTGGGTACGCCCGACGAGGCGCTGAACGTGTCCGGCATCGGTCTGGAGGAGCGGATCCGGCTGGTGCGGTCTCGGATCGCGTCGGATCAGGCGGACCTGATTTCGCGCTTGCGGCTAAGTCCGGGCGGCGCGGAGGATGTCCGATCGACCGCGGAAGGGCTTCGCTCGGAAAGCACGAAGCTGGTGCATCAGCTCGAGGAGCGTGTGATCGCAGCGGCGCGGGAGGGGGACGCGGCGCCGTCGTGGTGGAAGCGGGGGCTGGTCTGGTTCGTGATCGGGTGGTTTCCGCTGGTTCAGCCGGTGCTGGAAGGGGTGCTGCACGTGGCGTCGGCGGAAGGTGTGACGGGCGTGGCGGGCGGGTTGTATCAGATCGTCGCGGCGTTGAGCGCCGTGAAGATTCTCGGCGGACTGGTCGTGGTCACGGTGATCTACGTTGTCAGTCTGACGATCATGTATGCGCGGGCGCTGCGTGACATTCGAGCGGCACGGGAAGCTCCGGAAGGAATCCAGTCCGCGAGGTCGATGCTTGAGGGGCTACTCATGTCGCGGGTGGTGGAACCGGCGCTGGCGCCGTTCGAGCAGCGTCGGGCGGCGCTGAATGACGCGCTTGCGGCGCTGTCGCAGGTTGACGGTCGGACGGCGGCGTAGAACATCACTCCGCTTCGTAAGACCGGCACGACGCCGCCGGACGTGGTGCATCAAGTCGCACCAGGAGCCGCGGCGCGGGGCGCGAATCCGTCAGGATCCCCAACGAGGACGATGCGGTTTTTGCCCAGGCGTTTCGCTTCAAGCAGCGCCTGATCCGCGCAGTGAAGCAGGGACGCGACTTCCCCACCGTCCCAGGGAAACGAGGCGAGTCCTCCGCTGATCGTCAGGCGTCCGCGCCCTGAGATTCCGAGCGGGGCGAACGACTCCCGGTTGAGCGCCTCGCGAAACCGGTCGAGAACCCGGATCGCGCTTTCCGGATGTCGGGAGCCTGCGACCCGCGGCCCTGTCGGGTCGAAGAAGACGACGGCGAACTCGTCTCCGCCGAGGCGGGCGACGAGGTCATGCTCGCGACATCCGGCGCGAATCAACTGCGCTGTGCGGCGGAGGATGTCGTCGCCGACATCGTGACCGAAGACGTCGTTGTAGCTCTTGAAGTCGTCGAGGTCAAGGCAGACGACGGTGACGGGCATGCGTCGATCCCGCGCTTCATCGAGAACACGCTCGAGGCGCGACTCCAACGCGCGGCGGTTCATCACGCCGCACAAGGCGTCAGTCTGCGCAAGACGCCGCCAGCGCCGCTGCCGCCGGGAGGCGCGAAGCAGGTGTGCGGACAAAGCCGCGTAGACTTGAAGCCTCTCGGCGTCATCGGGTCGGTACGCGCCGCGCATTTTCGGGCCGACGCGAAGCTCGCCGAGGGATCCCGCGTCGTCGGCGACCGGACACACGAGCACGGGCGTGCCGACATCCGGACCGCTGACGACGTGACGGCGTAGCGTCACGAGGGCGACGGACTCGGCACGGAGCGCGGTGCGCACTGCGGCGACCAGCGCTTCGAGGAGCAGCTGCGGCGGACCCCCGACGCGGGCCAGCGCCCGCCCGAGTGCTTCAAGCTCCGCAGAGGACGCGCCCGGAGGGACGCGGGTGAGTCGGCCTTGTTCCCACGTGAGCGGCGTCGAAAGCCCGAGCGCCGCATCAATCTGCGTGCCGCACAGCGGATGCAGTACATAACCGTCCGCGCCGGCGCGCAGGATCCGGCGTGCGGCTGGCTCCGCCTCGGGGGCGCAGCAGAGAAGGATCCTGGCGCGCGGACCCGTCAGGCGCCGCGTGGCGCTGACCGCTTCGGCCAGGCGGGGATGCGCCGCCTCGACGCCGATGACGATGGCATCGGCGGGTCGGCGTCCGAGGGAGGCGATGCCGGCAAGCATTGTGTCCTGCGCCTCCACCTCTCCGCTCGGGTATCGCCGCGACAGGTCGGCCCGCAATTCGCTGAGAAAAGACACGGCCGGGAACACGACGATCCGGAAACATCCCCCCGAAGATCGAAGCGCCGTCGTCGCCGCGCGGCCTCGGTCCGAATCCGGGGTGGGCGATCCGAATCCGCTCATGTTGACCGCTCCTGGCGAGCTGGCGCGGTCACGGAATCCGTCAAATCGGAGAGGAGCGCGTCCAGCTCCGCGCGGGTCAGCAGCGGCGAGTCGAACGAGGTGGGATTTGAGCCGGAGTCCGCTCCGGCCTCGATCCGGGTCGCGCGAGGGCGGTCGGTCGGCGGAATCCGGCGCGGGGCGTCCGCATACCGCAGCCAGGGAACGCGCACCGCGGATTCCGGGGTTTTGTCGTCGCGGGTGTCCGCGGCGCTCTTGTCCGCGATCGGTGCGGCGGGGGCTGCGGCATTGAGCCGCAGGATGGCGGCGTCGGCGCGGGATTCCTCGGGTCTTTCAGGGGTGCAAGACGGGCGGCAAGGCGCGATGCGCGCCAAGTGCTCGGGGAGGTGGGAGAGGTTCGAGGCGCCGCGGTCCAGAGCGCTTTGAATCAGAGGCGCGGATCGGCGGTCTCCGTAAACGAAGGTCTTGATCGCGTCGCCGAACTCCTCAAGCAGCGAGAAAAGTTCAAGATCCTCGTTGAGCAGTTCATCCGCGCAGGCGACCAGGACGACGCCGTGCCCGGCGCGCTTCAGGAGGCTGGCTGAGGCCAGCGCCGCGTAGACATCGGTCACGGTTTCGATCGGAATTCCCGCAACGGCAAGGTCAGCGGCGACGCCGTCAGTCGTCTGATGAGGACCGGCGGCGAGGTGAACGATGCGCGGTTCGCCTCGCAAAGGGTCGGTGTGCATCGAATACGCCCCGTGGGTCACCCCTCGGACATCTTACCCCGGTCGCTGGCGCGGTCAAAACCGAAGGTCAGACGCCGCGGCGGCAGCCGAAAAGTTCGACGTGCAGTCGCGGGCAGTAGCGGAATCCGCGGGACTTGCAGATTTCCGCGACCCACCGGCCTCGCTGAAGGAGCAGGGACGCTTCGGTTCCCTCGGGCATGAGCAGAACGTTCTCCGGGGGTACGTTCGGCAGTCGCTGCAACATCCGGTCGATCTCCTCGACGTCCTGCTCGTGCTCGACGACGAACTTCAACTGAAAGTCCGGCGCGGTGCGGATGAACGCTTCGATCACGTTCGGTTGGAAGCGGTCGCGTTCGTGCGCCTCGGCGTACTTTCCCCCGTCGCGGGCGAGAGGCGTTGAATTCGCCAGTTTCGGGCTGAGGCTGGCGAGATCGCACATGACGGGTTTGTAAATCGTCGCGGCGGTCTCGATGGTGATGTGGCGACCGTCGTCGCGGAGACGGCGCGTCAGCTCGACGATGTCGTTCTGCAACAGCGGCTCTCCGCCAGTGAGGACCACGAAGCGCGTCGGGTAGGGCGCGATCCGATCAATGATGGCGTCGATCGTCATGTCCTCCCCCTCCGGCGTCCACGAGGTGTAAGGCGTGTCGCACCAGGTGCAGCGGAGGTTGCATCCGGTCGTGCGGATGAAGGCGCTGGGGACGCCGGACAGCTTGCCCTCGCCCTGAATGCTGAAAAAGATCTCGCTGATGCGCATGAGCCGCCTGTTGCCCGCCCGGTCAGGGTGTTGCGGAGTTCAGGTCAAGCCGGATGACGCAGGATCTCGCGACCGGCGCGCCTGCACCCGGCGCCCGAAGCGTCGCAAGGTACGCCGCCGACTGCGTTGTGGGAAAGCGTACGCGGGAAAAAGACGAACCGTCGAAATACAGCGTCGCCCGGTCAACGACGACTTCACCCTCCGAAGTCGTGACGCGCAGGTCGACGCGATCGACGTTGTCGGACGAGAGCCCGGAGATTTCTGCCGTCTGTCCGGACACCGCCGTGAAGCGCAGGATCACCGTCGGCTGCTCCACCGTGAAATCCAGGGTCACCTCCTCGCCTGACTGGATGTCCCGGATCTGCGGAGCGGGCGTCTTGCTGACTACGATCCGGTAGTCGCCGAAGGTGGCGGCGTCGGGTTTGACGACGAGTCGGTGAAGTCCGTCCTCAACGATGTCGAACCCGCGCAGGGGTGCAGCGTCTCCTGTGCCGGGGCGATCTTCGGCGGCAAGCCGACGACCGGCCGGGTCATAAACCTCCGCCTCGAACGCGGTTCCTTCTCCGTTGCAGCAGGCGACTTCCGCCAGGACCGTTTCGCCGGCCAGGGCTTCAAAGAAGACGACCTCGGCGCGTCGGAAAAGGTCGAACGTTCCGGTGACGGGCTGGTCGAAGTCGAACAACGCCGGGTCCGGGTCATACTGGATGCGAACCTTCGAAACGGCATCCTCCCGATCGCTGAACGCGACCAGTTCGTAACGACCGCCGCGAGGAAGGTTGGTGATGTGAAACCCCTCGCCGGACATGAACGCGAGAGGCTCTCCGTCGACGGCGAAACCGACTCGTGCGCCGCCGTCGCCGGTGAACAAGACGTTTGCGCCTTCTCGCTCGACGCCCGACACCTGGAAGAGGCAGGTCGGAAATTGCGGCGACAATTCCTCCGCCGCCGGAAGTCCGCTCGAAAGCGCCCGTCTTCGCAACGCCCGGTCCACCGTGATGTCGAGAGGCGGTCCGTCGGCCAACCACGTCAGAACGCTGCGAGGGAGGCTGCAGCGTCCGGTGGCCGGATCGATCGCCAGAACTAACGACGGCTCCGGTTGATCTGCAAGAGTCATTTCCGCGTTGTCCGTCGAGACCTCGCCGGAGGTCCGCAGACCCTGATCAAGACCAACCTGCATGACGTGGATCGGTGCAGATGCCGACCTCGTGACCGGGCTGCGGTAGGATTGAAGCGCCTCGTCGATCGCGTGGCTGGCGGCGTCGAGGTGATCGAGCATCTCGTCGTGGGCGTCGGCAGGCGACCGCAAAGGATCAAAGGCCACGAAACTTTCGAGCACATCGAGGACCGCCTGCTCAAACGCTTCGAGCGAGGATTCCTCGATCGAGGTCGTGCCGTCGAAGTAAGGGGACACGATCTGGAACGCGGCGTCCAGTTGGTTGAAACGGGGGAGATGATCGGAGATGGTGGTGATGAGTGCGTTGGCGGCCTGCGTGGCCTGGGCGGCGCGAAGTTCGGCCAGCTCGTCGGCGGCGTCACACGCGGCATCATCGGCGCACGCGTCCGTCGCGGTCCGGATCGCGGCAAGAACCGACTCCGCGTCATCGAGGCGGCGGTAGGTGGCGAGCATCCCAGCGACGTTTTCACGGCAGATTCGGAAATCCCCCAGTGCTGTCGCCGCCAGCGCCTGCGCGCCTTCGACGGTGCGCTCGTGATCGAGCATCGCTCGTGCGAGGCGTTCAAGCGTCGCCCGCGCTCCGGCAACCGTGCCTGCGCGCAAGGACCGGACGATGCGCCGGGCATCCGTCCACGTCGCCACGCAAGGGGCGCCGGATTCCGTGCAGGGTTCGTACACGCGCACGCGGATCGTCGTCGCGCGCGCAAACCACCCGGCACGCCTGATGCCGCCGCTGACCGCTCGCCACGCCTGCGACGATCGCTGAAGGATCAATGCGTCCTCGTATTGTCCGGTGGCGATATCCAGTTCACGAAGCGTCTGAAAGCGCGGGTCCGCGTCCGCCGCGCCATCGTTCGGGAACCGCGGGGCAACGCCTCCCTGAAACATCAGGTCGATCGGTTGCAGCGTCAGCAGCGAGACGATCGAGGTGCGAAGGTCGTCCGAAAGCGGAAGCGGCGCGCGATCCGCCGGAACATCGATCACCGACAGCCAGCCGTCATAAAGGTCGCCGTCTCTCCTTGCCGCGCCGGGCGGGATCGTCCAGACCACGCCGCTTTCCGAGGTTGCGACGGTCTGCTCTTCCGGAACCACGGTCGCCTGTCTTACCACGGGAATGAAGGGCAGGTAGACCGGTTCCTCCAGCAAGCGCTGCTCTCCCTGGACCACGTCGAGGCGCGACGTGAACGCGCCGTAACGCCCGTCGCCGACGACGAGGTGCGTTCCGTCCACGATCAGCGGCTGAAGTCCTGCCGGAGCGCCGAAAAGATCGAAAGCGCCGTTGACTTTCGCCACCGCGACCGCGTCGCCGAGAACGAGGATCGCGCCGCCGAGCGGGATCGCCGGTTCGGCGTGAGCGGAGTAGACGACGCCGCTGACGCGGGCGGTGCCGCTGCCGACCCGGTCCGTCGGAGCGCCGGAGGAATTGTCGTTGGTGTTGCTGCCGTCGCCGGAATCCGGCGGGGCGCAACCCGCCGACATGACCGTCAGGATCGACGAACCGAGGATGAACAAGGTCCAGCATCCGCGCATGTTCAGGCCTCCTTGCATAAGTGTCGCATTGTCAGCAGGCTGGGGGCAGCTTGCAATCATTCTTCGGGGGCAATCTGGTAAGACGCCACGGGCTGGGGGGACACCAGGTCAGCCCCTCCCTGGAACGGCAAGGCCGATCCTCGAATAATCCGATAGCAGAGAGACAGCGGTGGCAAGGCGAGGTCTGGGGGCGCCGGACGTGCGAACAATCCGACATCACCGGAAGGGGGTCTTTCTGGGGGCGGTTTGCGCCTTCGGATGCGGCGTCTCAGGAGCAATTCCGCCCGATGACGCGCACGTGGACATGAGGATGGAGGAACTCATCCGGAGTTTGAAGGCGGCACAGGTTGTTGACGGGACGAAACGAGGCGCGTTCTCCGACGAACTGGATGGCGTTCACGCGGGAGGCGTGACGGCGCTGGTGACGTTCGCCCTGCTGTCCGCTGGAGTTCCCTGGCATGATGAGACGATCGAGCGCGCCGTCCGCTACCTGGCCGAGCACCCGCTGCCCGGCACCTACAGCCGGAGTCTCCGGGCGGGAGTCTGGGCGCTGCTGGCGTCGCGTACCGGCGAAGATGAACGCCGCCGCGAGTACCGCCGACTGCTTCAGGCGGACACGGACTGGCTGGTCGGGGCGATCAAGAGCGACGGGTTTTACGGATACGACGCGGAGGGCACAAGCGGCGATCACTCATGTTCGCAGTTCGCGGTGCTGGGATTGTGGGCGGCCGAAACGGCGTCGGCTGAAGTTCCGTCCTGCGGCACTGGCTGACGCACCAGAATGACGACGGGAGCTGGTCTTACAGGGGCGAGTCTGCCGGAACGGCTACGATGACGACCGCGGGCGTGAACACCCTGCTGGTAACGATGTCGCAGCATCTTGTCCGGAAGGAGCCGCCTTACACACGGCTGCACGGCGTGCCGTCGCGCGGGCGCGGAAGCGAAGATGTGGAGCGTGCGCTGCGTGCCGCGCAGCGCGGGTTCGGGTGGCTGGCCGAGCATGATCTCCTGGCTGGGGGGCCTTACCAGCTTTTCGGGCTGGAGCGCCTCGGTGTCGCGTCCGGGAGGAAGTTGATCGGCAGCGTGGACTGGTACCGGGCGGGTGTGCAGTCGATTTCGCCGGGGCAGTCGGGAACGATCAACGAAGCGTTTCACCTTCTGTTTCTGACTTACGGCCGGGCGCCGGTGCTTTTTGCGAAGCTTCGTTACGGAGCGAGCGAGGACTGGAACCGGTATTACCGGGATCTTCATTTTCTCACCAGCCACCTCTCCGCGAAGCACGAGCGGATATACAAGTGGCAGGTCGTCTCGGTCGAGGCTCCCCTGTCGGACTGGTTGGACGCGCCGATCCTGCTTATCAGCGGATTCGACCGGCCGTCGCTGTCGCCGGCGCAGAAGCTGCGGCTGCGGGAGTACGTTGACGCAGGGGGGACGATCTTTGCACACGCCGATCTGGCGTCCGAGCGATTCTCGTCGGGGTTTCGTCAAATCTGCGCCGAGGTCTTCGCCGACCGCGCCTGGACGTTCTCCGCGTTGCCACCCGCACACCCCGTATACACGGCCCTGCCGTCGGAGGAGTCCTCGAAACTCGCAGGGGAACTGCGGATCGAAGGGATCGGCGACGACCGAAGGACGTGCGTGTACCTGTGCCCGACGGACATCGCCGGGGCGTGGCACCAGAACCTCGACGAGCGTCACCCGGACTTGTTCAACATCATGACGAACCTGCGGCTTTGCGCCGCGCCGGAGTATCCCCACCTTCCGAAGCGTCTTCGTCCACCGGAGCTTTCCGGACCGGCGGCTCCGGCGAGAGGACACTTGATGATTGCGTCGCTGTGTCCGGGGCGGGGGCGTGAGACGACGGCGGGGCGCTGGGACGCGATCGCTCGGCGTCTCGATCACGAGACCGGGTTGAGCCTCGTCACCTGCGATCTTTCCGACCTGGCGCCCGACGCTGCGGTCGATCTGGTTTACGTGGAGGCGCGGGGCGAGGCGGATCCGGATGCGTCGACGCGGGACCGGCTTGTTGAGTTGGCCCGGGGCGGGGCGTTGATCTGGATCGAGACCCCTTCGTTCAGCCCGTCGTCTGATGATGCCGCACATCGCCTGCTGGGGGTGTTGGCGGAACGACTCGGCGGAAGCCGGCGCGAGTTTCCGGCGGATCATCCCGTCTTGACGGGGGAGATTCCGGGAGGGACGCGCCTCGGTGACTTCGCGCCGAACCGCTGGGGACGGTCAGCGTTAAAAGGGACGGGACCGCGGATCGAGGCGGTCGAAGTCGGCGGCAGGCCCGTCGTCATTCTGACGTCGTTTGACCTTCTCGCCACCGGAAGCGGCGCCTTTCTTTATGAAACGCCCGCTTACGGACCGCGGGAGTCGGCCGCGCTTCTTCGGAACCTGGTCCTCTGGCGTTACGACAGCGCAAGCGACGACCCGAGATCGGTGGTGATCCAGGAGGTCATTCGAACCCGATCGACGGGTTCGCTAGCGGACTCGATCCGGCGCTGGGCGAACGCGGGCACGTTTTCCGCTGCGGTCTCAGGTCTCGCGGCGTTGCGCCGTCTTCGTTCCGACGATCCTCAGACGAAGGATCTGACAGATGCGGTGCTTGGCGCGCTTCGTGACGGCATGACCGTGGCGCGGAGGGCGGGGCGCACGGCGGACGCGGGATACCTTGATTTGATGATGTACGCGATCGCACCGGACGCGGCGAGCGGACCGACCCGTCTTTCTGATCCGACGCCGGCGCGACCCGCGCAAACTTCACGGGAACGCGGCGTTTACACGGTTGCGCCCGTCGAGCTTCCGGAAGGGTTATCAGGCATCGTCATTCAGTATAACAATGCCGCAGCGGACGCCCGGTCGTTGCTCGCGGAGTGGTTCAAGCTGGATGCGCTTTCGCAGGGTCTGACCGCTGATCTGAAGGAGATGGTGGCGGAGATGAAGGAGCTGGACCGCAAGGCGGCGGAACTGGTCGCGCGGCAGGGCGGCCGGGGAGGGGGAGGTCAGCGCGGCGGACCGGAATTCGAGAAGATCGCCCGACAGCGCGAAGCGCTCGAAGCGCAGATGAGTACGTTCCGGGTGCGGTTGCGAGAGGCGGAGCAGGACATGAAGCGCATTGTTGACGCCTTGGCGCCGAAGCGGTCGGAACTCGCCGTGTTCGGGGTGACGCAGGAGAAGGACCGCTTTCAACTTGCCGGCGCTTCGGGTACGAACGCTCCCTGACGGAGGCGCCGGGCGAACCGCGAAAGTCGCAGGTGATATTTCTCGCGTGAAGTTCGCGACGCGCCTTTGCAGGAGGGGAGCATGAAGGACATCACGATGCAATATCGTCCGCTGGGCAAGTGCGGTACACGCGTCAGCGTGTTCGGCCTGGGCGGCTGGACGACGTTCGGCGGGAGCATCACCGACCGCGCCGCGACGCGCCGCCTCATCACCGCCGCGTTCGACGCGGGCGTCAACTTTTTCGACATCGCCGACGTCTACGAAAAAGGCAAGGCCGAGAAAGCGATGGGCCGCGTCCTGCGCGAGTTTCCCAGACACGAGCTGGTGATCTCGACGAAGGTCTACTTCCCGATGAGCGACGACGTGAACGACCGCGGCCTGTCGCGCAAGCATATCCTGGAGTCGATCGACCGAAGCCTCGAGCGGATCGGGGTGGATTACCTCGACCTTTATTTCTGCCACCGCTTCGACGAGGAAACGCCGCTGGAGGAGACCGCCCGAGCGATGGACGACGCGATCCGTCAGGGCAAGGTGCTTTACTGGGGCACCAGTGAGTGGACGGGCGCGCAGGTGAACGACGTTCGCGCGCTGTGCGATCGGCGCCATCTTCACGCTCCGCAGGTCGAGCAGCCTCAGCTTTCAATCCTCTATCGCCGCAAGTACCTCGAGGACGTGCAGCCGGCGCTGGAGCGGCACGGGATGGGCGCGGTGGTCTGGAGTCCGCTGGCGTCGGGACTGCTGACCGGAAAGTACGACGACGGCGTGCCGAAGGACGCGCGCATGTCCCGCCTGGACTGGCTGCGCGACAAGCTCGTGACGCCGGAGAACGTCGAGCGGGCGCGGGCGGTGCAGCCGGTGGCGGACCGTCTCGGGTGTACGCGAGCGCAAGCGGCGCTGGCGTGGGCGCTGGAGCAGCCCGGCGTCTCCAGCGTCATCCTCGGCGCGACCCGGTT
Source organism: Phycisphaerae bacterium (assembly GCA_013360585.1). Taxonomy (GTDB): domain Bacteria; phylum Planctomycetota; class Phycisphaerae; order UBA1845; family UBA1845; genus JABWBH01. The sequence goes on along the minus strand of JABWBH010000037.1, from coordinate 38,780 downwards.
GTCGCAGCTTCGAGAAAACCTGGCGGCGCTTAACGTCAGTCTTGACGACGCAGCGCGGCGGGATCTGTCGGCGATTCCGGCCGCGGAGGGTTGACCGGCGTGTTTCGAGGGCCGCCTGCGACGTGCAAACCACGCCGTCGCGCCCTAAGATGCCCTTCATGAACCGAGCCGACTGGTTGGCGCTGCTTCCGCACCGTCCCCCGTTTCTTTTTGTTGACGATGTGGTCGAGATCGGCGAGGACGCCATCACGACGGTGTTTCACGCCACCCCGGATCTCGCCTTCTTTTCCGGGCATTTTCCCGGCGACCCGGTCATGCCCGGGGTGCTTCTTTGCGAATGCTGCCTTCAGGCCGGGGCGATCCTGATGCGGCGGCGCAATGCGGCCGCGGAGGAGGGTTCCGTCCCGATCGTGACCCGCATCCTGGAGGCGAAGTTCAAGCGCGTCGTCAGGCCGGGCGATCGTCTTCGGATTCACGTTGCGCTGGACGAAGAACTCGGCGGCGCGTTCTTCATGACGGGCAAAGCGTCGATCGAGGACGAGACGGCGCTGCGCTGCAAGTTCGCCGTGACGCGGACGCGCCCGGCAGATGCGGCGGCGGGAGCGGGCACATGACGAGCTTTCTGAACCTGGCGGGCAAAACCTTCCTCGTGCTCGGCGTCGCCAACCGCAAGAGCGTCGCGTGGCACGTCGCCCAGCGCCTCGAGGAGCAGGGCGCGACCGTGCTTTACAGCGTGCGCTCCGAGGCGCGCCGCGAAGGCGTCCGGAAGCTTCTTCCGGATCGGGAGATATTCGTCTGCGACGTGCAAAGCGACGCGCAAATTCAGAGCCTCGCGACCGCCATCGCCGGACGACGCATCGCGCTCGACGGGTTCCTTCATTCCGTGGCGTTCGCCAACTACGAAGGATTCACGGGGCGGTTTCACGAAGTCTGTCGCAAGGATTTCCTCCAGGCCGTCGAGGTGTCGTGTTACTCGCTCGTGGCGCTGTCCAATGCGCTGAAACCCGTGTTGAGCCACGAGGCGTCGGTCGTAACGATCTCGATCTCGACGACCCGGATGGCAGCCGAGCCTTACGGTTACATGGCGCCCGCCAAAGCGGCGCTGGACTCGGCCCTCTGCTTCCTCGCGAAGTCGTTCAGTCGGTTCTCGCGGGTGCGTTTTAACGCGGTGTGCGCCGGTCTGCTCAAGACCAGCGCCTCGGCGGGCATTCCGGATTATCTCGACTACTACCTTTACGCGGAGCAGGCGACGCTGCGGCGGCAGGCCGTGCGCACCGAGGAAGTCGCTGACGCGGCGGTTTTTCTGCTTTCCGAGCGTTCCGCCGGAATCAACGCGCAGGGGCTTGTCGTGGATGCGGGCATGTCGACGAATTACTTCGATGCGAGGATCGTCCGGGCCGCGGTGGAGAAGGCGTGGCCCGCGGCGGGCGGATCGCCGGACGCTTCCGGGTAAGTTCACGGCGCTCCGTCGAGGATGGTGCGTACACGACGCCCACGCCGCTCCCCGCGTTCCGCCGGCCTCGGGGGATCGCTCTGACAGGATCACCCACGGACGATCGTCTTTGAAACATGAACGCCGCACGCGATTGAAGATCACGCATTTCAGCGGCGGATAAGCGAGAATCTTATGTCGGGAGCACGAATCTTTCTTTGTCTTGCGGCAATCCTGACGGGCCGCCTGAGCGAAGACACGCCTTCGGATCCGCGCCTTGCGCTGCGGCGCACGCCCATCGTCGAGGCCTGCGAGAAGGTCCGGGACGCCGTGGTGAACATCACCGCCAGCCAGGAGATTCAGGTTCAGCGGTGGGGCGGGCTTGCGCTGGAGGAGATGTTCAACCTGCCGCGGCGACCGATGACCACGCAGCGCACCAACATCGGCAGCGGGTTCGTCATTCATCCCGCCGGATACATCGTGACCAACGCCCATGTCGCCGCGCAGGGCGCGGACCTGGAGGTCAGTTTCGCCGACGGGGCGCGTTACGCGGCGGAGGTCGTCGCCCGGGACACGCGGCATGATCTGGCGGTCCTGAAAATCGAGGCGCCGCGCCCGCTCACGACGATCCCCCTCGGACGCAGCGACGACCTGATGATCGGCGAGACCACGATCGCCGTCGGCAATCCGGTCGGCATGCAGAACACCGTCACCACGGGCGTCATCAGCGCCCTGCACCGCGATCTCGACTTCAACGGCCGCGTGCTTTACGGAGACCTCATCCAGACCGACGCGGGCATCAACCCCGGAAACTCGGGCGGTCCGCTGCTGAACGTGCTCGGCGAGTTGATCGGCGTAAACACCGCGATCCGCACCGACGCCCAGAACATCGGGTTCGCCATCCCGGTGGATCAGTTGCGACGCCTGATGCCGGATCTGCTCGATCCCGAAAAAGTGAAGCGGACGCAGTTGGGCCTGCGCGTCGCACCGGATGAGCCGCGCGTCGTGCAGGTCCGAGGAGAGACGCCGGCGGCCCGCGCGGGGCTGGCGGCGGGCGACGTTCTTCTCGCGCTGGATGATCGTCCGCTCTCGTCCGGGACGGACTTCTACATGACGCTGCTGGCGCACAACCCGGGCGATGTCGTCAACGTCCGATTTGTGCGCGACGGGCGGCCGGGCTCGGCACGCATCCGTCTTGAACCGATGCCGGCGCTCGACGGACGCCAGCTTGCACAGCGGCTTTTCGGCGTGCGCGTCGAGAATCTCTCGCAGGAGGTGGCCAGCCGGCTCGGCTGGTCGCGCGACGAGGGCGTCGTCGTGACCGAAGTCGAGGCGGGAAGCCCGGCGTCGCGGGCCGGGTTGCAGCCGGGAGACCTGCTTTATACTCTCGGGTCGTACCGCGTGCGGAGCGTGGAGCAGTTCGGTTCGTTGATCGAGTCGTTCACCAGGGGCATGCGCGCCGACGTCGGGATCGTCCGCGTGCAACGCGCCCGGGCGCGGTTGCTGGAGGGACAGATCGTTGCCCGCTGAACCGTCCGACGCGCCGCAGCTCGACCGAACCGTCCGCCAGACCTCCTTCGACGAGGACGCGGTCGCACCGGTCGATCTGAAGCTCAACCGTGCGGAGCAGACGCTGACCGTCCGCTGGAGGGATGGCGCCACCGTCGCTTACCCCGTCGCGCTGCTGCGCCGTTACTGCCCCTGCGCCACCTGCCGCACCCAGCGCGAGGAGCGCACGCTGCTGCCGGTCCTTAATATCGCCCCGAACCAGCCGACCCCTCGCGTCACCGGGGCGGAACTCGCCGGGAACTACGCGATCCAGCTTCACTGGTCCGACGGACACGACGCGGGCATCTTCGACTTCCGCTACCTGCGCGCCCTCGAACCGCAGGTGCCGAAATCCTGACGATCGGAGTCCGACGGATCCGAACGAGTGCGCCAACCGGCCCCGGACCTGACGATGATGGACCGGCTGCGGCGACGTCAGACGGCAGAAGGCGACGACGCCACGACGCCGGTGCGCCGCTCCGCGCCGTTGTTGACGGCCAGTTGCGTCTTGTCGCGCGCCGCCGTCGCTTTCACGTAGGCCAGCGCGACCGGGCGGGAAAGACGGACAGAGCGACATGAACTTGTCACTTCTCCGATGACCTGTCCGTCGGCATCCAGAACCGGCGACCCCGGTGCGGGCGGGTCGCCGTCGTCGAAGATCAGCCGCACCAGCCCCCGCGAGACCGCCTTCCGCGCGTGCATCCGCTCGACGATCTCCTGACCGAGATAACATCCCTTGTTGAAACTGACCGCGCGGGCGAGTTGCCCCGTCTCCGCCGGCAGAACCGCCTCATTGATCTCGTTCGGGTACGCCGGGACGCCTTGCTCGATGCGCAGCGCCTCGACCGCATCCCAGCCGATCCACGCCGCGTCCCCCGCCGCTGCCAACCGCGCCGCTACCGTGTTCCACTCCCGCGAGGGGAACGAAACTTCATACCCCCGCACGCCGCAGAAGTCGCTGCGCCACGCGACGCATTCCCCAGCCGGATCCGAAAGAAGACCGGACTGATACAGCGCCGCGTTCTCCGCCGTCGCCCATCCCGCAGCGGTCGCCGCCTCGCCCGCGCCAGACCCCAGCACGCCGATCCGGCACGTCTCCGCCGACAGATCCGTCAGCGCCACGTCCTCCATGATGATGTACTTGTTGAAGTGTTTCAGCGCATCCGTCAGCAGGCGGCGTTCGATATCCAGCAGAATGTCCTCAGCCCGAACGAGATAGACGAGATCGAAAAGAATGCGCCCCTTGACGTTCAGCGCAAAGGCGTAATTGCCCTCGCCCGGGGAAAGCGGCTTCACCTGGTTCGTCACCAGATTGTGCAGCCACGCCGCTCGGTCCTTCCCCGTAACGCGGATCAGTCCCCGGTGCGTCCGATCGCACAGGGCCCGCCCGCGCGACACGGCCGCGCACTCGTCCGCCGTCGCCGCGCCGTCCTCCGTCGCCGACGCGAACCGCGCCGGAACACGGATGCCGCCCACCTCCCGCAGCGCCCCTCCGCGCGCCGCGACGCCCTCCAGCCAGACCTCTCGCTGCGTCATCCTTGAATCTCAATCCGAGAATCTCAATCCGACTCAGGCGCCGTGCGGCCGCCGACGTTTCGACGCAAAGATCCCGCCCCGCCTGAAACAGAGCCGCGCCTGTCAGGAAGCGGTTCTTTTCCGTTAACGACAGGGCTTTGCCGCCGCACCGGCGTCGGTCGATCAGTTCGCCCATCCGTCAATTGCACGTCGTTGATCGCGTGAACTGCGGACACTCGACAATGAACACCGTGTGCGCGCCGCTCTGACCGGTCCACTTGACCTTCCCCTTGCCGCGGTCGTTGATCGTCAGCGTCCGCCGGTCGCCGTTGTTGTCCACCGTCAGGATCGTCCCCGCCGCCAGCGTCGAAACCACCTTCGCCTTCAGCCGCCCGTTGGTGCAGCCGACGTTGAACTTGTCGATGCGGCCGCAGTCCGCCCCTTCGCATTCGTCCGGAATCCAGTTGCGGTTCGCGTCCGCGCTGCGACCGGAGGCGATGTCGTCGCCGTCATGCACGCCGTTGCCGTTGCAGTCCACCGCGACGCGCATGTAATACACGTCCTGCTCGTTGTTGAGCGTCGTCGCGTACGCCAGATGCGCGCCCAGATCATCCGAGATCATGTGATAGTAGTCGCCGATCTTGTTCTGCCGCGGCCAGCCGACGCTGGAATCCCAGACTGGTCCGGTGGCTTCGTTCGGCGACCACGTCGCGCCCCCGTCGGTCGAGTACGCGTAGAAGGTCTGGCAGCGGAACGTGTTGCCCGTGTTGCGCGTGTCGTTCCAGACCGCGTCAAGGCGTCCGCTCGGGGCGATCGACATCGTTCCGAACCACTGCCACGCCGTCGTGCTCGCATCGTCGTTGACCCGCACGGGCGCGCTCCAGGTGGCGCCGCCGTCCGTGCTGCGGACCACCTTTACGTCCGCGGGATCCGTCCCCGAAGGATCGACCGTGGAGAGCAGGTACAGGTGTCCGTCGCGCGGCCCGCCGGACGTATCCACCGCGATGTAGAGCTGGCCCGCCAGCCCCTCGGGGTTCGGTCCGCCGAACGACACGACCGTCCCGCCCAGGTTGATTGCAGCGTTGCGCGTCGAGAACGTCGGCGTCTGCCCGGGGTCATCCGCGTTCGTCGAACGCACGACAATAAACGTGGAGAACGCGTCGCTCCCGCAAACGTAAAGGTCGCCGTTCCCCGCCACCGCCAGCGTTCCCCAGATCGGCGAACTCGGCAGCGTGATCGGGTTCAGGTAGCTCAGCCCGCCGTCCGTCGAACGCGTAAAAATCCGGTTCCCGCAGCAGCCCGCCGCCGTGCTCCACGCCAGGTAGATGTGCCCGTCGCCCATCCCGCCGGTCGTGTCGATCGCCATCCACTCCTTGTCCCCGCCGTAAGCGGCGATCGGCGAGCCGAACGTCGCCCCGCCGTCGCTGGAGATGAACATGTCGCACAGGAAATTGTTCTTCAGCGTGCAGTAGTAGATCGTCCCCGCGCGGTCCGCCGCCAGCACCGGGTCGCTGCGGAACGTTCCGTTTGTCAGCACTCCCGGAAACGTCCACGTCTGCCCTCCGTCCGTCGTGAAGGCCCGCCCCGCCTCGCGGAAGTTGTTGTTCACCGTGTCAAACTGCCGCCATCCGATCGCCATCCGGTTCGGATTCGTCGGGTCCACAGCGATCGACGGTTCGTTGGCCGCGTCGCCGAGGATGTTATCGCCCTGACCGTTGACGTTGACCTGAACCGTGGTGTACCGCCCCTGACCGTACTCGAACCGCACCGCCGGGCAGACGCCCACCGGTTCCACTTCGCCGTCCGGCGTCATGTCCTGCGTCTCATGCGGCACGGTGCGCGGATCCGCCGGCGGCTGCGCCTCCTGACCCGCCGCCGAAAGCCCCGTCAGCGCGAACCCCAACCCCGCCACGCAAATCATCGAAAGCTTCATATTCGCTCCCCTCAGCGAAAGGCATGCCCACCCCGGCTGCGTCGATCCGACGCGACTCCAACATCGTAGTTCCCGCCGGCCTGAAAAACAATGCAGAAACAGATCGGGCGCGCCAGGATTACGAAGCTCTGCTTCGCACCCCGCGGACCGGAGATTCGCGATCCGAGATCGCGCCGCGTGCCGACCGGAAGGTCGGCGCCCGAGTCGATGCAAAGACCCCGCACCGGGAAATAAGAGCGAAGACGCGCGACAGGGGGGAGAGGACGCGGTGGAAGAGCGGCGGAGGAAGGCGCCCCCCTGTCTCAGCGCGGCGTGGCGCGGACCCGGGCGAGCAGCTCCGACATCTCCGCGAGGGCGTGGGCGTTGTCCACCCGCCGGGCGGCCTCGACCCCCGCCTCCAGCGTCGCCTGCGCCTCGGCGATCCGGTCCAGGGCGAGCTGCGCCAGCGCCTTATGATGATATCCGGCCGTGTAATCCGGATCGATCGACAGCAGTCGGTCGAACCGGGCGACCGCGCCGGCGTAGTCCTCCGCTTTCACCAGCTCCATCGCCACGCCGAAGTTGAGAAACGCGTCCTGCGGTTCGCGCTCCAGCATCTGGTTCAGTTTCTCAAGCCGCGTCGTCATGTTCGTTCGTGTTCGATCCTTCTGATTGTTTTCGATCCCTCTCGCGTCGGTTCCGTGGTTCATTCGTTCCCGAATGACCGAGCCGCGACGGTAAGGAAGCGAGGCCCTCAAGTAACCGACCCGCGACCGTGAAGGAGCGAGGCCCTCAAACCCCTCAAGCGGACTCCGACCTGATCGCCGGCAATCAGGCTATCGCCGCGCGGCGCGGCGGCCAAGCGGAGCGATCGAAAGGCGCGAGGCGTCTGTATTGCTTCGAGCGGGAACATGATGAGGCGGTGGCGGGCCTTGCGACACGGCGGGTCTGCGGCACAGACCGGCACATCCTGAAGCTGCATCATGACGTCGCTTCATTCTTTCGACGCGCTGATGACGTCCGTTGCGGGCATCACCGTCCCGCATTCCGGACATCTCCCTGACCTGTTCCCCGTCAGATCATATCCGCAAGCGTGGCAATGCCCCGGCGGCGGGCGGTGACTGCGGCGCCAGAGGACGATGGTCGCGACGAGTCCGGTCAGCGCGAGGGGCCACAGCGGCGCGGCCACAGCCTTGGGAAAGTACCAGCCGGCCATCGAGGCGCCTGCGCCGTCGATGATCAGCCCGCTCGGGTACGTTGCGTCCCAGCGCCACACATGAAACCAACCGTGGACCAGCGCCGCGGATACGGTCTTCCCCTGCCACCCGAACATCAACGCCCGGCTGGCAAGTTCCGCCAACGTGAGCAACACGGTGAGACCGCCACACAGAACGCTCGCCAGGCGCACCGCCGGTCGCCGGTCGCTGCGCGGGAGAAGTTCCTGAATCTGGTTGGTTTTGACGCTCATTTGGACCGCTTCTTACCGAAAACGGCGGCGGGGCGCAAGGATCTCCTGAAAACGGCGGCGGAAGGTCTCCGCGGGTCGGAAGAGCCGGTGAGTGTCCTCGGTTCGGTATGCCGATATAATGACGTAGACCGCGTGGCGGGAGCGCAGAATCGGCGCGGGGGGCGAAGGAGTCGCCGCACGGAATCGTGCAACCGCGGCTCGGAGCAGGCTGGATTTGGGGCGTGAGATCCGGGATGCGGCGCTGGCGCGGCGGAAAAGATTCGAAACCCGATATCACCCGGCGCGCTTCCTGACGGGCGCGGCTCGGATGGGGCGGCTAACAGCTAGGAGCCAGGAGCTGGCAGCTAGGAGCTTTCATGTGCGGCATCGTGGGGTATCTCGGTCCGAAACCGGCGCTTCCGGTCGTCATCGAAGGCATCAAGCGCCTCGAATATCGCGGGTATGACTCCGCCGGGGTGGCGGTCGTCGGCGACGGTCGGCTCGACGTGCGCAAGTCCGCCGGGCGGATTCATGTGCTCGAGCAGGGGCTGGACCTCGACCCCGACGTCGGACACCTCGCTATCGCCCACACCCGCTGGGCGACCCACGGCGCGCCCAACGACGTCAACGCTCACCCGCACCTGGACGCCTCGGGGCGCATCGCCCTCGTCCACAACGGCATCATCGAGAATTACCAGGCGCTGCGCACGTACCTGAAGCAGCAGGGCGTCAAGCTTGTCAGCGACACGGACACGGAATGCCTCGTGCAGATGATCGGCCTGCGCTACCGCGGCGACCTTGAGCAGGCGGTGCGCGAAGTGCTGCACGACATCGACGGGACTTACGGCATCGCCGCGATCTGCAAGGACGAACCCGGCGTGCTGGTCGCGGCGCGCAAGGGCAGCCCGCTCATCGTCGGCATCGGGAAGGATGAGTTCATCCTCGCGTCGGACGCCGCCGCCATCCTGGCGCACACCAGCCACGTGATCTACCTCTCCGATGGCGAGATGGTGCGCATCTCGAAGGACGGCGTCCGCACCACGACGCTCAACGCCGTTCCCGTCACGAAGGAGCTGGAGCAGATCGAGTGGACGCTGGAGCAGATCGAACTCGGCGGCCACGAGCACTACATGGCCAAGGAGATCTTCGAGCAGCCCGAAGCGCTGCGCAACTGCATGCGCGGTCGCGTGGACGGAAAGGCGGGCAGCGTGCACCTCGGCGGACTGGCGGAGCACTGGCGGGATCTCACGCGGGCGAAACGAATCATTCTCACCGGTTGCGGAACGGCGTGGCATGCGGCGCTGGTCGGCGAGTATCTCTTCGAGGAGCTTGCCCGCATCCCGACGGAGACCGAGTACGCCAGCGAGTTCCGCTACCGCAACCCGATCATCGAAGACGGCACGGTCGTGATTGCGATTTCGCAGAGCGGCGAGACGCTCGACACCTACGCCGCCCTGCGCGAAGCCCGGCAGCGCGGGGCGCTCTCGCTCGGCGTGGTGAACGTCGTCGGTTCGACGATCGCGCGGGAGACGGACGCCGGCGTCTACCTGCACGTCGGACCGGAAATCGGCGTCGCGAGCACCAAGGCGTTCACGGGACAAGTCACCGTGCTGGCGATGATCGCCGCCGCGCTGGGCCGGCGCAAGCACATGTCGCAGTCTTCGATGGAGCAATTCCTCTCGGCGCTTTTCGAAGTGCCGGAGAAAATGCAGCGCATCCTCGAACAGGCCGACCTCTGCCGCGACGTCGCCCGCCGCTTCCACGAGCGTGACAACTGGCTTTACCTCGGTCGCGGCTACAACTACCCCGTCGCCCTCGAAGGAGCGCTCAAGCTCAAGGAGATCAGCTACATCCACGCCGAGGGGCTGCCCGCCGCCGAGGTCAAGCACGGACCGCTCGCGCTCATCGAAGAAGGCATGCCCGTCGTCTTCATCGCCCCCAACGGCTTCCAGTATGACAAGATCGTCAGCAACATCATGGAGGTGAAGAGCCGCGGCGGACACGTCATCGCCATCGCCACCGAAGGCAACCGCGAAGTCGCCAGGCTCGTCGAGCAGGTCATCTATGTCCCCGACATCATCGACCCGCTCCAGCCGCTGCTGACGGTCGTTCCGCTGCAACTGATCGCGTATCACGCGGCGGTCCTGCGCAACTGCAACGTGGACAAACCGCGAAACCTCGCCAAGAGCGTGACCGTGGAATGACGAGCGGAGCCGCGTCGTCCGCGAGAAAGCGAGAAGCAGGATCACGCTTGACCTTCCCGACCCGCGGCGCCGGCGCCGCGACGGCTTCCCGATTCTGATGTGCCGGGCCGTTTCCCGGCGCCTCTTTCGCGCCGACGGCCGGGTGGCATGGCCTGGTGTACTCCCCTGGCCATGCTAGGCGAGCGGCAGATGTCAGAATGCGGTTGCCCTGAGGGACTTGCGTCCGAACCGGATCGAGGTATCATGCTCGGCATGGTTAGGTCTGACGACCGGGTTTGATGTTCACGCTCTGCTAAAAGAGCCTGCCTTCTCGCCTCTTTCGCCAACTCCTACCGCAGGGTCATGTTGGCCCCTTTCGTTCGATCCCGAAAGCTGATGTGGATCGATCAGCCCTTACGCAGGAGAAATCTTCATGGGCAAAAAGTTGTATGTCGGGAATCTGGGTTACAGCGTCGATGACGCGCAGCTCCGCGAGCTGTTTACGCCGCACGGGACCGTGGATTCGGCGCAGGTCATCATGGACCGCGACAGCGGGCGCAGCAAAGGCTTCGCGTTCGTCGAGATGAGCTCGAGTTCCGAAGCCGAAGCCGCCATCTCGGCGCTCAACGGTCAGCAGCACGACGGTCGTGCGCTCACCGTGAATGAGGCCAAACCGCGCGAGAGCCGCCCGAGCGGCGGCGGTTACGGCGGCGGCGGTTACGGTGGCGGGAAGTCCCGCGGGGGTTCAGGCCGTCGGTCGTACTAGACCGAAACCCGAGCCGCGGGCTTCAGCCCGCGCGAATTCACCGCAGGAGCGGCCGACGCCGCTGCGTGACGGTCGATCTCGGGAGGACTTTCCAGGCAGACGGATCTGGGCGAACCGAGGGGGGCGGGCCTGACACGCCCGTCCCCTTTCATGCTCCCGCGGTATCCGTGGTTCTTTTGAAGGAGACGACACTCAGGCATGAGTTCACTTTCGAGCGTTCCATCGGCGGTTCCCGGCGACATTGTCGCGCCCAGCCCGGTGTGCAACCCGCCCAAGTTTGAGTCGAACGACGGCTTCCGCAACGCCCTACGCCAGCGCGTCGAGGAGTACTTCGCCCGGACCGGGCGCAAACCGCGCGATTGTCCGCAGATGTACCTGAAATCGGCCGTCGTCTTCGGCGGCTTCGTTGCGACTTACGTGGTGCTGGTGTTTTTTACGACGTCGTGGGGGGTCGCCCTGCCGCTGGCGGCGTTGCTCGGGCTTGCGTGTGCGGGCATCGGGTTCAACATTCAGCATGACGGGGGGCACGGCGCCTACTCGGACCGCCGGTGGGTCAACCGTCTCTCCGCCATGGCGCTCGATCTGCTCGGAGGCAGCTCCTACATCTGGGCGCGCAAGCACAACGCCTTTCATCACACGTATCCGAACATCACCGGTCACGACGACGACATCGACGTCGGCGTTCTCGGCCGGCTTTCGCCGCACCAGAAGCGCCTGCGCCTGCACCGCTTCCAGCATTTCTACATGTGGGCACTGTACGGGTTCCTGCCGATCAAGTGGCACTTCGTCGATGATTTCCGGAGCCTCATCACCGGGCGCATCGGCGAACACCGCTTCGCCCGCCCCAAGGGTTGGGATCTGCTGTTTTTCTTCGGCGGAAAGGTCACGTTCTTCACCCTGGCGTTCGGCGTGCCCATGTGGGTGCATCCGTGGTCCACGGTGGTGTTGTTCTACGTCCTGGCGATGCTCATTCAGGGCGTGGTGCTCAGCGTCGTGTTCCAACTGGCGCACTGCGTCGAGGAAGCGGAGTTCCCCATGCCGCTCGAGGAGAACGGCCGGATGCAGACGAGCTGGGCGGCGCACCAGGTGCAGACCACGGTCGACTTCGCGCCGCGAAACCGCGTCCTGTCGTGGCTGCTCGGCGGGTTGAACTTTCAGACGGAGCATCACCTCTTCCCGCACATCTCCCACGCCCACTACCCGGCCATCGCGCCGATCGTGGCGCAGACCTGCAAGGAGTTCGGTTTGAATTACCGCGTCAACCACAGTTTTTTCGCCGGCGTGGCGTCGCACTTCCGGTGGCTGCGGCGGATGGGGATGCCGGTCGCGGAGGGAGCCGCGGCGTGAAGAATACAACACAACGGCGGGCGGGCTGAATCAGGGTCCGGAACATCAACGTGCCGGCTCGGTAACGGCAACGCGGGGATCGGCCCTGCCTGTGATCCCCTTCAGCCGCGAGGCACTCAGAGTTGCTGAAAGGGGGCGGAATCCTCGCGAAACTGCAAAGCACGCGCGCATTGCAACCCGGGTCGTTGTCACGGAGAGGTTGCCTGCCCCAGCCGCCCGTTGAAAAACGGGCTGCTGACGGCGGACTGCTACGGCTTAGCTCGTCTGAATCAGCACGTCGATCAGCCCGAACAGAACCGCAAGCACGAGACCGGCCAGTGCGAGCACTAATCCATCCATGTTTTTTCTCCTTAATCCCGGTGTTCCGAATGCTGCGGCTTCGGCCACCGATCCGCCGATTTCCGGGCGATTCAGGGTTAGCGAAGAGCGCACCGGAAGTCCCTCCCGTCACGGCCCCGGCAGGATCCCGAATCCGCCGCGGATGAGGGGAAGACCCGCGAAACTGAACGCGTATCATCGGATCCGCGGCGGTTCGATCGCCGCGCCGTCGCCCGCCCCACCGTCCGACCTCATCTACCTACGCAGTCTGAACCAGACCGCCCATGAACAGAATGTAGATCAACCCGAACACCGTCGCCACCCAGGCAATGAAATCAAACATAATTCCGCCTCCGTCGGACCGGTCCCGGCGCCGCGCCGCGCTTTCCCGGTCCGCATCCCTGCCGACGCCTCTGCGATCGGTCAATCGTTGGGGCTATCATCGGCGGAATCGACCTGTCCGCTTGATCGTCAGTTCGCCGGGGGGGGCGCCCGCGAGGAAAAGCGAGCAGAGTTTCGCGACCCCTTCGGTTCCCGATCGAGAAGGATCAGGGCTGGCAGGAAGTGAGAAACATGAACGAGAAGGGCTTTGCCTGGCGGATTGAACATGATGATACCCCGCAAACTCCTCCGGGTTCAGATCCGGGGCGCGGTCGGGAAAAAAGTGCAGTTCCTGCTTTCCTTTGAGCTTCTGCACAGGTGCTGCCGCAACCCCGGCGATGTGCGCCGGGCGCCCGTCCGCCACCGGAAACACCGGCCGACGGTGGGGTTTCATCGGATTCTTCAGGAAACCAGTGAACTGCGCCGCGTTTCGTCGCCTGGTGCACCGCTTGCACCGGAACGCGCGGCGCGCCTGGACCGCAGAGATGGCGTTGACCGACTGCCGCCTGCCGCTGGCGGCTGCGATGGGCGTCCGATCCTTCGCGCGCCCCGTGCGTTGCAGCGCCGCGTCGCTGCGCATGCCCGCGTCCTCGAGGAAAAAGACGTCGGAGCGTCGGCGTCCTTTTGTGACGCCGCTTCAGCCCTCCGGGACAGGGCGGAATTAAGAACGCCTTTTTGCTCTTGACCTATCTTCGCGCCGTTAACGGCCCGCTGAAGAACCCGGGATCGGTTTTTGTGATACCGGTTTTTCCCGATGACATTCGCCTCCCGGAGGGAGGCGCACCCCTTTTTCAACGGGCTGTTAAGGACAGGCGGGCGCGGTTCGGGTCGCAACCGCGTCTATGTCGGGGTGATCGCCAGGGCCTTGGCCTGCACGGCTTCGGCGAGGAAGCGGTCGGTGTAGCGCGGGTCGACCTGCTGAGCGGCACGGGTGGCGCGGTCGGCGATTTCGGCGTAGTGCGGATCCTGCGTTTTCTCCTTGAACTCGCCGGCGAGGATGACGAGGCGCAGGAGGTGACGCAGGATGAGACCCTCCTGCTTCTCGAGTCCGCGGTTCTTGATGTATTTGAAGAAGCTGTTTTCGAGGGTGAAGACGCCACCAGCGGCCCACTTCGGCTGAACGAGGATGTCCTCCGGCGAGGGCAGCTTCGCGTCAAACGCGAGTTTGAGCATTTCAGCGAAGACGGGGGGGCGGGGGGGCGGCTCGTCCTCCCACATCGCGTGTCCGCGGCGCTCTTCCTCGACGTCCTCCTTCGGCGCCATGCCGGCGACGATGACGCCCAACTGGATCATCAGCGGGCGAAGCTCGTTCGTCTCGAGCGGACCGGGGGGCAGATCCTCCGGCGGAAAGATCGTCCGCTCGATCGACGGCGGCAGCGGCAGGACGGATTCCAGGGCGAGCAGCTTCTCCGTGAAATCCGCGGTGTTCAGCATTCCGCACAGGAACACGGCGTACAACGGGTCGATGCTGCGGAACAGCGCCAGCTCGGCGATCCGATCGGTAAGACGCACGTGCGCCGCGTCGGCGTCGAGTTCGACGAAGCCCATCGCCGCGAGGTTGCCGATCATATGATCAAGCTGCCGCTGGAAACTCTCGATCTGGTCGGGGGTGTTGAACCGCTTGCCGAGGAACTCGCGGACGCGCGACAGCGACGCATCGCGCCGCAGCAGGAACACGAGCACCTGATACGGAATCATCGAGCGCGAGGCGAGTTTCCCGGGACCGGCGGCGATGAGCGTCTTGAACTGTCCTTCCGTCCAGTATTGCTCGTTCGTGCGTCGCGTCGGGCGTTTGCGTTCGAGGTCTTTCTTCGCCCGGAGGATGCCCGGATCCTTCGACTTCGGGTCGATCTGGTCGTATTTCTTTTTCCACTTTGCAATGCGGGCGTCGTCCTCGTGCGCGACGGCGTAGACGTAGCCCTTTTTGTCGAACTGAGGTCGGCCCGCGCGGCCGAACATCTGGTGCGCCGCCGAGGGGAAGATGAGCTTCCGCTCGCGCGGCGGTCCTTTCAGGAGCGTGCTGAGGACGACGGACCTGGCCGGAAGGTTGATGCCCGCGGCGAGCGTTTCCGTGCAGATAACGAAGGGGACGAGTTTGCGCAGGAAGAGATCCTCGATGAGTTCCTTGTATTTCGGCAGCACGCCCGCGTGATGTACGCCGACGCCGCGGATGAGCATCTGCCGCAGCTTCGGACCCACGCCGTCGGAGAACTCCTCCGCGGGCAGCGACGCCTCGATCTGGGCCCGCGCCTCCGCCCCGACGAGTGCCAGCCCCTTCATCACCTCCGCGATCTCCCAGCATTCGTCACGATTGAAGCAAAACACCAGCGCCGGGGACCGCTGCGTCGCATCATCGCCGGTGACCATCTCGGGCAGCAGCTCGGTCAGGAGCTTGTCGCCGACCCAGACGTATTCCAGCGGCACGCGGCGCTCATCCGTCCGCACCAGCGCAACCGACCGCCCGTGCTCTTTTTTCAGCCACGAGACGAACTCCGGAGCGTTGCCCACCGTGGCGGACAGCAGCATCAGGCGCACGTTCCGCGGCAGCAGCACCAGCGACAGCTCCCAGACCGTCCCGCGCTCGAAGTCGTTGAAGTAGTGAAATTCGTCCATCACCACGCCGCTGACCTCGTCGAAGTTCTCCTCGCCGGACAGCAGGTGATTCAGAAGGATCTCCGCGACCACCACGCGGACGACGGCGTTCGGGTTGACCTTGCGGTTGCCGGTGATCAGGCCGACGTCGTCGCGGGAGAAGCCCCACGCCTCGGCCTTGCCCTGAAACTCGCGGAATTTCTGGTCGGTCAGCGCGATCAGCGGCGTCGTGTAATAAAGGCGCTTGCGCGTCGTCAGGGCCTCGTAGATGGCGGCTTCGGCGATGAGCGTCTTGCCCATCCCGGTCGGCGCGGTGACGAGCACGCCCTCCGCGTCGCTGAACCACGCGAGCAGCGCCTCCTCCTGGAAAGGATAAGGCGAGACGCTGAGGCGATCCAGAAATGCCGAGCAGATGTCGTCGCGGGTCATGCGGCTAGCCTAGCGTGGCAGCGCCTCTAACGCGATGATTACGTTTCCACGGTATCTCATCGGACTCCCCGCAGACGACCTCTAACGTCGCCGCCCGTCCAGCCGCTTCATCAGTCGATCATGATCATCTTTGTTTCAATGATTACAACCAGGCTCCTGCTCGCCTGCCGGCTCTTGCGCGCTGCTTAAAAAGCCGCGTGAAAGACCCGAGAAGCATGCATCCTTACGGGCGCGGCTTCGGAAGGATGATCGGCCCGGATCCCACCCCAGCCGAGAATCCCTTTCCGTCGCCGAAGGCGTCGGCGCCCCGGGCGTTCTCTCGGGATGACGTCACACTTCCAGCGCGGAACCCACGCATTTGACACGAAGCACGTCCGGATCAAGAGGAAACACCCCCGACGAATCCAGCGTCGTCAGCTTCCCCTTGTGCCTCTTTTTCAGCAGGACGGCCCCCGAAAAAGACCCCTGAAGCCCGGCCCGATTCTCGTTGTCCGGGGTGAGGTAGCGGAAGTACGACGAAGTGTCCTTCCCCGAGTTGAGCCGAACCTGCACCTCGGCAATGAAGTCGCCGTCCAAGGAGGACCGGTGAATCCGGCCTCCTCGTGCAAGTTTGCAGAGATGCGTTTCCGCGCAACCGAAGTTCATGTAGGCGTGTGAGAGCGGTATCATGACGGGCGTGTGCAGGATCACTTGTCGCATGCAAGGAGTTTTCCCGTGCTTGTATACGTGCTCCCGATCGTGGTTCCGATGACGATCATCCTGCTCGGGCTGATCTTCCTTCCGCTTCAGACGCTGCTGATGATCGTCGGAGGGTTAACGATCGTGTCAGGCGTTTTGCTGTTGTTCTTCGCGCCGGCGTACTCAATGCTTGCCTTCCTGAGCGGAGCGGCGATGCTGATCGCGGGGATTCGAATGCAGCGTCGGCAGGATGACCGCCAGGCTGCGCAGATCGAATCTGATGCGAGGTCGTATGCGCGTCGAAATGAGTTGTGGGTGGAGCGGGACGATCGGTAGGCGGGCGCGGCTGGGGCTTGCGGTCGCGGCGCTTTTGTGCGTGCGATGCGGGACGCCGCGATCGATTCCGCCGCAAACGCAGGCGGCGGCGGGGGACGTGTCGGAGGATTCCGCGGTGATCTGGGCGCGGGGGGCCTCGCGAGGTCCGGTGGTGATCGAGCTTTCGACGGACCCGCAGTTCGCCGGCGCGATGCGGTTCGAGCGGACGATCAGCGATCCGCTGGTTCCCGTGAAGGTTGAAGCGGCGGGGCTTTCGGCCGGGACGCAGTATTACACGCGCGTGACGGACGCGGGCGGGGGACGGGCGCTGGGGCGGTTCCGCACGGCGCACGGGGACGCGGATTTTCACGGGCTTCGCTTCGGCGTCTCGGGAGACTGGCGCGGCGACCTCGCGCCGTATCCGTCGATCCGCAATGCGGCCGGGCGGGATCTGGATTTCTTCGTGGCGATGGGGGACACGATCTACGCGGATTACGAGTCGCCCGCGCTGATCGGCGTGGCGCAGGCAACGCGGCTGAGCCAGTTTCGCCTCAAGTACGCCGAGGTGTACTCGCCGTTTCTGGGTCTGAACTCGCTGGCGGAGCTGCGGGCCTCGACGGCGTGGTTCGCGACGATCGACGATCACGAGGTGACGGACAACTTCGCGGGCGGGGCGGCGCCGTGGACGCATCCGTTGTTCGGGCTGACCGGAGAATACATCAACGAGACGGTGTTCTTTGAGGGCGGTCTGCGCGCGTTTCAGGATTATCATCCGATCCGCGACGAGTATTACGGGGACACGGGCGACTGCCGGACCGCGGGCAAGCGAAAGCTCTACCGTTATCGCACGTTCGGACGTGACGCGGCGGTCTTCCTGCTGGATGCGCGGAGCTTCCGGGATATGAACCTCGACTGGGAGGTGAATCTGGAGGATCCGCTGAGCACGACGTATTTCCTGCTGGTGTCGCTGCAGCGTGACCGCACGATGCTGGGGGCGGAGCAGTTCAGCGACCTTCAGCGTGATCTGCGCGACGCGCACCGGCGCGGCGTCACGTGGAAGTTCGTGCTGATCCCCGAGCCGATCCAGAACCTCGGACCGATCCTCTCGTCGGACCGGTACGAGGGGTATGCGGAGGAGCGGGCGACGTTGCTGCGGATGATTCGCGACGAAGACATCCGCAACGTGGTGTTCATCGCGGCGGACATTCACGGCACGATCGTCAACAACCTGACGTACACGGATGACCTTCTCGGACCGCAGATTCCGGTGGAAAGCTGGGAGGTCACGACGGGCGCGGTGGCGTTTGATCCGGTGCTGGGGTCGGTCATCGTGGATCAGGCGATCCAGCTCGGTATCCTTGAGCCGAACATCCGGATTTATTATGACGAGCTTCCGCGAAGTCTGAAGGACGGTTTCATCGAGGACGCGCTGAACGGCCTGCTGGCGCTTTTCGGATATGACCCGATCGGGCTTCAGGATTCGAACATTCCGGCGACGCTCCTTTCCGGGGGGTATTTTTCGGTCAACATGTTCGGGTGGACGGAGTTCCAGGTGGATCGCGACACGCAGCGGTTGCGGGTGACCACGTACGGCGTGGAGGCCTACCGGCGGGACATTCTCGATCCGACGCTGGTTCCGGAGGTCGTGTCGGATTTCGTGGTGGAAGCCCGCCCGTAACGGGTTGGGTGCGGCTGGACCGCGCGGTACAATGTCGGGGTCCGTGCGAGGCTTGACCTGAATTTCCCGAGGGGGGAGGTCGAGCGGTCTGCACGGGCGAGGGGATTCCTGCCGACCCTTGGTCGGCGCTGCGCAAGTCAAGGGGGACGCGGCGCCGTCATCCTCAAGGGTTCCGGACATGCTTTGGGAAAGGGGAGATCAATGAGAGGGTTGAGGCAAGTGCTGGGTGCGGGGCTGGCGGCGAGCGTCGGGTTCTCGGCGTTCGCGGCTGCGCTGCCGAAAGACGGGATTCCGGCGAACCTGAGCAACAAGCTGCGTGCCGACCTGCTGTCGGTGGTGGCGAACGCGGAGCCGGGCGAGCTGATCCCGGTGTCGATCGTGATGAAGGATCGCGCCACGCCGGAAGACCTGGCGTTCTCGGGGCTGATCGCGGACAAGAACGCGCGCCGCCGGGCGGTGATGGACGTACTGAAGGGAGTGGCGCGCCGCTCGCAGGCGGGTGTGCTTTCGACGCTGATCGAAGGCCAGGGGCGTGGTGAGGTCGGGCGCGAGTACATTCACGCGCTGTGGATCACGAACGTGATCGGGGCGCGCGTGACGCCCGGGATGGCGCTGAAGCTGGCGGCGCGTGAGGACGTGGATTACCTGAACTGGGATCGGGCGCTGCCGCTGGAGGATGTGCTGCCGTATGAGGTGTCGGAGAATCAGGCGCAGCCGCTGGCGGTGGAATGCGGGGTGGACCGGATGAGCGCGCCGCGGGTGTGGAACGAGCTGGGCATCACCGGGCGCAACGCGGTGATCGCGGTGATCGACACGGGTTGCTGCATCGATCACCCGGATCTTCGCAACCAGATCTGGACGAACCCGGGCGAGATTGCGAACAACGACATCGACGACGACGGCAACGGTTACGTGGACGACGTTCACGGGTGGAGCTTCGACGGCAACGGCAGCAGTGAGAACATCTCGGATAATTTCGGTCACGGCACGCACGTGTCCGGAACGGTGGGCGGTGACGGCGCCAACGGTACACAGACGGGGATGGCGCCGGACGTTCAGATCATGACGACGAAGTTCTGGAACAGCTTCTCGGGCGAGTTGTCGGTCTGGCTGTGCCACCAGTATGCGCTGGAGAACGGCGCGCATGCGACGACGGCGAGCCTCGGCTGGCCTCACAGCGTGAACCCGGACCGCCGGACGTGGCGTGAGGTGGTCGAGAACAGCATTCAGTCCGGCGTAATCGTGATTTATGCCGCGGGGAACGAGGGCTGCGGGAACCCGCCGGACAACGTCCGCACGCCGGGCGATGTTCCGGACGTGATTACGGTCGGGGCGACCGACTGCAACGACCGGATCGCGAGTTTTTCGAGCTGCGGACCGGTGACGTGGGAGAACATCGATCCGTGGCGTGATTGCCCGCATCCGCCGGGGTGCATCAAGCCGACGATCTCGGCGCCGGGCGTGGATACGACGTCCTGCCGGCACAGCCCGTGCAACGGTTACACCAACCTGTCGGGGACATCGATGGCGACGCCGCACGTCGCGGGCGCCGTGGCGCTGATCCTTGAGGCCGCGCCGGGGCTGGCGCACTTCGAGATCAAGGCGATCCTGGAGCAGACGGCGGTGGACCTCGGTTCACCGGGCAATGACAACACGTTCGGCTACGGCCGCGTGGACGCTTACGAGGCCGTCGTGGCCGCGGGCGGTTCCGAGCCGCAACCGGGCGCGTGCTGCTTCGACGACGGATCATGTGCGGACCTGCTTCTGCTCGAATGCGTCAATGCCGGCGGAAACTGGAACTTCGGGACCGAGTGCGGGACGCACTCCTGCCCGCAACCGGGCGCCTGCTGCGTGGATGACGCTCGTTGCGAGATCGTTCTCGAGCGCGACTGCAACGGCAGCTTCGCCGGCGAAGGCACGACCTGCCGCGGACAGTGCCCGTGCGACAAGGTCAAGAAGTTCCGCGCCGTGTGCAAGGACAACCGCGACATCAAGGTCGTCGTCAAGTTCCGTGACAACAGCTTCGACGGACAGACGATCACGGTGATGATCGACGCGCAGTCCTTCAACCTCGGCGTGCTCGACGGCAAGGCGAAGCTCTTCGCCGGTCCGTTCAGCGGAGGCAATCACACGGTCGCGCTGACCCGGCCGGCGTGCGGGCTGACGACGACGGTGACGTGTCCGTAATTGCGGACGAGGGTTGATGTTCATCCGAGGATGAATGCGGGGACGGACCTGGGCGACCGGGTTCGTCCCCCGCTTGTTGTCGGCTGGTGCTTGTGTCGTGGAGGCTGCTCAGACATGTCAGGTTCTCCGCGGATCGTCGTCGTCGGAAGCCTCAACCTGGATCTTGTGATTCATGCTCGCGTGATCCCCTCGCCCGGGCAGACCGTGCTCGGCGGAGCGTTTCTTCAGGTTCGGGGGGGCAAGGGCGGAAACCAGGCTGTCGCCGCCGCGCGGCTCGGGGCGGAAACGACGATGATCGGACGGGTCGGCTGCGACGCTTTCGGGGAATCCCTTCGGGCCGGTCTGGTTGAGTCCGGGGTCAAGGTTGATGCGGTTCGGGCGACCCCCGAGGCGGCGAGCGGCGTCGCGATGATCGTGGTCGACGAGGAGGGACAGAACGCGATCTGCGTGGCGCCGGGGGCGAACTCGGCACTGACGCCCGACGATGTTCGGGCTTCACGAGACCTGATCGCCCGCGCCGACGCCTTGCTGGTGCAGTTTGAGACGCCGCTGGAAACGGTTGCCGAGGCGCTGCGGATCGCCCGGGAGGCAGGCGTGAGGGCGATCGTCGACCCGGCTCCGGCGCCGTGCGGCGCGACGCACCTTCCCAGCGGGATCCTCCGTGCCGACGTGGTGACGCCGAATGAGTCGGAGGCCTCGGTCCTGACGGGGATCAACGTGTGCGACGAGGCGTCTGCGAGGGCGGCGGGGCGATCGCTCGTCGCCCACGGCGCGCAGGCGGCTGCGGTGAAACTGGGGGCGAGGGGCGCCGTCTGGGTCACTGCGGGGACCGAATTCGCCTTGCCCGCGTTCCGGGTCGACGTGGTGGATACGACCGCCGCGGGGGACGCGTTTGCTGCCGGGTTGGCGATGGCGCTGTGCCGCGGTGATGACGCCCCCTCGGCGTTGAGGTTCGCGTCCGCAGTAGCGGCAGTGAAATGTACGAAGTCGGGGGCACAGTCGGGCTTGCCGACCGGCGATGAGGTGCGGCGTTTCCTGGCACTTCGCCCGACGTTCGACGCCGGAAACAAAGGAGCGGGGTAAAAAGGCGCCTTCGCATCACGACCCTGAATGACAAAAAACTCACAAGGTGACAGGTTCCCGTCACATCGTCCGCCTGAGAATCTCTGACGGTGGACCGTCACTCCGTCGCGGGATCGCGGAGAGGGCCCTCAAAAGTTAACCGCTGTTATTCTTGCGGTTTTTAGCGGTCCCGGGTTTCGAGGCGACCGGCTCGTGGCGACATGGCAGGGGAGGGGCGCTGCTGATGGGGTGAACTCCCCCGTGTACGTCGAGACCGGGTGACACGGGCGTGGCCCTCAAAAAACCGGCATTCTGCCCGGAGTTTTCAGGGATCTAGCAGAATTCGGAAAAAAAACTTCTCCCGCAGGCCGGACAAATACGATAATAAGAGTGTCCGAAACAACCTCCTCCTTCCTCCTGGGATTCGCCAGTGCGGCCGCAAGCCGCAGTGGCGAATTCCCTTTCAGGGCCCTCCTGAAGCGAGATGAATGCCGCCCGGGCGTCACCAGGGCGTTCCGGTGATCCGGGTCAGGTGAAGCGCCGAAAGTTCGCCGAGGTAGATCAGCGCGGAGTTGAAGTAGAGGATGCCGGTGGCGGACTGGGTGCTGCGGCGGCGGATGCAGTCCCGCGTCATGAAGGTGAAGACCCCGGCGACGAGGATGCCGACGCCGAGCCGCATGATGAGCACGACGGCGTCCAGAGTGGTGATTTCGGTCCAGAGGGGTCGAGCCGCCGACCGGGCGTGAACGAAAGCCGTCGCCAAGGTTGCGGCGACGAACCCGGTCCGGGCGAAGTGGGTCGTCAGAAGGATCGTTCCGAAGCGCTGAAGGGGGGCGATCGTCATCCGCGTGGCGGTCAGATAGGCGTGTCCGAGCAACCAGGCGCAGGTGACGGCGCCCAGAAGAAGCGCCTGTGTGATGATGCCGAGGGCATGCAGCGGGGGAATGATTTCCGCAAAAAGGCCGGCGGAGGCGGTCGGTGCGGAGGGGGTGAGGGGGAAGCAAACTGCTGAAATCCCCGCGCACCCGCCGAACGCGGCGCCTGCACGGACCCACCTCTTCCGGTCCGCGGCCGCGCTAAGGATCACCCCGACGGCGCCCAGCGCCGCCGCACCCGAGATAAACAGTCGTACCGTATTTCCGGAGGCGTTTCCGCCGCCCCGCGACAGGAGCGGCCACGCCAGCGCCAGCGAGGTCAATGCCAGTGTCATCAAGCCTACGAGGCGCAGGTAGGCGCCGGCAATTTCGTCGAGGCGTCCCAGCGCCAGGACGATCAGCATCCCGCCGGACAGCAGCAAGGCGAAATCATTGAACATCGGACGAATCCTAACGCACGAACGAGCCGCCCGGAACGTGCGGTCATGCGCCGATCCGCGTGTCCCCTGCCGCGGGGCTTGCAGTTCGCGTGCCGTTTTGCGAGAGTAGTGCGACGCGGTTGGGGTTTCCACGCCGCATTGCGCGGGCGCTCGGGGATCGCCGCACACGGTGCTCTCAGACCCGAATCGTCGGTCCTTGCTGAAAGTCTTCGCGCATGCTTGAAGAACCACAAAGATGCGCCTTAATGCTGGTATGCGTCGCGTTGACTGCGCCGGTCGCGTCGGCCCGCACCGAAAGCGATGAAGCGTGGCCGCAGTGGCGCGGTCCGGAACTGACCGGCGCGTCGCGAAGCGCGAAGCCGCCGCTGACGTGGGGCGAAGACCGCAACGTGGCGTGGAAACGCGCGCTGCCCTCGTGGGCGGGTTCGTCCCCGATCGTTTCCGGCGAGCGCGTCTTCGTCACGTCCCCGTCCGCTCCGAAAGCCGAGGCGGACGGCGACGTCGCCCGAGTGCTGCCGAACATGACGCGACGGAACCCCGGCGGTCCAGACCTCCTCCTGCTGTGTTTCGACCGGCGTGACGGCAAGCCGGTCTGGGAATATCGCCTCGACGACGGGAACCGGCTTTTCGGGAAGCAGAATCTGTCCTCACCGTCGCCGGTGACGGACGGGAAGACGGTCTGGGTGCTGAGCGGGACGGGCGTGCTGGCGGCTGTGGACTTCGGCGGAAAGGAACTCTGGCGGAAAGATCTCGCGGCGGAGTGGGGCGCGTTCCTGCCGGCGTGGGGGTATGCGTCGTCGCCGGTGCTGTGGAAGGACCGCATCCTGATTCAGGTGCTTCAGGCCTCGGGAGAGTCGTACCTGGCGGCAGTGGGTGCGGACAGCGGCAACGTCCTCTGGAAGGAGGGGCGGAAGACGGACGCCCAGCGGGAGTGTCCGGACGCGTACACGACGCCGACGATCGCCCGCACGCCGCAAGGGGAGCAGGTCATCGTCGTCGGTGCGAATTACGTCACGGGACACGATCCGCTGACGGGGCGTGAGCTTTGGCGCGGCGGCGGGCTGAATCCGCAGCTTGCCGGGAACTACCGGATCGTCCCGTCGCCGGTGGTTGCGGCGGAACTGGTGATCGCCCCGACGCGGGTCAAGCCGATGCTGGCGTACCGACTTGGGGGGACAGGCGATGTGACCGGGAGTCATCTTGCGTGGAAGTACGAAGGCAAAGGCGCGCCGGACGTGCCCAGCCCCGTGACGGACGGAACGCGGATCTACCTGGTGGACGACCGAGGCGTGGCCGTGTGTCTTAAGGCGTCCACGGGCGAGGTGCTGTGGGGGCCTGAACGCACCGCCGACGGGACGGTGAGCGCCTCGCCGGTCCTGGCGGACGGGCGCATCTACATCACCAACGAGATCGCGACCACGACGGTGCTTGCCGCAGGCGACGCCTTCAACATCCTGGCGACGAACATGCTGGACGACGGTTATACGATTTCGACGCCCGCTCCCGCCGGCGCCGATCTTTTCATCCGCACCTCCGCTCATCTCTACTGCATTCGTCAGTTGCCGGGAAAGTGAGCCACGAACCCTGATGTCAAACCCCAGCCCCGAAATCATCGCCAGCGTGGAAGTTAACCGGACGGGACGACTGGCGCGGCTCGATCTGTCCGACCTGCGGCGCGAGTACGCGGCGTTGACGGACGAATGCGCCCGCGCGGTCATGCTGACCGGGCTGGATCTGGATGATGTGGAGTTCCTTCCGGAGGTGCTGTGCGTAACGGACGAGCACAGTGCGTGGGCGCCGGTTCGCTGGCTGGCGGACCGGGAGCGGCACCTGGAGGATCTCCGGCGAACCCTTGCGGACCGCGCCTTGGACGAAGTCGAAGTTGAGTCCCTCAGAATTGTCGCGGTCCGGACGACGCCCCCCGCGCCGCCCGCGTGACGTCGCGATCGTAGCCCCGACGGCCCCGTCCTGAACCGCACCTCCCGCCGCCCGATGCGCTCCGGCCGCATTGGGCACAAGGCAAAGTTGGCCGGCGGTCGATGAGGCATTAAGTTAGGCGGAGTCAGAGATTCGGGAGGCGAGAGGGGATTCGTGAGCGGGATGCTTGCGGGGTTGCGGCTGACACAGGGGATCGGAACCGGTGCGCGCTCGCGCATCTATCTTGCCGTGGATCTGAAGACGGGGCAGCGGTATGCGGTCAAGCGCGTGACCCGCAACAGCGCCGAGGATGATCGCTTCCTGGAGCAGGCGGAGACCGAGTACGAAGTCTCGACGAAGGTCGATCACCCGGTCATCCGAAAGTGCTTCGATGTGCATCGCGTTCGCAAGCTTCTTCAGATCAAAGAATTATATCTCGTGATGGAGTATGTTCCCGGGACCGGCCTGGACCGATCGATGCCGAATCGCCTCGCGGCGTTCCTGAACCTTTTCCTTCGGGTTTGCGAGGGACTTGGCGCGTTGCACCAGGCCGGGTACGTCCACACCGACATCAAGCCGAACAATATCATGATCGCCCCGGGAGGGGTCGTGAAGATCATCGACCTCGGGCAGGCGTGTCTGATCGGGCATCGGAAGGACCGGATTCAGGGGACGCCGGATTACATTGCGCCGGAGCAGGTCGAGCGTGGGGCGCTGACCCAGCGGACGGACGTTTTCAACCTCGGGGCGACCATGTACTACCTTCTGACGCTGAAAACGTACCCGACCCAGGTCCGCGGCGCGGACGCCCGGGGCGGTATCGCCATCGTGGACAAGGACGCACCGGTCGTACCGATCGAGATCAATCCGAAGATTCCGCTGGCGCTGTCGAATCTGGTGATGGATTGCTGCCGGGAGGATCCGTCGAAGCGTCCGGCGGACATGGTGCAGGTGCAGCATCGCCTTCGGATGATCCGGGATATCTGGCAGCGCCAGCGCGAGGAGTTCCGCCGTCGTCGCGCCGTGGGACAACCGGAGGAGATGGCGCAGGGCGGCGACGAAGACCAGGATTTGGCCGAAGGGAGCGACGCTCCGGGGATTATTGAGACGACGGGATGATCGACGCGCATGAAGCGATTAAGACGCTGCGGCACGCCGCCGAGCTGAACCGCGAGGAATCCCTGCTGAAGGGATCCACTCTGCACTTCCCCGCTTACGGACAGCTCGTCGTGACAGGGGACATGCACGGTCATCGCCGCAACTTCGCAAAGCTCCAGCGGTATTGCGACCTGGAGCATGCTCCGGCGCGTCACGTGATTCTGCACGAGTTGATCCACGAGGAGCCGGCGGCGTGGGATGCGCCGGACACCTCTTACGAGCTGCTGATCGAGGCGGCCCGCTGGAAGTGCGATCACCCGGATCAGGTTCATTTTCTGCAGAGCAATCATGAGCTGTCGCAGTTGACCGGGCACGAGATCGCCAAGAACGGGCGGATCGCGACGTTCGAGTTCGAGCGCAGCATCCGCCGGGCGTTCGACAGCGCCGCGACGGAACTGCTCATCGCGATCGCGGAGTTCATCCGCTCGCTGCCCCTTGCAGCCCGGACGGCGACGGGGGTGTTCGTCGCGCACTCGCTGCCGTCACCGCGCGACTTGCCGCGGTTCGACCCCGGCGTGCTGGCGCGTCCGACGCAGGAGCACGACCTGGTCGAACCAGGATCGGGGTACCTGCTGGTGTGGGGGCGGTATCAGACGGCGGAGGAGCTGGAGGCGCTGCGCCTGATGCTCGGGTGCGACTTTTTCGTCTGCGGACATCAGCCGCAGGAATCCGGATACGACGTGCTGCACGACCGGATGCTGATCATCGCCAGCGATCACAATCACGGCGTGTTCCTTCCGATCGATCTGGCGCGCAAACCGAAGGATGTGTCGGAGCTGGTGGCGCGCCTTCGGCCGTTCGCGTCGGTGGCGTAGCGCGTTGACGGGCGTTTCCGCGACGTCTATCGTTTTCAGGACGAAGTCGCGCCGCGCGGTGAATCCGCGGGCCGCCGACGAGTCCGCACGCAGTCATCCGCATGAGTCGAGTCGCCAACACGTTCAAGAAGCTGCTGAAGGCCCGCGTCACCACCGGCCTGATCACGATCCTGCCGATCTACGTGACGTGGGTGATCGTCCGGTTTCTCTTCGAGCTGATGCGCGACTCCTCGCAGTGGGTCGTTTACGGCGTGCTCGACGGCGGCTGGGTCAAGTACATGCCGGACGCCCTCGGCATCACCTGGGAGGGGATTCACGGCGAGCAGCTCAAGAATCCCGCAATTCAGTGGACGATCGCGGTCGCATCGGTGTTTCTGACGGTCGGGCTGCTTTATGCGGTGGGCCTTTTCGCGGCGCACTTCGTCGGTCGGCGGGTCATTGACGCGATGGAGCGGATCCTGGACCGCGTTCCGCTGGTCAAGACCGTCTACCGGTCCTGCAAGAAGATCCTGGTCACCTTCGGCGGGGAGCAGGAGACGAACTTTCAACGCGTCGCGCTGGTTCCCTTCCCCGAGCCGAACTGCCGCTCGATCGGATTTGTGACCGGGGTGGCCCGGGACGCCAAGTCCGGCGACGAGCTTTGCACCTGCTTCATCGCCACCACGCCGAACCCGACGACCGGTTTCGTCTTCGTCGTCCGCCGCAGCGACCTGATCGAGCTGGACTGGAGCGTCGAGGACGCGATCAAGGTGGTCATGTCCGGGGGAATCCTGGCGCCGCCGACGATCAATTTCGACCGCGAGAAGACGTGGGGCGACCTTCAGGCCACGGTGGCGCAGTCCCTGGGTGCCGACCTTCCGCCGCACGGAGCGCCCGCCATCGCCGCTGCCGGAAAATCCTGAATGCGTCTCGGCGTCGTCTGCTGAATTGTCATTGTCGGATCGGCGGCGGATAATCAGACACGCCGGATCGATCGTCCGGCGCCGGGCCTCGTTCGCGGCTGTGGCGGAACTGGCAGACGCGCCAGATTTAGGATCTGGTGCCGCAAGGCGTGGAGGTTCGAGTCCTCTCAGCCGCATCGAGGCGCGCCAGGGGTGATGCCCGCAGAATGACGTTTCCGGGCGGATGACCCGCCCCTCTCAAGGTGAAGGAACATCCCGTGCAACCGCGCCAGGTACGCATCATCGGAGCGCCGCTGGATCTGGGCGCCGGACATCGTGGGGTGGACATGGGTCCGTCCGCGATCCGCATCGCCGGCGTGCAGCGCCGCCTTCAGCACCTCGGGCACACGGTCCGCGACGGCGGCGACATCGAGACCGGCGTCTTCGAGACCCTCGACGCCGGCGATCCCACCTTGCGCTTCTTTGAACCGGTCTTGGATGTGAACCGCCGTCTCGCTCGTGCCGTGGAGCAGGCGCTGGAGGTCGGAGAGTTCCCGCTGGTCCTCGGCGGCGATCACAGCATCGCGATCGGCAGCGTCGCCGGGGCCGCCGCGCACTACCGCCGACGCGCCGCCGCGATCGGGGCGCTCTGGATCGACGCCCACGGTGACATGAACACGCCGGACACCACCCCGAGCGGCAATATTCACGGGATGGGCCTGGCGGTCGCGCTCGGTCTGGGCAATCCGGAGTTCGTGAACCTTCATGCGTCGGGTCCGAAGGTCCGGCCTGAACACGTGGCTCTGGTCGGTGTCCGCGATCTTGATCCCGGGGAACGTCGAGCGCTGAAGGAGAACCACGTCCGGGTCTTCACGATGCGCGACATTGACCAGCAGGGCATGTCCGCGGTCATGCGGCAGGCGATCGACGTCGTCACGACCGGAACCGCGGGCGTCTATGTCCAGTTCGACATGGACGTGATCGACCCCGCGACGGCCCCGGGAACCGGAACCCCCGTCCCCGGCGGACTCAGTTACCGCGAGGCGCACCTCGTGATGGAGATGCTGGCGGAGCGAGCGGACCGGGTGATCGCGCTGGACATCGTCGAGACGAACCCCGCGCTGGACAACCGCAACACAACCGCCAAACTGGCGACCGAGCTGATCCTCTCCCTGATGGGCAAGGCCATCTACGCACCGTGATCGTCCTTAGTTCACGATCGCGGGAAGTTGCAGGCTTCTTTGCACTTTCAAGTCGGAGCGCGCCGATCTGCTCCGCACGAGCGGACAGGAGGTTCGCGTTCCCGAATTGAGCGGTGATCCTCCGGGGATAGGACTTGCGGAGGGATCTTCGGGGGCACAGGCAATCCCGTCGATTTCCGGGCATGATCGTACGTTCATGCGAATCCAAAGCCCGTCAACCGGAGTCCAGTGGAGACTCTGGAGTGTTCTTACGCCCCCTGCTCCGACGATCTTGAAGCAACGCTTAACTTATTGCGGGATCAACTGCTTATTTCACTCTCACGAATGCGGCGGAGTCTTCGCCTGAATCTAACGTGACAGTAATCGGTGCGGATTGCGTCTTATAAAGCTGACGGATAAAGTCGGAGCCATCCTTCGGGGAGGAGAGGCAACCGTGGGCTGGAGAAGCGGCGCATTCGTGGCGTCGGGCGGTTAGTTTTCATTCAAGTCTCGTCCCAGACGGCGACACTTCAGAAAGAGGAGGACAGGTTATGATTCGGAAGCTTTGGAGGGGGATGTTGGTTTGCGCGCTTTGCGCCACGGCGGTTCAGGCGCAGAGCGAGGATCCGGCCGATGACGCCGTCGAGGGCGTGATCGACGACAACCCGGTGGTGTCGAACGGCGCGAACGCGCTGGACTTCACGCCCGGCAGCGGCTCGTGCGGCGGCAACAACAATCAGACGATCGGCTGGGCGTTCAACGTCAATGCGCCGGTGACGGTGGTGGCGATGGCGTGGCATGACGACAACCTCGATGGTCTGGAGCGCGCCCATGAAGTCGGTATTTTCCGTCCGGACGGCTCGCTGATCGCCTCGACGCACGTGACGATCCCGGCGGGCGCCGGCGCGCCGCTCGACGGCATCTGGCGCATTGTGAAGATCACGCCGACGACCCTGCCGGCCGGTCAGGGCTACATCGTGGGCGGTTTCAACGGCGCGGGTCAGACGTCCTGCCTGGACTTCAACGTGTCGCAGACGGTTCACCCGAACCTCACCTACATCGACGCGACGTTCTCGCCGAGCAACGGCATCTTTGAGATCCCGAGCAATTTCTCAGCCGCCAACAACGGCTTCTACGGCGTCGGTTTCCAGATCGCCTCCTGCACGGGCAACGAAGTGATCCGCAAGGCGAAGTGCAAGCTGCGCAATGACGGCAGCCTGAAGGCGATCGTGAACACCGAAGGCGCCAACCCGGGAGACCGCGTCACGGTGACGCTGGCCAGCGGGCAGCAGCTCAGCAAGTTCGCCAACAGCAACGGCGTGGCGAAGTTCAAGTTCTTCGGCGTCGGCAGCGGTCCGAACGAAGCGACGGCGGAGTGGGATTGCGGCACTGAGGATTCGCGCGTCTTCATCTGCCCGTAAGTTTCGGAGCACAGCCTGCCATTGCAGGATAATGAGACCCGTCTGGCGCCCAGCGCCAGGCGGGTTTTTGATTACGCCCCCCGTCGGACGCTATCATGGCACAGCATCAGCCCCCGGGGGGAACGTCCAACAGGAGGGTTGTCATGTTGATTTCGACGACGGGGCGCCCGGAGGGGCGTGGTCTGCCGCGGATCGTTGGCGTAGCGCTGCTCTGCGGTTTTGTCGCGGTGACGTTCTGCGTGGCCGATCCGGTGACGGCTTCATCGGCCGCTCCGCCGCGCCCCGCGGATGCGCTGACCGAGGGCGATGCGCTGCCGCGGAATCTCACCGACGATGAGTTGCGCTACCTGAAGGCCTTCCCGCCCGCACCGCCGCAGCGCGCCGTCGTCCCTCCGACCGGACCGGTGCATTGTCCGGCGGAGTATGAACCGATGCAGGGCATCCTCGTCGCCTGGGAGGGCAACGCCTCGTGGAAGCTGATCCTCGCCCAGATGGCGCGGCACATCACCACCACCGGCGACGCCGACGTGTACGTCATGTGCGACGACACGACCGACCGGGATGACGCCCTCGTGCAGCTTTCCAACGCCGGCGCCGACATGGCCCGCGTCCGCACGCACCTCGTCGCCACCGACACGATCTGGATCCGCGACTACGGCCCGCGGTACGTCGTCGAAGGCGGATGCCGCGCGATCGTCGATCATCGCTACAACCGTCCGCGCCCGCGCGACGACGATCAGCCCTTCTTCTGGCGCACGGTCTGGAACCACGCGCTGTATGAGATTCCGCTGACGCACGGCGGCGGGAACTTCCACCTCGACGCCCTCGGCCGGTCCTTCACCACCCGCCTGATCAACAACGAAAACCCCGACAAGACCGAGCAGCAGATTCACGAGTTGTGGCGCGAGTTCCAGAACCTGGACACCACCTTCTTCAACCCCTTCGACCGCACCGTGGACGCGACGCAGCACATCGACATGTGGATGCAGGTCATCGCCGACGACGCGATCATCATCTCCGACTGGCCGTTCAACGACGGCTCGTCGCAGGACCGCATCTGCGACCGCGCGGCGGACGACCTTGCCGCGCGCGGTTACCGCATCTTCCGCACCCCCGCGCGCAGCGTCTCCGGGACGCATTACACGTACACCAACGTCGTCATGTGCAACGATGTCGTCATGATCCCGTCCTACACGAACAGTTCCGTCCGCCAGCACAATGCCGAAGCCCTCACCGTCTACGAAGCCGCTCTGCCGGACAAGACGATCGTGCAGATCGACGCGCAGGCGATCGTCACCGCCGCCGGCGTGTTGCACTGCATCGTCATGCACATGCCCGCCCCGCCCGGCGGACGCAACCCGACCGTCTACCTCAAGAACCTCCGCGGCGGCGACGTGCTGCGCGGCGGCGACAGCGTGGACGTGAGCTGGATCAGCGACGACGACGAAGGCGTGACGTCCGTGGACATCCTGCTCTCGACCGACGGCGGTGACACTTTCGACACCATCGTCGCCGAAGACCTCCCCCCTACCGGCGGCTTCGCGTGGACCGTGCCCGATCTGCCCACCGATCAGGGCCGCCTGCGCCTCGTGGTGCATGACGCCGACGGCCGCACCGGCGCCGACGAAAGCGACGCGGACTTTCTCATCTGCTCGTCGGACGGCTGCCCCTGCACGGGCGGCGAGCGGATCAAAAAGGTCCGCTGCAAGCAGGGTGCGGGCACCTTCACGCTCGTCGTCATCCTCAGCGGAGGCCGCTCCGGCGATACCTACCTTGTCACACTCTCCACCGGCCGGGAATTCGCCGGCGTCCTCAACGACCGTGGCAAGGGCAAGGCGAAGTTCACCGGCGTCCCCCAGGGCGCAGGCCTCGCCACCGCCGCCTGGGGTTGCGGAGCGACGGACGAGTTGGCGTACGCGTGTCCGTGAGAAAGCAAAGGCGGAGGATCCTTCGAACCGGCGCGCCTTGAAACCCCCGGCTCATACGTCATGCGTTATGATCTCCGGAATGAACTGAGTAATGCGCGCGGCACTTTCCTTTGCTTCGGTCGCACGAGGTTCATATGTCCGAAAGAACTCAACGGAGCCGGCGTAAGGATCGAGATGCGTTCCCCCCTGATGGATCTATGTAGTGCCAGGCGGTACGTAACGCCGACGTCACAACGCGCTGCCGATCCTTCTGGATGTGCTGCCGTGCGCCAGCGGCGGGGGAACGGTGCAGCTTGCCGCCCCCAACGCAGCGGAACGCATCCGCGTGTACAAGAACGCGAACCGCACGGAGCCCGTCACGCTTCCGGCGTCGTGGTCCCTGGGGACGGAGCCGGACGTGCTTCACGTCGAGGGAGTCCTGGTCAGCCAGTCCGTGCGCGACGTGCGGTTGCGGCTGAAATTCACGCCCAACAGCGACGCGGCCTGCACGGACGTTGTGAAGCTGACCGTCGTGCGCGTGGACCTCGATGCGGCGAACCTGCTGGACGAGGATGAGTAGACCGCGCCGGACCGGCTGATCGCCGGGAACGACGATTTCGACGAGAACAAGGGCGACCCCCATGTGCAGCGAAACCCGGACGACGCCGACGCCTCGCCCGTTCAGGCCGACGAAAATCGCGCTCGACGATACCCGATGATCACGCCCAGGATCCCCTCCGCCCGCGGAAAAATGTGGTTCGCTCAATGAACAGGGGATTGACAATACCACCCCTGGCGACCCGGTTACGCCTGTCATCAGTCCACCGATGGCCGTGTCGCAGCAACAGGGCATGCGTTGTCGGTTTCGTTTTTCGACGGCTCCCGATGCAGCGAACCCCGCAGTCCGAGTGACCGCGGGGTTCGAGTCTGCGTTCGTTGCGCAACGAATGTCGTTGCGTCGGTTTCTTCGTCAGTCCTTCTTCGGCGCCGCGACCTTGATCGCCTCGCTCGGCGCGTCGGCGGTTTCACGGACTTCGAGCGTCTGCGGACCGACCGTCTGCGGCGGCGACGCAGTCTGCTTCGGAGCGTTCTGACCCATCAAACCCGCACGCACTTCCTCGCGGGACAGCGAACCGTTCTTGTCCTTGTCCCACTCCGGGTGCTCCTTATACAGGCGCTCGTGCTGCGCCTTGATGCGCTCCGCGGCGGCCTTGCGCTGACGTTCGATCGCCGCGCGGCGTTCCTCCTCCGTGATCTTCCCGTTGTTGTCCACGTCGGCGTCCGGGTACTGCTGAAGGAACTGCTCCGCCTCGGTCTGTTCGACGGTGCGGATGTAGACCGCCACGTCGTTCGCCGTCGGCTGGAAGGGGATGTTCTCCCGCGCCCAGTCCGCGGGCGACGGCATGCGCTTGCGGATTAACTCTTGTAAGTCCGGACCTCCCGGCGGAAGCGGGACGCCTGCGGCCGCCGCCGCCGCAACCTTGTCGCCCTCCTCGGGGGCGATGACGACGACCTGATCCTCGTTTCCGGGCGTCGCGCGGATCGCGGTGCGAACCTGCGGCTTTACGATGACCACGTTCTCCTCGCCGTCCGAAATCTCCGTCTGCACTTCGATCTCGTCGGCTTCGACCTCAACACCCTCCACCGGTTCGCCGTCGGTCTCAAGCTCGATCTCGAAGGTCTGCTCCCCCCCGACGCCGATCTTGTCCGCCGTATGAACGCGGACCGCCATCCACGCCGGCGTGCCCGTCCACCCCCCCCGGCTGATCATCGAACCGGCGTGCATGCCGATTCCTTCCGGCATCCCCGGATGCGACACCAGCCGCGCTGCTTCCGCCGCATCCAGCACGCCGTCCTGATTCCGGTCCGCCCGCGGGAATTTCTCCATCACCGCCTCAGGTTGCGACAACATGATCGCCACGTGATACGCCGAGTACTCCGTGTGCGAGACCTTGCCATCACCGTCGGCGTCCGCCTCAGGATGTGCTTCCGCGAACCCGGGAGGAACCATCGGAACCCCGAGTCCGCCGCCGTGCAGCATCATGATCCGCGGCTTAGCGCCCGTACCGTCATCCGCCAGCAGGTGAAGTTGCAAAAGCCCGTCCGCGCCGAGACCTTCCATCTCGGGCACGAACCAGACGTCGCCTTCCCCGGCCTCGAATTCCTGGAAGTCGATCTCCTCGCCGTTCCGGCGGACCCACTGCTTGCGCTGTCCGTCGATGACGACGTCTTCGACTTCGATCTCGTCCCCCTCGGCGTCGCGCGTCACCTGGACGCGAACCTGCTTCTGCTTCTCCTCCTCGATCGGACGGGCCTGCGCTCCGCCCAGAACAAACGCCGCCCACGCGCACACCGCCACCGCCGCGCCCGCCTTCGCCGCACGACTGACCGCCGCCTGACCCGGCCGCTGCATGATCATCTCGATTCTCCTTTCAACAGAGTTCAGACTCGAAGCCATCGTCGCCGGACGCCATCCGAACCGCCGGACCGGAACCGGGCTTAACGCGCGAAGCAGACATCGCGCGTAGGCGCCCCGCGAAAGCCGACCGTGACGAAGGGCCCACTCGTCACACGCCTGCTCCCGGATCAGGTCCAGCCGACGGTTAACCCACGCGACCACCGGCCAGAAGAACAGCAGTGTGCCCGCCAGACACTGCAACACACGAACATAAAGATCGCCCCGACGAAGATGCGCCACCTCGTGAAGAACGACGGCCTCGAGCTCTAAGGCGTCGCTCAACTGCCTCGGCGACAGCACCAGCACCGGACGAAACAGACCCAGAATGAACGGCGCGGGGGCGGATTCGCTGATCCGCACCTCGCGCACCGGGCGAATGCCCAGCCGACCGCACACGGCGAACACCACCTCGCGCGTCGCCGCATCCGCGTGAGGCAGACGGCGACAGGATCGCGCAAACACCAGGTACGATCGGACGCGCCGCCCCGCAATCACGCTGAAGATCAACACGTAGACCGCCAGCAGACCTTCCGCGATGCGCCATCGTCGCGTCGGCGCAGCAGTCGTCGAGACCGCCGCTTCCTCAAGCACGAATTGCGGCGACCAAAGTCCCGCGTCGAACACCTGCGGTTGAGACGCGCCCGCCGTCGCCGTCTGCGGTTTCGGAGAAGATGCCGTCCAGCGATCCACGCGAGGCAGAAGACTGGCCGCGGACCCCGGAACCCCCGGTCCCAGCGGAACGAGAAACTTCACCAGTACGACGATCCACAGCGCCCCCTTCAGCGCCGGTCTCGTTTTTCTCAGCACCGTCGACAACAGCAGCGCCGTCAGCAGCGCCACGACCGTTCCACCCGCCACCGACGCCAGCAGCCACGCCGCGACGCCTTTGAACGCCGTCCCCAGCCCCAGCCATCCCGTCAACGCGTCGGTCACGGCTTGCCCCCCCTGCTCGACTTCGTCGAGGAATCCCGCCGGTTCTCCTCCAGCTTCTCGATCCGCGCCTCGATGCGCCGAACGTCCTCGGCGGAAAGATCCGCCTCATCAATCAGACGAAGCACCAGTTCCCCCGCCTGTCCGTCAAAGACCTGGGAAAGAAATTGCTTCAGGCGGGCGCTGAGCACCTGGTCGCGGCGCAGGACGGCCTCGTAGACAAAAGGCTGACGCGAACGATCCACGCGGAGCACCCCCTTCGTGGCGAGCTGGTTCATCAGCGTCATCACGGTCGTGTACGCGGGAACGCCCGCCTCGTCCTCCGTCAGACGATCCCGGACGTCGCGCACCGTCGCCGGACCGACGTCCCAGAGAATCTTCAGCAGCTTCAGCTCGGCGGTCGTGATGTTCGGATGCTTCGACGCCATCGGGCCTCCTCTACTAGTATCATCGGAATGTTACTATGCTCATAGTAGCCATGCAAGCGCTTTTTTGTCGAAATATGTAGACGAGGGTTACGGGGGCGCGCCAGGGTGAAGTCAACGCTCCCCCGGAGTGGCCGGTGCTCGACGGAAGGGATGGCGGAAGCACGGACCGGGCAAACCCGGCCCCCTGCTCCCTCGCCATGTCCCTGTCGGACTTCCTCTATCGGAAACCCGGTTCCCGGATGACCCGGGTCTTCCCCTGTCCGTGATCGAGGACCGCCCGAACGATACGGTCACGGGGCTGTCACCGCGTGCGGAATCATGCCGTCCGTTTCGAGCATCGCGACGCTCCCGTGAGCGCTGCTTCCGCCCCGATCCGATCATCCGGAACGATTGTTTCCCTCGCGGAACATTCTCACAGCCGCTTCAAGCATCGGCTTCGCGCGGATGTTGTCTTCAACGTCCAACCGATCCTCGAGATGTTTGAGCGTTTCCGGGTCGCCGTCAGGAGCAAGGGCGCACAAGGCGATCATCAGGCGAATGCGGATGACAGCGTCCGGCTCGATGTCCGGCATCGTCCGCAGCGCGGGCGTCAGGTGTTGCTGGTCCAGCGCCCGGAGCGTGTCCGCGAGCCAGATTCGCGTCAGCAGGTCCGCGGGATCGTCCCCCAGGTGGGCCCGGTACACCTGAACCACTTCTTCCACCGTCAAAACACCGCGCGATTCAAAATCCTTGAAGAAATCCTCGATCGGATCCCACACCGGATCATCACGAGTCTGCCGCCACAGGCTCTGAGCCGCCGTAACCGGCGTGTCCCAAGCCTGTTTTTCCACGACGGCCGGATCCGCGAGGTGGCGTTGATACCGCACTCTGCCCAGCCACGACGGTGACATCGCATTGCGCTTTTCGAGGTCGTCGCACAAGGACGCGAACTCCCCGTAGTCCATGCGAATGCGCAAGGATTCCAAGGCTTCCCTCGCTTCATCCGGCATGGCGACCCCGCCGGAAGCGACCGCAAGGGCTTCCTTGAGTTGTTCAATCGACCGCTCGCTCGGGGAGGTCGGTCGCTCTGCAAGGGGCGGCCCAAGGCATTCCGCAATCCACGTCAGACCTTCCCCCTGTCTGGAAACTCCGGATTTGAGGACCACGATGCTCGGAAATCGCTCAACCCCGAAGGACTTCGCAGACGTGGAACGAACGCCCAGGGCGAACTTCGGCTTGCACGCGAGAACGAACTCCTTCAGCCGGTCCTCGGGCTCGCTGGTCAATCCCAACACCAGCACATCCTTTCGCTCGCGGACGAGCTGGTTAAGGTGCTCCACGTGGGTTCTTAACGCCTTGATATAGGCTTCGGCCTGGTCGCGCGGCGGAGATGTGTGGAAAAAGAGAATCACGAGGGATCGGTCTTCCGGATACCGCAACGACGGCCCCCCGAACCACTTCTCCGCATGAATCACGCGACCTTCACCGGATCCACGCGCCGAAGCGGCAACTGGCGACCCTTGTCCGGCCATCATCAGGAGCGCCGTTATCAGGTATACCATGAATGACCCTCCTTGGGCGCAGCGCTACGGTTAAGCTGGGAGTCACCACTGCTCGCTTTCGCATACCTGATTGCAAATTATCAGCTTGTTGGGCGACAATCCAAGGGAACCGCAACAGGCGAGGCACGAAGCCTCGTCGTCACAACATCCTGAACAATCCGCCTCGATGACCGGACAAGGCGGCGGAGGACAGGTGCAGCCATGCCCCGGCGGATACGGATGAAGCAAAACACCGCGCGGCGCATCTCACGCCGCGCGGCGAGTCAGAGTTCAATTACAGTTACGCGGATCCGTCATTCACACTCATCGCCGTTCAGCCCGTTGGTTCCCGCGGATCCCGGCGTACCGACACCGCTGTTTCCACTCGCGCCGGCCGAACCCGTTTCTCCACCCGCTCCCCCTGCCCCACCAGAACCACCGATCCCCGGAACACCACCCATTGCACCCCCGCCGCTCCCGCCGGTTCCTCCGCCTCCCGGACCATT
Organism: Phycisphaerae bacterium; assembly: GCA_013360585.1. GTDB lineage: Bacteria > Planctomycetota > Phycisphaerae > UBA1845 > UBA1845 > JABWBH01. The sequence continues at coordinate 553 of JABWBH010000037.1, read as the reverse complement.
GCCGTCTCCCCCATGTCCGCCGTTTCCACCATGACCACCGTATGCACCGCCGCCGTTGCCCCCGCGGCCCCCGTTGCCTCCATCCGACTCCGGCCCGTACCCGGTCCCGCCGTTCCCACCTTTACCGCCGGATCCACCAATCGCATTCCCGCCATTGCCGCCGCTAGCGCCGCTCCCGCCGGGGCAACTCGCCGGGGGACCGCATTCGCAGCAGTCGCCGCCCGCGCCGCCTGCGCCGCCATGACCGCCTGTTGCATGTCCGCCGTGCCCCCCGGCCCCGCCGTTCCCGCCGTGTCCGAAGGGCGCGGTCCCATGACTACCGTTGCCGCCGGGGCCGCCAGGACCGCCTATCGCCAACGTCCCATTACCGCCCGTATCGTTCGACGATTGACAGTCAGCAGCGGTTTCCCCATCGCTCCCATTCTCGCCCGAGCCATTCACCCCATTTGAACCGGGCGTCCCATCCGCGCCGTTGCCCGTCGTCGTGTCACCCCCGCCATCACCGCCGACGATACCTTCAGGCGAGTATCCCGTGACCGTCGCGTTCCCGCCG
>JABWBH010000084.1 GCA_013360585.1 Phycisphaerae bacterium | reverse complement strand
CGGCGGCGAAGGCGCGGGCTTCGTCGGTGAAACCGTTCGGTGCCATGAAGAAGGCCTTCTCGACGCGCTCGTGGGCCATCACGCCCCGCAGTTCCCGGACCGGCTTGATGCCGACGGCCTGGTTCCAGGCCTTGCATTGGACGACGGCCGTGCAACGCTGGGGATCGACGGCGTCCCGGAACAGGCGGATGTCGACGCCGCCGTCGGCGCCGAGCCGGGTGGTTTCGGCGCGGATGCCTTTCACCCGATAGAACTCGCAGCACAGGTCTTCGAAACGCTTCCACTCGATGCGGTCGATGAGCTGGCGTGACCACGCGGTGGGCCGGGCCTCGGGTGCTGCGGCGGTCGGGGGGGCGAATGATTCCGCAAGCGGGGGCTTGTCGACTTCCGGCAACGAGGCTTCGGTCGCGCGCGCTGCCGCTTGTGCCGGGCGGTTCGTGGGCGAGCGCGGCGGCGCTGGCGAGTCTTGCGGGCGCTGCCGCAGCAAGCGGATCAGCGGGATGCCGCCGAAGACGACGGCCATCAGCCAGGCCAGCGGTACGAAGATCAGCACCAGACTGCCGAGCACGCGGCTGCTGCCGAACAGGGCGGGGATGATCACGGTGGCGGCAAGGACGCACACGGCCGCCATGGCGGCAGAGACCTTCCAGTCGGACGTGGCGGCGATCTCGATCAGGCCCGGATCGCGGCGGGACTTGCGGTAAGGGCGGGACATGCCCCGATTATGCTTGCCGTGAATCCGCGCGGCATGCCTGAAGCAATGACGATCGCGAACTGCGTCTCGAACAGGGCATCGAAAATGCTGGTGCATCGCGAAGCGCTGGGCTACCGCAGCCGTCGGCGTCGTTGTTGCGGAACAGGCTGCCTTCGATGCCCGGAAAAGCCGACGGCGTCCAATCTATCGCTGGTTTCCCGGGCGAGAATTTGCTCGCGGCAGTCTTGACGGTTTGCGCGCAAGCGCCGACAAGGTGATGCGCTGCCAAAGCCAGCGATAATGCATTTATCATTCCGTTCGGCCGAGATCAACGAGATCCTTCAACTCACCCAGCGCCTGGCCCGGTGATCGCGGGAAAGGCCGCACAAGGAGTCAGCATGCAACCCGGCGCCATTCAACTGATGAAGGACCGATTCGACGCTCTCAGTCAGCGTACGCCTGACGAGAACGTCGAGTTCTGGTTCGCCCGCGACCTCATGGAACCACTTGGATACGCGCGCTGGGAGAACTTTCAGACCGCCATTCGCCGAGCGATGGAATCTTGTGAAACAACGGGTTATCCGGTTGGCGACCATTTTCGTGGCGTCACGAAAATGGTCAAGCTCGGAAGTGGGGCCGAGCGTCCCGTCGACGACTTCATGCTCACCCGCTACGCCTGCTATCTCGTCGCGCAGAACGGCGATCCGCGCAAGGAACCCATCGCCTTCGCGCAGAGCTACTTCGCCATCCAGACGCGCAAGCAGGAGTTGATCGAAGACCGCATGCGTCTGCAAGCCCGGCTGGATGCCCGCGAGCGTCTGCGTGAATCCGAGAAGACGCTGTCCCAGAACATCTACGAGCGCGGCGTCGACGATGCCGGCTTTGGCCGCATCCGCTCCAGGGGCGACGCCGCGCTCTTCGGCGGCCATACCACCCAGGCCATGAAGGACCGGTTCGGCATCATCAAGACGCGTCCGCTGGCGGACTTCCTGCCCACGCTGACCATTGCGGCGAAGAACCTCGCCACCGAAATCACCAATCACAACGTCAGCCAGGACAACCTGCAGGGCGAACACGCCATCACCCGCGAGCACGTGCAGAACAACGAAAGCGTGCGTGACATGCTGGGTCAGCGTGGCATCAAGCCGGAACAACTGCCGCCGGAAGAAGACATCAAGAAGCTGGAACGCCGCGTCAAGGCCGACGAGAAGAAGCTCGTACAGCAGTCCGGCACTCTGCCGTCCCCGAAGGAATAAACCGCCCCCTCACTTCACGATCGGCGTCCCCTTCTGCGACGACACAAAGCTGATCGCGCCCGTCGGCGCCAGCGGGCCGCGCTCCTCGCCCGCCGGCGCCGCACCACCTGCCTCAGCGCATCTCGAACGCCTCGCGCCTGAAGCGCAGCCGCCGCCCC
>JABWBH010000036.1 GCA_013360585.1 Phycisphaerae bacterium | reverse complement strand
TATCAGGCGGAAGAGTGCTACAGCTATGCGTACGGCCTGTGCCCGGATCCGCTGGGTGCGTCCCAGTCGTTCGGTGACGGCACGGACAACTGCGGCGGCGGCGGCAGCTGCGCCAGCGATGGCTGCAACGGAAACGAGAGCCTCAAGGCTTCGGCCCGTGCGAAGGGCTGCGGTTGCCAGGTCAAGGGCGTCCTGAAGAACGCCACGCCGGGCGCCGTGTACGGCATCCAGCTTCCGAGCGGCCAGTGCGTCCAGACCGCGGCGAACAACCGCGGCAAGGCGAAGGCCAAGGAGTGCCCGTCGGTCAGCGGCAACGTGTCCGTCCCGACGTGCGGTCTGAGCCGTGCGGTCAACTGCCCGTGAGTTGGCTTGAGCAAGGTTTGCTCAGTTTGCGTCGGACTCGTCCTTCGCAAATGAGTAAGGTCTGAATCACCGACCCCGCTGGTCACGCACCAGCGGGGTCGGTTTGTTTCGTTCATCCCGTGCGAGCGATGCTCATCAGCGCGCCGCGTCTTTACGAATCGAAGAAGTCGCGGCGCGAAGGCTCGGGTTCGTTCGTCGATGTCAATTGCGCGACGATCCGCGGCGACGGGGCGATGTCTGCGCTCTTCGGTCATAAGCGAGGCGCTTTCACCGGGGCGACGCGCGACCGCGCTTCAGGAGCTTCTCGGGGAGCGAGCCAAGGCGATCGATGAGTTCGATCTCGTTCAGCTTGCCCACGTCGCTCAGGTCTGCCGCGAATCCCCCACGCTTTCCACTGCCGACCGTCGCCTCTTCGGTGCCTCGCGGGCCCGTCGAACGATGCGGACCGTCTCCGCAAATACCTCGCCCGCTTCGGGCTGAACCGGCGGACTTTGAAGTCGTCGCCCTCCGGCGGCGTCTGAGCCAAATAAGTGCCTCGCCTTTGCCGCGGCGCAGTTAAGGGTTTCACTTCGCCTCACGAAACCTGCCCGGTGGAGCGCGAATGTGCTGACCTGAGTCTCTCTCTGACTCCGGTGCGCATCGCCTGGGGGGTCTTGAGGATGCGACGCAGCTCGCTCTTGACGTCCCGGAGAGGCGTCCGTGTGTGCCGCGGAGGGGCATCCGAGAGGAGCGGGGCATCGGATACCGGAAGTCCCGGAGGGACCGCTGAGCGGCGGTGCGGCGGGCTGGCGTCCTTGCGGGCTTCTTCCGTCCCTCCGGGACTTCGCTTTCCCCGCGCGGGCTTCCCCAGCCCTGGCGGGCGGGGCTGTTTTCCAGCGCCCCTGCCGGGGCTATCGTCATTCTCGGTTCCGCGGCGCGCTGCGAAACGAGCGTTCGCGCGGGCTGAAGCCCGCGGCTCGGAGGGCGCTCCACATTCGTGAATCTTGATTTAGACTTCCGGATGATCCTCCGGGGCCGAGACTTTCAGATGATTCTCCGGGGCTAAGACCGCCGGAAGATCGTCCCGGGGACAACACCTCCCGTCGCTCCCTCCCCGCAGGATCGCGATAGGTAAGTTCATGCGATTCCAACACCCTGCAACCGGAGTCAGATGGAGACTCAGGTGTGCTGAAGCCACGGGGGCGGCGCGGCGGCTTGACTTCAGAGTCCGGGCGTCGCAGAATCCGCCGCCCGGTCACCGGCGAGGCCGACCGGAATGGCGTTCAAGGAGAGGTGCCGGAGCGGCTGATCGGGCTGGTTTCGAAAACCAGTGTGCGGGCAACTGCACCGGGGGTTCGAATCCCCCCCTCTCCGTGCCGTTTCGGCGCCCCGCATTCTTCAGAGTGGTCTCGTAAGATGGAGGCGCGGGCGTCGTAAGCGCCTCCCCAGCGCCTCTGCGGCGCGCGGGGCGACATAGACGCGGTTTCAAAACCTTCGGAGAAGCGCGAAAGAAGACCGCATTCTTGACCTTGCTGCGCGACGTCAAGGGCGGCGGGCGCGGTTCGTTTTTTGCGGGTGCGAGCAGGTTCGGAACGCGCGGTGGAATGAGCCGATGTCCACGCTGCTGACGGCGGATCAGGTTCGCGTCGAGTACGGGCCGCTGGTGGCGGTCAACGACGTGTCGTTTTCACTGGAAGGCGGGCAGCTTCTGGGTCTGGTCGGGCCCAACGGCGCGGGCAAGACCACGCTGATGCGCGTGCTCGCCGGTCTGATGAGCCCGACGCGCGGCGAAGCGCGGGTGATGAACAAACCGGTGCTCGGCAAAGACGTGGACGTTCGCCGCGAAGTGGGTTTCGCCCCGGATTCGCCGCCGGCGTACGAGGACATCAGTCTGGTGACGTTTCTGCGGTTTGTCGCCCTTTCGTACCAGCTCGACCGTCAGGAGGCCGAGGAGCGCATCGACTTCTGGCTGGAGCATCTCTGGCTGGAGGACAAGCGCGACGTGCGCATTGGTCAGTTGTCGCGCGGGATGAGGCAGCGCGTGACGCTGGCGCGGACGTTCCTGCCCAACCCGCACGTGCTGCTGCTGGACGAGCCGCTGACCGGGCTGGACCCGGCGGGGCGAGTGCAGTTGCGCGGCGTCCTCGCCAGTCTGCGGAACCAGGGATGTGCGATGATCGTGTCGTCGCACATTCTGACGGACCTCGAGGCCGTCTCGACGCACATCGCGATCCTCGAGCACGGCCGGTTGATCCGCTTCGGTCCGACACACGCGCTGCACGGGGACACCGAGGGGCGGCGGCGCTACGCGATCCGGTGCGTCGGCGGCGTGGAGGGCTGCGCTGACCGGTTGGCGGCGTGGCCGGAGATCACGGACGTGCGCGGAACCGACGGCGCGGTGACGTTCGAATATCACGATGGCGACGAGGCGGCGGCGGCGTTGCTGGCGGAACTGGTGCGCGAGGGTTTGCGGGTGTCGTCGTTTCATCCGTTGCGTGAAGGTCTCGAGGAAGCGTACCTGCGCTCGGGGTTGCGGCAGGTGGATTAGCGCTTCGCCGCATCGCAAAGCGAGCCGCGACCTTCAGGTCGACCTTCAGGTCGCGCGGAGCCTCGGGTTCCGGGGAGTTTCGTCCGACGTGGTCATCTTGCAGAGTACGATCGATCGGGTCCGGGATAGACTCTGGTATCCTGTATTGCCGGGTTGGACGCGGGTTCAACCCTCTCGGAGCGGAGGGAGCCAGAAGGGTTCCTGACCCTTAACCTCGCTGCGCGACGTCCAGGGCGGGCGTGGTTCGGTTTTGAGACCTCGTTTTACGAGATCAGCGCGGAGCGTTGGAGTGTGCGGACCGCAGGTCCGCGATCCGGGGTGATCCAGGGGATGCGCGTGCGGACCGGAGGTCCGTGGAGAGCGGAGAATGCGAGAACCGTTTCAGTCGCCGGCGCCGCTGATTTACGTGCAGGGACACCTGCAGGGCGGACCGCGTCGTTTCGCGGCGATCGCGGTGGCGTACGTGGCGATCGCCGGTTTCGCGATGGCGGTGGCACGCCGATTGACGTCTTCGCGCCTGACGTGGGCGGACATCGCCGACGGCGCGTTGAAGACCGTGGCGATTTCGCAGGGATTCATCCTGATCCTCGTCGGATCGAACATGATCTACCGGGCGCTGTTCCGGGATTTTCAGTCGCGGATGATCGAGTCGCATCGCCTCTCGCCGATGTCGAACACCAGCGTGGTGACGGGGTACTTGTTCGGCGGACCGCTTCAGGCGCTGCTGCTTTTCGGTCTGAACGTGCTGCTGGGGTATGCGCTGGGGTTGATCGCTCAGGCGCCGGCGAAGTCCTGGTTCGGCGGCAACGCCCTGCTCCTCACGGGTGCGGTGATGATCTGGTCGTTGACGATCTTCTGGGGCGTGGGCGTCGGCAAACCGGTCAGCCCGGTGGGACCGCTGATCGGGCTGGGGTTCTCGGCGCAGCTTCTTTTCGTGTTCGTGCCGGGGATGGCGCTGTTGTTCGGCGTTTACGGTTCGTCGCTGGCCGTGTGGGTGATGCTGGGACAGGGCTCACCCGGACCCGCAGCGATCGCGCTGGTGGCGGCGACGAACCTCGTGTTCGCGCTGTTCTGGCTGAACGCCGCGTGCGCCCGGTATCGTCGACCTGATCTGCCGGCGATCAATGCGTTGCGCGGGACGGTGCTGCTTCTGATGTGGCTGGCGGCGTCGACCGTGGGCATCCGCGCGTATCAGCAGGTGGCGCAGACGCGGGCGTTCGCGAACGTCCTCCCCGATGTGCCCGAGGCGCTGATTCACTGGCTGGTGAGTCTGGGCGCGTCAATGCTGCTGGCGTTTATTCCCTTGCGTAACGCGGTGATCCTGCGCAACATCGCCCGGCAGGGGACGCGCCTGCGTGACTGGAGCGACCGGTTTCCACCGCTGGCGATGCTGGTGATTCTGGTTCCGGTGCTGATCTGTGGCGTCTCGGCGCTGCTGGGCGTCGATGTCTGGAGGCCGATGATCGACGAATACACTTGGAGCCTTCCGGAGACGACGTTCAACCAGGCCGCGCTGCGGGCGTGGTCAGCGACGTTTCTGGCATGCCTCTTTGCCTGCGTGACGATGACGGCATTGTCGATCCTCGAGCGCCGGCGGCGCAGTCCGGCGCTGTGGATGACGATCCTGATTCTCATGCTGATCTGGATGTTCCCGCCGGCTTTCGACGCCGGTCGGGCGGCGCTGCAGCGCACGAGCGGAACGTGGCTGGCGGGAGCGTCGCCCTTCGGGACGATCAAGATCGCGTGGTCGTCCTCCGATCGGACGGCGCTTATACCGGGTCTGATCGCGCAAGGCGCGGTCGCGGCGCTGCTGCTGTTGCTGTCAGGCCTGGGGAACCGGGCCGCGGCGTCGCCGGTCGCAGCCGCGCCGCACGCCTGATCCGCCACGTTGCCTGCGCGGGGCACAAGGACCGATCCGCCCGCCTGACCGGGGGTCCACCGCGCCTTCCGCCGCCACCTGGATACCCTTGCTCGCACCGTCGGCGCGAATCCCTACCTCACGAAACCTTTCGACGGGCGAACGCTGCTCGCGCTGCTCGACGACGTGCTTGAAGAGGCGCAGGCCTGATGCGCGAGTCATGACGGCGTTGCGCAGGCGCCAGGATCGCGAAGCTCCGCTTCGCACGTGCGGATCGAAGATCCGCGATCCCAGGCCCGCAATCCCCCGGACTAAAGAAGTCCTCGATGAAGGGAACCCCACCCCCAGGATCAAGCGTTCGCGCGGGCTAAAGCCCGCGGCTCGGGATCATCGGGTTCCAGGACGTGCCGGTTTCCCTTTTGTGTGGATTCATTTAGTCGATCGGTGCGAGGCGGATGTTGCGGAAGTGAATCTCCGCGCCTTCGGATTGCAGGCCGATCTTCCCGGGGATCTCCTGCACGTCCCACGCCTCGTTGAGCGTCTCGCCGTTGACGTTGAGCGTCACGCGCCCGTGATCGACGATGATCTCGTACTCGTTCCACTCTCCGATCGGACGCTCGGCGAAATGCGTCTTCCGCGTGTTGCGGCCGTTCAGGCGCTCCGCGACCGTCGTCATCGGGAATTCGTCGATGTTCCAGAAATCTCCCGCGTTGCTGCTTTGAAGCTGGGCCTCGACCGATTTCGGCCAGACCTTGTCCGGCGCCTGCATGCGCAGCAGCACGCCGCTGTTGCCCGCCTGCTTCGTCACCGGGCTGAAGCGCCACTCCAGCTTGAGCACGAAGTTCGTGTAATCCTTCTCCGTCCGGATGTAGCCGACGGGGTTACCCTTGCACACGATGACGCCGTCCTGCACCGACCAGACGTCTTCGAGTTTTCCGCCGTCGGGGAGGACGGCCTTCCAGCCGGACAGGTCCTTGCCGTTAAACAGCGCGGTCTGCCCGGGCATCGGCGCGGCGAAGTCGCGGATCTTGATGTTGCGGAACGAGACGGTGTTGCCGTGATCCTGGAGGGCGATGTGCCCGCGCGGGAGGACGCCGAAGCCCTCGTACGACTTGAACTTGCTGGCGGCGATCCGCTCCCGCCACTGCGGGGTGTCCGTGCGGCACTCGATGATCTTCACGCCGTTGAGAAAGTGCTGGAGGAGTCCCTCGCGCAGAAGAATCCGCGAGTGATTGAACTCCCCGACCGGACGCAGCGTCTTGTTCTCCGGCGGGGCCTGAAGATCGTACAAGGCTCCGGCCGAGTGCATGTCCGTCGGTTTCGCGCCGTGACCGGCGTCGTCGAAAATCTGGATCTCCGGACCGGTCTGCCAGGTCGCGTCATGTTTCTCGGCGACGCGGAACATGATCCCGCTGTTGGCCTTGTCCGTGACGCGCCACTCGATCGACAGCTCGAAATCGCCGAACTCCTCCGTCGTGATCAGGTCGCCCCCGCCGCCGCCCGCCTGCACGGTCAGCGCCCCGTCCTCCACCGCCCAGCCCTTCTCGGGAAACCCGGGCTTCTTGTACCCGCGCCACCCCTGCGGCGTCGCCCCGTCAAAAAGAAGCCTCCACCCCGCGGCGCGCTCCGCGGCGGTAAGCGCGTTGGCGGGCGGAGCAACATCCTGCGCCAGGGTTGTCGCCGCGCATGCACACAAGGCGGCCAGCGCGCCCGCGCCTGCCGCAATCATGTTTCTCCCCCGACGGATGAACTCGCAAGTTGATGACATCGAATCTGCTCCTGCCCCTTGCAGCGTCCGTCCGAGCACGCCCTGCGGACCCGCGACGCGCGAGGCTGCCGAAGTATCCACCTGACTGCGCGCCGCGCCAAGCCGGTCACGCGTTCCCCGCCGCGCGGCGGTCCTTCTCGGCTCCGTCCGGCAATTCAGCCTGCCCCGTGCCTGCCCGATGACGAAGCCGCTGCAACAGGACTTCGCGGCGCTTCGGATCCGCACGGAGGTGCGGGAGCGTTTCCTTCAGCGTCTGAACCGGACGCTTCATCATCAAGATCGCCCAGCCCAGCGCTTTACGATGCCACGGCGTCGTGCGCATCGACTCCGCTGATGCGTCCAGCGCCGCCAATGCCGTCTCGTAGTGATCGTCAAAGGCGTGATCGAGCACCAATTGACTGTAATACCCTGCGAACCCGCCGATCGGTTTGATGAGGTACGCCGTCCGGTACGCCTCCGCGGCTTCACGCGGAAACCCCAGTTCGCGGAAGGCGTCGCCTCGCACGGCCGCAACCAGGGAGAGGATGCGGTCCGCGCTTTCCTGGCTTTTCTGTCCCTGCAATTCGACCTTGCCGACAAAAGGCTCGCTCATCCGGAGCACGTGCTCCCAGTGCTCCCGGGTCGGCTTGGCGGGCAGGCTCCAGACGTACCGGAGAACCAGGAACGCGCTCTGGGCCTCGGTCGGATTCCGGGGCGCCGCAACGCTCATGACAGAACTTCCACCGGACTTTCGCCGCGCATCAGGGCCGCCACGTCATACAGCATCGCTTCGATCGCCAGCGGGATGTTCGTATTGCGGTCGATCGCCGTCTCCGCACGGCGGAAGCGGTCGATGACGGCGCACACGTCCTCCGCATCGAGACGCTCGGCGATCCGGCGCGCGGCGTCCGACGGGGAACCGCCCGTCAGAAGCGACGCGGTGCCCGAGTCCGAAGCTCCGCTGCCGACGCGCAGCGCCTCGCCGAAGACTCCGGCGCTTAAGGACAGGAGCAGGCGCAAGCCGATCCGCTGCGACTCCGTCTCCGACAACTCCGGATCGCGCCTGCGGTAGAGCGCGGACAGCCCCTCGATCGCCTTCTGCCAGCGCGCCGGCTCGAGGTCCGCGAAGTTCTCCGGCATCTTCGCCCAGCCCGCAATGAACGACGTGCTCAGATCGAACGCGTTTTCCTCGATCAGTTCGAGCGCCCGGCCGAGGCTGCCCCCCGAGTGCCCCGCGTACCACGCCGCCCGCGGCTCGGGCAGGTCGCCGAGGCGGCGTCGAAGCTCCGCGAAGATGAAGTCGGTCGGCAGCGCGGAGAACGCCACCGCCTGTGACCGGGACCGCGTCGTCGACAGCAGTTCCTCCACGGACGACGTAATCAGAATGATGAACGTGTCCGGCGGCGGCTCCTCAAGCGTCTTGAGCAGGGCGTTCTCCGCCTGAGGGTTGAGGCGGTGGGCGTCGCGCAGGATGAAGACCTTCGCCCGCCCGCGGACCGGACGTCGCCCCACCTCGTCGATGAAAAACCGGCGGATCACGTCCACCCCGATCTGCGCGGCCTTCAGATCGCGCACCCGCGCCTCCTCATGAAACCGGTTAAGAAAGCGGTGGACGACGTGAAGATCCGGGTGTGTGTCGCTCTCGACGAGGCGACACTCCGCGCAGCGACCGCACGCGGCGAAAACCTCCGGCAGCCCGAGGTCAGCGGCGTCGGCCTCCGTGACGCGGCGGGGCGACCCCGCCGGACAAAGCAGAATCTGCGCGAACGCCCGGGCGAGCGCCTCCCGCCCGACGCCCTCCGGTCCGTGAAAAAGGTAGGCGTGCGGAACGCGCCGCGCGGACAGCGCCCGCTGAAGGTGCCGCTGAGCACCGGATTGATGCCGCACGGACTCAAGCATGATCGCGGACCGCCCCGAACACGCGCTCGCCGACCGCTTCCGCCGATCCCGTCCCGTCCACAACGACGACCGGCCGAGGATAATACTCCGGTAGCTCCAGGAAAAACTCGCGCACCCGGCGGTGATACTCCGGCGAGCGCGACTCCATCGCGTCATGCACCGCGTCGCTGAAGAGCACCGTCTGTCCCGCCTCGCGGTACGCGGGCTTCAACCGTCCCTGCGGACGACCGATCCGGCGAAACGCCTCGTCGGTGTCGACGTCGATGAGGATCGTCAGGAAAGGCCAGAGATTCCCCACCGCGTGCCACGCGAGATCGATCACCTTGCGCGGATCAAACCCGGCCGCGCCCTGATACGCGCAGGTCGAACTGACGAAGCGGTCGCAAAGAACCACCTTCCCCGAGGCAAGCGCCGGCTGAATCACCTCCGCGACAAGCTGCGCCCGCGACGCCATGAAAAGCAGCGTCTCGCAGCGGACGTTCATCGCGTCCAGATCGTAATCCAGCAGTACCGAGCGGATGCGGTCGCCGATCGCCGTCCCCCCGGGATCGCGGCAGCAGACGACTTCCAGACCCGCGTCGATCAGCCGCTCCGCCAGCATCGCCTGCTGCGTGGACTTGCCGCACCCGTCCGGTCCGTCCAACACGAGGAACCGGCCTGAAAGCGACGCCAGACTGGCAGCACCGCCGGTCATATCCGCCCCGCCGTCTCCGCAACGCCGGCGTCACCTCGAAGCTCGTTCGCGCGACGGCGGCTTTCCTCAAAAACCTCCGACGCGTTGTAGCTCGACCGCACAAACGGTCCCGACGCCACGCTGACGAAGCCCAACTCGCGCCCGAATGCGCCAAGCTCGTCAAACTCCTCGGGAGAGTAATATCGCGCCACCGGAGCGTGTCCGTCTCGGGTCGGCTGAAGGTACTGCCCGATCGTCAACACGTCGCACCCCGCGTCGCGCAGGTCGCGCATCGCCTGGCGCAGCTCCTCCGTCGTTTCTCCAAGCCCCGTCATCAACCCCGACTTCGTGAGAGTTTGCGGCGCGAGTTCCCTCACGATCCGCAGGACATCCAGCGAGCGCCGATATCCACCCTGGCGCCGGTACAACGGCTGAAGACGCTCGACCATCTCGAGGTTGTGATTGTAAAGATCCGGACCGGCGTCGCAGAGCGCCGCCACGCAGTCGCGCCGGGCGTGAAAATCCGCGGGAAGCACCTCGATCGTCGTCGTTGGACACGCGGCGCGGATCGCCCGCACGCACCGCGCGAAATGTCCGGCCCCCTCGTCTTTCAGATCGTCGCGCGCCACCGCCGTGATGACCACGTGCCGCAGGCGAAGCTCCGCGACGGCTCGGGCGAGCCGCTCCGGCTCATCTTCCGCCGGCGGGTCCGGGCGAGCCGTCGTCACCGCGCAATAATGACACCGCCGCGTACACTTGTCGCCGAGGATCATGAACGTCGCGTGACGCTTCGACCAGCACTCGCTCAGGTTCGGGCAGCGGGCCTCCTCACAGACCGTCGCCACGCCGCTTTCCGCGACGACCAACCGCGTGTGCGAAAAATCCCCGGAAGGCAGCGGGCGCTTCAACCACGGCGGCAGACGCCGCTTCGGCGCTTCTTCCGATGATGACAACACCGCCAGTTGCAACCGCCTGCTCCCTGCGGGATCCACCCGCGGTCCCGAACCCTCCACCCGGCGCCTCCGCCCGACACCCCGGGGCGATTCTAGCGACGGCGTGCGACGATGTCAGCCGACCCGCCGGCGCGCCTGCAATTGACCCGCTCCGGAGGCGCGGATTCAATCCCGGCAACCGATGAGCACTTCCGACTGGCTGGACGACCTGAATCCCGAGCAACGCCGCGCCGTCACCTTCGGCAACGGACCCCTCCTGGTCATTGCCGGCGCGGGCACGGGGAAAACCCGCACCCTCGCCTGTCGCGTCGCACATCTGATCGGACGCGGCGTGAACCCGGACCGGATCCTCCTGCTGACCTTCACCCGCCGCGCCGCCGCCGAGATGATCCGCCGAGCGTCCCACCTCGTTGATCCCTCGTCCGCCGCCCGGGTCTGGGGCGGCACGTTTCACGCCGTCGCCAACCGCTTGCTGCGCCACTACGGTCGGGCGCTGGACCTGCCTCCCGATTTCACCGTGATGGACCCCGCCGACGCCGCCGAACTGATGAACATGATCCGCGATGATCTCGGGCTTGCCTCCGGCGATCGCCGCTTTCCCCGGAAGGAGACCCTCGTCTCGATCTACTCCCGGATGGTCAACGCCCGCACCGGGCTGGCGGACACGCTCAAGACCGCGTTTCCCTGGTGCGAGAATTACGCGGAAGACCTGTCGCGCATCTTCAACGCCTATCAGGACCGCAAACGCGAGCAGATCGTCCTCGATTACGACGACCTGCTCATCTTCTGGAACGCCCTCACCCACGACGATGTCATCGCCGACCCGCTCGGCGATCGCTTCGAACACGTCCTCGTGGACGAATACCAGGACACCAACCTCCTTCAGGCGGAAATCCTTCAGGGCATGAGGAGGCGCAACCCCAACGTGATGGTCGTCGGCGACGACGCACAGTCGATCTACGCCTTCCGCGCCGCCACCGTCCGCAACATCCTCGACTTCCCGAAGCAGTTTCCCGGCGCGGCGATCGTCACCCTCGAGCGCAACTACCGCTCCGTCCAGCCGATCCTCGACGTGTCCAACGCCGTGATGGAGCAGGCGAAGGAGCGCTACACCAAGGAACTCCGCTCGACGCGCGCCGCGGAGCACCGTCCCGCGCTGATTTACTGTGATGACGAGTCGGATCAGTCCGACGCCGTCCTGCGCCGAATCCTCGCCCATCTTGAAGAGGGCGTCCCCCTGCGGCATCAGGCGGTCCTCTTCCGCGCCGGTTATCACTCAGCCGAACTCGAAGTCCTGCTCGCGCGGCGCAAGATCCCGTTTCACAAATACGGCGGACTGCGCTTCATCGAAACCGCGCATATCAAGGATCTTCTCGCGATGCTCCGCGTGCTGGAGAACCCTTTCGACGTGCTGGCGTGGTTGCGGGTGCTGATGCTCATGCCGGGCATCGGCGTCCGCTCCGCCCGCCGCGTGATGGACGAACTCGGGGCGACGCGCCCGGCGCCCCGGACCGCGATGGATCCGCGAGAGGCCTTTGAAGGAAGCCCGCTCGCCCGGTTTTTCGGAGAGCGCGTCCGCGTCCCGTCGGCAGCAGAGCAGGCGTTCGATCAACTACGCCGCACGCTTGAGATGTGCTGCGGAAAGCGCCCCGTCGAGACGCCCGCAAAAAAGCGCCCGCGCTTGCGCAAACCACCCGCCGCCGTCGAAACCGCGCCCGCAAACCCGCCCCCCGATCCGCAGCCCCTTCCCGTCGCGTCACAGGTCGAACTGCTCCGCCGCTTCTACGAACCCCTGTGCGAGCGGAATTACGAGAATGCGGCGGTCCGGCTGCGCGACATCGAGCAGCTTCAGCACATCGCGTCCGGTTACGCCGCGAGGCAGGCGTTCATCGCCGACCTGACCCTCGATCCGCCGACCTCGGCGTCAGACCTGGCCGGCGATCCCTCCCTCGAGGAGGATTACCTCATCCTCAGCACAATTCACTCCGCAAAGGGCTGTGAGTGGCAGGTCGTCCACGTGCTGCACGTCGCCGACGGCATGATCCCGTCGGACCTGTCCACCGGGGACACCGAGAGCCTCGACGAGGAACGCCGCCTGCTTTATGTCGCGCTGACGCGGGCGAAGGATTTCCTCTACCTGTATTTCCCTTTGCGCTATCATTTCGCGAAGTACCGCTTCGGACAGGCGCACAGCTTCGCCAAGCTCAGCCGGTTCCTCACGAAAGACGTCCGTCGCCGTCTCGCCGAGGTCGCGGCGGCGAGACCGGACGCCGGCGCAAGTCCCGGCCCGCGCCGCGATCCGCGCGCCGATCTGCGCAAGCTCTGGACCTGAGACCCCTCGCCGCATCTCCGAACCGCGCGGTTTCAGCCCGCGCGACGTCGCTTTCCGGACGAACGCGACGACTCGAGAATATCTTCCTTCCGCGTGATTCCCGACGCGCTGAAAAAAACGCGCCGCGGACGCCGGATTCGCGCGAGCAAGCGCGAGCGATCCGTCGTCCGCGGCGCGGGACGCCGCCGGTGGCGCGGTCAGCGCCGGCGACGCGTCACACCATGTCCTTCAGCGCCTTCACCGCCGACGCCTTCACGACGTTGCGCGCCGGTTTCGCCTTGAACATCTGCTTCTCACCCGTGAACGGGTTGATGCCCTCGCGCGCCTTCGTCGCCGGCTTGCGCACCACGCGCACCTTCACCAGTCCGGGAATCACGAACTGCCCCGGTCCCGACTTGCCCAGATCACGCTTGATCATCGCACCGATCTCGTCGAACACCGCCGCGATCTGCTTCTTCGTCACGCCGGCCTTCTCCGCCAGCCCGCTGTAAATCTCGCTTTTCGTGCGGGACTTGCGACCGCCGCTCTTGCCGTTGCCTGCCTTCTTCGCCATGCTTGAAGACTCCTTTCTGACTCCTCAATTACGATCGCCGGCGATCGCGCCCACCTTCGCCCGCGCACCCACTTGCCGTGGCTCTTACGGCGCCCCGCAGTCCCCGGACGGCTTCTCCGGCGGACGCCGACTGCGGCGCCGACGCGCGTGTTATATCAGGGCGCTGAGAAAAGAAAAGGTTTTCCACGGAGTTTTGCAGGATTTTTTTCGCGCCGACGGGAAACGGCGCCGACGAGCCTGCCGCCACGTCGGTCCGCCGCTCACGCCGGACGCGGCGGGGCAAGACTCAGGGCCGCCGTCGAAGCCGAAACCGGTGCCGCGCGGGTTCGCGCCGTCGCCGCCGCGTTCGTCGCCACGCGCAGCGCCAACCCCCCCATCGCAAACAACCCGAACATCGAGCGGATCGGGTAATAACTGTGTCCCGACACCCCCGTCACCAGCCGGGCCGTCACCAACGCCAGCGCCACCCCCCCGACAGCCGTCGCCAGCGGTGAATGCCACTGACGGAATAAACGCATCGAAACCAGCACAAAACCCGCATAAAACGCGATAATCAGCCCGCCACCGAGCACCCCCGAGTCGGAAAGAACCTCCAGCACGGCGTTGTGAGGGTGCGTCGGACACACCCCGATCGCCGCCTCGATCCGACCCCGCGCCGATGTCCGCAGGATCGACACCCGCCCGTGCCCAATCAAAGGCGACTGAAGAATGACGTCGATCACCGGAGGCCACAGCACGTCCGTCCGACCAGCCGTAATGACCTCAAGATCGTACTGCGTCTGCCCCATCGGCGAATGCGCCGGATCGATGCCCATCATGAGCCGGTCGGCCACCGACGGAACCAGCAGCAGCACCCCGAGCGCCCCGGCGGGCAGCAGGATCAGCAGCTTACGCCATCGCACCACCCCCATCACCAGACCCGTCATGCCCAGCGCCAGGTAGCCCGCCCGGGATTGCACGACCAGGGTCGCCAGACCCGGCAGCGCCGCCGCAGCCGCTGTCGCCCAGCGCATCCACCGCCGCTTCCACAACCCCACCATCGCCACAAGACCCCAGAACGTCCCCGCCAGAACCCACGCCATCTGGTTGGCGTGAAGCCCCACCTCGTTGCCCAGACGCTGCCGCCCCCGCATGAAATCCCCGCTCAGCCCCGTCGCCAGCCGGTACTTCAACGCCAGAGCGGACGTCACCAGAGCACTCACAACCACGCACGTCATCGTCGCCACCTGACGCCCCGGCGTTTTCGCGCCGTCGAAAATCAGGTAGCCGAGCACGACGATCTTCATCGGGTTCAGGAAGTAATCCATCACCAGCGACCCGACCGTCATGCCCTTCCCGCTTCCTCCCCACGCGCCCGCAACCCCCATCGCCACCGCAATCGTCAGCGCCGCCACGTACCCGCCGATCAGAAGTCGCGCCGCACGCGGCATCGGCGGGGCCGCCGGTTCGTGCGGACGCTGCGTCATCCACAATACCACCACCCAGATGAAAAGAATGTTCCACGGATTGACGCCGCTGACCCCCAGCATCGAGTTCGGATAATCCGGGTGCTCAAGGATCAGGCTGGTCAGCAGAAGCCCGCACGCTCCGATGAACCAGTCGCGCATCGCCGCGCCCATCAGAATCAGCGTGAAGACGTAGAGTGCGTAGACGCGCATGTGCCCGCTTCTTCAAAATCCGCAACAACGTAAGTCGCTTTCCCTCGCGCCGTAAGCGGGATATCCTCGCAAACCTCAGGCTCGATCGTCAAACGCCCGGAAAGCTTTCGCCCCAGATGCTCCCGGATCCGCCGCAGGTCCGCCGGTCCGAACCCCGCCGCCGGAACGATCCGCAACACGGCCTGCCCCGGGCGCCGCTGGTGAAATTGAAACCGACGGACTCGGTCGAACGTGTCGTCGTGCATGTTCACCGCTGTCCACGCGATCGCCGAACCGTCCGATGCGATCAGCATCTCCTGCGTCCGATGCCCCGCGATCCCGCGCAGACGCAGATAGGCCCGCCCGCACGCCGCGCAGCCCTCCCCCGCCAGTTCCGCAAAGTCTCCCGTGCGATATCGGATGAAAGGCACAACCGTGTTGATGTACCCCGTCCCGACGATCTCCCCGCGCCGCCCCGCCTCCGTTATCGGCCGACCCGACTCATCAAGCAGTTCCGCGTAGCCGTAAAACGGATCCACGTGATCGTCGGTCGAGTGTTCGCACTCCGCCGCGAGCACAAGCTTCTCCGTGTGCCCGTAACACGAGAAGTAGCGGCACTGAAATACGTCTTCCGAAAGGCGCCGCTGCTCGGGATAGACGATCTCGGATTCCGCGAGAATCCCCCGGATGTTGTCGGGCGGACGCACGCCGCAACGCCGGATGAACCGCGCTAGCGCGTCCGCCGAGGACGGATAAACGTGCAGAAAGCACCGACCGATTCCGCGAACGTGCTCCACGTACCGCGCCATCATCTCATCCGTCAGATGAAAGGCGCTGTAAAAATGCTGGCGAAGCAGCGGGTCGTACTCATGCCGCAACCCCGCCCCCCCCTCACTGACGATGCGCCCACGAAACACCGCCAGCGTGTCCCCCGGCGAGAAACCAACACGAGACCACGCCGCCGTCAGATGCGCATACTCGAGGCTCGATCGCCCCGCCCCGATGTAAAACGCCAGCGGCGACCCGCTCGTTCCTCCCGTCGTCACATAATCCACGCCCGGCGAACCCGCGTCGCACGTAAGCATATCCCCCAGGTGTTCCGTCAGGGTCGTCCGGTCGATCGTCGGAAGACGGCGCAGGTCTTCCGGCTCGCGCAATCCGTGCGGATCGAAACCGGCTTCGTCAAACGTGCGTCGGTAGTAAGACGTCCGCTCGTAGGCGAGGGTGAGAATCCGCTTAAGCTGCTCCACCTGGTAGGCGCGGACGCGACCGGGCGACCAGCGCTGCGCCGACATCACAAAACGATACCGCTCCCGGAATCGGCGTCCGAGAATCCAGGACAGGGGAACCGCACCCAGTCCCGCGCCGACGACGCGCTTTAACCATCGCGGCGACCGCTCCCAGAGGTTCTTCCGCGACCACGCCCGCTTCATGTTCCGCTTCCCGACGCCCCGGTCCCGGGCTTGCGGTAGGTGGCCAGCATGAAATGCCGAAGCCCGGCGAACATCCGCCGACGCAGCAGCGCCCGCTCGATCACGGCCCAGCACCGGTACGCCAGCGGCGAGAACATGAAATACTCCGGGTGGTTCGAGAGGTATTCCAGCCCCTCCACGTGAAAGCCCGCCTCGCGCCCCAGCGCGGTCAGCGCCGCTGTCGTGTTCGCCCGGTAGTACACCGGAAACGTGTCCTCCGGCGCGGAGTCCGTCGCCCGTGCGTTGATCCGCTGACGCAGCGAGTGCGGCATCCAGCGCGCCGCCAGGATCGGCGGGAACCACTGATTCACCGTCAGAACGAACAAACGCCCGCCCGGACGCAACACCCGGCAAAACTCGCGGTACACCACCGCAGGCTCCGCGAAATGCTCCACCGTGTTCTTCGTCACGATCACGTCCACCGACGCATCACACAACGGCGCGGCATGCGCGTCCGCCTGAACCAGCGGCGTCGCCGCGTCCGAAGCCGCCGGGTCGATCTCGAAGTCAAACCCCACCGCGAACCCGAACGACGGCGCAAGACGCTTCAGCCAGCCCGCGTCCCGCCCGCACCCGCAATCCAGAATCACCGCGCCTTGCCTCGCTGCTTCAAGGACGCGCCGCGTGAGAATCTGGTGCGGCCGCATCTCCTTCGGATACATCCGGTCGCGCAGCGCGCGGCAGCGCGCCGCCGCCGAAGGGCGTTCGCCGGTCCCCGCTGCTCCTGTCGTCACGTTCGTTGGCGACGTCAACGTTCTACGCTCCCGCAGATGACCTTCTCCCAGCGAGGCGTCGACGCCTCGACCGTCGCACGTCGCGCCAGCGACTGCGCCGCCTCAGACATGCCGCGCCATCGCCGCTCATCTGAAAGCACGTCCACGAAAGCGTCCGCGAACGCCCCAACGTCCCGCCGCGAAACCAGCTCACCCGTCACCCCGCGCTCGACCATGTCGCCCAGATCGCCCACGTCCGACACCACCACCGGAAGCCCGCACGCCATCGCCTCCAGCATCGCCAGCGACAAACCCTCGGAATCCGACGTCAGCACAAACACACGCGACCGACGGTACCAGTCCTCCACCGCCGCCTGCTGCCCGACAAAGCGCACCCGGTCCGCCAACCCCAGCGCTTCCGCACGCTCCTGAAGCGATGCCCGAAGCGGCCCGTCGCCCACGACCACGGCCGACAGCGTCCCCCGACGCTTCGCCGCAATCCCCACCGCCTCAAGGAAAACGTCGATCCGCTTCACCTCGACCAGCCGCCCCACCAGAATCAGGTCGAACTCCTTCACCACCGACCCGGGTGAAAAACGCGCCGCGTCGATCGCCCCGGGAATCACGTGAAAAACGTCCGCAAGCCCCCGTCCCCGGTAGAACGCCGCCGCCTTCCGACCCATCGTCACCACCGCGTCAAACCGCCCGATCGCCGAAAGCAGGCGACGCTCGATCACCGCGTCCGCACGCACGATCCGCCGGAACACCGCGTTCTCTCCGTGCAAACCTCCGTCCACGCAATCCGTCGGTCCGCCCACCGACACGTAAAACGCTCGCGCCCCCACCAGCCGCGCCAGCAATCCCGCCGCAAGTCCGTTGATCAGCAGGTGAAACCCCCCGATCACATCCGGACGCAACCGCAGCGCCAACCACGCCATCATCAGCAGCCTCGCTGCGGCCTGTCCGCACACGCGCGTCAGCCACCGCGGCGCGTACACCGCATGAACCCCCGGCGGCTCAGGAATCGGATACGCCGACACCGCCCAGACCCCTTCACATCGCCCAACCGCCGCCATCGGACGCAGAAACGCCCCCACCCACGTGTTCGACGGAAACTTGCCCGTCACCAGCACGCGCACCCGACCGTCCACGCGCGCCTTGCGCCGCACCGCCCGGCTCAACACGCTGACACATCCCAGATACACGAGCAGCGCCGCACGCAGGACGCGCCGCAGCAACCACCCGCGCACGCGCACACCCACGCCCGACTCGGCGCCCGCCGGCGGGACGGGTCGCTGACCCGCCAGGTTCGGACAGGCTTCGGAACCCGCAGCGCCGTCCGCAACTTGCCGCTTCACCTCGGATATCGCAGCCGCTCCCACGGGATCATCACGCTCGTCTGCCCACGCTCATCCGGCGGATTCACCCGCCCCGCAAACCGTCCCGCGCCCTCCACCTCGATCGTCACCCCCGCGCCCGCTGCTCGACTCTGCACGGGCGTTAAGGTCAACCCCTGCCAGTCCGCCCGGGCAAGCCGAGGCCCGCCCGGCGCGGCGCCGACTCGAAAAACATCCGCCGCGTCCTCGCACCAACACGCTCGCGCCGCCTCCCGCGCCGATCGATATCCCAGCAGCCGCCGGGTCGTCGTCACGAGAATCTTCCCCGCGCGTTCATAACGCGCCAGCCGCTCGAACGCCGCCCGTGTCGCCGCCTCAAAAGGCTCGTCCGGCCGCCGCACCTTCCCCAGATGCGTGTAAACGATCGCCGCGCCCTCACGCTCGACCAGCCGTGAAAGAAACCGCTCCGTCAGCACCTCCGCGATGCCCGCGGCCGTCGCCGCACGATCAACCCCCCCGCAATAAGGATTGCATCGGATGAATTCGAAGACCGCCCGCCCGTCGCGCAGCTGCGCCGGACGCACCAGCACATTCGGACCGTGCATCGCGTACTTCGCCTGCCCCGCACGCCCGAGAACGTGCTTCACCGCCTCCTTCCCCAACGTCCGCAGCGACCCCGCCGGATCGTTCCCGTCGAAGACGCCGCGAAGGCTGTGCGGACGGTCCTGTCCGATCACGCTCGTCACACGCCCGCGCCACACGTATTGCACCCCGTGGTCGCAGGTCAGGTCCGCGTGATACGCCGACGCGCCCGCCACGTCGCCGCAACCCTGCATGATATCCGCCCCGAAGTTCGTCACGGCTTGTGCATGATCCACCCAGACCTCGATCCGCAGGTCATATCGCGCGAGTTCGTCCAGCGCCCGCCTTGCATGTTCCCGCGTCGTTGCTCCGTCCCCGTAAGAGTGCAGGCAGTCCACGTGTCCGCTGTGGATCAGCTCCCGCGTCATCGCCCGCCCGCGATCGTCCGTGTTCCAGTATGCGAACTGCGAGGCTGGCATGTCGAAGTAGATCGTGTTCCCGACCTCCAGTCCGACGCCCTGACCCCAACCCAGATCACGCTCGGTGTTGAGGTACGTCATGATCTGCTCATACGTTCGCGCATCCGGCGTCTCGTCCAGATCCGAGCAGATCGCCAGCATCGCCCGGTAGGGATACGGAAACCGCCGCACCGCAAACGCCGCACCTGCCGCAGACGTCGAACCCGCCGCCTCACGCCCCCGCGATTCGAGTTGTTCCGCCCGTCGCGCGATCATCTTCGCACTGCACCGCTCGACCCCGACGCACTCGCCCGCGTCCCCTCGACGCCGCGACGTGCTCGCAACGCCAACGCTTCCCGGTAGACGGCCCCCGTCTTCTCCGCCAACCGCGCCGTCGAAAACTCCGACTCGACCCACGCCCGCGCCGCCGCCCCGCAACGCCGACGCAATTCCCCGTCTTCGATCAACCTCAGCAGTCGATCCGCCAGCACCCCCGCATCCCCCAGCGGAACAATGAACCCGACCCGTCCGTCCGGCGCGATCGCCGCGTTGTCCGCCACGTCCGTCGCCACCACCGGAACCCCGCACGACATCGACTCCAGCAGCACGTTCGGCGTCCCCTCAAAAAGCGACGGCAGTACCGTCACGTCACACGCGCAGTAAACGTCCTCCACGTCGTCTCGGTTCCCCGCCAGAACGCACGCCCTCGACAATCCCAGGGCCTCGATCATCCCGAAAACCCGCACCTTGTACGCATCCGACCCGTGCATCCCGCCGTGAAGTTCATCCCCCACCAGCAGAAACTTCACATCCCCCCGCCGATTCAGCACGCGCCGCGCCGCCTCCAGCAACAACGGATGATTCTTCTGCGCCTTAAAGCTCGCGAACATGCCGACGACGAGCGCCTCCGCAGCCAACCCCAGCCGCGACCGGATCACGGCTTTCTCCTGAGGACGGAACCGGACCGTGTCCACCCCGTTGTGAACGACCCGGTAGTGCTCCGCAGGATGCCCCAGCACACGCTGGCTGAACTGCGCCCCCGCCCGCGAGTTCGCAATGATCAGATCCGAGCAACTCCGCGTCGCCCAATACGCCCAGAGTTGCCGCCGCTTCAGGTGATAATCCGTGTTACGTTCAGACCCGATCACCGCCCCCACCCCCGCCAGCCTCCCCGCAAGACGCGCCGCGATGTTCGCATCAAAAAGATAACTGTGAACCACGTCCGCCCGGATGCGCCGCAGCCACGCCGCCAGCCGCCAGATCACCGAAACATCGAACTTGAAACGCTTCGTCAGAACGAAAAGCCGCTCCGCCGCGTCCTCGAGGTCCGCCGCCAGCGGCACGTAACGTGAAAGCGAGCACACATGAACCTCAAAGGTGCCGCGCTCCAGATGATTCGCCAGCTCGATCACCTGTCGCTGCGCGCCTCCGTATTCGAGGTTGCTGATCACCAGCGCAATCCGAAGCGGCGCAACCGCCCCCGCTTCATCCGGTCGAGCCGAACCGGTCTTGATCGGCGCCGCTGTCACACCGCACTCCCCGTCCCGGCAAGAAGCGCCTCGAACCGGTCGACGACGCGCTCAACCCGATGCTCACGCTCGAAGTACGCCCGGCAACAGACTCTCATCCGCTCACGTCCCACGCCGTCCGCCGCCGTCACCTGAAGCGCCTCGATCACCCCCGGCACGCACGTCGCCACCCTCCCCAGCCCGAACTCAGCCACCACCCCGTCCGGGTCGAACGTCGTCACCACCGGCACGCCCAGGCTCCACGCCTCCAGAAACGTGTTCGGAAAACCCTCGCGCTCACTCGTACACAGCAGCACATCCGACCGCCGGTACAACGCGCCGATCTGCTCATGCGCCACGCGGCCCAGCAGCCTCACGTTCTCGCACCGCTTCGCACGAGCCTTCAGATCCTCCGCATAACGCGACCCGCCCGTCGCATCCCCGACGATGTCGAACGTCAGATTCGAACACGCGCCGGCGATCTCGAACACCCACTCCAGCCGCTTCTCCGGCGTATACCGTCCGATCCACAGAACCCGCAGACCCTTCGTGCCTCCGACTGCGAATTCTTCGCTTAACCTCGGCTCGCAGACCTCCGGTCCGCGAGCATCTGGCGCCGCACCACGGTCCGATCCTGAAGCGGCGAGCCGCCCACTCGCCTCTCCGGCGTCTCTCGCAAGTGCCCCCCCCGGGGCTGACACGACGCTCCGGTCCGCAAGATCCTCCGCCGCGTTCGACAGCACCTCCGCCTCAACGCCGAACCCCGTCCGCATCATTTCCCGCTGATGCCGCGTCTGAACCAGCACCCGATCCGCCCGCCGAAGACCGTAGCGATACAACACGGCCTCCCGCGGCTTCCTCAGTCGCGGCAGCTCGGGAAGACAGTCGTAATCGCTCGCTGACGCGAAAAAAAAACGCTTCCCGTGACGACGACAGAACGCCGCTACGATCCCCGTCGTCTGCTCCGCCATCCGCTGGTAATACACGTCCGCGCTCGCCCGCCGCAGGGCCGACCAGAGCCCCGTCAGACGCGGCGAAAAAAACCGCAGCCCGGGCAACCCCGCGTCCCGCGCATACGCCTTGAACACACGCACGCCTTGGATCGCCTCTCCGTCCGCCTGACCGTGATCGAGCACCACCAGCGACACCATGTGTCCCCGCCGCGCCAGCTCCCGCGCCAGCAGCGCCGTCTGACGCTCCGCGCCGCCGATGTGCGACGTCCCGGCGCGACCTCCGATCGCCGCGTATCCGTTCAGCGCCACAAAACAAATCTTCAACGGCGCACTCACGGGGCGATGCCCCTCTGAATTGCAAGTTCGTTGATTCAATCCGGATCGCGGACCTCCGGTCCGCCCGCGCGAAGCAGACATTCGCCTTCCGACACGACTTTCTCGTCAAGCCCTTACTCTACGTATCCCAGCTCCTTCAGCCGCTCGAACACCCGCTCATCCGCCGTGTCCTCCACCGCCACCGTCGCACTCGCCTCCTTCGCCTCAAACGTCGCCAGCCACGCATCCAGATCACGCTGCATGTCCGCCGCGCGCCCGGCCTCCAGGTCGATCAGGTTCCGCCTCTCCCCCGGATCCCGCGTCAGATCGTACAACTCGCACCGCCCGTTGGACGCCCAGATGTACTTGTGCGTGTTCGTCCGCAGCGCCCGAAGCCGACGGTCGTAGCGCTCAAGGAACTCCGGCATGAACCCCGGCGCCTTCTTCCGCCACAACCCCTGACCCGGGCGATAAAGCTCCGACACCGCGAACCGCGCAAAACGCCCTTCCCGCACCTGCGCGGCAAGATCGCCACCCTGGTGCTCCGCCCGGGTCGCCGGCTCGTCAATCCCCGCAGCCGTCATCAGCGTCGGAAACACGTCGATGAGCTGCACCAGCTCCCGCACACGCCGACCCGAACCCGTCCCCGCAGACTTCACGATCAGCGGCACATGAACCAGCGTGTCATAAAGACACAACCCGTGACGCAAAAGCCCGTGCTCCCCGAGATTGTCCCCGTGATCCGCCGCGATCACCACCGCCGTGTCCGACAGCACCCCGTCCCGCTCCAGCCGGTCCAGCAGCACGCCCAGCCACGCATCAAAGAACGCCACCTCCGCTTTCGCCAACGCATGAAGATCGGCGAAGTCCCGCTCCGTCATCCTCACCTGCCCGCTGACGTACAACTGCTTGTCCTGGTTGATCTCGTACATCCGTGTCCGCGAAAGCCCCGCGAACTTCCGCCGATATTCCGGCGGCGGAAGAAACGGCGCGTGCGTCTCGTCGGTATGCAGGTAAAGAAAAAAGGGCTTGCTCCGGTCCCGCTGACGCTCGTACCAGCGCAGCGCCTCCCCCATCAGAACGCGCGTCTCGCACGTCTTCGTGTAACGACCGCTCACCTTCCGGTGAACGCGCCCCGCAGCCTTGAATACCTTCGAGGCGAGCGACACCTGAGGCACGCGCATGTTCGACAGGAACCCGAAACCCCGGTCCAGCCGCGTCGAAGGCCCCACATAAGGCACGTCCGCGAAACCCGCAGTGTCATACCCGTGACGCTGGAGCGTTTCCGCCAGCGTTGGGTAGGCGCTGTCCAGAAGCTGGTGCTCGTCGTGGCCCCCGTGCTTCGTCGGCAACATCCCGGTGAATACCGACGCCATCACCGGAAACGTCCACGCCGACGGTCCGATCGCCGTCTCAAAAACCGTCCCCCGCTCCGCAATCGCGTCGATCCGAGGCGACGTTGTCGCCGCTGATCCGTAACACGACAACCACTCCGGCCGGACCGAGTCCAGCATCACCATCAAGATGTTAGGTTTCGTCCCTCTCAACACGTCCCTCACACCCGCTCTTCGCCGGCAGAAAACGTCGCGTCTTTACCGAACCGCGCCCGTAAGGAAACCGGCTCCGCACATCCCACATCCCACGTCCGGCATCCGACCTCGCCTACGTCGAGGCTTTCGGCACGCCCGCGCCCCCGATCCAGCGCCGAAATCGCCCGCGAACCCGCTGACGCAGCGAGTCCGTTAAGATATGCCTCCAGTAGATCGGAATCGTGACCATCGCCCCGACCCCGACCCCGGCGCCAAGCTGCGCATACGCCTGCTCCGGGAAAAACCACCGCGCCCCCGCCAGCGCCGCCACCCACGGCAGCGATGCCAGCAGCGGAACCGGCAACACCTGCCGAAGATACGCCGCGTAGTTCATCCCCAGATGACGACACGAAATCACCGACGGCGCAAGCCCTCCGCCGCACGTCACCGCCAACCCCACCGCCAGCGCCGCTCCCCACGTCCCCCAGCCCAGCACGCCTACAAACAACAAACCCAGCATCACGCTTCCCGCCGTCGCCCCCAACTCCCACAGCGCCGACCGACCGTGCCGGTTCAGTCCGACCAGAATGTTGTACGTCCCGCGCTGCGCGTACGACATCAGATGACCTAACATCATCAACGTCAGCACCAGCGGCGCTTCATACCCCGGACCCATCCAGATCTGAAGCACGGCGCTCCCGCACAGGCAGAACGCCGCAACCAGCGGCAGCGATATCGCAAACCCGAACCGGCTCGACTTGATCACCAGCGCCCGCAGACCCTCGAGGTCTTCCTTCGCCTCCAGCACGCTCGCCTCCGGTGCGAACACGTTCCCGTAAGTCGCCATCAATTTCGACATGAACGCCGTCAGCGCCCGCTGCCTCGAATACACCGCCAGCGCACCGGGCCCCAGAAATCCGGACACGATCAGCCCGCTCGTCTGATACAAACCCATCCGCGACAGCCCCTGAAGCGCCGTCTTGGACCCCAGCCCCAGCGCATCCTTGATCGCCGCCCCGTCCACCAACCCGGGTGCAAACCGAAGCCGCGGACACTCCCGCCGCACCGCCATCCAGTTCAGCACGCCGATCCCCAGCTCAGAGAAAAGAAACGTCCCCGCCACCCACTCCAACCCCGCCCCGCCCACCAGCAGAACGATCATCATCCCCAGCGACACCGCGCTCACGCCGATCCGGATGATCGTCCGAAGCTCGAAACGCTGAAGCCCACTCAACGCCCCGCTGTAGGCGCTGAGCGGAAGCTGCACCGCCGCCGCGACCCCCAGGATCGCCGTCAACTGCAACGCCAGCGCAACCAGCGCCGGATCCTTCGTCCCGACCAGCCGCGGCGTCAACGCGTACACGACGCCGACGAACCCGAGTCCGATCACAAAACCCGCGTTCAGCAGAATCACCGACGCGCTGTACATCCGGTTCAGCGACGCATCATCCTTCAGCTTCGCGAACCGCGCCACGTACCGGCCCACCGCCGACGCAATGCCCAGTGAGAAAAGCCCTGTGTACGCCGTCAGCGACCACGCGAAGTCCCAGACCCCCAGCGCCTCCTGACCCGCTTCCCGGTCGATCATCCGCGGCAGGACGAACCCGGAAACCACGAACACCACGTGCGACGCCCAGTTGCTCACCACCCCCAGCGCCAGCGAATTCTTCCTCCGCTCCTTCACGCCGCCGTCCCTTGGTCCCTCTGTCCCTCGCTCACGCATACCCGTAACGCCGATTGATCCCCCCGCACGTCCGCTCGAACACCTCCAGCATCGCCGGCGTCATCTCTCGTCGCCACTTCTCATCCAGCCGGATATCTCCCGTCGCGCTCAGACGCATCCGGTTCCCCAGAATGTGATGCTCCGCCAGGTGAAACCGCGACACGTCGTGTCCCGCATCCACGTTCATGAACTCAAAGATGCGCCTCGACCACCCCGCCGCATCTCGGCAGAAATCCTCATACCGGACCCGCAACGCCCGTTCCGGCGGCAGACGCCGCAGCAGGTGCTCCTCCGACACCAGGCTCCGCCGCCACTCGTCGCACGCCCGCTCGATCGGAAACTCGTTGCGCCGCAGGTAGCTCGCCGCCACCCCCCGCCCGTCGCGCACAAGCTGAATGACGCGCACCCGCAACCCGGGAATCCGCATCAGAAACTTCAACCGGTGAGGCTCTTTCGACGAGTCCAGAAAAACCGTCGTGCCCTTCAGCCCGCACACCGTCTCGATCAGCGCCCGGTTCGCACCGAAAATCGCCGGCGACTCGCGCCGCCACGCCGGGCTCGCCGCCAGCGCCGCGTCGCGCACCGCCTCCAGCAAACGCCCCTGATGCTCCGCACGCAGCACCCGGTCCGTCCACCGCCGCCCGCGAAGCCGGAAATCCGTCTGAAACGTCGGCGACTCCCAGTCCGCGCCGCGCCGCGCCATCCCCTCTCGCACCTTCGCCCAGAACGCGCACGCCGACAGAGCGGTTCCGCAACTGCACGTCGCGCTGTCGCTCTTGCCCCGCCACAACACCGCCGACGTCTCCCCCACCGACGCAATGCGTGGATGCGACGCCAGAACCATCGTCAGCAGCGTCGAACCGGAGTGCGAAGCGGCCAGAATGTACGTGAAGTCGATCATGCCCGGCGAAAACGAGCGGCGCCTGAGTTGCCGATAACCAATAACGGATAATCAACGACAAATGACGACTGACCAGAAATCCATCACGCAACGTTCCGGGGATTAACGAGGCTCGCTGATAGCGAAACGCTCGACTGACACGCCGACCCGATGATGATCATCTTGGTCATTTGTCATGCGTAATTTGTAAGGCTGACCCCGCACCTTGTCCTTCCTTGACATACTCCACCACCACCTTCCCGCAATAACGCTTCAGGAAAGGCAGCGCCCCCAGCAGCGCCGTGTCCGCCGTCCGGCACACACGGAGAAACAACTTCGCCCATCCGGTGTGTGCGCGCCGACCGAAGAACTGTTTTGACTGAAGGAAAAAGTTGAAGGGGTAGACCTGCATCCGCGAGAACGCCTCGCCGAACCGCCGCAGGTCGTCCATCCGCAGCGTCCGCCCGCCGCACTCCGCGTGCCTCCGGCGACGGCGCGCCCGAACGACTTCCAGCACCGGGTTGTGTCCCAGCGCCTCCTCGCAGAAAACGGCCTTCCCGCCCGGCTTCAGCACCCGCGCCAGCTCCCGCGCCGCAGCCGGGTAATCCGCCACGATGTGCAGCGCGGACTGACAGAACACCGCATCGAAATAATCTGACGGAAACGCCAGCTCCTGAACATCCGCCACCGCGAACTGCACGGACGCAGCGACCCCGCTTTCGATCGCGCTGCGCCGCGCGATCCGCACCGCCTCTTCCGACCGGTCGCACCCCCAGACCCGCGCTCCACGCAGCGCAAAGTAGATGCTGCTTCGACCCGCCCCGCAGCAGTAATCCAGGATTCGCCGACCTTCCAGCCGGTCTACACCCAGCAACTGAAACGCGAACCCCAGCTCATTGCCGTCCAGATGTCCCGGCTCGCCCGCCGGCGCGTCCAGAAAAAAACGCGTCGCCGCCTCGTACGACTCGCGCGTCACGCGCTTCACCGTCCACCCGCGGTAAACGGCGTCGTACGCTTTCGCCCGCGCCGCCGCCACCTCCCGCTCAACCGGCGCCCCCCCGGCGTCCGTCGCCCCCGTCCCGCCGGGCCTCGCGCCTTCCGCACCCGGCGCTGCTGACGCTCCGTGCGTCATGACTGTGACACCCTCGCCGAAGTCGGCGACCCCCGCTCGCCGCCTCCGAAACGCTTCCGCACCCACGCCCCCGCCAGCATCCACGCGAACGCCGTATTCGTCGTCAGGTACCGCCGCCACATCCGCCGCGGCTCCTGCACAACCCGGTACAACCACTCCAGCCCGAGCTTCTGCCAACCCGCCGGCGCACGCTTCACCTTCCCCGCCACCACGTCGAACGCTCCCCCGACGCCGTGACTCACCGGAACCCGCATCACCGCGCCCCACCGCGCCAGGAAGATCTCCTTCTTCGGCGGACTCATCGCCACAAAAAGCAGGTCCGACCGGGAATCCCCGATCTGCCGCGCGATCGCCTCCTCCTCGTCCGCTGCGTAATACCCGTTGCGCCGCCCGGCCACGACCGCCCCCGGCCAGCACCGCGCAATCTCTTCCGCCATTTTCGCGTTGACGTCCTCGGTCGCGCCAAAGAGATACACGCGCAGCTTCCGCCGGTCCGCCAGCTCCAGCAGGCGCGTCATCAGGTCGATCCCCGCCACCCGCTCCGGAAGCGGCGTCCCCAGCGCCCGGCTTGCCCACACCACCGCGATCCCGTCCGCCAGAATCAAGTCACTGGTCAGCACCGCCTCGCGCAACGCCGCATCCCGCCGCATGTTCACGACCTTCGCCGCGTTCACCACCCCGATGTGCATGTGTCGGTCCGCCGCGGCGCCGCCTGCGCCGCTGATCACCGACTCCGCCGCGCGCACCACGTCGCTCATCCGCATCGCGCGCACCGGCACTCCGAGGATCATGTACTCAGGGTAGTTATCCCACGGGTTCGGCATCTGTGATTCAACCGAGACGATCCGCCGTCCCCTCTGACAATCAACATCCGGTTAAAGGGCAGACCGCGTGGGCGAGCAAGGCTCGTCGGCGATCATCAGGATCCGCGACAGCACCAGGCCGCGCCCGTAAGGATGCGCCCTCGACAATACCGAACCGCGCTCGCCTGCCCTTGACGTCGCGCCGCCAGATCAAAAGGTCACGAAGCGCTCTTTCCCGGGATCGAAGACTCGGGGCTGAAGCAACGAGCAAGCCTCCTTGTCGCCGCGCCCCTCACTCCTCATTCCGCCTTCCCCAGCCCCCACGCCTCCACGCGCCGATCCGAGAACGCGTACAACAACCAGCCGAGGTGATACGGACGGCACTCCCAGTCAATCCGCCGCGCCGGAAAGAGCACCCCCGTCCCCGGCACACGCAGCGCCGGGTGCATCCGGCTCGCCGCCGCCTGCATCCCGCGCACCCACTTGTTCGGCTCGTAACGCGCCACCTTCCGCCAGATCAGCCCCGCCTCGTCATCCACCAACCGCGACCCGCACTCCGGCGCCTCGTACAACCAGTCCACGCCCTTCATCATCGCGACAGTGTGATCCGCCCCGCAGCGATCCTTCAGATCCAGCAGCGCCATCGGCGCCATCCCGTCCTGATGCACCGCGTACACCGGATACGGCTCGACGACCCGGCCGGTCCGCACGTCGTAATGCCACCACCACTGCCCCGCCGGACCCTGAAGCGAGACCATCTTCGCCGCCGACGCCCGCGCCGACTGCGCCGCCTCCGCGTCCCGCGTCATCTCGTGATACAGCGACAGCGCCTGCACCGGGTACACCCAGTCCGCAAAGCACGAGACATGTTCACGGAAAAAACCCGCCCGCGTCCCGGGCGCATGATGCGAGAACAACGCGGAATCCGGGTGAAACGCCCCTTTCAGACGCTTCGCCGCCGCCCGCGCCAGTTTCTCATCCGTCAGAAACTCCGGATGAAACGACAGCGCGGAAACCACCCACGACAGCTCCACCGTCGGGCACGGCCGCTCCACCGGCGACAATGCCTTCAAACGCTCCAGCGCCGCCGCCGCATTGCGCCGCCGCAAGGACACCGCCGCCCACAACGTCAGCGCCACGTCGCCGATGTTGTTCATCCGCGGCAGACGATCGATCAACCGGTCGCAGCAGGCGTCCGACCCGCCCGCCCCGAGAATCCGCCCCGAAACATCCTGCTTCTGCGCGGAAAGCCCGATCAGCACGATCGCCGTGTAACGCAACGACTCCCCCTCAAGACGGTCGCCCGACCGGCCTCGGCGAATGCACCAACCGAAAAAACCGCTCCGCGTCACCATCCTCGGAAGGGCGCGCAGCGCAAGACCTCGCAGATGCTCCACGCGCTTAAGCGACGGCGCGCCCGCGACAGGCTCTGGCGTCATCACCGCGATGCTCACGGGTTGCTCAGCCCCTGAAGCGCCTGATTCCTCAGCAGGAACCCGAAGGGATCGAACGAATCCTCCAGCGACCCGCCCCCGGCGCGACCCCCCTGAAGCTCATGCCGGTTCATGAACTCGATCCCCGACACGTTGTAGTTCACCGTCGCGCCCGCTCTCAGGAAGATGTTCCGGTTGATCCAGTCCTGAATCCGCGTCTCCACCGTGTGCGGAACCCAGAGCACGTCCCCCGCCGCAAGCTTCAGATTCGCAGACTGCATCGCCGCCAGCTTGTCCAGGTTGATCTTCACCATCGCGTCGCTTCCGTCCGGCATCCGGCGGATCAGCGTCCCCTCGCGCGGCGTGATGTCCGTCCGCAGCCCCCCCGCCGCCGCGATCGCCTGAAGCAGGTTCACCTCCACCCCCGGATCCAGCAGCAGCGGTCCCGGCGCGTTCACCAGACCCCCGATGAACACCGCCCGCGGCGAAGCCTCCACTTCAATCATGTCGCCGTTCTCCAGCGGTTCGAGGTTCATCGCCGCGCGCACCTGCTCAGGATCCGTCAGGTCAAAACGCCACTCCTCTCCCGGACGCCGAAGACGCCGCAGCGTCGTCCGACCTGTCGCATCCGACGTCACCCCGCCAGCCAGCACCACGCTCAGCACCAGGTTCCGCTCCGTCCGACGCAACCGCGTGTATCCCGGCAGTTGCACCGCGCCCACCACCAGCACCCGCGTCGTCTCCGGCGTGGCGACCTCCGTATGCACCGACAGATCCTTCACGATCCCCGGCACATAAGCGGCCTTGATCACCGCATCCACGTCTTCCAGCTCCAGCTCCGCAACCTTGATCGGCGCGACCAGCGGCAGGCTCAGATTCCCTTCCCGGTCGATGCGCGCCGTCACCGTCGGCGCAAAAGGAAGGTCCGTCCCGGAGAACGTCACCGTCATCGTGTCCCCCGGACCAACCCGGTAAGGTCCAAGAAGACGGTCGATCGCCGAATAATCCGGCGGCGCCGTCTCGGGTTCCGGCGCCTTATCCTCAAAACGCCGCTGCAGCTCGATGAACTGCTCGACGCTCATCCGCGGGTCCGGTCCGCAACCGGTCATTCCGATCAAAACCGCCGACGACGACAACGTCGACGCCAACCAACGACACCCTTGTCCCCTGCGTCGCATTGACATGACAGTATTCCTTGCCAAAGCGCTGCGATCGCGGCGATCCGGCGGATTCCGCGCCGAACCCGGCCTGCCGCGCGCCGAAACCTTCTTCTCTATCGGCGGGCGACCGTCGCTCACCGGTCATGCGGCGCCGCGCTCGACCGATAATCGCTCCCGCCGCGAATCCGTCCCGAGGATCCACCCCTCTGACACGTGCCACTTCCCCCCGAGCGTCAGGATCGTCGCAAAGAGGATGCGCAGGTCAAGAAGGAACGACTGATGACGAACGTACGCAATGTCGTACGCGATCCACTGGTGGAAGTCCCCCTCGTCCCGATCATGTCGGCACACCTGCCACAACCCCGTGATCCCCGGACGTACCGACAACCGCGCCCGACGCCACGGCACGCAGATCTGATTCTCCCGGAACGGCGACGGTCGAGGCCCCACCAGGCTCATCTGCCCCAGCGCCACGTTGATCAATTGCGGAAGCTCATCCAGGTTCGCCTGCCTTAACCAACGCCCCACCCGGGTCACTCGCGGGTCGTTCGCCATCTTGAACTGCGGTCCGTCCACCGCGTTGTCGTCATAAAGCCCTCGCTGCATCAGATGCGCGTCGGGCCGCATCGTCCGGAACTTCAGGCAGTCGAACATCCGGCCGCCCTTGCCCTCGCGCCGGTCACGGAAAAAAATCGGCCCCGCCGAGTCCAGCCGGATCAGCAAGGCGATCACCAGGAAAAGCGGGAGCAGAGCGATCAACGCCGTCCACGCCAGCGCCGCCTCCACCGTCAGCTTCACCGCCGGATACACCCGCCGCCGCACCGTCCGCGCAGACCCGTTGAACTCCACCCTCGGACGGGTGAACGCCACACCCCTCGCGCCGCGCGAGGATCCGTCTCCCGTCCGTATCCGCCCGTTGCTCGGCGCCGACCCCGACCCGTCAGTTCGCGCCAGAACCTGATGCCGAACCGCCTGCCCCGCGCCCACCGTCACACGCTCCGCAATCGCGCTCTGCGCGACGAAGGCATCCCGACGGAGGCGAGCCCCACGACCCACGACCGACGGACCGATCAACGTCGCCCCCTCGTCCACCTGCGTCCCGGCCTGAAGCACCACCGGTCCGCGGATCCGGCTCGAGGGGTGGACCCGCGCGCTTTCAGACGCCAGAACTTCCGTCTCAATGAACCGGAACCCCGGAGGCGGCGACCCGGCGCATCGCGCCGTCGCATGCTCCTCCTGAAGCGCCAGATACGCCTCCTCCTGCATCAGGTCGAGACTCCCCTCCGCCGCGTGCAGGTCGCGGCTTAACATCCCGCGCAGCGACAACACGTGCCGCAGCTCTCCCAGCGAGCTGAACATCACGTCTTCCGCCGCCGACGCGGGCATCACCGTCGCCAGCACCGGACCGGTCTTCGGCCACGTCACACTCTCGTAGTACCGGCGGATACACCGCACCCGGCCCGCCGCATCCAACCGGACGTATTCCTGGGCTTCCTCGCTGTCCGACGCCACCGCCACGGCATGCACCGTCCACCGACGGTCGTCACGGTGCTCAATCAATTCAAGAAGATCAAAGCCGCCCACCGGCCAGTAACGAGGGTCGATGATGACCAGATCATCTGAAGGTTCGCAGGAATGAAGCAGTTCGGAAAGCCCGGACGAGGTCAGCACATTGACCGGTAGCGCCGCGGCGCCCGCTGCTTCTTCCGCACGCGCCACGAACCGCCGAGCGTAGCCCGCCCCAGGCGAAAACCCCGGGAGAACGTGAATGCACGCCGCACCGGCCTCGCGAATCTGCCCGGCAAGGACATCGTAAACCGTCCCCGTCCCCAGCGGCAGCGACAGCAGGCTCAGACCGTCCGCACCGGCTTCGAGGTACGCCGGATGCGAATCCAGGATGACGACAATCAACTGCACCGCCCGTTGTCCGATCCGCGCGCAACGCGCCGCCGGCGCCCCGGCCGGAAGGTCATGAACGAAGCGCCTAGACCCCGCTGACCTCGACCGGACGCCGCGCCAGGCTTCCGTAATCGTACCCCCGGTAATACCCGCCGCGCGGATCCGTCCCGATCAGCACCGTCCCGAAAAGACGCGCCCCCGCAGCCGAAAGCTCCGCCAGCGCCTCCATCGCCTCCGCCCGACGCGTCTGCGACGCCCGCACCGCCATGATGGTCCCGTCCGCCTGACCCGCGAGGATCCGCGCGTCCGCCACCGGCAGCACCGGCGCCGAGTCCAGAATCACGAAGTCATACGAACCACGCCACTCCTTCAACGCCTGCCCGAACCGGCCGTTCGCCATCCTTTCCGCGTCGTCCACGCTCGCCCGGTCCCCCGCGGGTATCACGTCGACGCCCAGAACGTCCGCATGAAACAGGACGTCCTTCGTCGTCAGCTTGCCCGTGCGAAGAAAATCCACCAGACCCTTGCGCGGTCCCGCGTTCACCCGCTGGCTCAGACTCGATCGTCGGATGTCCGTGTCCACCAGCAGCACACGCTTCCCCACATGCGCCAGACTGCGCGCCAGCAGCATCGCAAACGTCGTTTTCCCCGTCCCGACGTTCGGACTCGTGATCAGCACCGTGTACCCCTGACGCACGCTGCACCGCTCCAGCAGCGCAGTCCGGATCATGCGGATGCTCTCCTGAAGCATCGGACTCGTGTCCGACAGCGCGTCCGTCCCGGGCGCGAAACGCGGCATCTGTCCCAGAAACGGAACCTGAACCGTATTCGTCACGTCGCTCACTTCCGACATCGACGGATCCATCGCCGCCCGGAAGTACGCCAGCGCCAGGCCCGCCGCCAGCCACCCGAAGACCAGCACACCCGAAAACAGCGGACGACGGTCGTTCTTCGGACGCGATGACACCTTGACCTGTCCCGCCGGCTCGATTCTCGCCGGTCCGCTGATCAGCTCCGACTGAATCTCCTCAACGCGCTTCTGCACCGCCTCGTACTTCAAGGTGATATGCTCGATCTCGTGATCCTGCATCTTCAGCTCGGAAGCCGCCCCCGCAATGTCCGTGATCTGCTTCTCCAGCGTCGTGATCATGTCACGCAGCAGCTTCGCCTGCTCCTCGCCGCGCTTCGCGAGGTAGTCCAGCTCCTTCAACCGCATCGCCGGGTCGAGGCTCCCGTCGCTGACCGCGCCCGCCGCTACCGCCGGCTCCCCGCCCGCCAGCAACGCCTCCTCGCGCTGCCGAAGCGACCCTTCCGCCAGCTCCAGCGCCGCCTTCATCTCCCGCATCCGCGGATGATTCTCCCCCATGTTGGACTGGAGCGCCGTCTCCAACGCCGCACGCTTCGACTCCCGATCCTGATAAAGACGGCTCCACTCCCGGTCCGACCAGAACAAACGCCGAGGCCGCTCGTCGCCTCGCACGCCCGCCTCGCCGCCTTCCTCCACGCCGACCGAAGCCGACGCCGACGCCGACGTCCCGTCCGCAGCCGCGTCCGCCTCCTCCGGCGTCGCGCCTTCGACGATCTGGCGAAGGTAATCCCGCTCCCAGTCGTACATCTTGATCGTCGTTTCCAGCGAACGCAGCTCCCCCTGAAGCTTCAGCCGTTCCGAGTTGTGCAGCGTTTGCACATCTTCCAGCGACGCGCTCCCGAACTTGCCCGTGAACGTTCCGCGCGACGAGATCAACGACGTCAGGGTGTTCTTCAGACGCCCCTCCTCCTCCTGAAGCCGCTGCTGGAGGTCGCGCGTCCGCTGGTCCGCCGTGCCCTTCGTCTGATCCAGATACACCTGCTGAATCGTCTTCACGATCAGCTCGGCGTCCTTCGGATCCGTCGCGTAGAATCCGATCTCGATCAGCTCCGTACCCTTCACGTTGACCACGTTCAGGTCTTCCAGCAGACGCTCATACGCCGGCTTGACGGCGCTGCTCAGAAGCTTCTGCGGCGGATCCCGATACCACGACGTCTTGAGCACCTCGGGATCATTGAGCACCGGGTTGAGCACCCCCGCCCCGCGGATCAGCATCACGTTCGTGTTCACGAACTGCTGATACAGCGGCATGACGCCCGTCTCTTCGATCTTGTAGATCTGCCGCTGCATCGTCGGCTTGAGCTGGATCAGCGTGTTCGCGTAGTACTTCGGCTTGATCAGCATCCACACCGGCGGAACCGACACCGCCGCCCCCGCCAGCGTGATCCCCAGCACCATCCACTTGTAGCGCAGCATCGACCGCAGCGAAAAACCGCGATGCGGCGCAGGACCGGACGCCGGACCGTAACTCGCCAGTCCGTACCCGCCGCTCTCCCCCCCC
Organism: Phycisphaerae bacterium; assembly: GCA_013360585.1. Lineage (GTDB taxonomy): Bacteria > Planctomycetota > Phycisphaerae > UBA1845 > UBA1845 > JABWBH01. The sequence goes on along the minus strand of JABWBH010000036.1, from coordinate 13,119 downwards.
CGCGCCAGCGTGGAGACGCCGCCGCCCGCGGGGATCAGCGCGCTGCCCCGATCCTGTCCGCCTTCCGGCGCGTCTTCATTGATCTCGAACATGTTCACTTCCTGACCTGTCGGCTCGTTTCTCGCTCCGACCTTCTTGAAAACCTGACTTCCGCGACCCCTCCGTCGCACGATCCCGCTCTCAGCATCCGCTTCACGTCCCGATGCGTCTCCGCGGCACAGCCTGCGCTCCCGTCTTGCGCCGTCCGGGGCGCTCCACTTCCGCGCAGCCCGGCGCCAACACCGCCCCGACCGCTCGCACCGCACGACGGATCACCGCACTCTGCGCCACCAGACATCGATCCAGATGCGCTTCAGCGCCCACTTCGCACGAATCCCACAAAACGCTACGGCAGATCACCGCCCCGTCATGAATACGCACGTCGCTTCCGATGCAAACCGGACCCACCAGCGTCACCCCGTCCGATATCTCGCTCCGGGCGCCCACCTGAACCGGTCCCGCAAGCCGAGCGCCGCGATGCACCTGCGCCGTCGGATGAATCCGCGATCCCTCCGCCGCAACCTCGAACCCGTCCAGTTCCTCAGGACGCACCCAGTTCCGCTCCAGCACCCAGTCGTTGGCCGCTAGATACGACGCCACCCCCGTCACCCGCGGACACGTTCCCGCCGTTCCGTAAGTCGTCATCCGGTATCCACGGTCATAAAGCGCCGGAATCAGACCCTCCTTCAGGTCCACGTACCCGGATTCCGCAACGTGCTCCAGCACCGACGGCGACGCAACGTAGATTCCCGCAGGCGGCTGAAAATCCGTCGCCCGCACATGCCCGGAATCCTCGCGCACCACGACCGTCAGCGCCGCACCGCCAGACTCATGTTCCCCCAGCAGCGCCGGAAGGTCGCATTCCGGGATCGTGCTTCCGTCCACGAGAACCCCGGCTTCCGCCTCGCTCCCCGACCACGCGTCGAGCAGGCAGCCGGCAGGTCCGCGCGGCATGACATCCTGGTGGAACGTGACGCCGTCCGCCGCCTCCCCCAGCGCGTCCACCAGCCGACGCGCGGAAAGGTTTGAGCAGATCGTCAGTTCCGAAACCCCCGCCGATCTCAACCACTCCACGGCGTAGCCGATCAAAGGACGACCCGCCACCGGCGCGAGCGGACGGGGAAGCAGCGCGTCCAGCGCGCACCCCCCCCAGTCATGCACCCCCGCCAGCACGATCCCCTTCACCAGGCGGCGGGGCGACTTCGGCGCGGAAGGTAAAACCGCGGGCGTATAAGGATTGCGTTGAAGCACCTGAATTTATCCGACCCCTCAATTCCGAACCCTACCCCGACGCGACAACCCGCCGTTTCAGACGCAACCAGCGCGCGCTGCCCCCGCCACTTCGACTGCATGAGGAAATCACAGTCCCCACCTCAACACGCCGGATTCACATCGGGCGTGCAGAACTCGAACCGCGTCATGAACGTGACAGGACCCGCAACTCTCGCCGTCCCGACCAGACTGGAGATCGGCTCGCGCTGATGATATCCCGCACTGAACCACCCCATCATCGGATCGGTTTTTCCGCGATGCAGGCTGACTTCCAGTCCGGGATCAAGACGAACCAGAATGACCCTCCCTCTCCCCGTAAGTCGGTAGGTATTATCCCCGACGGCGCGAATTTGACAATCCCTCCCGATGTGCCAGAACTGCCGGACCTCGTGGTCAAAACTGCACATAACCTCATCTTTTACAAGCAGTTCACGCCTTGTTATCGAGAGGACTATCTCCCTCCGGTGGATCACCCCGTCTCTCAGGTTTCGGTAGCCGTCATGCTCGGCCGAAACGGCGCCTCCGTCCGGGGTCGGCTCCCACTTCAGACAGCGGGTTTCCGCCCGTCTGCCCCACAAAAACGGTCCGAGAGGCTCTGACGAACTCCCCCCGTCGATCTCCACCGTGTTGTGGGCGGCGGTCGACCGGAAAAATTCCCTTGCCTCGGGCCACGTGAAGTAGTCGTAAGTTCCACATTCACAAATGAATGTGCATCCGCCAACACGCAGCGTCATCGCCAGAGCATCCGCATGACCGTGGGCCGCAATGCTCCCGAATCCGAGAGGCCCCGCGTCCAGCGCGGCGCTCACCGCCTCGCCTCCGGGGAGCCTTCCCTGAAGGAGAAACAATCCGGTCTCGGGAAACGCTCGGGACCGCAACGACTCGACGGCATCAACATTGTTCGCCCTCGCCGCCCAGTCGAACCCGGAAACGCCGCACACCCACGTCGCGTGCGCACCGCGCCGATCTTGCGCATTGATCCACCGAAACCCGGCGTTAGCCGCCTCAACCCCGGTCAGCACCGACGCTCCAAGCTGCCCCGCCGTCCCGACGCCAAGCACCAGACCGTCGTCGGCGTCTCCGTACATCGGGGGATCCCCCGCCTCCATCCACGCGGCCGCGAACTCGCTCATCTTGCGCAGATCGGCGCGGAAGGACTCCGGGAAAGGCTCGCCGATCCGACGCGCCACCACTTCACAGATCAGAAAAAACTCGAGCACGAAAAGGTGATAACTGAAAGCCTGCTCCCGATTGCCGCCGTCGGCGTGCGTCTGAGCCTGCATCTGCTCGACCAGAATCCGCTGTGCCTCCCGCCGGGCCTGCGACGCCCCGGGCAGGTAATTAAAATAAGAGGTCCCCACAAACACGCCCGCAGCTTCTCCGATCAGATGATTGTTCGCCGACGAGAACCGCGAGTATTTCCGCCGGATGTCCCAGAGGTGCCGGTAGGCGCATTCCGCGATCCGCCGCGCCACCGCTCCGCTCGGAAGCCCGCTGCGGGCGATCAAGCCCAGCGTCCACGCCCAGTTGATCAGGCGGATCGCCAGCTCCAGCGGACTGCGCCAGTTCATCCCGAACCCGAAGGGGCACTGCGCGATCCAGGATTCCAACTGGGCAATCACCTCCGCCGCGTAAGCCGTCTCCCCCGTCAGGTGGTACGCCTGTCCGAGCACGACCAGGTGTTGATGCCGGTTCGGTTCCCAGACCAGCTTGCAGTCGCCGGTGACGCGCGTGTCGCGGTAATCAATTCGGGAGGAGAAGCACCTCGGCGTCTCGAGCCCCGCTGAAGGCTCATAATTCCAGCGGATGATGTCGCCGAGATGAACCTCCTGGAGGTCAAAGAACGTGAACCGATGCCGCATCGCCGCGTCCGCGCGGCGCAGAATCTCCTCCACTTCCCCCGGAACCAGCGACTCACGGGTGAGGCGAAGCACATCGCCCAGGACGACCGGGTTCCCGATCGGCTGGGGAAGTTCCGCGGGCAGCACCCGGTCCGCTTTCGTTTCCTCCACCCGCCGCGCCCACCACCGCGCATCCACGGCGTCTCGCACGCGCGCCCGGAGGCGCCAGCCGATCTCCGCGGGCGACATTGAGCGTAGTCGTCGGTAATACCAGGCAGGTGTTTGCATCGAAACGGAACGGCGCGGATCGTCGCACCGGACCGCGTTCAACATCGCGCCGGCGGCACAGGATTCAGGCGGAAGCCGAAGACGACGCGGACGACCCCGGAGACGCGCTCCCGCTCGGCGGCGTAAAGCGCCGGAACCCCAGCGACAGGCACGCCTCACGCCGCTGCCGGTCCATCTCCAGCAGCACGTGGCGCAAGCGTTCGACCAGCGCCGCATCCGCCGTCTTCGACGCGAGGAACCGCGCGTCCTCGATCGTGTCCAGCGGAACCCCGTCGGTTGTTCCCAACACCGTGAACTGATCGCGGCTGAACGTAAACCCCTTCCAGGTGAACTTTCCCCCGCGATCGGGAAGCGACTCGAATTCGTCGTGGTCCATCACGCCCGCGGGTGTTCCCCCGTAAACAATCTCCTTGGCGACCTCAAACGAACTGAGGTGATATTGAAGCGTGCCCGGGATCGGGAGAATCTCACGCTTGAGGTCGTCGATCGCCACGCCCGACTTCTGCAGCGCCTCTTTCGCCGCCGTGTCGAGGATCGGGTCGCCCGAAGGACCGAACGCGAAGCGCTTGCCCTTCAACTCGGATATCGAGCGGATCCCCGAATCCGCGTCCGCGACGATCACACCCTTGCGCGTCGCCGCCTCCGCCCGCGCGATTTCGAGGAACGCCTGAGTCTTGTCGCGGATCCGCTCGACGTCCGCGCCGGACACCAGCGCGAACTGAATCCGCCCGGATTGAAGGTGAAACGCAATCTGGTCCGCCGTCAGCGGTTCGACCTGAACCGGACGCTTCAACTCCGAGGAAAGGTGCTTCGACAAATCCTCCCACGGCGGAGTCTTGAACGTCTCCACCCACGTCCGCGGGTCGAAAACCCCCTGCGTGTCCGCGACCATCCCGATCCGCAGCGGCGGCTGATCCGGTTGAAAAGGGTTGCGGAACCCGAAGGGGTTCCAGAGCGTAAACTCACGCGACCCGGACGGCTGACATCCGGCAAGCCCCGTCACGCACGCCGCCACGTACGCCGCCAGCGCCCCCCCGCGCGTTCGCCTCGACCGGATCATCCTCAACCGATCGTCATGACGCATTGTTGATCCCTCCCGCGCCCGGACGAGAGGGGTCGCCGCCCCGTTTCAGTGGATTGCAGCGCCCCTCGTCGAACGCCCATCATACGTAGGAGTCGGCTGACCCGCCACAAAGTCTTGACCTGAGTCGCCACCCGGCTCCGGTTGCGGAGTGTTGGAATCACATGAACTTACATGGCGCGATCCTGCAGGGAGGGAGCAACAGGAGGGGTTGTGCCCCCGAAAATCATCCAGCGGTCTTAGCCCGCAAGATCATCCGGCGGTCTCAGCCCCGGAAGGGGTGGTGGAAAACAGCCCGGCCCGCCAGGGCTGGAAAACCCGTGCGGAGGAACCCGGAGTCCCGGGGGGACGACAGAGGCTCGAAAGGATGGGCGGCCGTTGCGCTGCCGATCCGCCGCCCCTCCTGGACCCCCGATGCACGTCGCGCCACAACGACAGAACACCCAAAGCACCGAGCGCCGCAGTCCGCTGGAAACTCAGGACGCTTTCTTTGTACACCTGCCTGCGAAGGCGTTGAAACCGCGCGTACGAACCGCGCCCCGGCAGGAAAGGCGTCTCGCCTCGGCCGGCACGGGGCTTGATCGCAACGCGTGACGCCGGTCGGCTGGGCGCGACCGCCGCCTTCACTACACTTCTGAGTGTGATGCTTCTCCCCTGCGCCAGTGAACCGCCGCCGCGACGCATCCTCGTCACGCTCCCCACCTGGGTCGGCGACTTCGTCATGTCCACGCCGTTTTTGCGCGCCGTCCGGACGCATTTCCCGCAAGCACACGTCGCCTGGCTGGCCGAGGCGAACCTTCAGGACATTATCGCCGGCATGCCCTGGGTGAACGAGACGTTCCTGCTGCCGCCGAAGCAGGCCCGCGCCCCGTGGTCGCCGGCCTTCTGGAGGTTCCTGCGCAGACTGCGGGCCGCTCGCTTTGACTGGGCGGTTCTCCTTCCGAACTCGTTCCGCTCCGCCCTCGTCGCGCGCCTGGCCGGAGCGCGGCGGAGGATCGGCTACGCCCGCGACGGCCGCCGCTTCCTCCTGACCGACGCCCTGCCCCCGAAGAACCGCGCCGGACGCCGCTTCACCCCGCTTCCCCTGGTCGAGTATTACGCCGACCTCGCCGAGGCGATCGGATGCCCCAGACCCGACGACCGCCTGCAATTGTTTCCGACCGCCGAGGATGAAAGCGGTCTGCTCAAGAAGCTTCAGCATGCCGGCGTCCTGCTGAACCCGCCGGTCATCGTCCTCAGTCCCGGCGCCCGCTACGGCGCCGCCAAGTGCTGGCTGCCCGAACGCTTCGCCGCCGTCGCCGATCGCCTCGTCCGGGCGCGCGGCGCGACGGTGCTGGTGACCTGCGGTCCTGGCGAGGAGCCGATCGCCCGCGCTATCCGCGACCACATGACGACCTCCGCCGTCGTCTTCGAGGATCCGCGACTCTCTCTCGGCGAGACGAAAGCCCTGATCGCCCGGGCGAACCTGCTGATCTGCAACGACGCCGGATTGCGCCACTTTGCCCGGGCGTTCAACGTCCCCGTCGTCACCGTCTTCGGTCCGACGCATCCGGAGTGGACCCGCACCAGCTACGCCCGGGAGCGCATTGTCCGCATCGACGTGGATTGCGGCCCCTGTCAGCGGCGCGTCTGCCCCCTCGGACACCTCAAGTGCATGACCGGCGTCACCGTCGACGCCGTCGCCGACGCCGCCGAGGCGCTACTGGACTCCGGTGCTCAAATCCCCCTGTGCGTCGCGCCGCGTGCGTGACTCCGCGGTTTCATCCTCGACTGCCGCTTACTCCGCCGCTTACTCCGCCGGTGCGGCGGGAGCGCACGCCGCGCCCGGATCCTCCGCCGGACCCGGCGGCAGCGCCCGCCGCCGCGCCCGAACCGCCTCGCGCAGCAGATACTCGATCTGCGCGTTGACGCTCCGCAGGTCGTCGCGCGCCCAGCGGTTCAACTCCTCCATCAGATCCGGAGGGAGGCGCAGCAAAAAAGGTTTGCGCTCGGCCATCGTCCGCGCTATCCCGAGTAAAGCGTGCCCGCGTTCACCACCGGATGCGCCGACTCATGCCCGCAGAGCACAACGAGCAGATTGCTGACCATCGCCGCCTTCCGCTCCCCGTCCAGCTCGACCGTTTTCTTCTCCTCCAGCTTCTCCAGCGCCAGCTCCACCATCCCCACCGCCCCCTCGACAATGCGCGTCCGCGCCGCGACGATCGCCTCCGCCTGCTGACGCTGAAGCATCGCGCCGGCAATCTCCGCCGCGTACGCCAGGTGACTGATCCGCGCCTCCTGGATCGTCACGCCCGCCGGCGCCACCCGCGCCTGAACCTCGCGCTGAAGCGCTTCCGAGACTTCGTCAAGACTCCCGCGCAGCGACAGCGTGTCCCCCTCAAACGTGTCATACGGGTAAGACATCGCCAGGTGGCGCAACGCCGCCTCGCTCTGCGTCGTGACGTAGCCGTCGTAATGATCCACGTCGAAAATCGCCTTCGCCGTGTCCGTCACCCGCCACACCACCACCAGGGCGATCTCGATCGGGTTGCCTCGCGAGTCGTTGACCTTCAGCTTCTCCCCGTTGAAGTTCCGCGCCCGGACCGAGACCTTCTCCTTCATCAGGAAGGGGTTCGCCCAGTGAAACCCGCTCGTCCGCACCGTCCCGCGATACTTCCCGAAAAGGATCAGCACCGCCGCCATGTTCGGCTGTAACGTGAAGAACCCCAGCAAGAACGCGGTCCAGACCAGGTCCGCCAACACCCACCCCGCCACCTCCCACCCGTTCACAACGCGCTCCCGGGCAGCCTGCGAAATCCACGCATACCCCCAGTATCCCAGCGCGCCGCCGACCAGCACCAGGAACCCCAGCATCGCCCAGCCGTTCAGCGACCTTCCTTCGGTTTCTCTCGATTCCATCGAATTTCCTCCTCAAGCCTATTTCGGTATTATATCATAAAAATATCGCCAGGCAATCATTTGCTGACCTTAGGCGTGTAATATCTCGTAATCCAGTCCGGCAGGCGACGGCTTAAGCGCACACAAAGTGCTTTAAATAAACAACTTAATTAAAAAACTTCGCGTCGGGGCCCGGAACGGAGAAACCGCACCGGAGTGGAGTTCGATCCGTCCAAGCGGTGGCGCTTCGGTCGGTTACTCGCCCGCCGGGCGCCCACCCTTGCGAGGGTCGGATGCGCCGATCCAGCGATCCTCGGACCGGAGGACGAATTGCACGTGTGACACGCGACGCTCGTCGGACAGGAGGTGTCCCTTCGAGGTCAGCAGTTCGGCGAGCGACCCCGGCGGAGCGGCGTCGAAGGCCAGGCTTTCCGGGCGCCACTGATGATGCAGGCGCACCGCCGTCATCGCTTCCGGCGGCGACATGCCGTAGTCCAGCAGATTGACGAACACGTTCAGCACGCCGCTGATGATCCGCGGTCCGCCTGAGGCCCCGATCAGCAGACAAGGCTCTTCGTCCTTCAGGACGATCGTCGGACTCATGCTGGACAGCGGGCGCTTGCCCGGTTCGATCCGGTTGCGATCGGACTGCATCAGCCCGAAGGCGTTCGGCTGATCCGGACGCGCGGCGAAGTCGTCCATCTGATTGTTCAGGACGACACCCCACTCCTCCACGGCGGCCAGTGATCCGAACTCCGTGTTGATCGTCTCGGTGCTGACCACGGCGTTGCCGTCGCCGTCGACGATGCTGAAGTGGCTCGTTCCCCCGTCCTCGAGAAACTCCGCGCTGCCGTAACCTTCTTGCGGAAGCACGCCGGGCAGCGCCTTTTGAATCCGCACGGCCAGTTTTCGCGCATACAATTTCGACGTGAGGCGTTCGACCGGAACGTCGGCGAAATCCGCATCTGCGAGATATCGCGCCCGGTCCGCAAACGCATGTTTCATCGCCTCGACCAGCAGGTGCGGACCGGGGCGGACCTCGTTGTCGCGCAGGTCGCGCATCGGGTAGACCTCGAGGATGTTCAGCGCCTCGAGGATCGCCACGCCCCCCGACGACGGCGGCGGCATCGTCACCACCGTCCACTCCCGGTACGTTCCGACCAGCGGCTCGCGATCCTTGACGAAATACGAGGACAGATCCGCAGCCGTCATGACGCCGCCGTGCGCCGTCATCGTCTTCTCCAGCGCCGCCGCGAACTCGCCCCGGTAGAAGAAGTCCGGTCCCTCCGCCGCCAGCCGCTTCAGGAACGCCGCCAGCGCGGGCTGCCGCAACACATGCCCCTGCGGAAAGAGACGCCCCTCATTCAGAAACGTGCGGTAAACGTAGGCGCACGACGTGGTCAGCGAGGGATTCTTCAGGTACGCCTCAAGCGCTTCCTTCGACGCCGCCACGAACGAAGCGTCCACCGCGAACCCCTCTTCCGCGAGCCGGATCGCCGGCGCGAGGACCGTCGACAAAGGCAGTTTCCCCCAGCGTTTCAGCGCCTCGCACCGCCCGGCGACCAGTCCCGGCGTCGCCGCCGCGCGATGACCGATGCGTGACCCCGTCGATGCCGCGTCGTCCTCGCTCAGCGCGAACATATCGGGTCCGGCGGCGCGAGGCGCGGTCTCACGGAAGTCCAGCGCGGTCGTAAGGCCGTCAGCAAGCCTCACGATCATGAATCCGCCGCCGCCGACTCCCGTGCTTTCCGGTCGCGTCACGGCCAGCGCAAACGAGACCGCCACCGCCGCGTCCACCGCGTTGCCCCCCGCGCGGAGCATCTGCAATCCGGCCTCGGAGGCATACGCCGAATCCGCAGCGACAACGTGCTTCCGTCCCGTCACGATCCAGACAGGCGGATCGGCTCGCTTCGAGCCGTCTGCCGATTGAAAAGACGACGCTTCGACATCGGAGGCTGTCACACCGGGCGATGTCGCCGTTTCCGTCGCCGCTGTCGGTTCCGGCGGCGGCAGCGTTCTCGCCCGGTCCAGAAACTCCGTGAAGGCATCGGCGGACTGAACGCCGCAGGTTCGGGCGATCAACCGCTCCTGCCCGTCGGCCACCACGTAGGTGGGGAACCTCTCTATCCCGAACCGCTCGGCGACGGCGGGTTCCGCCAGCCCGTCAACGCGAACGCGAACGTAGTCCGACATCGCGGCGACGACCGACGCATCCGCCAGAATCCCAGCCATCTTCCGGCACGCCGGGCACTTCGCCGCTGAGAATTCGATCAACAGGCGGCGATCCCGCTCGCGGGCCGAAGCAAGAGCGACCGCGTAGGATCCGGACCACGTGGCGCTTCCGTCACCGCCAGCCGGGGTTGAAGGTCCGAGTGTCCGCCACGCGAGGAGCCCTCCCGCGACGACGCCCGCCAGCGCGAACAGCCATCTTGTTCGTTGATTCATGAGCGTACCCGCCCAACGCCCGCAGCCGCGGCAATGTACGTCCTCATGTCCGGCGGTTCCACGTTTTCCTGATCCCGACCTTCGGCTGCCGCACCTTGCGGAAGCCGCGGCCAGTCCCTAAAGTCCCCGATCCTGCGCGACGGTCGTCGCGGCAGGAGGCGGGTCGGGTCCGCCGCCGGGTTTCACCCGCGGCATCCACGGCGTCGATTCGGCGCCCGTTTCGCGCGGCATGCAGGGGAGGTTTCGCCTTGCCTCGAAAGACGTTGACGATCAAGTCCAAGGTGGAGTCACTGTCCATCCTCGACGAGAAAGGCAACCTCGATGCCGACCTTGATCCTAAGCTTAGCACTCAGAAAAGTTTAGAGCTTTATCGCCTCATGCTTCTCGCCCGTCGCCTCGACGAGCGCTGCATTAACCTCCAGCGCCAGGGGCGCATCGGCACTTACGGACCCTGCCGCGGTCAGGAAGCGGCACACTGCGCCTCGGGCATCCTGATGACCCCCGAAGACTGGGTCGTCTACGCCTTCCGCGAACCCGGAACCGCCATCTTCCGCGGCTGGCCGATCGAACACTCGATGTACTTCTGGGGCGGATTCGAGGAAGGCTGCCGCCCGCCCGAAGGCGTCAACGACCTTCCGATGTGCGTCCCGATCGCGTCGCAGGTTCCCCACGGGATGGGTCTGGCGTGGGCGATGAAGCTCCGCGGCGACCCGCACTGCGTCCTGACCTATCTCGGCGACGGCGCCACCAGCGAAGGCGACTTTCACGAGGCGATGAACTTCGCCGGGGTCTACAAGCTGCCCTGCATCTTCCTGGTACAGAACAATCACTGGGCGATTTCGATTCCCGTCGCCAACCAGACCGCGTCGCAGACGATCGCCCACAAGGCCGTCGCCTACGGGTTCAACGGCATCCAGGTGGACGGGAACGACCCGCTGGCGGTCTACGTCGCCACGAAAGAAGCCGCCGACAAGGCGCGCAAGGGCGGCGGACCGACGCTCATCGAGGCCGTCACCTACCGCATGAGCGTTCACACCACCGCCGACGACCCGACGAAGTACCGGTCGGATGACGAGGTCAAGGCCTGGGAGAAACGCGACCCGATCGTGCGCTTCGCCAAGTATTTGAAGAAGCGACGCATCCTCAGTGAAGACCTGGAGCAGAAGATCGAGAACGAGATTCAAACCGAGGTCCGGGCGGCGGTGGAGCGTTACGAGACGTATTGCAAGTCCGTCGATCCGTCGATCGTGTTCGATTACATGTACGCCGACCCCGCGCCGGAGATTGTGCGGCAGCGGGAGGAGTATCGCGCGTGCCTGGTGCGCGAGGGCGTGTTGAAAACGTAAATGCGGAATGCGGAGTGGAATGCTGAAGACGAAGACGATTACGCCCGGGGCTTCGGTTTCGGGGCGTTGGTCCTTCGTTAACGATCCTTCGTCGTTGAGGTTAGACTCTCGTTCGTGGTCCGACGCCTATGCCTGAACTTACCTTAGTCAAAGCGGTCAACCGGGCGCTGGATGAGGCGTTGTCCCTCGACGACGCCGTGGTCCTCCTGGGCCAGGACATCGGTCAGGACGAGGGTGTGTTCCGCGTCACCGAGGGGTTGCTCAAGAAATACGGGCCCAACCGGGTGATCGACACGCCGCTCGCTGAAGCCGCGATCATCGGCGGCGCGGTCGGGATGGCGGCTTACGGCCTGAAACCCGTGCCCGAGATGCAGTTCTCCGGGTTCTTCTACCAGGCGTATCACCAGGTGGAGAACCACGTCTCCCGCATGCGCAACCGGACGCGCGGCCGCATCGGCATGAACATGGTCATCCGGATGCCCTACGGCGGCGGCATCCGCGCCGTCGAGCATCACAGCGAGTCGCGCGAGGCGATCTACGCACACACACCGGGCCTGACGATGGTCATTCCTTCCGGACCGCGCAACGCCCGGGCGCTGCTGCTGACCTCGATTCTGAAATACCCGGACCCGGTGATCTTCTTCGAGCCGAAGCTGATCTACCGCGCGTTCAAGGAGAACGTGCCGGACGAGCCGGAGTTTCTGCCGATCGGCAAGGCCCAGGTCGTCCGCGAGGGCACGCAGCTTACGCTGATCTCCTACGGTGCGACGATGCGCCCGACGCTGGAGGCGGCGCGCGATCTGGCGGAGGACGACGGCGTCTCGGTCGAGGTGATCGACCTGCTGTCGGTGGCGCCGCTGGACACGGAGACGATCACGGCGTCGGTGCGGAAGACGGGGCGCGCGGTCGTGATTCACGAGGGGCATCGCCGCTGCGGGATCGGGTCGGAGGTGGTGGCGCGGATCGTCGAGAACGCGTTAGACTGCCTCGAGGCGCCGATCAAGCGCGTGACGGGGTATGACATCATCTTCCCGTATTTCTCGCGCGAGGCGCCGTATCTGATCAACGCGGAGCGCGTGAAGCACGCGGCGAAGGAAGTGCTGGAGTATTGAGAGCATTGCGAAGGGCGAATTGCGAACAACGAAGGACGTCGTCCGAGCCGGCGGTCAGCTCCTTCCGTCATTCGCGGTTCACAGATCGATATTCCGAAGGAAGCGTTTATGCCTAGAGACTTCAAACTCCCTGACCTTGGCGAGGGCATTCACGAGGCCCAGGTCATCCGGGTGCTCATTCAGACCGGTCAGACGGTGAAGGAGGACCAGCCGCTGATGGAGGTCGAGACGGACAAGGCCGCCGTCGAGATTCCCTCGCCCTTCGGCGGGACGGTGACGGCGGTCAACGTCAAAGAGGGACAGACGATCCACGTCGGCGACGTGATCGTGTCGTTCGACGAATCCGGCGGCGCGACAACGGACCACGTAGAAGGCCGGGACCAGCCGCTCGATCTGGATGCGCCCGTCGTCGAGGGTCTTCCGGCGCGCGTCGATCGCGATCGGCGTCCCGACCCCGAACACCGCGGCTCCGCCCCGGCTCTCGTCGTCGCTCTGCACCAGGGAGAGGCGCAGGTCCCCGACCTTCGCGCCGCCCTTGGCGCGCACGGTCAGCGTGAGCGTGTGCGTGCTCGGCAGCTGGATCACCAGCTCCCCGGCCGTCGGCTTGGGCTCCGTGACGGTCCACGCCTCGCCGTCCCGCCGCGCGATGCCGGACACCTGTCCGCTGGGGAAGCCGAGCATCTGGAAGCGCCCATCGGCGTCGCTGCGGCCCACCGGGATCATGAAGTCGACCGGGATCATCATGCTGCGCGGCCCGACCATCACCTCGGCCCCTGGCACCGGCTTGCCCTCGGTGTCGACGACCCGCCCCACGATGG
>JABWBH010000035.1 GCA_013360585.1 Phycisphaerae bacterium | reverse complement strand
GCGACCGCCCGGCCGCCGCGCTCCATCTGCGCGCTGCCACACCGGTGACACCAACGTGGCAACCTGGCACTATTTAACGCTTGATTTGGGCCTAGGTGCAAACGCCGTATTGGTAAGCGAACTACCTTTGAGATCCTCGGCGCTTGCTTTGCCGAACCGCGCCTGTCAGGAAGCGGGTTTCGGAACGAGGCGAAGGCCGGAATGACCGACCGCTGGCCACCGACCTACCCTCAATGCGCGAACCGACGCTTATTGACTGCCCGTCCGGCGATTGTTGCCTCGGAATGTTGTCCAGGCGTTTCGCGCGTCGGCCCGGCCGCTTGCGGTGCGCAGGGCAACGGCGCGCCCGTAATTCCTGTTCATACTTGTCGCTTCGTCGTTTCCGCTGAGTCCGCGCCCCACCACCACGAAGATGTCGAGTTGACCGTCGCCATCCACGTCGAGAATCAGAGGAGCGTGGTCGATGCCTTCGTAAGGATCGTTTTTCGTTTTCAGGTCATAGGCGAAAACCTCGCCTCCTGTATCCGCCCGGACGGCGCGAAGCGTGGTACCCTCCCCAAAGATCAGATCCGGCACGCCGTCGCCATCGACATCCGCCACCGCAACGCCACGCGCAATCGAGCGGTACCCGTAGCTGTTTCGCCAGCGCACCTTGCCTTTCGAATCCAGCAGGTGCAGGTTCGTTCCGCAAACGACGATCTCCGGGATGCCGTCCCGGTCCGCATCGACCAGGGTCGTCGGAGCGAAGACCATTCCTTCCGCCTCACCTTCCAGTCGGGTTTCCCAGATTCGCTCGCCGGTGGTTGCCCGGAGCATCCAGACCGTGCCCTTGCGGTCCGCCACGATGATTTCCGGCCTCTGGTCGGCGTCGAAATCCGCAGCGCTGATTCCGTGATAGATCCAGTCCCCGGTGTCGAAACGCCACAGCTCTTTACCGTCTTTTCCGGACAGCGCGCGAAGCCGGTTGTCGCCCATCCAGTTGGTGACGAGAACATCGAGGACGCCGTCACCGTTGACCTCCACCAGACCCGGCTCGGATTGAATATGTCCCGGAACCGCGACGGACCAGATCCCTTTCCCGGTCCTGGCGCTTAGGCAATTCACAAAGCCGTCACGGTCTCCCGCCTTCATGGTTCCATACACAATCTCCATCTCACCGTCGCCGTCGAGGTCCGCCGCCGCGGGAGGCGAATCCGTTCCGCTTTGCCCCTTGTATTTCCAGACAACCTCTCCCTTTGCGTTCAGGCAGTACAAAGTCCCGTACGCCGAATCGGCGCAGAGCACTTCAGGTTTGCCGTCGCGGTCCACGTCGAGGATCAGGATGGAGGCGTCGAACGGTCCCCCATCCGATCGATGTTTCCAGAGCACGCGACCGTCAGCGCCGTTCAGGGCATAGACATGACCGTCATTGAAATAGGTTCCGAACACGATTTCCGGCTTTCCGTCGCCGTTCAGGTCCCCCGCGGCCGCGGAGCCGAACGACGGCGCTTTCAGATCCACGGACCACATCATGCGCAGGGATTCCTGTGGGGCAGCGACGTGTGGATCGTTTTGGGCAGTTCCATTCTGCGCAACCCACGCAACGGTGATGATCGCTGCCGCGCGCAGCCCGCCGCGTTTCTGAAAACGATCGGCTGCGTATTGATATGATTTTGAACACATCGACCGGTCTCCATGACAGGAAGTCAGCGAAAACGCACGATGTAACGACGAACGTCGCCCAGGCATTCCTGCCTCGGCAGGGGTGGGCTTTGTCCGCCACTTCGGAAAGGCTATCGTTGTTGACGCTCAACGCAACGACGCCACGCTGTGTCCCTGGCCGGAGCCGGGGTTTATCGCGGGTCGGCCACGAGGGAACAACCTCGCTGGGATTCCGGGTCGCAGATTGCCGCCGCTCGTTAGACGGCTTAACGTCTTGCGCATGTCGGTGCCTGAAACAACGGTTAATCGCTTCAACCGGGCGGCCATCGTGGACCGCAACTTCGTCGCTCTGCTGGAGAACTGGCGTGAATCGCTTCGCGCGCAGCGCGATCCGGATGAGGCTCTGGAAGAAGCCGGGGGGCTGTCGGGACGGGATCTGATTGAGCTGCTCGAGTCCCAGATGATCGCCCGGCATCAGGATCTGGCGTCGCGGCAGATGCGGGCGCGAGGGACGGGTTTTTACACGATCGGCAGCACGGGGCACGAGGGCAACGCGCTGCTCGGACGTTTCACCCGGCCGACGGACCTGGCGTTTCTTCATTACCGGTCGGGGGCGTTTCTCGCGGAGCGGGCGAGGCAGGTTCCGGGGCAGGATTTCATCCGCGACACGATGCTGTCGTTCGCCGCCAGCGCCGACGACCCGATCTCGGGCGGTCGTCACAAGGTCTGGGGGAGCGTTCCGATGCACGTGCCTCCGCAGACGAGCACGATCGCCAGCCACCTTCCGAAGGCGGTCGGCGCGGCGCTGGCGCTGAGGCGTGCGAAGCGGCTGGGGCTTGCGGCGACCATCCCCGAGGACGGGATCGTGGTGTGCAGCTTCGGCGACGCTTCGGTCAATCACGCGGTGGCGCAGACGGCGTTCAATGCCGCGGGCTGGGCGACGCATCAGCAGATTCCGGTCCCCCTGCTTTTCGTGTGCGAGGACAACGGGATCGGGATCAGCGTTCATACCCCGCCCGGGTGGGTGGAGGCGTCGATGCGCCACCGTCCAGGGATCCTGTATTTCGCCGCGGACGGTCTGGATCTGGTTGCCGGCGAGCCGGTCGTGCGAGAGGCGATCGAGGTGTGTCGGCATCGTCGCCGGCCGGTTTTTCTGCATTTGAAGGTGGTCCGCCTGCTCGGGCACGCGGGCAGTGACCCCGAGACGGAGTATCACACGTGGGAGCAGATTGAGGCCGCCGAAGCGAAGGATCCGCTGCTGACGTCCGCGCGGCGCGTCCTTGAACTCGGGTTGATGACGCCGACGGACCTCCTCGATTTTTACGAGACGGTGCGCCGCCGTGTCCAGGAGGCCGTCGCCTTCGCCGAAGCGGCGCCGAAACTGACGTCCGCTGCGCAGGTGATCGAGCCTCTCGCGCCCTATCATCCGGACGCGGTTTGTGCCGAGGCTTCCCGCCTTGCGCCGCAGGAGGAACGCCTCCGGGTTTTCGGAGACGAATCCCGCCTGCCGGAGCGGACGGCGCCGAAACACATGGCGGCGCTCATCAATGCGGGGTTGGCGGACCTGCTGATCAAGTACCCCGAGGCGATGATCTTCGGCGAGGACGTGGCGAAAAAGGGCGGGGTGTATTACGTCACGGCGGGGTTGCACGCGAAGTTCGGTCCGGCGCGGGTGTTCAACACACTGCTGGACGAGACGACGATCCTCGGGATGGGCATCGGGGCGGCGCACCTCGGGCTGCTGCCGATCCCGGAGATTCAGTATCTCGCGTACTATCACAACGCGGAAGACCAGATTCGCGGAGAGGCCTGCTCGCTTCAGTTCTTCTCCAACGCGCAGTACCGCAATCCGATGGTGATGCGCATCAATGCGTGGGGCTATCAGAAGGGGTTCGGCGGACACTTTCACAACGACAACAGCATCGCGGCGCTGCGCGACGTTCCGGGGCTGGTGATCGCCACGCCCGCCCGCGGCGACGACGCCGTGCGCATGATGCGGACCTGCCTGGCGCTGGCGAAGGTCGACGGGCGCGTGATTGCGTTCCTCGAGCCGATCGCGCTGTACATGACGAAGGATCTTCACGAGGAAAAGGACGGGAAGTGGCAGTTCGCCTATCCGCCGCCCGGCGAACACATCCCGCTCGGCGAGGGGCGCGTGTACGACGAAGATGCGCAAGACCTGACGATCCTGACCTTCGCCAACGGACTGCACATGTCGCTGCGGGCGGCGCGGACGCTGGTTGAGCGCCACGGCGTCCGGGCGCGCGTCGTCGATCTGCGCTGGCTGAGCCCGCTGAACGAGACGCTCATTCTCGATCAGGCGAAAGCGACGGGCCGCGTCCTCGTCGTGGATGAAGGACGCCGGACAGGCGGCGTGGCGGAAGCGATCCTCGCGGTCATTGGTGAGCGTCTTGGCGGTGAGGTCCGCGCGCGACGCCTCAACGCGCTGGATACGTATATCCCTCTGGCGGCGGCGGCGAATCTGGTGATCCCGCAGGTGAACGATGTGGTGCGCGAAGCGTTGAACGTTGCGCGAGGATGATCGTGTGCTCGTCGCGCCGGGGCCAGCTCAGGGGGTTTCGGCGATCGACACGGGATTGACCGCTTCCGCGTCGACGACCGCGCTGACCGCCGCCGGGACGGATTCGACCGGAGCCGCCGGGCGCCGCGCCGGCTGCGCGAACTCGACCACCCAGTACAAACCGTAAATCCCGCCCGCGCGGACGCCGACGCCGATCTCGGTCCACTTTGAGGAGAGGATGATCTCCCGGTGCTCGGGGCTGGCCAGCCACTCCCGCATGACCTCCGCCGCGCTGGTCTGTCCTGCGGCGAGGTTCTCCCCGACGAAGTAGTAGCGATAGTTAACGCGGGCGGCGCGAGCCCCCGGACCTTCGCCCGTCGCCGGATCATGATGGGCGAAGAAGCCTTCCTCGATCATCCGACAGGCGTAGTCCGCCGCGATGCGGTCGAGCGGTTCGACGCGCGTCACCGGGGGCAGTCCCACCGAGGCCCGCTCCAGGTTTGTGAGCTGCACAAGCTGACCGGACATCCGGTCCAGGTCTTCCGGCGTAAGGCAGGTTTCGGCGTCGCCGCTGATTTCCTTCGGCGCGCCATCGCCGTCGGTACCGGTCGCCGAGCACCCCGCGGCGAACAAGACCGCCAGTCCGAAAACCCGCGTCAACTTGCCTGTGAGCGTCATGCCGCCGTCCTCCCACCGTTTGTCAGGCGCGTCCTGCGCCTGAACCGAACCCTCCGAGTCGCTGCAAGTATACCGGAATGACGGTTCCCGGCCAAGGTCGTTAACGCCTTCGGTTGCAGGGCGTTACGAATTGTTACACCGCCGTGACGGGCCGGTGCAGCATCAACACCGTGATATCGTCTTTTGCCCGCCCTTCCCTGAAGAAACTCGCCAGATCGGCGAGCAACTCCTCCACGGCGGCCGACGCGGGCTGCCCGAATCCGTCGCAAAGGGCTTCAATCAGCCGATTGCGCCCGAGGGGGTTGCCCTCGGGGTCCATCGCGGCCGCGGCGCCGGGCGAGAACAACGCGACACTGTGCCCTTCGGGAATGCGCACCGACCGGCGTGCGTATTCGTAGTGCTCCTGCGCCCCCGCGGGCGGGGCGTCCAAGGTCGTCCACAAATGCGGCTCGCCTCGCTCGTCGATGGCGAGGACGCCGATGTTCCCCGCGGTGCAGACCTCGGCCGCCCCGGACCGCGGGTTGATGATCATCGCCGCGGCGTCCAGTTGACGCGGAGGATGCGCCGCACGCATCAGGACGCCGAATTCGCGCATCAGGATATGCGGCGGATCCGCATGAAACGACGCGACCCGGAACGCGCTGCGCACTTCGCAGATTCCGATCGCCGCGCCGATCACATCTCCCCGGACGTGTGCCAGTGTCACCGCGGCCAGTCCGTTAGGCAGCCGCGTGACGTCGTACACATCGCCCCCGCGCTCGTCGCCGCACCGGGCGAACGCGGCGACCTGCAAACCCGGCCAGGTCGGCAGGTGCGACGGATCGACCCGCGTCTGCGTTTCCCGCAGCAACGCCAGTTCGGCGCTGGCCAGCCGGCGCCGGAACGCCCCGTGCTCCTCCGCGAGGCGTTCGGCGCAGGCTCCTATCATTTCAGCCGTCGCCGCCAGCACGTCCATCTCGACCGGACCGAGCGGGCGATCGTTCGTCCCCGCGTCCACATAAGCGATGCCCAGCGCCGCACCCGATCCCGGAAGAGGCGCCGCGAGGCAGTTCTGCACGCCTTCCTCCTCGCACCGGATGATCCGAATCTGCTGTCCGCGCTGCATGCAGCGGTATTCGAACGTCGCTCTCAGCGGCGGTTCCGGCGCGAGGCTGCCGTCGCGCATCTTTCCGCCCGTGAATTCCAGGCCGCCGGCCGGCCCGCGACGCAGACCCACCCAAACTCGCCGCGCCCCGAGCAGCTCCAGCAAAGCATCTGACGCCGCTTCGACCAACGCGGGGATGTCCTCGCAGCGCGACAGCGCCAGCGACGCACGCGCCAGCGCTCGCGCCGCCTCCGGTTTCAGCACGATCTCCTCCACCGGACGGTGCGTCTCGGACCCCGGCGGCAGCGGGTGTTCGCGCACGCGCTGGAGAATCTTCAGCGCGCCAGGCTCGGACGAACCGGCGGCGGCGGGAGGGGGCAATTCAAACTTCATCTGAAAGCGGTCGATGCGGATCTCGTCTCCGTCGGACAGGACGGTCTGCTGACGGATCGGCTCGCCGTCGAGCATTGCGGGCACGGACTGGTCGATCGGGATGTAGCTCCACTTCTCGTGATCCGAATCATGATGGGGCATGAGCATCGCCAGGAAGCCCGGAACGCCCGTTGAAGGCAATTGCAGAATGTTCGAACTGTCAGACCCGATCGACACGGCGGCGTGTGAGAATTCCAGGCTGCGCGGCTGCGTCTCCCGCTGATCCGTCAGGATGATGCGCATAAGCCCGACCTCCCTGCGTGCGGTCGCGGCGCCGACCGCGGAATGCTTGCCCGCCGGACCCCCGGCGGATGTAATGCGCGCGGAATATACCCGTCGTCGCCGGGGCGGACCAGTGTAGGCCGCCGCGCCGCCGACGCCCACATCGAAGCATGAACCGACACCTGACCCTCGGACACAGTCCCGACCCGGACGACGCCTTCATGTTCTACGGCCTCGCCGCAAACAAGGTGGACGCCCGCGGCTGGACGTTCGAGCACATCCTCCAGGACATTCAAACCCTCAACGAGCGGGCTTTGCGCGCCGAACTGGACATCACCGCGGTCAGCATTCACGCCTTTCCTTTCATTGCCGACCGCTACGCCCTGACCAACTGCGGCTCCAGCATGGGCGACGGATACGGTCCGATGATCGTCGCCCGCGAACCGCTCGCCCCGGACCGTCTTCGCGGCGCCTTGATCGCCGTCCCGGGAGAAATGACGACGGCGTATCTCGCTGTGAACCTCGCCCTCGGTCGCGGGTCGTTCCGCCACCGCGTGATCATGTTCGATCAGATTCTCGACGCCGTCGCGGCAGGCGAGGCTGATGCGGGGCTGATTATCCACGAGGGGCAGTTGACCTACCGCCGTCACGGCCTGCATTGCGTCATCGACCTCGGGGCGTGGTGGAAGGAGCGGACGGGGCTGCCTCTGCCGCTGGGGGGCAACGCGATCCGCAAGGATCTCGGCGCCGCCAACCTTGAAGAAATCGCCGCCGTCCTGAAATCCAGCATCGAATACGGTCTGGCACATCGTACCGAAGCGGTCGAACACGCCTTGAAATACGGGCGCGACCTCCTCCGCGATCAGGCGGACCGGTTCGTCGGCATGTACGTTAATCACTGGACGGTGGATTACGGAGACGCCGGGCGGGAGGCTGTCCGCGAACTCCTGCGTCAGGCGCACGTCGCGGGCCTGACGCCCGAAACGAAGAACATCAGATTCGTCGGCTGAGTCCCCTCGGTCCGGTGGCGGCGCGGACGACCGGGGCGACGCCGGCCTCCGCCGAGCGGATCAAAGCGGTTCTTCGACCTCCGCACGGCGCGTGATGCGCAGCGCGAAGTGATCCTTGTGGCGCCCCAGCGCTCCGGCGAACGTATTCAACCCGTTGACCTGAAGGATAAGGTCCGCCGTGCGCGGCTTGGCGGTCTGGATGATGTCGCCCGCAGCCAGCGTCTTCAGCTCGCGGACCGTGATCGTCGTCTGCGCCAGAAACGCTCGCAGATCCACCCAGGTCGCCGCGATGTTCCGGGCGATCTCCTTCTCCCGCTTCTCGGATACCGCCTGCCGCTGATACGCCACCCACCCCTGGGACGCCAGCTTCTCCATCACCGGCTCGATCACCTTGTAGGGGATGCACAGGCTCATCGTTCCCGCGCGGCTGCCGAGGCGGATCTCCATCCCCAGCACGATCACGACTTCGTTGGGCGCGACGATCTGCACCAG
The DNA here is from genome assembly GCA_013360585.1 of Phycisphaerae bacterium. GTDB lineage: Bacteria > Planctomycetota > Phycisphaerae > UBA1845 > UBA1845 > JABWBH01. The sequence continues at coordinate 38,683 of JABWBH010000035.1, read as the reverse complement.
ATGCGGGTTGCTCTCCACCTCGCGCAGTTCGAACTTGACGTCCACCAGCTCGCTCCAGACCTCGGTGAGCGACGCCACCGCGCGGTCGGTAATGCACCGCACGAGCCGAAGCTCGATCAGCGTCAGCGGACGCTGGGGAATGAACACTTCCGAACTGGATCCGCCCAGCAGGCGGTCAATGATCGGGTAGATGATGATCGGGCTTAGCTCGAGGCAGAGCTGCCCCTGCAGCGGCTCGGCGGAGAGGAGATTGAAGTTCGTCGGGTTGGGGAGGGCGTGGATGAATTCACTGTAAGTGAGCTGCTCGGCCGTGGCGACGCGGACTTCGACGATCGTACGCAGGAACCCGGACAGCGACGCGCCGAGGTTCCGGGCGAACGTCTCATGAATCGCCTCCAGCGCGCGCATCTGCTCTTTGCTGACGCGCTCCGGACGCTTGAAGTCATACGGTTTGACCGTCGCCGCCGCAGCGCCCGCCCGAGGGACGCGTTCCGCCGCCGCGGGAGTTTCCTCCACGCCCGAGGTTCCCGCCGCCGCAAGCAGGGCGTCGATTTCACTCTGATCCAGCACTTCCGACATCGCCGCTCCCGCGCCTCATCCTTCCGCCTCGCTCCTCTGAAACCGTCACGCGCTTATCGGACAAAACCGAGCGCTGTCTTCACCGCAACCCCCTCCGGCGACACTCCACCGGCGCCCGAATGACATCGTCGGCCTGTTCACAACGCGAAGGAGTCTCGGTGTCGCATTTCAGAAAGGGCGCGTTCATCAGAAAGTCGGCAACCGTTGTAACGGGGTGCAACAGAACGTGCTGCGGACAGGGCAGGCCTGTGAGACCGGTTCCGGGAGGTAAGCCTCATCGTCAACCGTCGACCGGGGATCGACGCCTCGTGCGGTGGCGGCGGCTTCGCGGTTCTCCCGCGACCGCATCGACCCGCCCGAACCCTGTGAAACGGCGCAGGTTGTCGTTGATGGATTTTCCACCGGCGTAGCCAAATCGCGCAGCCAGTTCTTTGAGCGGCGGGATGTCAAGCGAAGATCGGCCGTCTTGCGTGCGAGTTGAACATGTGCCGATTCCGGATGGTGCTCACTCGAAGACGGCATGCGAATTGCTCCGAACCGCCGTTGAAGGAATCCGTCCTGCGATGCGTGGCGCGGGCGGGGCGTCGTCGGCAGGAAGCGGTCTTCCGTCGAGGAATCCGAATTGCTGGTGCAACCATCGCAGGCGCGCCGATATCTCAACCGTACGTTCTGTCTCGATGATCTGTGCAGGGCGAAGGATGCTCCGGTTCATCGATCCAGCCCTGAGCGCTGCTGCCTCGCACCGGTGTTCGACGAAACCTGATGTCGCCGTTGAGAAGGGGAGGCTTGGCCGCACCCGTTGCGAAGCTCTGACATGCCTCGTTCATGTCGATCGCCCCGTGCAGGGATGGTTGTGTTTGAGCAAGGAAAAGCGGAGGTCCACCGTGAAGCATCAGCGGCGACGGCTCGGGATGGCGTGGGTGGGGGGCGTAGCCTGCGGTCTGATTCCGGGCGTGTCCGCCGGCTGGGTTGCTCCGGCGAGCGGACATCGGCCACAGGAACAGGAGTCGCCGCCCGCTGCGTCCGAGGCGGCCAAGCCCGCCGAAGCGCCGCCTCCGGCCGAACCAGCCAAGCCCGAGCTTCGCAAGCCCAAGTACATGAACCTGAGGTACGACGATGATTTTTCGTACCTCGACGGTCCGCCGGATTCCTATCAGGCGGATTTCTTTAACCCGATCAAGAACATTCATCTCGGCGAGGATCTGAGGTTGAGCATCGGCGGGGAGTTTCGTTTCCGGCTCGAGGCCGAGACTAACAAGAACTTCAACCGAGCCTACATCACTCAGGATACCTTTCAGCTCTACCGCTACCTGCTGCACTTCGACCTGAAATATGAGGACTGGGCGCGTGTTTTTGCGCAGTTCATCGTCGCGCATGAGGAAGACCGGAACCTCCCGGACCGTCCGATCGACGAAAACCGCAACGACCTTCATCAGTTGTTCTTCGACATCAAACCCTTCGGCGGCGGCTCCAAGCTGACGGTGCGGATCGGACGCCAGGAAATGGCTTACGGAAAGGAGCGATTGATCTCGCCTCTGGACTGGGCCAATGTCCGCAGGCGGTTTGACGCCGTGAAGATCTTCTGGAAAGGCGAGCAGTGGGACGCGGACGTGTTCTACGCCAAACCGGTGTTCGCCCACGGCGCCCGGATGGACCACTATGAGGAGGACTACGATCTCTACGGGCTGTACGTGACTTACAAGGGAATCCCCCGCCACGGCGTGGATGTGTATTTCTTCGGCGTGGATGACACGCGGGATCGGGTGACGCCCCGCGGTCCGATCCGGCTGAACCCCAACGGCAAGGGTGGGGACGTCACGCGCCTGACCCTGGGGAGCCGCTTCTGGGGCAAGACCGGCAACTGGGACTACGAGGCCGAGTTGTCGGGGCAGTGGGGTCGATGGGCGGGAGACACGATCCAGGCGTGGAGCTGGCTCGTGGATACGGGCTATACGTTGGCCGATTGCGGCTGGAAGCCGCGGATCGGCGCCGGCTTCGACTGGGCCAGCGGCGATGAGCACCCGCGTGACGGCAAGGTCGGAACGTTTGATCAGCTCTTTCCTCTCGGGCACGCCTACTTCGGTTATCTCGATTTGATCGGTCGCCAGAACGTCCACGCCGTCAATGTCAATCTGACTGCGTCCCCGATTCCGGACAAGCTCAAGACAGGGTTGTGGTATCACACGTTCTGGCTGAACGCCGAACGCGACGCCATGTATGACGCGGGCGGAGCGGTCGTCCGTCGGGACCCCACGGGTCACAGCGGTTCCGAGATCGGTCACGAGCTTGACGTGACGCTCGCCTGGCAGATCGACACGCATTCCTCAATGCTGTTCGGGTGGTCTCACTTCTGGGACAGTACGTTCATCATCCGAACGCGCCCCAGCGAGGATGCGGATTTGTTTTATGTGCAGTACGCATTCAAGTTCTGATGAGGTGGGGAGTTGCAGGCTTCCCGCATTTGAATCGGCGCTGTGGAGCGCCCCCGGGTCCGTGCGGACCGGAGGTCCGCGATTCATGTTGATGCGATGAGCCTGCCGCTCAGGACAAGTGGATTTCTGTTGGTTTTCCGGAAGGTGTGACATGCGCAGCACGAAGGTTTTAAGGAAGTTCATCGTGGTCAGCGTGATAAGCGGTTCGGCGTTCGCCGCCTTGGGGCCTTGCACGACTAACGATCTCCAGACGCAACTTGCCGGCGGCATGCGCACCGCGATCAACGGGATGCTCAACATCGTGGTGACGCAGTTCACCAACGATCTGTGGGGCGTCAATCGCTGACGCGCCGCAGCGCCCGCTTGGTGCGATCCGCAACGACCTGACGCAGCAGCGGCCTCTTCGCCGGCCTGACCGGAGAGAAGAGTCGTCGTCGCCGCGGAGTGACGCGGATCAGCCCTTGATGCCGGACATGACTACACCGCGGACGAAGAATCGCTGGAGCAGGAGGAACATCACCAGCACCGGCGTCGTGACCATCACCGCGGCGGTCATCTGGAGCGGCCAGTTCGTCATGCCGTAAGCGTGCTTGAAGACCGACAATCCGACCTCGAGGGTGCGCATCCGGACGGAACTGGTGGAAAGCAGCGGCCAGTAAAAGTCGGTCCACGTCCAGATGAAGGCGAAGGCGGCGATCGTCGCCAGCGCCGGTTTCGATGAGGGCAGGATCACGTGGCGGAAGACGCCGAAGTGTCCGCATCCGTCGATGCGCGCGGCGTCATCCAGCGCTTTCGGGACGGCGGCGAAGAACTGCCGCAGCAGGAACGTCCCGAACGCGGTGGAAAGATAAGGGTAGGGAATGATCAATCCGGCGTAGGTGTTCAGCCAGCCCAGCTCCTTCACGACCAGAAAAAGCGGGACGATCATCGCCTGCGACGGAATCATCATCGTCAGAAGAAACACGGCGAAAAGCGGGCCTCGCCCCGGAAACGGGATCCGGGCGAAGGCGTAGGCGGCCGTGGAGCACAAGACAAGCTGAAACCCCACGACGCCGCAGGTCACGACGACGCTGTTCCAGGCGAACCGCGCGACGGGAAGCTCGCGGAAGCCCAGGACATAGGCGTAATTCTCCCAGTGAAACGCGCCGCAGCAGACACCTTCGACCAGCGCCGGGAACGTCGGCAGCTCCGAACCGGCCGGACGAAGCGACACCAGCACCATCCACAGCAGCGGCGCCAGGGTGAACGCCGCGAACGCCGCGAGCATCAGATAGGTCAGCCCTTTCCGGATCACCCCGCGGCTCCTTCCTCGGCCTGGCGGACCTGCCGGCGCATCCACGCGAACTGCGCCAAGGCCGCCAGCAGGATGATCCCGAAGAGGACGTACGACTGCGCGCAGGCCTTGCCTACCTCGAACTCGGTCCACGCCGTCTTGAAGATGTGATACGCGAGGACGTCCGTCGTGCGCCGCGGACCACCCTGGGTCATGACGTAGACCTCGGTGAAGAGCTTGAAACACGCGATCGTGGAGGTCACGAAGACGAAGAACGTCGTCGGCAGCAGCGTCGGCCACGTGATGTTTCGAAACCGCCCCCACGCGCCGCACCCGTCCAGCTCCGCCGCTTCATGCAGCGATCGCGGAACGCCCTGCAACCCGGCGAGAAAAATGATCATCCTCGGTCCCAGCCCGATCCACGCGCTCATGAATACCAGCGCCGGCAGCGCCCACCGCGTGTCCCGGAGGAAATCCGTGTCCCCCGAGAATCCCAGCAGTTTCAGCCCCGCGTTGATCAACCCCCGGTCCGGCAGGTACACCCACGTCCACACCATCGACAACGCCACCAGCGAACTCACCGCCGGGATGAAGAAGATCGTGCGGAACCACGCGGCGCCGCGCACTTTCTCATTGACGAGCAGCGCCGCAACCAACGCCAGGATCATCCCCAGCGGAACCGCCATCCCCACGAACATCAGCGAGTTCCACGCGGCATTGCGGAAGAAAGGGTCGGCCGCGAGTTCTTTGTAATTGCCGAGGCCGACGTAACGTGCCTCCGCCCGGACGAGATGATGACGGTGCAGGCTCGACCAGGCGGCAACGCCCATCGGAAGAAAAGCGAACACGATCAGATACAAAGTCGCCGGGGCGACGAACACGTAGCCTGCGATGCTGCGCCCCCCGTGCCTCATGTCGCCTCTCCGGACGCCGGCTGTGCATCGCACGCCGCGCCCCCCGGGCTCCGCGGTCAACCGGCCTGCTCATCCAGGTTCGCGCGGAGAACGTGGATCGCCCGCGCTGTCCGGTCCGGGTCGGCGCCCGTCTCGATCAGCACGAGGCGCGACAGCGCCACGGCGGCCTCCGCTTCTTCAAACACGATCTGCGTCGCCCCCGCCTGCATCAGGTGTCCGCGCTCGCGCAGATACCTCGCCCGCACCAGCAACCGCACATCCGGGTTAAGCTGCCTGGCGGTGGCGACCACGGCGGCCCGATCCGTCGAATGCGGGAGCGTCACAACCAGGTGCGACGCCCGGGCCAGTCCGGCTTGTTCAAGGATGCCGGGGCTTGAAGCATCCCCGAAGATCGCCGCACGTCCCTGCTCCCGAAGCTCGAACACGGTGTCCATGTTAAGGTCGATAATGACGGTGTTCAGCCCGCCTTCGCGGAGGATCGCATCCACCGAGCGCCCCACCGGTCCGTATCCGACGACGATCGCCAGCCCACGCTCCGCCAACGTCGCCGACGCCCGCTCCTCCGGCGTCGCCAGGGCGTACGCGGTGTCCACGTTGGCCCGCGCGGCGCGCCGCGCCGCCCGTCCGTTGATCAGACGCCACAGCACCGGCGACCGCTGAAGTCGCGCCTCCAGCGCCGGTCGCCAGCGGAAAATCAGCGGGTTGATCGAGATCGACAGGATCGCCGCCGCGACGAGCACACTGCCTCCGGCTTCCGGCATCAACCCGTGCTGCCGCGCGAGGTCCGAGAGGATGAACGAAAACTCGCCGATCTGGGCCAGCCCCAGCGCGACCGTCAGCCCGGTGCGCGCCGGGTATCCCAGCACGGCGGCAATGAAGAGCGCCGCCAGCGGTTTCGCGACGAGAATGATCCCCAGCGCCGCGAGAATCATCACCGGTTCCTCGAAAAGGAACCGCGGGTCGAACAACATGCCCACCGACACAAAGAAAAGAACGGCGAAAGCGTCGCGCATCGGGAGGGCGTCCGCCGCCGCCTGATGACTCACCGGAGACTGCGCCACCACCATCCCGGCGAGGAACGCCCCCAGCGCCATCGACGCCCCGAAAATCACGTAAGACCCCGCCGCCACCGCCACCGCGATCACCAGCACCGTCAGCGTGAACAACTCCCGGGACCGCAAACGCACAACCGCCACCAGGATCCGCGGCAGAATCTTCGACCCGGCGAACATCACCAGCGCCACCAGCGCTCCCAGCCTCAGAAGGCTTATCCCCAGCGCCTTCCAGAACGCCAGTGCGCCCGCCGGCGCCTCCGCTTGCCCCATCGCGTCCGACGCCGGCTTTCCGGCCAGCACCGGAATCAGCACCAGCAGCAACACCGTGAGAATGTCCTCGACGATCAGCCAGCCGACCGCCGCATGTCCTTCCGGGGAGTTGAGCGCGTGAGCATCCATCAGAACGCGCATAAGGACGACCGTGCTCGCCACGGCCATCGCCATCCCCAGCACCAGCCCCGATCGGGAGGACATCCCCAACGCCGAGTAAATGAGGATCCCGCAGACGGTGGCGACGAGACTTTGCCCCAGCGCCCCCGGAATTGCGATCCGCCGGACCGCGAGCAAGTCCTTCAGGTGGAAGTGCAGCCCGACACCGAACATCAGCAGGATGACCCCGACTTCCGCGAGCTGCTGCGCCAGTTTCACGTCCGCGGTGAATCCCGGCGTGTGCGGACCGATCAGCACCCCCGCCAGCAGATACCCGACGATCGGAGACATCCCGAGACGCTGCGTGAGCAACCCGAAGATCCACGCCCCCGTGAACCCTGCGGCGATCGTCGTGATAAGCGAAATGTCGTGCATGAGGCGGGCAGGATAATCGAGACCGCCCGGACCGGACAGCCGGGGTCGGGGTCGGATCGCTGCCAGCCGGTGCGTTGTTTCGGTTGTGTCGCGTGCCTAGAATCGCCCGGAAGATTCGGCGGGCCGACGCGGGTCGTTCGGAGAGTAACGACGCGCCTCCCCCGTGACGGGATCCGCGGCGCATGACCGGCAAAGCAAATATTGAAGGAGCTCATACCGGCGTCTTCGGCGGCAACGGCGAGATGCCGCCCGGCGATCATCCCCTCGAAGTCGCCGCGCGCGAGGGGCTGGGTCCGCTCAGCCCGTCAGGCGCCGGAGTCTGGCACGGCCAGTGTGAACCCTGCGTCTCCTGCGGATTGCTCGTTCCGCGCGGCGCGGAGGAGTGCCACCACTGCGGGCAGGAACTGTCCCCGTCGATGCGGGCGAAGATGAAGGAGGCAGCCGGACCCTGGATCGTTTACGAACACGTCCGCCCCTTCCCCGGCATTTCCTTCGAACGCCTGCTGCGGCAGGTGCGCAAGGGCGTCATCACCGCCACGTCGATCGTCCGCGGTCCCACGACGGATTTTCAGTGGCGCTTCGCCGGCGAGACCCCGGGGCTCTCGAAGCACCTGGGCATGTGCTGGAGCTGCTCCGAACCGGTGCAGCCGACGGACGCTTACTGCCCGGCGTGCCTGTCGCACCTGGACGGTGCTCCGCAGGCCGCAGCGCTGACCGACTCCGCGATCCTCCGCTCGCAACATCTGCCTCCGGACGGTGCGGCCCGCCGCGCGGGCGGGCGGACCTCGGCTGACGCGGCCGTCTCCGCGCATCTCGTCGATCGCTCGCCTCAGGTGCGCCGACGGGAGTCTCCCGCGTTCTTTCCGCCGGACGCGCCGATGCGCGGCGTGACGCCGGAGATGATCACCGAGGAACTTCGTGCCCTGACCGCCGTGCTCGAGGAGAGTCAGGCGCTGGCCGGAGCGGACCCGGTGGATGAACCCGCGCGGATCGCCGGCGTGCGTGTGACCTGGGTCATCGTCGCGATGCTCATTCTGGTAGCGGCGGTTTTCCTCGGGGTGATCCGCTCCCGCTCCGATCGTCGCACAACGGAACCCGCGACTTTGCCTGCTGCCGCCGCGGACATGGCCCCTCCGAGCGACGCTCCGTCCGGCGACGCCACCACGCCGATGACGTTACCCGACACGGGAACCGACGTTCTAACCTCTGAAAAACCGGTCACGCCGGCTCCCTCGGCTGGAAACGCCGAACCCGAACCTCTCGACGAAATTGACTCCGCGTCTCCGGATCGCGCGCCACCGCCTTAGGATCCGCGCAGGAACATCTCGCCGAGATTACTCCACCCGGATGACCCGCCGCCCGGTATGCGTCAGGCCGAACATGTCCGTCGCGCGAACCTCGATGACGTGCGTCCCTTTTGAAGGAGCGCTCGGCAACGTCGCCGTCCACAGATGCGGCGTGCGCGTCGGCTTCGGCAGCTTGTTCTCCGGCGGCGGCTGGATCTTCGCCTCGGCCGCGACCGCCTCGACGAACGTCGGGTCCATCGCGGTCGTCGGCGTCATGTCCGCCCAGGCCCCGTCGCCGACGCGCATCTGCACGCGCGTTTTCTCATTGCCCGCGAAAACGTTGGCCGTCACGAGCGTCTTGCCCGCGTCCGCGGCGGCGATCACCTCGGGGGCGTGGATGCTCATCTGATGATCGGCTGGGCGGCGCGCCGCGCGGAACTCGATCGTGTATTGCGCGGCGTCAAACGTGATGAGGTTGTGCCCGTTGGGGGCGCCGTCGGACATTGTCGCGTGCGGAATGCCGTTCTCGTCCTTCAAGCCTCCCCACCAGCTTCCGCAGACCGTCGCGCAGATGACGTGATGATGCGGCTCGGCGCGCGTCCACCCCTCCTTGTCGGTGAAGAACACGTGCTCCTGAAAATGCGCATGCGCCGACAGCGACAGGGTGTAAGGAAAGCGCGCCAGCTCCGCGAAGATCGCCGCGGTCTCCTTCGTCTCCCGCAGCGGAATGTGCATCATCAGCACGACGAGATGCTCCGGCGTCACCAGCTTCAGGTCGTTCACCAGCCACTGCATCTGGCGTTCGCCCAGCCCGCTGACGTAATGTGCGTCCTGGTCCCCCGTCTTCGCGATCCAGACCACGTTGTCCAGCGCGACGAAGTGAACCCGGCCCACGTCGAACGAGTAATACGGCGGTCCGTAAACGCGCTCGAACGTCTCATCCGAGTGCCGGTCGTCCGCCGCGTCGAAGTTCATGTCATGATTGCCCAGCACGTTGTACCACGGGATGCCGATCTTCCCGACCGTGGCGTTCAGACTTCCGAAAAGCGAAAGATCATCGAAGACGATATCCCCCAGCGTGACGCCCAGCAGCGCCGGCGATCCGATCAGCGGTTCGATCACGTCGTGCGCCATGTAATCAATCTCGCGCTGATTGCGCGGCTGGGTGTCGCCGAAGATCAACGCCTGAAACTTCGACGCTTCCGGGCGACGGTGGAGTGGAAAATCCACGGATGCAGGCAGAGGCCCCGTGGGCGCCACGCCCGCGTATTTCAGCGGCGGAGAACCGGCGGGCTTGTGAATGTAGTGGAACTTCGGCAGCTTGTGCTCGTCCACCGGGGTCATCCAGTCCGCCGGCTTCACGACAAAAAGGATCGTGTCTTCCCCGACCGGAAGCTCGTACGCTCCGTCCGACCGCGTATACACGAGGTCCAGCCCGTTGCTGACGCGCACTGCGGGAATACCCGGCTCGCCCTCGTCGCGCTTGCCGTTCCGGTTGAGGTCTTCGAACACGATCCCCCTCACCTGCCCGGTGGGCGCCGCTGCGGCTTGTGCCGGGCGCGGCTCATCGTGCCCCTCATGTCCTGCGGCAGCAACGACGCACCCCCCGATCGCCATCGCCGCCACCGCTCGACCTCCCCACGCCCGCCCGATCCTCCTGCTCAACATCGCGATCCTCCGCCGATGATTGCCCGCTCCACGCGATCCTCCGCCGATGATGGCCCGCTCCCCGTCTCCCCAGCGACTGAGGTTCCGCCGGCCCGGGGCTTCACCCCCGCGCAGTCTAATTCACCAGCAGCCGCGTGTCTTGCGATCGCATTAAGAAGACCTCGTGAATTCGCGCAACCTGAGCGCTGCGGAAGCGCCGCTCGCGCAGCCGCTTCCCGGCAACGTGGCGTCGGCGTAATCTAACGTCGCGGTCCGGGAGCGCATCGGCGTCTTCCGGCGTCGCTTATGCCGGGTTCTGAGGACAGGGTGCATGAAGATGCTGAGGACAACGCTTGCGGTGGTGATTCTGACGAGTTCATTTCACGGCGCGGCGGCGCAGACGGAGAAGCCCGCGATGCCCCCGGAGCAGGAGGCCAAGGTTTTGATCAAAGCGTACACCACTCGGTATCAGCCGGTGCTGATCGAGGCCAACCGCGCCTGGTGGGAGGCCAGCACCACCGGTTCCAACGAAGCCTTCGACCGCAAAAAAAAAGCCGACAAGGCGCTCGTCGCCCTGCACAGCGACACGTACCTCGCGGATCGGGTCAACGCGATCCTCAAGAGCGGCGCCGTGACCGACCCCGTGGAACGCCGGCAGCTTGAAGTCATGCGCCTTCACCTCCTGGCCGCCCACGCCGATCCGGACCTGCAAAACCGCATCGTCGATCTTCAGTCGGACATCGAGCAGACCTTCAACACCCACCGCAGCGACGTCGGCGGCAAGCTCCTCACCGAGAACGAAGTCCGCGCGATCCTCGCCGAAACGACGGACTCGAAGCAGGCGGAAGCGGCGTGGAAGGGATACATGCAGGTCGGGCGCAAAGCCGACGGAAAGCTGCGCGAACTGGTCGCCCTGCGCAACGAACTGGCCCGCCAGCTCGGCTACCCGGACTTTCACGCGTACAAACTCGCGTCGCAGGAGATCGAGCCCGAGCCTTTCTTCGCCCTCTTTGATGAACTGGACCGCTTGACCGCCGCGCCCTTCGCCGAAATCAAGGCCCGCATCGACGCGGCGCGGGCGAAAAAATTCGGCGTCGCGGAATCCGACCTGAGGCCGTGGCATTTCGGTGACCTCTTCTTTCAGGAGGCGCCGGAAGTCGAAGGCGTGGATCTGGACGCCGTCTACCGCGATGTGGACCTCGTCGCCCTCACCAAGCATTATTACCAGAGCCTCGGCTTCGAATGCGAGGACATCTTCGCCCGCAGCGACCTCCTCGAAAAGGAAGGTAAAAGCCCGCACGCTTTCGCCACCGACATCGACCGTGAAGGCGACATCCGCGTCCTCTGCAACATCAAGCCCAACCTGTACTGGGCCGACACCACGATGCACGAGATCGGACACGCCGTCTACGACAAGTACATTGACCGCGCTCTTCCCTTCACCCTGCGCGAGGCCTCGCACAGCATCACCACCGAAGGCGTCGCGATGATGTTCGGCGCGATCGTCAAGAACGCGGATTTCCTCGCCCGCGTCCGCAAGCTCAAAGCGGACGAAGCGGCGGCCGCGGGCCGGGCGGCGGCCGACGCCCTTCGGATGGAGAAACTCATGTTCGCCCGCTGGACCCAGGTGATGGTGCGGTTCGAACACGGGTTGTACACCCAGCCGGATCAAGATCTCGGCAAGCTCTGGTGGGGTCTCAAGAAGCGCTACCAGCTTCTGAACCCGCCCGAATCCACCGACCGCCCCGACTACGCCGCGAAGGTGCATATCCTCACCGAGCCTGTCTACTATCACAGCTACCTGATGGGCGACCTTTTCGCGGCCCAGGTCCGCAACACGATCGCCCGTCGCGTCCTCGGGCAGGCGTCGCCCGGCGAAACCAGCTTTTTCGGTGAGACGAAAGCCGGCGACTACCTCCGGCGGGAGGTCTTCGGCCCCGGAAACCTTTACTCGTGGAACGAACTGACGAAACGCGCCACCGGCGAACCGCTCACCGCGAAGTATTTTGCTGAGCAGTTCGTACGTTGAACGCCGTGACGCGGTTTCGTAACCGAGACGCGAATGTCACCAGGTAAAACCGGCATCCCCAAGGCCGATCATGAGTTCTTCAACGGGCGGGCAAGATCCATCGACGGATCTTTTTTGCGGGGCGGGACGCGAGCGCCTGTCATTCAAAAGGCTACGATCGACGAGGTGTGCAGCGACCGCCCGATGAGGCTCCGTAAAAGGGCCGGCGACTCAGCCGGATCGCTCGATCCGCACCCGGTCGCCGAGGTACGGGCGCAGGGCTTCGGGGATCGTCACCGTTCCGTCCGCGTTCTGATAAAGCTCCAGGATGGGGATCAGGATGCGCGGCGAGGCGATCACCGTGTTGTTAAGCGTGTGACAGTAGTGGTTCTTCTTCGCGCCGTCACGATAGCGCAGCTTCAGGCGGCGCGCCTGGAACTCGTAGAAGCGCGAGGCCGAGTGCGTCTCGCCGTAACCGCCGCGCGAGGGCATCCACGTTTCGACGTCGAACTTCTGCGCCTGTCCCTGTCCGAGGTCGCCGGTGCAGACGTTCACCACGCGGTAGGGCAGCTTCAGCGCCGCCAGCACGTCTTCGGCATTCTTCAGGATTTCGTGGTGCCAGCGCTTGGACTCCTCCACGTCGTTGCGGCAGATCACCACCTGCTCGACTTTCTCGAATAAGTGAATGCGGTACAAACCGTGCGTGTCTTTGCCCGCGGCGCCGGCCTCGCGCCGGAAGCAGGTGGATTGCGCGACGTACTTTTTCGGCAGGTCGCCCTCGGCGAGGATTTCGTCGGAGTGATAGGCGGTGACCGGGACTTCCGCCGTTCCGACGAGCGACATCGCGTCGCGTTCGCAGAGGTACGCCTGGTCGCGCCCCGCGGGGAAGTACCCCGTCCCGACCATCACGTCCTCGCGCACCAGCACGGGAACCGTCATCGGAACGAACCCGCGGGCGATCATCATGTCCTGGGCGAGGCGGAGGACGGCCTGATGCAGCAGCGAGCCGTCTCCTTTGAGGATGTAATTGCGGCTGCCGGCGAGCTTGACGCCGCGCTCGATGTCGAGAATGCCCAGCTCCGTGCCGAGCGTGACGTGGTCCTTCGGTTCGAAGTCGAACCGTCGCACCTCGCCGACGCGCTTGATCTCGACGTTCTCGGTGTCGTCCCTGCCCGGCGGAACATCGGGGTCCGCCGGTTGCGGCACGGTGAGCATGAGGCGGTCGAACTCCGCCGCGACCGTCTGCTCCTCGTCTTCAAGCGCCTTGATGCGCGGCTTCAGCCCGGTGAGTTCCGCCTGCGTCTGGTCGGCGAACGCTTTGATGTCGGCCTCGGTTTTGCCCGCGGATAGCGCCTGCTTGTAGGCGGGAGATTTGGGATTGCGGAGCAAACCCATCAATTCGCCGCCTTCGCGGACCTTGCCGCGCAGTCCGTCGAGTTCGACCTGGATTTCGCGGCGGCGGGCGTCCACGGCGATCAGGCGATCCACGTCGCAGGCGACGCGCTTCGCCGCCGCGGCCTGGCGGATCAGCTCCGGGTTCTCACGTATGAATTTCGGATCCAGCATAGCCCTGAAGGGATTACCGGATCACCCGGATCGACGCAAACGGGACGGTTTCCGCCGCCTGCGGAGCCGTAACGGGCATCCCCGCCGCATACGCCTTGAATAAAAACCGGTGGTTCCGGGTACGATCGCCACGAGCGGCGCGTTATCATAGGCGGCGCGAACCCTGCACCCCTGCCGAGCGTAGGGATATCGAGGCCGCCGGTTTCCGGAGTCGAACGGACGACCGACCGGAAAACGGCGTCACCGCCAGGAGGCCACGAACGATGAAAGCACCGTACCAAGTTCACTTGCCGGATCGGGATCGCAGAGGGCGGATGCCGGTGCTCGCCGTCCTGACCTTCGCCGCGCTCGGGACCGTCGTCCGCGCCAATGACGAATGCCTGGTGTGGTCGGCGCGAGCGGTGTTCACGCGGGAGGACCACGCGATGGCGTACGACTCGGCGCGCGGCGTGACCGTGCTGTTCGGCGGGTACTTCAACCCCGGAGCCAGGTTGAACGACACGTGGGAATCCAACGGCGTGGTCTGGCAACCCGTGGCGTACAGCGGTCCGTCGCCGAGCACGCGGCAGGGAGCCGCGATGGCCTACGATGCAGGGAGGCGAAAGACGGTGTTGTTTGGCGGTACGACGGAACGGCAGGAGCATGCCGACACGTGGGAGTGGGACGGCCGCACGTGGACGCAGCGGGACGTCGAAGCGCCGCACATGCGTCCGCCCTACGAGCTTGCCTACGACGCGGTCGCAAGGCGCCTGCTGCTTGTGGGACAATCGCAGGACAACAGGACGAACTGGGTGACCTGGTCGTGGGACGGTGAATCTTGGCAACCGGTGACGGAGGTCGGACCGCCTCGGTGGGGCGGGTTTTCGCTGACCCCATCGGGCGTGCGGAAATCGATCCTGTTTTACGCCTTCCGTTCCGGGCTTTGGGAATGGCAGGGCGACTCCTGGGTGCAGCTTGCGGCGGACGGACCGAACACCGGCAATAACCCGGGGCTGGCGTATGACGAGCGGCGGCGCGTGCTTGTCAATGTCGGATCTCCGTCGAATCAGGGAGCCGTCGAGACCTGGGAATGGAAGGGCGAAGAGTGGGCCTTGCGCAACGTGGAAGAGTCGCCTCCCGGCCGGCAGTACACGGCGATGGTTTACGACGCGGCGCACGGCGTCTGCATGCTCTTTGGCGGAAATGTGCGCGAGGCATGGGAGGAGCGCCCCTGGCTTTGGGACGGGGAGCAATGGCGGAGCATGATTAACGGGCGGCCGGCGGTCATGACTGAACACGCGATGGCGTATGATTCGGTTCGCGGGCGGACGGTCGTCGTCGGTCAGAACCGGTTCATCGCCAGCCAGGCGACGTGGGAGTGGGCGGGCGCCGGGTGGCTGGTCCCTGAGCATTCCGATCCGCCTGCGCTGCGGGATCATGCGATGGCGTTTGATCGTCGTCGCGGCGTGACGGTGCTTTACGGCGGGAGCGGTTCGCTCGTCAACAACTATGTCGGCACCTGGGAGTGGGACGGCCGAGTCTGGACTCGGGTCGAAGACCTGCCCCAAGACCCGGGACCCAGGAATAACCCGGCGATGGCCTACGACTCGTGGCGCGAGGAGATCGTGCTCTTCGGAAGTCCGTCGGGGTTCGGACCGACGGCGCATATTGACGAAACGTGGCTTTATGACGGCTCCTCGTGGCGACAGGTGGTGGGTGAGGCGCTGGTTGGCCGCCGAGCGCCGGAAATGGCGTTCGACTCCCGCCGCGGCGTCATGGTGATGTTTGGGGGGAACGAGAACGGCCCGCTCGGCGACACCTGGGAATGGGATGGCGAAGTCTGGACGCTCCGCGCGACAACCGGCCCGCCGCCGCGGTACTGGCATGCGATGGCGTACGACAGCAAGCGCGGCGTCACCCTCGTCTACGGCGGAACCGGCAGCAGCCGGGATATGGATGATCTGTGGGCGTGGGACGGGGAAACGTGGAAGGCTCTCGGGCGCGCGCCCGTCCCCGCTTACCATCACGCGATGGCGTATGACGAAGCCCGCGACGCGCTTCAGTATTTTGGCGGAGAAGGGTACCATTTCGACACCGATCGACTCCCATGGTGGGAGCGCCGGGTGGACACCGATTGCGATGGGTACGTCGACGGCGACGATCCGTGTGAGGGGATCGGCGAGGTGCGCACGACTTGTCGGAACGGGCGCGGCCGCGGCGTGATCAAGGCGTCAGCCGTGGTCCACCAGCCCGCGGGAACGCCCGTCACCTTCGCGCTGGACGACGACGACCTGCGGATGATCCTGGTGGAGGCGCCCGGTCGGCGTCTGCGCGCGAAGTGGCGCAACGTGGACGCGGGTCCGCATGACGTCTGCATCCTTCAATGCCGCAGCTTGCGGCGCTGCTCGGCGACGGATTGCGAGTGAGGCGACCGGATCCGATCAGGGGATGTCGGTTGCTTCTGTCGGCCGCGGCGACCGCCAACGGCCTCACCCGCCGCAGTTCACGACAACGCGGTTTCCGCAATCCGGGTCGGTCATCGCGACGACATGCTCGCCCGAGAAGGGCCCCGAGCGCAGTCGGGCGCGGCGGCCGATCACCGGGACGCTCGTTTCCTGCTCGTCAATGCGGATCGTCACGGATTGCCCGTCGGCGTGCGGTCCGGTGAAGCGGACCACGGCGCGGATCCGCCCGCCGTCCCTGCGGCATTGGGCCGTGAATTCCTTCACGAGCGGGCACAGACACTGTCGTCCGCACTCAACCCCCTCGCCCTGAAACGCCCCTCCTTCCGAAGAACACTCGGCATCTCCCATCTCGCGGCAGGTTCCGTCGTCGAAGCAACAGGCGCCAAGACGCGGCTCACACGGTTCCGTTGTAATGCGCATGGACAGCGTGGCGTCGCCGTGACTCTCCCCGAGGTTGTACCACGTAAAGTCGCAATCCCTCGTGCAGGCAATCTGGCAGCAATCGTGGAGACCGCCGCGTCCAAGCCGATTCCACGTGCTGATTGACGCATCTCCGCCGCACGGATTCGGCGATGTCGATCCGAGGACGTAACCCCAGTCGCCGGATATCGGCTGCATGACCGCCGCCCAACGACCAGGCGGTAGCGCACAGGAAATCTGCGCGCGAACGCGATGACCTTGCAACCCGAAGACCGTGTCCGAGAAGGGCGTCACCACCAGATCCCTCGAGACCGTCTGGCACGCGGCTTCGTCATCAGGCGGGCCGTCGCCCGTCAGCCGATAGAAGCTCACGCATGCGGACGACGTCGGGTCGGCGAGGAAGCTGACGAAATCCGCGGTCATGGACGTGACGGTGCAGTCGCCGCGGAGCACGAAATCATCGGCCGTTTCATAATTGAATCGCCCGCCAAACACATCGCCGCCGCCGCACCACGATCCAAACCCGTTGTCATAGCGCTGTTCGTTTGTTATGCACAGACTGTCATAGATCACGTCCTCTCCGGCCGGGGATTCCGGCGGCGCCGTCACTTCCGCGGCGAGGGGCGCAGGCGGCGTCGCGCCGGGCGGCAGCAGCGCGCGCAGCGCCTCCTGGGCCGACGCGATATTGAGTGGCACGCAGAGCAGAGCAGGGATCAAATGCCTCGAAGCCATGAGAACCTCCTGGACCGCAGTCCGTATCTTCGCATTCCGGGGGCGATGTCCCATGTGGCCTAGTATAACCCATTCCACGCCGGCGACACCGTCAAATTGTTGGAGTGAACACATCATCGGCGGACGGCTTGGCGAGCCGCTCCCGTGCGATGCCCAACGTTACGGCACGCCGCTTCAAGTCCCCCGGGAGTACCCCGAAGAACTCGCTTCTTTTCCCCCTGGCGCGGCAGCGCAACCCCAGGAGCGGACCTGGTTCGATATCGCCGTCGCGTGATAACCGACATTCCGCAAAGGGGTTATGAATTATCCTTGTATTTCAATGCGTGGGCGGTTATCATTCTTCAACCTACGAACTGAGCGGTGTTCTTCGCTTTGGATTTAGCCGGATGAGTCGCTCGGACATCCATCAGTGGATCAGCACTCTGCGTCGCATGACGCCGGATTCCTGCCCGTTCTGTGGGTCCGGGCGTGTTCCTGTGATGCCCCCCCCCCGCAAGAATAGCGCATCGTTCTAATTCGCCTTGTGCGAACGGTTGGAGTCCCGACCGGTTTCCCCGCCTCGTTTACTCCACCGATCGTCGCACGTTCACCCAGTACTTCAAGCGTGTTTCCTCCGCGCGCGCCGGCTGGGGAGCCGGCGAGGCCGGCGCGGGATTTTCCTTTAGGACCAGGAAGGGAGTCGGTATGATTTCCAGAAGGAAGTGGGTTCTGCCGGGCTTAGGGTTTGTGTTGCTGAGCGGGGCGCTGTTGGGTGCGTCGTTCACCTGGACGGGCAACGGCGGCGACGACGCCTGGAGTACGACGGCCAACTGGTTCTCGGCAGGATGTGCGTTCTGCTTTCCGGATGACACCGGCGATGACGCGCTCATTCCGAGCGGAAGCTGGACGGTGGATCTCGTGGACGGGGCCGGCGACCCGGACGAGGAGATCGACGACCTGACGATCGAAGGCGATGTGGATTTCGGCGTGGTGAGCGGATCGCCGACGCTGAAGGTCGATTCGTTGACGATCGTCGGGCCGGTCGAGGTTGCGATGGGCGGCGGGGCGATCGTGTCGAGTACGCTGCTGTCCTGTGACGAGTGAGCGAAGGGTGCGCCAGGTATGAGCGTGCGGCGCAGCGCTTCGCGCCAAGCGCCGCGGAACGGATTTCTTCATGCCCGCGTCCCTTCCGGACGCGATGGGTCATACACAAGGAGCGTACGATGAAAAGAACGATTCAAACGAAGGCCGCCGCAATTCTCGCGTCGGCATGCTGCGGTCTGTTCACCACGCAGACGACGGCTGAAACGTGTGAGTTTACGGGACTGGTAAACAACAACTGGAGCGAGAACGGCAACTGGGATTGCGGCAATGCGCCCACTTCGTCCGATATCGCGGTCATTCCCAACGGGAAGACCTGCACGCTCAACGGGGCGGACGGCGACGCCTTGCAGATCATCATCGAGACCGGCGGGAGACTCGACATCCCCAAGGGCAGCACGCTGACGCTGCACGGGACCGGATCGGACCAGGAGGACAGCAGCGTCATCAACGGGAAGCTGCGCTTCGTGACCGGAACCGGCGACGACCCGGAGCTGGTGATCGTGCAAGATCATTGGATCATCAACACGGCGACGCCCGGCGTCGGAGACGGGATCGTCGGTGAAGTCAAGGGGCTTATCAAAGGGGGTTCGGGCGATGTGCTCACCATCGCACACGGAGTCGCACTGAGCTTTCTCCTGTCCGGCCACCTGGAGGTTCAGACCGAGTTGAGTCTTTACGCCACCCTCCTGGTTGAGAGCGGCAAAACGGTCACGCTCAACACCTATGGGAAGTCGGGAGGCGGGCAGATCGTCGTGGCGGGAGGGACTCTTGAGGTCGACGAGGAGATCAGCGGCGATTTAAGCCTGAAAATCACGTCCGGGACCGCCAACCTGGATGCAGAATGTACGGCGCTGTCCGGGCTCATCTGCGTTTCCGGGGGCACGCTGAACGTCAATGAATCCCTGTGTACGACCGGAAACATCTGCTACCGCGGCGGGTCCATCTGCGTGGCGGACGGAGCGACGGCCATCTTCTCCGGAACCTGTCCGTAGAGGTTCGTCTGTGCGTCAAGGAACGGAAGGCGGGGGGCGGTCGGACCCGTCGCCGCCCTCCCGCCTCGACTTTTGAGGGTTTTCTGTTTGCGCCTTGAGAGGGGAAGACTCATGCGTTCAAACTTGGGGTGCCTTCGATACCTCATTATCTTATTCACGGTGCCGGCGGCCTTGGCCCAGGTGCCCGACGGTTTCGAATTGCTCCAGATTACTTCCGACGCCCACTATGACAGCACCGCGCGGCTCAACGAATGTGGACAGCTCGTATTTGCCAAGCGCATAGGCCATAGCTGGGCGGATACGGAGGTGATCCTGTACGACAACGGTGTTCTCAGTCGCATCACCGTAAATGATGACCGTGACGTCCTGCCCGACATTAACAATAACGGGGTCATGACTTGGTGCAGGGGTATAGAGGGCGCCGGCGCGACTCAGATCATCGTTTACGAGGATGGGGTGGAAACTCTCGTCGCCGAGAATCCCGTTGCCGCGACGGGTCCGACCATCAACAACCAGGAACACCTCGGCTGGACTGAATGGTGGGGAACAGGCTGCGAGGATTCCGATGCTGACATTGCCCTTCGACGCAATCATCGCGTTCGCATGGTATCAGACGGGACGAACACCAATCAGGCGGCGGCGCTGAACAATGTCGGCATGTGTACGTGGACGGACTATGATTTCTGTCCTGAACCCTGGGAGTCTCGTGTATGGTATTACGACAATGGGGTCGCCCGAGTCATCAGTCAGGATTGGATGCACCAACCGCAAGTTCCAACCATCAATGACTCCGGAACGATTGTGTGGATGGCTACAGACATTTCGGAGGGCGAGCTATGGATCTGGCGAGACGGCGTGACCGAGCGGTTGACCGACTGGGGATCGAACCCGCGTATCAACAACCGCGGCGACATCGTTATGCGTCGATCCTATGAAGGCCTCCGCGGCCCGCACGTCTGGCTGTACCGCGATGGAGAGTTTCTTCAGATTACGGACGGTCCCAACAAACACTGGGTTCCCGACATCAACGACCACGGCGAGATCGTCCTACGCATGGACTACACGGCGCAGAGCACGGACATTCTGTTCATGCGCCGCATCCGCACCGGGGAGTTCGACTTCGACGGCGACTTCGATCTCGTTGACCACCGCGAATGGACCGCGTGCCTCGACGGACCGGACTTCCTGGCGCGACATCGCGTTGACCCGACGGATACGCTGTGCGACTGCCGCTTCCTCGACCTCGATCACGACAACGACGTGGACCTGAAGGACTTCAGCGGATTCCAGAACACCTTCTCCAAGCCGTAGCCCCGTCCGCCCGGCGGGGACGCCCTGGAAAACGCATCATCCATGACAGTGCGGGCCTGCGATCCGTTTTGATCGCAGGCCCGCGCCTTTTGACCCTTGGCTGATCCCCGGCCGCGAACCTGCCGGGTTTGCGTTCTTACCGCGTCACGGTTGCGGACCGCAGGTGATGCTCGCTTCCACGCCGCACTCGACGAGATCGACGAAGTGTCGTCCGTTCGGAATGCGGAAGAACTTCACCTTGGCCCGGCCGTTGTCCTTCACCACGCGCGGGAAGTCGGTCATCGGGTTGTCGTCGAGACGGAACGTGACCGTCGTCCCCGGACGCCCGTTGAACAGCTTCGACACCACGGTAATCGTGTTGTCCAGGTGCAGCTTGCAGCCCATCTGGAGGAACTCCAAACCGGTGCAGTCGCCGCCGCTTTCGCACGCATCGCCCACGCCGTTCTCGTCTGAGTCCTCCTGGCCGGGGTTCGGAACGTCCGGACAATTGTCCACGCAATCCGCGACGCCGTCGCCGTCCGTGTCGTCGTCGCTGACGCCACAGCCGCATGCGCCTTCCTCGGTCTTGTTCGGATCATCCGGGCAGCCGTCGTTGCAGTCCGGCGTGCCGTCGCCGTCCGCGTCGTCGTCGCTGACGCCGCAGCCGCACGCGCCTTCCTCGGTCTTGTTCGGATCATCCGGGCAGCCGTCGTTGCAGTCCGGCGTGCCGTCGCCGTCCGCGTCGTCATCGCTGACGCCGCAGCCGCACGCGCCTTCCTCGGTCTTGTTCGGATCATCCGGGCAGCCGTCGTGGCAGTCCGGCGTGCCGTCGCCGTCCGCGTCGTCGTCGCTGACGCCGCAGCCGCACGCGCCTTCCTCGGTCTTGTTCGGATCGTCCGGGCAGCCGTCGTGGCAGTCCGGCGTGCCGTCGCCGTCCGCGTCGTCGTCGCTGACGCCGCAGCCGCACGCGCCCTCCTCGGTCTTGTTCGGATCGTCCGGGCAGCCGTCGCAGGCGTCGCCCGCGCCATCGCCGTCCCGATCCGACTGATCCTTATTGCTCACGTCCGGGCAATTATCGACGTTTCCGCAGGCGCCGTCGCCGTCCGCATCGTTATCCGGATCGTCGGGGCAGGCGTCGCAGTCATCGATGATCCCGTCGTCATCGCGGTCGCCTTCGACGAAATCCGAAACGCAGTCGCCGTCGCAGTCCACGATCGAATAATTGAGGTTGCCGGGGTTCAGCGTCGGCGGCGAAGTCACGCCGATCGTCTGCCACCCGAACATCTGGAGCGTGTCCCAGTTGTACGGACCGGGCGACGTGCCCGTAACGACGCCTCCGGCCCAGAGCAGGGCGTTGGATCCGCATCGGATGCGGTGCAAGGCGTCCGGCGTGTACGACTCGAAGCGCCCCAGCGCCGTGCCGCCGAGATCGTCGGCGTACTCATGCTCGTCGTCCGGCGTCCCGTCGAACTCCTTGTAGCTGACGGCGTCCACCGTGGTGAACCCGGGCAGTGGTGCGTCCAGCGTGCCGTCGTTTCCCGCGTCGAGATCCTGTCCGACGGTGAACGTACCACCGAAACCCAGGACGTAGGTGTTCGTGCCGTTTTCGATGTCGGGGTTGAAGTCGAAAATGACGACATTCGTGTTCCCGTCCGGCGGCGGCTGGAGCACTGTGCCCGAGTCGCGGATGAGCAGGAGGCCGTTGGCGCCCGTCGAATACGAACTGAGGTTGAGCGCGACGTCGATGACGCCGCCGCCGGTTCCGTCACCTTCAATGACCAGGAACCACCAGCCGCTGAAGCTGAAGTTCGGCGCCGCCTGAATCTCGACAAACTCCTGTCCGTTGTCGGTTGACGGCGGATCCAGGAGCAACTCGCTCAGGAACCCCTGCCCCGACGCCTGACCCGCCAGCGCGCAAAGCGCCAGCGCTACCCACGCATGTTTCCGCATTGATAACCCCCTCGATTGAATTGCCGCGCGCCCTGGAGCGTGACGATCACGCCCCCGCCTGAGCTTCCCCCTTATTCAGTCGTTAGGGCGTAAACCTCAAGCCGGAAGGCTGGGGCAAGATTAACGAAATACGAAAGCGGCGCAAAGATCGGCCCCCTTTTCCCGCCGCCGGCGGCATGCGGAGCAGGATTAATGTTTTTTCACCCCTGGGCGGCTACCCTTCCTTCGAGTTTATCAAGGGTGTGCCGCAGGATAGCCTTCGTCATGACCCTCGTTGCGGGAGCGGGTTTAGATGAAAGGGACATCGCGATTCTGGGTTCGAGGCGCTGCGATCAACGGCCTGCTGGCCGTCGCCGCAGGCGCCTTCGGCGCCCACGCCTTGAAGACACGCCTCGCCGCCGATCGCCTCGAAGTTTTCGAGACCGCCGCGCGCTACCAGATGTATCATGCCCTGGCGCTGCTCGGCGTGGCGTGGATTGCGGCGCGAGCGCCGTCGCGATGGACGACAGCCAGCGGGGCGGCGTTCCTCGTCGGCACGGCGATCTTCAGCGGGAGTCTTTACGTATATGCGCTGGGCGGCGGGCGAGTCTTTGCGATGGTGACGCCGGTCGGCGGGGTGGCGTTGCTGGCGGGGTGGGCGTTGCTCTGGTCTGCCGCAGGAAGGGCGGATGCCGCCGGACCTGACCGGGGCGCCTGAAGCGACGGAGACGGCTCGTCGCGGAAGTTCACGCCGTGCAGTACGCTGCGCCAACGACATGAGCGCCACATCAGACGGACACGACGCTTCATCACCCACGACGCCTTCGATCGGCGCCGTCGGGGACGGCGGAACCGAAGGCGCGCGGATATCGCCCGTTTCTCATGACGTTCCCGTCGCCGAGGGCGCGGCTGCGCCGGGGAAGGCGCACAAGGCGCACAAGTTGAACTTCTTCATCCTTCTCTTAAGCCCGGTGACGCTGCTGGCGGCGCCGCGCTGGACTGCATCCCGTCTTGCGGGGGAGCGGCTGGGGTGGATGTACGCGTGGCATGTTTTCATGTCAGGCCTGATCTTCCTGGCGAGCATATTCTTCACGAGCACCTTTGACGGAAACTGGAATCGTGGGACGGGGCCGTGGCAGGCGTTCAATCGGGAGCTGGAGGGTCTGATCCTGGTCCGGAGTCTGTCCGCCGGGGAGATCGGATTCATCACGCTGGTCCTGGGGGGTTGGGAGCTCGGACTGATCATCGCCGCGCTGGTCATCATGCCGTGGGGAGCGGTCCGCGAACGACTTGCATCGAGCTTTCGCCACGCGCTTCGCACGATCTACCTGTTCCTGCCGGCGCCCGTCGTGCTGCTCGTCCTGCTGGGGCTGCTGGGGTACTGGATCGATGCGGCCGTCGCCGCGCGCAATTTCGAGTTCAAGGGTGTTCCGCCGAAAGCACCGCCGATGCCGGCGAGCCTCCTGGGCACGCCCGGCACGGAAGCGGAGTGGGCGGAATTCAAGACGAAGGCCGATGTCTACCAACGTGAGATGCAGGAATACTACGCCGCGCATCAGGCCGCGTGGGAGGCGCACTACGCCTCGCTTCCTCTGCCGGTGCGGTATCCCGATGAAGCCCGAGTGACGCTGGTGTTTCTGGCGATCGCGTTCGGCGTCCGAACGCTGCTTGCCTGCGCCGGAGTCGCTCGTCCGCCGTCCGCGCCGCCGCGCGCCCCGACCTGCGAGTTCTGCGGGTACAACCTGACGCACCTGGTCGAACCGCGATGTCCGGAATGCGGCGAATCCGCCGAGCGGGCCCTGGGCGAGTGCTTTCACGCCGGGTCGCCGTGGGAGCACCGAGAAGCGCGGGGGTGCGTCGCGGCGTACCTCGACACAGCGATCCTGGCGCTGACGGCCCCGCGCAAGCTGGGTCGCCAGGTGCGCGGCGCGTCGCCTTCGTCGCAGTGGCGGTCCTTCGTCGGCGTGAGCTTGCTGCTGACCTTCGTAGCCACCGTGATGGGGTTCATCTTCGCGATCCTCGTGGGCGCCGACGGCGATCCGTTCCGGGAGGCCTGCCCGGAGATGGTCGCGGCCCTCATCTGCTTCGGCATCGGTTGCACCCTCGTCGGTCTTGCGGAATCGTTGGTCGCGGCGCTGCTGATCGGCTTGCTCGCGGGGTGGCAGACGCGACGCAACCTGCTTCCCGCGTCGATGCAGATAGCTGGGTATCAGTCGGGCTACCTGGTGTTGTGGGCGGTGGCGGGAGCGTTGTGGTCCACGGTGATTGTCAGGGATCTGGATCGTGGCTCGTTCTTTCAGACCGCAACTCATTCTCTCGGTCAGGACCGCTTCGTTCTCGGCATGTTGACCTGGTGGTTCCTGAATCTCATCGTCGTCCTCGTTCAATTGACGCTGCTGTGGCGCGGCACGCGCGTCGCGCAGCATGCGAACCGGTAGCGGCGACGTTGCGCTACAATGAGCAGCGCGGCTCGGGCAGCCCCTTCCGCGGTTCTTCTGAGCGGTCAGAGCGCATGAAAAAGCCGGGCGCGGCGTGCCGCACCCGGCTGGGTTTGACGCCCGAGTTCCGGAACGCCCGCGCTACGGTTTCCCCGAGCTGGAGGCGCCGGAATCCGCGGCAGGGGCCGACGCCTTCGGATCCTTGTAGGTGATGACGCTCTTCGTCTTCCACGTCGTCCCGTCGAACGTGGTCATCGACGCTTCCGAGCTGAAGAAGTCCAGCTTCGCCATGACGGGCCCGAGCTTCGTCAGGATCGTGAGCATGTCGCGGGCGGGCTTGCCCTCCGGTCCGGGCGGGACCGCCATGCTCATCATCCCCATCATGCCGAAGACCATCCCCAGCTCCTGCCCCATGTTGCTCAAGTCCGTGAAGTTCACGCTGGTCACCGGACCGGTCGGGGTCAGACCCTCCTTCTGGAAGCGCTCGTTGGTCTTGATGCTCGGCGCGTCACCGGAGGCGGTCGCCAGACACTTGTTGACCGCCGCAGCCGAGGAAGCGACGCACAGCCAGTCTCCGGCCACGCCGAAGACGGGAACCAGTCCGGGCATCATCATCGCAAGCTGCATGATCTTGACTTCGTGGAAGCCCTCGGCGCTGACGCCGGTGGCGGCGTTGATCGCCACCTGCTGCTGCGCCTCGGGAGGCAGGTTCGCCTTGGCCTTTTCGACGAACGTGTTGAGCCGCTCCTTCGCCTTCGCAGCGTCGGAGACCCGCAGCATGAGGGCGAACTCACCGCCGCCCATCCCCATCGGGCTTGCCGGACCGGAGGACGGCAGCTCAATCACGACGTACTCGCCGCTGAGCCAGCTGAAGATGTCCTTCTCGGGGTCGAACCCGACCTCGGCGAGCTTCGCCCGGTACTCGGCGATTGCCGCCGCGCCTTCGGGGACGTCCTTCTCGATGAAATTGATGATCGTCGTGTAAAGCAGGCCGAAGTTGATGCCCGTCCCCATCGAAAACCCGGTGGCGTCCGCGGGGATATACTTGTCAAAGGCGTCGAACGCCTTGCGATCGGTCAGCGCCTTGCAGATCGGCGAGTCCTTCTTCTCCGCCTGGATGCGGCACACCGACGTGCCGATGTCGCGGACGCCTTCCGTCTCGTGCGTCACCAGGACGTAATCGACAAAGTCGATCATCCCGCGCACCTTGCCGATGACGGCGCGGATCTTCTCGATCTCCTCGCCCGGCCCCCCCTGCGACAGCGCCATCTGCACGATGCCGTTGATGTTCTCGAACATCATCTTGACGTCGAAGAACTCCATCCCGTTCTCGGGGCTGGGAACCTGACTGAGCGCCTCGCGGAAACGAGCGTTGTCCACGATCGACGGGACGGCGCCCTTGCCGGACATCAGCCCGCGGACCTCGCCGCTGATCGACGCGCCGAGGATGATGCCGATGACGTCACCGTCGCGAACCAGGTCGAGCGAATACGGCATCGGGATCGGAAACGCGAGCGTCCACTGATTGTCGTTGCCGTCGATCTGTTTGAACTCAAGCACAGGCATCGGCGGGGCGCCTTCGCCCTGGGGCATGTTCTGCTTCATCGCCTCGGTGGCGAAGCCCACGATCGAGTGAACGATGTCGCGCAGTCCTTTGAAATTCTTCTCGCCGCTGCCCTCGGCGCCGCGGAACAGGAAGACATACTCGGGCATCGGCGCCTGCATGCGGTGCGCGTAGACGAACTCCTTCTCGGTCATCCGCCCCCACTCGACGCTCTCCAGCAGTTTGACCGCCGTGCTCAGCGCCTCGTTGGCCTTCGCCTTGTCCTCCTCCGACGGGATGTTGGACATCACCAGGCTCTTGACGTCGTTGATGATGCCGGATTTGTGGAACGCCTCGAAGACCTCGGCGTACTCCTTATCGATGAAGGCGCGCTCGGGGTTATGCACTTCGTGCATGTACAACCAGACGTTGCCGGGCACGTAGCGCCCGAGCGTGAACTGCTCGGGGACCGACCCCGCCGACGCCGGCAGGGTCATGAACATCAGACCCAGCACACACAAGCCCCCACACCCGATTCGTTTCATGTGTCAATCCTCCATCCTGCCGAGCCGCCGCACGTGCGGGGTCCGGCGACCTTCGCCGATATTGTTGACGTCATCGCGCCGGAAGGGACTCCCTCCCGGCACGGCGACGTTTCTCCGGTCGCGCACACCCCACGCGCCGGCCGCTCGCCGCCCAGGCGCCCACGCGGCGCCTGCATCTTCTTCGGCAATTTAAGCTTACAACGCCCGCGTGGAGCAGGCCAGTACAGCCTCGTGACAAGTTGTGACTTCTTGTCGCACGCTGCAACCGCTCGGCGACGGACGGCGACATCCGCCCGTCGGCCTGACGCGGCGCAGGACGCACCCCCTTGCGTTACGGCGTCCGGGTGAGATTCTTCGGACCACGCAACGTCGGCGCAGGCGGAAGCGACGGCGCGGGACGGCGCAAGAACCGGCCGACGTTTTCGCTGTGCATGTTCGCCAGATCCACCGGCGCACCGCGGATGAACACGTGCGTGATCCGCGTCGCCGCCTGAATCGGTGAACCCGTCGACACGATCAGGTCCGCCTGCTTCCCCGGTTCGATCGAACCCAGCCGGTCGGCGATCCCGAGGATTTCCGCCGCACCCAGCGTCAACGCGCGCTCCGCTCGCTCCGCCGTCCAGCCGTGCGCGACGGAAAGCGCGACGTCCATCGGCATCGTGAACGCGACATCCGCCGCGCCGGACCCGAAGGCGACCGGAACCCCGGCACGATCCAGCTCCCCGGCGCACCGGTATACCGAGTCCCACGGGTCGAATTCGCCAGGCATGCCCGTCGGTCCGCTGTGAATCACGGCGACGCCGTGCTTCGCCAGGTCTGCGGCGCTCTTCCACGCCTCCTGTCCGCCGAAGATGACGCACTTCAGTTCGTGCTTCCGCGCGAACTCGACGCTCTCGACGATGTGTGCGTGCGCGTTGGCGTGGAACACGACGGGGCGCTCTCCGCGCACAAAGGGCCGCATCGCCTCGAGCCGCGCGTCGTACGCGCGCCTCGCTCCGGCGGCGGCGCCCGCGTCCTTCACCGCGGCGTAATGCTTTGCCCGGGTGAGGAAGTCCTCCAGCGCCTTGATCTGCTTCTTGTGCTCCTCCTCTCGCTTCGACCGATCCTCCTGTGGCAGATGCAGCGGCAACGTCGGCAGCGTCACGTGCAGCGCGAAGGACTCGGAAAGGAACATGTCCTTCGCGGTCCAGCCGTCGAGCTGCGCGATCGCGCTTTGACCGGCGATCTGCGGTCCGCGCGGCACGGCGAGCACCGTCGTGAACCCCGACGCCCGCGTCGTGAACACGTGAACGTTGAAGGGATACACGGCCGACGCCGCCCGAACATCCGGCTGAAACGTGCCGATCTCGCCGCTCATGTTCGTCGCCCGCAGCGACTCGACCTCGTCGAGCGTCACCGTCGTTCCCGCATCGATGAGTCCGGGGTAGACGTGCAGCCCCTCGGCGTCCAGCACCCCCGCGCCCGGCGGCGCTTCGACGCCCGGTCCCACCGCATGAATCCGGTCGTCCAGAATGATGACGTTCGCGCGCTCGATCGGCGGACCGCTGATCGGATGCACGGTCGCGTTGAGGATCGCGTACGCGCGATGCTCGGCCGGGGAAATCGCCCGCCGAATGTCCCGGACGGACGGCGCCTCCGCCGCGCCCGGCGACGCCTCCGGACGGTCATCCTCGAAGTAGACCTCCCCCTCAATCAGCGTCATGACACATTTACTGAAGGTATTGAGCGGGTGTCCGTTGAAGATCGCCAGGTCCGCGTCCTTGCCGACCTCGAGGCTTCCGAGACGGTGATCCACGTGAAGCTGACGAGCCGCGTCCAGCGTCACCAGGCGCAGCGTTTCGATCTCGCCAAGCCCACCCCAGCGCATTGACTTCGCCGCTTCCGACGCGAGGTAGCGGATGTAATCCGCCGAGTCTGAATTGATCGAGGCGCACACGCCGTGACGGGCGAGCATCGCCGCGTTGTGCGGGACAGCCTGCTCCGCCTCGATCTTGTACGCCCACGACGATGCGAAGCTGGACGCGCCGCATCCGTGACGGGCGATCTCCGGCGCAATCCGGTAGCCGTCCCAGACATGCTGGAGGACAGCCACGCGCACGCCGTATTCCTCCATCAGATCGAGATACCGGAGGATTTCGTCCGAGCGGTAGCAGTGACAATGTACGAAAAGGGTTCCCGACAGAACCTCGCTCAGCGCTTCAAGACGCAGATCACGCCGCGGCGGCGGAACGTCCTCCCCAGCCTCCCGGCGGCGGGCGTACTCGGCGTGCTTCTGTGCGTAGTCCAGAGCTTCCTCGAACGCTCGGCGGTAAGTCGTCTCCACGCCCGTCCGGGACGCCGGAAACCGCCGCGCGGGGCCCGCCGTGGGCCGGTTGGACTGGATCACGTTCTCGCCCAGCGCGAACTTGATCGTCCGCGGTGCATCAGGCACGACCGCCTCCGCAGCCGGGCGCAGATACTTATGCTTGATGACGTCGCATTGCCCGCCGATCGGGTTGGCGGACCCGTGCATCACGTGCGCCGTCGTCACGCCGCCCGCCAGCGCCCGGTACACCCCCGTCATCGACAGGTTGATCACATCTTCAATCCGCACCTCAGCGCTGATCGAAAGCGCAGACTCGTTGACCCCGTCAATCCCGAGATGCGAGTGCGCGTCGACGATTCCGGGCATGACGAAGCGCCCTGAGGCGTCTATCACCGTCACTCCGTCGGGGACGGTAACGTCCTCGCCGATCTGCACGATCTTTCCGTTCTGCACAAGAATCGAGGCCCGGGGGAGCGTCGGTCCTGAGACCGGGATCACCGTCGCGTCGCGGATCAGCACGTTGCCGCCCGTGCGCGTCTTCGGAATCCGGTCAGCCTTGATTTCCGACTCGAACGACGGACCACGCTCTTCCTGCGGTTCGGAAGCCGCCGTGGGTGCGGCCCCTTCCGCCGCCGCGCCGTCCGGGACGGAGGGTTTTTCGTCTTGTGCAGCGGCACTCCGAGTCGGCTCCGTCTTGTCATCGCCGAGTTTCTTATCCGACCCTTTTTCCTTCTCCGAGGGATCGAACTCGAACTTCCGGCCGTCAATAAAGACGTAGCGGACTTTCGCCTTTTCATCCGTCAGCGGCGCTGACATCAGCGTCACGTTCGCAAGGCGCTCGGGCGCGAGCGATCCCACCTGATGGCGCAGGTCCGCCCCCGCCGACGTCGTCCTCCCGGCGAGAATCTGTGCAGGCGAACTGGTCAGCACGCGCACCGCAGCCTCCTCCGTCAGACCGCGCTCGATGACCTTGCGAAGGTTCTTCCAAAACTCTTCCGCATTCTTCAGATCGCTCGTTCGGACCGCCACCGGCACCTGCGCCTCGATGAGTTTCGTGAGGTTGCCGACCTGCTCCTCCCAGAGCCGGCGGCGCTCCTGTCGGACCTTCACCGGCTCGAACCGCGCTTCACGATCCTCAGGTTTTTCCTCGGATTTCACCTCCGCAGGCTGGGACGGGGACTTATCCGGATCGGACGCCTTACTCTTCTGATCCGCGGCGTCAGGGGGGGCCACCGACTCGGGCGGATTGCCCGCCGCAGGCGCCAGGTCCGGCTTGCGGGGCGCCTCCGGTTTCTTCCTTCCGAATTCGGGCTCCTCGTCGAAACGCAGACTGACGATCACCGCAACGCCGCGATCCCGAAGCAGGTCAGCCATCTTGTGCGCCTCGCGGGCGCCGCTGAGGATCGGATCAAGTCCGAACTCGTCCGCCAGGGTCAGCGCCCGCCGAATCTCGACTTCGGAGTTTGCTTCGAAGACGACGGGCTGCCGCCGCGCGAGCACGGCCTGAAGCGCATCGAGATCCGCGTCATGCGCCACGCGAGGCGCCGTCCGGGGGTGACGGGCGGCGTATTCTCTCATCTGCGTCCACCACCGGGCGTCCAGCAGCGTCTGCCTCAGCAGCGCAATCTCGCCGAGGAGCGTCCCCGGGTAGTCGCCCGGCTCGCCTGTCTCGAAGGTGGCGTGCATCGCGATGTCGCCGCGAACGAGGGTCCGCCGGATCGGCGCATCCGACAGGTTCATCAAGTCGCTGCGGCCCGCAAAAATACCCGCCCGCGGCACGATCAGCGCCGACGTGAACCCTGCCTTGCGGTGCGCCGTCAGCGCTTCCTCCTTCGGCGCGTAAACATCGTAGGCGCGAAGATGCGCCCGGATGCCCCGACGGGCGGCCTCGTTCGACTCCGACGCCGGCCCTTCACGGGCGTCGAAAAGCTCATCCTCGAGACGCTGCCGGGCCTCCTCGGTGCGCGGAGCGTCGGGAACGCCCAGCAGAGACATCGCGTCAATGAATCCCGGATAAGCCGTCAGACCTGTCGCGTCGATCCGCTCCGCGTCCGGCGGAATGACGATCGTTCCGCTTTTGCCCAGCGCAAGAATCCGCCCTTCCGCGAGGATGAGAGTTCCCGGTTCAATGATCTCCCCGGTCCCGGTGACGATGCGGGCGTCGACGATCGCCGTCGGCGTGACAAACTCCGCCCGGACCGCCGTCGCGCTCAGCGCCAGCGCCGCGCAAAGAAGCTCCGCGGCCGAACGTAAACGTGAGAAGCTCACCGCCTTGGCGCTACGATGACAACGACTGCGGGTAAACGCCGGTTGATTCGCCTTGCACATGTCTGTCCTCGGAAAAATCTGAACCCTTTCCCT
Organism: Phycisphaerae bacterium; assembly: GCA_013360585.1. Classification (GTDB taxonomy): domain Bacteria; phylum Planctomycetota; class Phycisphaerae; order UBA1845; family UBA1845; genus JABWBH01. Next base: position 7,037 of record JABWBH010000035.1, on the reverse strand, counting down.
GCATTGCCGCGCTGCGTTACCCTGTCGCGGATGTCGTGGACCCGCATCATCGAGTGCGACCGCTGCCCGATCGGCAGGGGCGTCTTCGTGATCCGTCAAGGCCGCGAACTCGCCGTCTACCGCCTCGAGGATCCGCCGCGCTGCTACGTCCTCGACAACCGCTGTCCGCACGCGGGCGGAAACCTGGCCGGCGGCGAACTTGCGGGCGGCACGGTAGCGTGCCCCTGGCATCACTGGAAGTTCGACCTCGAAACCGGGGTCTGCACGCATTCCGCGCTCGCTCGTGTTCCCGTCTATCCCACGCGCGTCGAGGATGGTGTGATCTTCGCCGATCTGTCCAGCCCTTCCCCCGCCGCGTCTTCGTGCCGCGGGGCGCTCTGATCATGCCGCGGAGACGAATTACGAACCTCCGACGATCGATTGCAGGATAAGCCCTGTCGTGACGTCGTTTGCGCGAAACTCGAACCGCCGCCCCCCCTCCGAGGCCTGAGGCGTGATCGTGATCCACAACGTTTCGTCCGGCATCGCATCCGGAAACCGATCCGCCCACTCCACAACAACCGCGCTTCCCGACTCCCGCATTTCCTCGAAGCCCAGTGCGAAAAGCTCGCGGCTCGACCGCACCCGGTAAAGATCAAGATGCCGCAACCGCAAACGCCCGTCGTATTCGTTGACCAACACGAAGGTCGGACTCGTTACCGCGGCGGGGTCGGGAAGCCCGTTGCCGGTCGCAATACCCTTGACCAGGTGCGTCTTTCCCGCGCCGAGCGGACCGACCAGGGCGATGACGACGTTTCCGACGAGGGACTCCCCGATCCGCCGCCCGAGCGCCACCGTCTCCTCCACGCTTGATGTCTCGCAGCCCCACGTCGTCATCAGCTTCACCGGTGTACGTATCCTGCCGGCCTCAGTTGCCGCATCCGCCCGGACGCCAGCCGCATCACGAATCCGCTCTTGCGGACCCACCCGATCGGAATCAGCGGGACGCCGAGTCGGCGTATCTCGGAATCATCAACCGCGGCGGCAATCAATAACTCGAAATCCTCGCCGTCCGAAAGCGCGTGATCGAGGGCGCTCCGCCCATCCCGGACCGCGGCACGCCGTGCCGCAGCGCTGACCGCCTCCTGCACCTCCTCCTCGACGAGACACGCCCCGACCCTCGACGCCGCGCACATCCGATGCAGATCCAGCAGCAACCCGTCGCTCACGTCCATCATCGCGTGAAGCCTCGCGCCAAGCCTCAGCGCCAGGCGCCGCGCTTCGCCGACGCGCGGCGTGAACGTCATGTGCTTGCCCAGCAGGCTCCCGCCCAGCGGGCCCGTCACAAGAATCCGGTCGCCCGCACGCGCTCCGTCGCGCTGCACGGGTTGAACCCTTGCATAAGGCTCGGCGACGATCGCCACGTCGACCGCCAGCGGGTGATCCCAGACCGTCGTGTCTCCGCCCGCGATCTCCGCGTCAAACTCCTTCGCAGCCGCCGCGGCGCCGCGCATAAGATCGTTCGCCTGCCGCATCGTCATGCCGCGTCGAAGCGCGAGCGAAACCGTCGTCGCCACCGGGCGCACCGCCATCGCCGCGCAGTCGCTGAGGTTGCAGGCGACCGCTTTCCGTCCGATCGCCCTCATGGTGTGCCGGCGGGTGTCGAAGTGAACACCGTCCAGCAGCATGTCGGCCCCGAGGAGGAAACCCCGGTCGCCGCTCCCCTGAACCCACGCCAGATCGTCTCCCACCCCGATCCGGAGGCGTCCGCGTCGCGAGGCGCGGCTCAGCGCGGTGACGAAGCGAGCCTCGTCAAAACGCATCATGTTATCGCCTCAGCCCCGGACCTCGGCAGCACTCGGGCTTCGGATCCGGATTCTTGCAAACCTAAGTGACCGGCAGGGTGCTGAGCGCTTGTCCTTTGACGCCTTCCTCGTCTATCTTGGTGCATATCCGACGCCTCCGGGCGTCACCGTAACGATGCGGACGGGGACGCGGAGCGGAAAGGATAAGAAGTCCGGGATTCGAACGCCACGGGGCGCAATCTCAATTTTACGGGAGTCCGTGATCATGCTTGCCTTGCTGCTGGCCTTGGTTTCCGGGTTGCCTCAGACGCCGACGACGACGGCACCCGCGGAGCAGACCGCCGATCTCGTACCTGACGTCAAAGCGTTGCTGGCCCGGATGTCCAAGGCCGTGGAGGGCATCCGGTTCGGCGAGTACGATGTCCAACGCTACGGAGTCGGCAAACCGCTGGACGAGCGCGTCCCGCGCCTGAAGGGCCACGTCGTCTTTCAGCCGCTGACCTTGGACGACCCGGTCGGCGCGAAGATCAACATCCGCGGGGGGTACGAGGACGGATCGTCCAACCCGTTTCACCTGGTCTACGACGGCGAAACCTTCGCGATCCGCTTCGAAAAAGATGACGTCGTCTTCAAAGGCAAGCCCGCCGAGGACCGCTCCATCATCCGCCGCGAGGAGATCAAGCTCGCGCTTGAAGAACTTTTCAACGTCGCGCGCATGCCTTACCTGCTCCAGCCGACGACGTTTGAGTTTGAAGGCCGTCAGACCGTCGGCGGCGTCCCCTGCATCGTCGTCATGCTTTTCTCCGAATCCGAGGAAAGCCGGCTGCTGCCTCCCGACAGCCTGCAACGCAAGGTCTTCCGCTACCGCTGCTTCATCGCCGAGTCCGATGCGATCCCCCGCCGCATCGAATACAAACTCGTCAAGATTCCCGACATCACCGGTGAGCAGGCGGAAACCGGAGTCGTGATGGAGATCACGAACCTCCGCCTGAATCACGATCCCCCAGCCGACGCCTTTGCAATGCCGCCGGAGCCGAAGAAGGACATCGCGACGGCGCCCGCGCCCGCGCCCGCCGTCCCGGCGCAACCCGCCACCCCCGAATCCGCAGAGCAGACCGAGGACCAGTCTGGACGGAAGAAGCGAGACCGTCTCAGCGTCGGTGACCCGGCCCCGGCGTGGGAACTCGAGGATCTTTCGGGAACAAAACGCTCGCTCGCGGAATTCAAGGGCAAGGTCGTGCTGCTGGATTTCTGGGCGACGTGGTGCAAACCCTGCCTGATGGCGGCGCCGGACCTGGAGAAGATTCACGCGAAGTACAAGGACAAGGCCTTCGTTCTGCTCGGCGTCAATGTTGAAAATGATCCCGCGCCGGCGAAACGCATGCTTGCGGAGAAAGCAACCGGGTATGCTCATGTCCTCAAAGCCGCGGAACTGATGCGCGATTACCGCGTATCCAGCCTGCCGGGGTTCGTCATCATCTCTCCCGACGGCAGGATCGCGCACCGTCAGACCGGGTTCGGTCCGGGACTGGCCGACCAGTTGGGCAGGATCATCGACGCCGAGCTGGCGAAAACCGCCGCACCGAAGCCTGCGTCGGACGCCGCCGGAAAAACGCCGACGCCCTGAAGCATCCTCGGCGCCGAGAGACTGGAGGAAGCGGCGAATCAGGCGAAACATGGCGCGGACAATGACGGCAACGTGGAACCACGATCCTCAAGGAGCACACAGAATGAATACGATCAGAAACGTCACCGGAATCTTTGCCCTTCTGCTGCTTGGCGCTGGGTGCGCTTCGTCGCAGACGTTCGCGGAATTCGGAGACCCGCTTCAGGACACCGACGAGAGGCCTGTCGCGGCGACCGAAATCCTTGCTCACCCCGACACCTACGCTAACCGTACCGTCCTCGTCAGCGGCCGCGTCGAAAACGTCTGCCGCATGAAGGGCTGCTGGATGACCCTCGCCGGACGTAACCCCGACGAGAAGCTGATGATCCGCTTCACTTGTCCGATCGAGGGCCGGCTGATCCCGGTCGAAGCCGTCGGCCGGAAGGCGGTCGTTCGCGGGCAGATCCTCGTCGAGGAGATTTCACAGCCGCAGGCGAGGCACATCGCCGAGGACGCGGGAAAGTCGGCGGAGGAAGTCGAGAAAATCGTCGGCCCGCAGAAGCAGGTCCGCGTCGCGTCGCCCAGCGCTCGCATCTTCGGGCTTGATCCGACGAAAAGCTGACGGCGGACGTCGGCGCGCCGGCGAACGCCCACGCTGGAGGGAGAAAGGTCCGCCGCCGCGTCTACCCGCGGGAGCATCAGCGCGATGGGCTTCCTGCTGAACCGCCTGACCGTCCTGCGGGCTTATGCCGAGGAACTCGTCCGCCACGGATGTCCGCGCGACGAGGATCCGGACGCACCCGTGACGTTGTTCCTGCTCGACGGCGTCGGGGGCTGGCAGTTCGCGCCGCTGATGATCCGTCGTGTGCTGCGTCAGGCAGGCACCCGCGCTCACACCGTGCTCTTTAACTGGCACGCAGGACTGCGCGGCGACCTGCTCACCGACCTGATGTGGCGGCGTAAGAACGAAGTTGCGGCCTGCCGTCTTGCACGTGACATCCGCGCCCTGCAGCGCCGGACCCCCGACCGGTCGATCCACCTCGCCGCTTACAGCGGCGGGTGCGGCGTCGCCGTCTTCGCCGCCGAACGCCTCCGGGAAGATCGTCCGATCGCGTCGATGCTCCTGCTCGCGCCCGCGATTTCGCCGACGTACGATCTGACCGCGGCGCTCAGCCGCGTGCAACGCTGCGTCGTCGGCGTCAGCCGCCGCGATCGTTTTCTCCTCGGCGTCGGAACACGCCTTTTCGGCACGATCGATCGCGTTCGCACCGTCTCAGCCGGACAATCCGGTTTTGTCATTCCCAGACCGTCCGATCCTGATTGCGCGGACGCCTACCGCCGGCTTCAACAAGTACACTGGCAACCCGGCTGGTCCGCGCGCCATCATCACGGCGGGCACACCGGCTGGATCAATCCGCGGTTCCTCGCCGCGCAGCTTCCGCACCTGATGCCCCTCCACGCCTCACAGACCCCGCACCCCGCCGATCCGCGCCCGCAAGTCCTTGACACCGACCCCCGATGTCAAGAAAGCGACTTCTTCCGAGCGCCCTGAACCCGGATGACCGAAACTTATCGCCTCCCCGGCGCACTCTCACGAGTTGTGAACAAGACGTCTGCTTTCCTCGATCCGCTCGCGCAAACGCCGCGCCGACGACTCCGACAACTGCCGCGCCGACAGTCGCCACCGCCAGTTGCCCCGCGCCACGCCCGGACGGTTCATCCGCGCATCCCCGCCCAGCCGCAGCACGTCTTGCATCGGCAGCATCACAAGGTCCGCCTCCGACTCCAGCAGCCGTCGAATCAGCGCCTCATGAACGCCCGAGCGACCGACGCCCGCATAACGCCTCACGCGCTCGAACGTCGCCTCCGGAAGCGACTCCAGCCAGCCCTTCAACGTGTCGTTGTCGTGCGTTCCGGTGAACCCCACGCACTTCCGCGGATACCCCTCGGGCCGGTGATACCGCGACCCCGCGCTTTCGTCCCCGAACCCGAATTGAAGCACGCGCATCCCCGGAAACCCGAAAGCATCCCGCAATTCCGCAGCTCGGCGCGTCAGCACACCCAGATCCTCCGCAACGACCGGAAGCTCCCCGAACCGGTTGCGCAACGCGGAAAGCAGTTCCTCTCCCGGTGTCCGGATCCAGCGCCCGCGCCGCGCGTCCCGATCCGCCGCCGGAATCGACCACAGTCGGTGCAGCCCGATGAAATGATCAAGGCGCACCGCGTCGAACATCTCCAGCGAGCGCCCGAACCGCGCGACCCACCACGCGAAACCCGTCTCAACGTGCGTCCGCCACCGGTATTGCGGATGCCCCCAGCGCTGCCCGCGGCGGTTGAACAAGTCCGGCGGAACCCCCGAGACCGTCCGAGGCAGCCCCTTCCGATCCAGCTCGAACAACTCCGGCGACGCCCAGACGTCCGCGCTGTCATGCGCCACGAAAAACGGAATATCCCCGAGCAGCGCCACCCCGCGCCGTGACGCCTCGTCGCGCAACCGCCCCCACTGCTCATCCAGAATGAACTGACAGAACCGCGAAAACTCGAACGCCTCGCCGAGCGACTCCGTCAGACGCTCCCGGTCCGCCGGCGTCATTCTTCGCGCAGCCCTCGGCCACGACGTCCACGCCCGCCCGCCGTGGGCGCGCTTCAGCGCGGCGAACGCCGCGAAGTCGTCCACCCACGGCTGCGACCTGACAAAGTGAACGTAATCCAGCCGGTCGCACAGCCCGGACGCCCGGAACTCCCGGAACGCTTCCCGCAGGAGCGGCATGCGCATCGCCCCCGCCGCCGCGTAGTCCGACCGATCGGAGGAGTCGCCCCTCGCCGCACTCGCCCTCCGACTCCTCGCCGCGCCCTCCCGCCGAGCCCGCGCCGCCGCCCGCCGCACGGTCGCGCGATCCAGCAGACCCTGCTCGACCAGGTCGTCCAGGTCGATCATCAGCGGACTGGCGGCGAACACAGAGGAGGTCTTGTACGGACAACCGCTGCGATCCACCGGATGCACCGGCAGCATCATCCACCAGCGAACCCCAGCGGCATGCAGGTAATCAAGAAATCGCCGCGCGCCGCCCAGATCACCGCACCCGAACCCGCCCGGAAGCGACGTCATGTGCAGCAGAACCCCGCAGGCACGCTCAGCCGGCGACGGCGACGGCTCCAGGTATTGGCGCAACGCCGGATTCATGCCCGCTACCTTACCGTAAACGACTCGTAAGCGAGCGGGCGCCCCCCCTACCGAGCCGCGACCGTGAGGGAGCGCACCGCGCGAGTGCGAATGCGGGAGCGCGCGCGGCTCCGAGCCGCGACCGTGAGGGAGCGCACCGTGCGAGCGCGAATGCGGGAGCGCGCGCGTGCGAGCGCCGATGCGGGAGCGCCCCCGCCAGGGAGGATCGGAAGGTTCGCTTGCTGACGCGCGCGGCTCCGAGCCGCGACCGTGAGGGAGCGAGAGATTCCGGGCTTTCATGCGGGTTTGAGACCGCGTGTGAGGGTTCGGGACTCGCGGACTTGGGGATCTTGCGGCGGGCGACGCGAAAAATCAGGCGCGTCTCAAAAAATCTCTTGACATCGGGGGGGGGGGGGCTTGGTAGGCTGATTCGCTGACGCGTACCGGGCAGGTGTGAGGGGTCGGCTCGACACGGGTGCGGGGC
>JABWBH010000034.1 GCA_013360585.1 Phycisphaerae bacterium | reverse complement strand
TCGCCCGGCGCGACTGGTCGCCGGCGCGCGAGTTCATCAAACACCTGGGCATGATGATCGTCGCGGACACGGTCCTGCGCCTGTGGCTGTGGTAGCCGCGCGCCTCGTTCCGCGCGCGTCCAGCGCGCCCGGCGCCCCCCGGCCCGTCCCCGGTTTTCACCGCGTTCCACGGATCGCCGGTGCGTGCCCGCTCGCGCGGGCGGGCGCCGGTCCTTCCGTGCGCCGAAACGCCGCAGGGGGACCTCCACGCCGGCGCGCCGTGAACGATGTCCGATGAACGACGTACGAGTTAAATCGTCATTCTCGTTTCGCGGCGCGCCGCGAAACGAGCGTTCGCGCGGGCTGAAGCCCGCGGCTCAGGAGGCGCTCCACATTCGTGAATGAATGATTCGGAAGTCTCAGTCCCGAAGGATCGTCTGGAAGTCTCAGCCCCGGAAGGGGCGCTGGAAAACAGCCCAGCCCGCCAGGGCTGGGAAACCCGCGCAGTCTAGCGCCAAGCCTCCCAACGATAAATCGCTGGGCTGCTCTCGGCTGCCCCTCCGGGGCACAAGGGCGCGCCGGGCGGTCCGCCGGATTTCGCAAGAGGCCAGGCCGGAGGGTTAACCCCTTGGGTGCCATCCCGCGTCGGCCCAGAGAGCGCCGCTGACCGACGAATTCCGGAGCATGAAGACGATGGCCTCGGCGATCTCCTCGGGGCGGATGAGGCGCTTCAACTGGGTGTTCGGGAGAATCTGCTCGCGGATGAGGTCGTCGCCGAGCGATCGGACCATCGGCGTGTCGGTGAATCCCGGGTGAATGATGGCGCAGCGGACGCCGTAGAAGATCGCCTCGATCGCCAGCGTCGCCTGTGCGCCTTCGAGTCCGGCCTTGGCGGTGGCGTAGGAGATCTGTCCGCGGTTTCCGGCTTTTGAGACCGAGCCGATCAGCACGATTCCGCCCTGGACGCGCTCATCCGGAACCCACGGTCCGAGTCGCGCCCGCTTCCGCGAGAGGGCGACCGAGCCGACGGTGCGCAGCGCCCAGTAGATCGGCGCGATGAGGTTGATGTCCATCACCCGCCGGAACTCGTCCTCGCTGTAAAGATCGAGGCGCAGCGGTTCGCTGCCGTTGGTGAGCTTGACGGCGAGGCGGTCGCGGGTGATGCCCGCGGCCGGCACGCAGATATGCACCGCGTCGAATTTCGTCTCGATGTCCGCGAAGACGCGCTCGCGGAACGCGCCGTCAACCACGTCGCCCGAGTACGGCATCAGAAGCTCCCGTCCGAACCGGTCATTGAGCGACCGGGCGAACTCCCGGACACCCTCGCTGCGGTCCACCGCCCCGATCGCCGCCACGCCCTCTTCCGCCAGCTTCAGGCACGTCGCCTGTCCGATGCCGCTGGCGGCGCCCGTCACCACGGCGACTTTTCCTTCGAGTTTCATGGGTATCGCTCCCGGCTGTCGGCCTGTCGTCCACAGCCGCCCGTTACCGACTTCTCTTCCCCAACCACTCCACCGCTTTCGGCCACAGATCCCGATGCGCCTTCGACCCCACCGCCAGCCCGATGTGTCCCGCCGGGAAGGTGATCGCCTCCTTGTCCGTCGAACCCACCGCCGCGTTGAAGGGCAGGCTCTGTCCGCACGGCACGAGATGATCAGCGCTCGCCGTCAGGTTCAGCACCGGACAGGTGATGTTCCGCAGGTCCACGCGCCGTCCGCCGATCTCGAGCTTCCCCTGGATCAGCTCATTGCGCTGCATGCAATGCTTGACGAACTGGCGGAACATCTCGCCCGCCACGGGGATGTTGTCGTTCAGCCACGTCTCCATCGCGAAGAAGTCCTCGAGGAACTTCTCGTCCTCCATGTTCCTGTAGAAGTTGATGTATTTGCCGACGAGATTGTCCACCGGGCGCAGCAGCAGGAACGACCACTGCAGCCACTCCGCCGGCGCGTTGCCGAAGACTTCGATCATCTTGTCGACGTCGAAGTACTCCTCCTTCGTCCACAGCGCCAGGGGATGCTCGCTCGACGACCAGTCCACCGGCGCGGCCATCAGGATCAGGTTGCGCACGCGCTCCGGGTGCAGCGCGGCGTACATCGCGCTCATCGACCCGCCCATGCAGTAGCCGACGAGGTTGATCTTCTCGACGCCGTTGCGCTCGCAGATCCGCTCGACGCAGTGATGCAGGTAGCGCTCGATGTAGTCCTCCAGGTCGAGGAACCGGTCGCCGTCCGAAGGCACGCCCCAGTCCACGTTGTACGTGTCGAACCCGCCGCGGACGAAATGCTGAACGACGCTCTTGCCTTCCTTCAGGTCGAGAATGTAAGGCCGGTTGACCAGAGCGAAGACGAAGAGCAGCGGCGTCTCATAACGCGGCGCGGCGGGGTGGTTGTAATGAATGAGGCGGAGCTTGTCCTCCTTGTAGACCGGTTCGCCCGGCGTGATGCCCACGCGGACGCGCTGCGCGGCGTCGATGACTTTCGGCCAGCTCGCCGCCTTCGTCAGCGCCTCCTGCCACTGCTTCTGCGTGTCCGACAGCGCCGCGCTCCACATCTGCGTCAGGGTGTCCATCGCGCTCATCGTCCGCCTCCCTGTTTCGTCTTCCCGCCGGTCCTGCCGCCGCCGCCCGCGCCGCCTTCGAGGTCGTCTACGCGCTTCGACAGCGCGGCGAGCTGATCCAGCACGCGGTCCTCGAAGGTGTGCAGGAACTGCATGAGGTCCGACGTGTCCGCGCGGCTGGGCGCCTGCGCGCCGTGCAGCGTTTTTCTCAGGAATTCATCGAGCTGCTGACGCATCGCCAGGGCGTTCTCCATCGATTTCTTCATCATCTGAAGAAACGCCTCGGAGCGCATGTACTGATCCATCCCCTTCGTCCACGCCTCCAGGAACGTCTGCTGCATCTTCGACAGCATCTCGGAAGGCGAGAGCGCCGGCGCAGGAGGCGGAGCGCTCGCCGGCGCCCCGGGAGCGCCCGGCATCTTGCTCATCGCGTCCGTCCAGAATTTCATCCAGGCGTCGGCGCCGGAGAAAGGGTTGCTTTCGTTCATGTGCTTCGCTCCATCGTCCGCAGCTTGCTCACCCGCACAGCTCCACCGCCACCGCGTCCGCCTCGCCGCCGCCGATGCACAGACAGGCGATGCCGATGCGCCCCTTTGTCCACCGCAGACCACGCGTCAAGGTGTTCAGAATCCGCGCGCCCGACGCGCCGATCGGATGACCGATCGACACCGCGCCGCCGTAGGCGTTCACCTTCGCGTGATCGAGCCCCAGCTCGCGCATCGCCACCATCGGAACCACCGCGAACGCCTCGTTGATCTCGAAAAGGTCCACCTGGCTGGTCTTCAGCGACAGCTTCTCGCACAAACGCTTGATCGCGTGAACCGGGGCGACGGTGAACCAGTCCGGCTCGGTCGCGTAGTTGGCGTAGCCGAGAATGCGGGCGACGGGCTTGAGACCCATCGACGTCTTCGCTTCCTCGCCGTACACGACCATCGCCGCCGCGCCGTCATTGATGTTCGAGGCGTTGCCCGCCGTGATCGTCCCGTCCGGCGAAAACGCCGGTTTGAGCGTACTCATCTTCGCGGCGTCGAACTTGGCGACGTCCTCGTCCATCGACACCGTCTCGACGCCCTTGCGGGACTTGATCTCGACGGGAATGACGGCCTCTTTGTAAAACCCGCTCTGCCACGCCTGGGCGGCGCGGGTGTAGCTGGCGACGGCGTAGGCGTCCTGTTCCTGGCGGGAGAAGTTGTATTTCGCGGCACACATGTCTCCGCATGAGCCCATGTGCTTGTTCTTGTAAACGTCCCAGATCCCGTCGTGGATCATGCTGTCGATAAGCTCGCCGTGGCCCATCCGGTAGCCCGAGCGGGCCTTCGTGAGAAGATAGGGCGCGTTGGTCATGCTCTCGCAGCCGCCGGCGACGATCACGTTCGCGTCGCCGCACTGGATCGTCTGCGACGCCATGATGACCGCCCGCAGGCTCGACCCGCAGACCTTGTTGATCGTGACCGCGCCGATGCCGGTGTTCAGTCCCGCGCCCAGCGCCGCCTGCCGGGCGACGTTCTGCCCCTGACCCGCCTGGATCACGTTGCCGAAGTACACGTGGTCGACGCTTTTTCCGTCGACCCCGCTGCGCTCCAGCGCGTGTCGGATGACCAGGCTCCCCAGCTCCGGCGCCCGCATCGACGCCAGCGCCCCGTTGAACGCCCCGAACGGCGTTCGCACGCCGCCCGCCACGTACACGTTCTTCAACATGCCGATTGCCCCTTCTTCACTCTCGCGCACTTTCAGGCCGACGTCGCTTCCACCCGCCGCGGCACCTCGCGCCCATCCGAAAGGGGGACAGGTCGCGGCCGACCGGATCAGGCGCGGGATCATATCCCGAGCCTGTTTCCGGTCGAACCGCGACCTGGTGTAGGGAATCTCAGGTTCTACTTGACGGGCTTCGGCGCCGCTTTCGCGTCGCACTTCTCGCCGCAGCACTCGCCGAACAGCGACGCCCAGCTCTTCATCATCTTCGTGCCCGTCTCAGCGACCACGTCGAACCCGCTGCGCATCGTTCCGAAGGCGTCGCGCATCGTCTCCTGCGCCGCCGCAGACCAGTTCACGTCTTTGCCGCTGTGGGTCTTGTCGATCGTCCGCTTGAAGAAATCCAGGTTGGAGCGGACCTGCGCGTTCATCGCCCCGGCGAAGAGGTCGAAGCTCTCGCGCATCACCGGCGCGAAGTTCCGGGTCATCCGCTCGTTGCCCGTCTTGATGTCCTCAAAGCGCGGGCTGAACACGGGCGTCAGGGTCGCAAAGCGGGTCGTCGCGTCCCACATCCGCGTCGAAGCCTGAACCCCGGCCTCGACCGTCTGTCGCGCCTGGTCCATCATGTCCGTCATAAAATCAGGTGTTTGAGTCATGTCTTGCATCTCCCTTGCCTGGGGTTTCCGTCCGCCCCCGCGACCTGTCCGGAGGCTCTTGTCAGTTGCCGATAGTAGTCTACCACATTTTTGCGTTCGCGTCAAGCGTTTTCGTGCAATTGCAAAAAAAGAGCGATTTTTATCGTAAACATATAAATTACATGATATTATAAAACAGAAACTCGCCACCCTTTGACACTTCTCCCCCCTTGTCCTATCCTTTCTTTAGTGCGAAACCAGCACAAAGGGGGGCGCGATGAGCGAGCCGAAGGGCCGCCAGATCATGCAGGTCAAGAAGTACCCCAACCGGCGGTTCTACGACACAACGCAAAGCCGGCATGTCACGCTTCAGGAGCTTCATGAGGGGTTGCTGGAGGGCAAGACGCTCGAGGTGACGGATACGCGCACCGGGGAGGACATCACGAATGTCATCCTGATCCAGATCCTGCTGGAGAAGGATCCCCCGAAGCTGCATCTCTTCCCGACGTGGATTCTTCACGCCCTGGTGCGCTCGAAGCCTTCGGCGTTCCGCACCGCGATGGAGGGTTTCCTCGCCCCGCTGACGCATCCGATGGTGCAATCCCGTCGGCAGCTCGACGACGTGATGAACCGGGCGATGTCCGGCGAGATGATCAGCCCGATCGAGTGGGCCCAGGCGATGATGCGCTCCTTCGCCCCGAAAGCACCGGACACGGTTCAGAACGGGCGGACCGACGCGGACACGGACGCCTCCGAACCGGCGCCGCCAGACTCCGCCGCCGAGGTCGAGGATCTGCGACGCCAACTCGCCGAACTCGCCCGACGCCTCGAAGCGATCCGCCCCGAGCCGCCTTCAGACCCACGCCCGCAACAGGGACGGGGATGAAGGCTGACGGTCCGGGAGGAGTTTCCCCGCCGCGCATATCAGGGCCTTTCCCCCGAGGCAGAACCCCAGCCCGACTGTTCCGCCCGACGTCATAACAGCGCGTTGAAGAACCTGGGATCGGTCTTTGTGATGCCGGTTTTTCCCGATGAAATTCGCCTCCCGGAGGGAGGCGCACCCCTTTTTCAACGTTAAGGCATCATTTCAGTTCATCCCTCGTCTCCTGTGAGCCGACGGGGTTCCCTTGATCCGTCCGTTCGTATGTTCCAGCGATCCAGTCGCTGGGCCCGCCGACGTCGGCGTGCGTGCGGTGGTTGACCGCGGCGCGGGGGCGTATGCTGACGTTTCGGGAGACGCGCGGGCGATCGCGCCAACCCTGCCGAACACCGCGAAGGTAAGCGGTTTTCCCTCGTCCACGGCGTTCGCTGCGGCGGACGCATGCTCGCCGCCGGTTTTTCACGGAGATCAGGATTGACCCCCGCTTACGCCGGAACGCGTGTCGGCAGGATTACCATCGTCAAGCCCGCCCAGTGCAGCCGCTTCTGGATGGCGAAGGCGGTCTGGTTGTGCAGGAGCGGCTGGTACCAACGTTCGCGCTGAAACACGAGTTGACCCGCAAAGAAAGTGATCCGTGGGAACTCCTTGGCCACCTGGTTGCAGATTTTTTCCAGTTCGGAGATGACGTCGGTGGCCGTCGAACCGCGGGCGGTTGCGGGGATGCCGTGGGCCTGGACGAAATCCACGTAGCGCTGGAGGTCGCGCTCGGTGCGGCGCTGCTGCTCCTCGATCCCTTCCTCCCCGCGGTACGCGGCGGAATCCACGACGCTGATGGAGATGAACACCACGTTCTTGAACTGGGAGGGGAAGTTCTTCAACGCGGTCATGGTCGTGTGAATGCCCAGCCCGCTGTATCCGCCGACGAGCACACCGGCCGTGGGCTGGCTCGGATCGAGCGTGGCCGGGGTGCTGCGCGGAACGGTCGGCGTCTCGATCAGCCCGGCGAAGAGCGTCGACAGCCGCTGGTTGATCGTACGGTAGTGGCGGCGGATCCAGAAACAGAGGGCGATCAACCCGCCGGTGATCAGCAGGGTGACCCATCCTCCGTACCCGAACTTCTCGATAATCGTCACCCCGAGAATCGTGACGCACATGAACAGCCCCACAACATGGATGCTGATGCGCTTTTTCCAGTGCGGTCCGTGGCTGCGCCGGCCCCACCACAGGCGGACCATCGACAGTTCCGTCATCGAGAACGTGACGAACACGTTGATGCTGTACATGACGACGATGTGGCGGACGTCGCCTTGGGTGTAGACCATCGCCCCCAGCGACGCCAGTCCCATCATCAGGATGCCATTCTGCGCCGTCAGCCGGTCGGACAGCGACGCGAAGCGCCGCGGTACCCAGGAATCCAGCGCCATGTTCGACAACACGCGCGGACCGTCCGTGAACCCCGCCTGGGCGGCCACGATCAGGATCGCCCCTTCCGCCAGCAGGGTGAGGATGACGAACGTGTACCCGAGCGGTACGACCTCGACGAACCGTTCCAGCAGAGTGGCGTTGAGGGTCTTGCCCTCCACGAAGCTCACGTCCCAGAGCAGGTAGCTGAAGAGCAACCCGCCCGCCGTCATCGCCAGCGAGGCGGCCATGTACACCATCGTGCGCTTGCCGGTCTGCACGCGCGGCTCGCGCATGATGCTCAGACCGTTGGAGACCGCCTCGATCCCCGTGTAGGTTCCGCCGCCGAGAGAGTAGGCGTGCAGGAACAGCAGCAGAATTCCGCCCCATCCCAGCGTTGAAAGTCCGCGGGAGAAATCGGTGGACGCCTCGCGAAGCATGTCGGGAAACTGCGGCGATTTGAGGCCGATGCCCACGAAAATCAGCACCGCATGCGTGAGCACGAACAAGAGGAACAACGGCGTCAGGACCATGACGGACTCGCGCACGCCCCGCAGATTCAGCACCGTGAGCGCGGCGAGCGTGAGAACTTCCGCGGGCAGCTTGATCGAGCGCCATTCCATCGGCAGAAAGCTGAACAGCGCGTCCCCCGCCGCGGCGATCGAGATGGTGATGGTTAGAACATAGTCCACCAGCAAAGCACAGCCGGAGACGACCCCGGCGCTGCTGCCGAGCAGTTTCGTGGCGACCATGTATCCGCCGCCGCCCTGCGGGAACTCCTCGATGACGCCGCTGTAGGCGATCGAAATCACCACGACCGTCAGCGCCGTCACCAGCGCCAGGGCGATCGCCAGATACGTGTGCTCGCCCAGGGTGCGGAACGCCTCTTCCGGACCGTAGGCGGATGAGGAAAGGCCGTCCGCTCCGAGTCCGACCCACGCCAGGAACGCGACAATCGATAGACGATGAAAGACCTGCCGGTCGCGAAGGTCGCGCGGAGCACCCAGCACGAGGTGTTTGCCTCGCTTAAACCAAGTCTGTTTTTCCTGAGAAGGGGATTGCGACGAACCGTCCGACGCCAACGCCGGGCCGCTCATGATCAATGCTCCGGAGAACCTCACTCGACAAGAGAGTCGGCCTCCGGCGAGATCCGGCAGGGTCTCTCTTTCAACGCTTACGAGGTTAGCTGACGGGCTTGGGCTGAAAGAGTTGCCCTACGCCTTGCGGCGATTCGCCCCAGAAAAGTGGTTCCCCCGCTCCCGCTCCACGCGAGATTCAGCGTTTATCGCCGGAATCATAGGTTGCGATTCCGCTTAGTCAAGCGCTCATCCGTAAGCTGAGGCGCCTCCGTCCCTGCTTGGCTATCCTTTTACCGAATCAGGCGTTCTCGTGGAGGTCCGCATCGCAGGCCCCGCTGCCCTTGCCAGGGAGCTCCCCCTGGGGAAAGGCGCCTGCGTGGCGGAGCAGATCAGGGGCGACCCCGGAGGATCCTTCCGCAATGATGAATCAACGGAAACACGTCGCGGTGGTTGTTGCCCGCGATCCGCGTGATACGTCCGTTTTCAGTTGCAAACCCTTCAACGTGATGGCCGTCACAGGTTTGGTATGTGTAAACGCGGTCTGACCGCAGTCCTTGAAGGCGGTCCGGGGTATCTGAAATCCCGGACCGCGAACTTGATAACCTCGAGTCCCGGCGGGAGGTTCGAGATCCGCCTGCGCGCCTGAACCGGACGCTTGCGGGAGCCTCGGTCCGGAAGGCGACCCAATGCGGCGAAAGCGGAATACCCTCATCGCCACCGTCTTTTCGGCGGCATTACGGAGACCAGCGGATGTCGGGGATTTCGGCGTCGGCGCGCGTGCGGTGGTTGACCGCGGCGCGGGGGCGTATGCTGGTGTGTCGGGAAACGCGCGGACGTTCGGGCGCGAGAAAGAAGGGTTCGCGCGGCGCGGGTGAGGGGAAGAGTGCATGAAGCTGCGGGCATGCGGGATTAAGCGAGCGGTGAGAGGACGGCGAGCGTTGAGAGCGGGTGTGCTGGTTGCGGGGCTTCTCGCGTCGGTCGCGGTGCGGGGGACTGCGCCGGCGCGGTCGGCCGTGTCGCAAGGCGTTGCACCGGCTGCGCGGTCTGCCGAGACGTTGCAGGAGACGGACGTTGCGGCGCGGGAGACGGGCGCGACCGCTTTTGTCGGGGCGCGGGTGATCCCGGTGTCGGGACCGGAGATTCCGGTCGGGACGCTGGTGGTGCAGGGCGGGCGCATCCTCACGGTGGGACCGGCGGAGTCCACGCTGATTCCCGAAGGCGCGGCGCGCATCGACGTTGCGGGCAAAGTCATCATGCCGGGGCTGGTCTGCACGCACAGCCACATCGGCGGCGTCGGCGGGGCGGACTCCAGCGCCCCGATGCAGCCGGAGATTCGCATTTACGACTCGATCAACGTTCGCGACTCGGGCTTCCGCCGGGCGGTGGCGGGCGGGCTGACGACGCTCAACCTCATGCCCGGGTCGGGACACCTGCTGTCGGGGCAGACCGTGTACGTGAAGCTGCGCGGCGGGGATCGGATCGAAGACTGGTTCATTCTTGACGCGGAAAGGCGACCGACGGGCGGCATCAAGATGGCCAACGGCACAAACTCGATGCGCGACAAACCCTTCCCCGGCACGCGGGGGAAATCCGCGGCGATCGTGCGCGAGATGTTCGTCAAGGCGCAGGAATACCGGGACCGGATCGCCGCCGCCGGCGACGACCTGTCGAAGCGTCCGGCGCGCGACCTGGGGCTGGAGATGCTGGTCGAGGCGATGCGCGGGACGAAGATCGTGCATCATCATACGCATCGGGCGGACGACATCATCACGGTGCTTCGCCTGTCGAAGGAGTTCGGGTTCCGGGTGGTGCTGCACCACGTCAGCGAGGCGTGGAAAGTGGCGGACGAGATCGCCGCCGCCGGGGCGCCGTGCTCGGCGATTCTGGTGGACAGTCCGGGGGGAAAGCTGGAGGCGCGGGATCTGGTCTTCGAGACGGGAAGCGTTCTGGAGAAGGCGGGGGTCAAGCTCGCGTTTCACACCGATGACTGGATCACGGACTCGCGACTTTTTCTGCGGATGCCGGCGCTGGCGATGCGGGCGGGACTTTCGCGCGAGGCGGCGCTGCGCTCGGTGACGCTTTCGGGTGCGGAGATGCTCGACCTCGGCGACCGGATCGGGTCGCTGTCGCCGGGGAAGGACGCGGACTTCGTCATCCTCAGCGGCGACCCTTTCAGCGTGTACACCGACGTTCTGGAGACCTGGGTCGAGGGGCGGAAGGTTTTCGACCGCAGCGATCCGAAGGACCGTCTGCACGCCGTCGGCGGATACGGCGCGGGACGGGATCAGGCGCCGTATCTTTGCTGCG
This sequence comes from Phycisphaerae bacterium, assembly GCA_013360585.1. Lineage (GTDB taxonomy): Bacteria > Planctomycetota > Phycisphaerae > UBA1845 > UBA1845 > JABWBH01. The sequence goes on along the minus strand of JABWBH010000034.1, from coordinate 36,447 downwards.
TGGAGGAGGCCGGGAAGTGAGCAATGCAGGAAGCAAAGCGGCGGCTCGAGGGCGGAGGATCGTCGCGTGGGCGGGGATTGTCGCTCTGGCCGTCGGGACGGCGGAGGCGCAAGTCGCGGTGCGCGGCAAAGTCGTACACACGATGGCGGGTCCGCCGATCTCCGACGGCGTCGTCGTCATCACCGGTGGGAAGATCGCGGCGGTGGGTTCGGCGGCGGACGTGCGCATTCCCGAGGGGCATCGCGTGCTTGAAGCCGCCGTCGTGACGCCGGGGCTGATTGATGCGCACGCGACCGCGGGGCTGACCGGGATCCTCAACATCCCGCACGATCAGGATCAGCTCGAGCGCTCCGAACCGATGCAGCCGCAGCTTCGGGCGCTGGACGCCTACAACACGTTCGACGAGCTGGTCGCTTACGTGCGCAGTTTCGGCGTGACCACGCTGCACACCGGGCACGCGCCGGGCGAACTGATTCCGGGGCAGACGATGATCGTCAAGACGGCCGGGCGGACCGTCGAAGACGCGGTCGTCGTGCCGACGGCGTGCGTGGCCGTGTGCCTGTCCACCGCGGCGCAGAAAGAGGAGCGGGGGCAGTCTCCCGGGACACGCGGGAAAATGATGTCGATGCTCCGGGCGGAGCTGGTGCGGGCGCAGGAGTACCTCGCCCGGCGTGAGAAGGTGAGCGAACTCGGCAAGCGCCCGACGCGCGATCTGAAGCTGGAAGTGCTGGCGGAGGTGCTGGCGGGCAGGCTGCCGCTGCTGGTGACGGCGCACCGCGCGCAGGATATCGCGGGGGCGCTGCGCCTCGCGAAGGAGTTCAAGCTGCGGATCATCCTCGACGGCGCGGCGGAGGCTTACATCCTGCTGGACGAGATCAAGGCCGCGGGCGTGCCGGTCATCGTGCATCCGCTGATGCAGCGCGCCGTGGGCGAGGCGGAGAACCTCAGCTTCGAGACCCCCGCGAAGCTGCGCGACGCGGGCATCCCTTTTGCGTTCCAGAGCGGCTACGAAAGCTACGTGCCGAAGACGCGGGTGGTGCTGCTGGAGGCGGCGATCGCCGCCGGAAACGGACTGTCGTTCGATGAGGCGCTGCGAGGTCTGACGATCGATGCGGCGCGAATGCTCGGCGTCGCGGATCGCGTCGGCTCGCTGCAACCGGGCAAAGACGGAGACCTCGCCCTCTTTGACGCCGATCCCTTCGAATACACGTCGCACTGCATCGGCGTGATCATCGAAGGCGAGATCGTCAGCGACGTGAAGCGATGACGCCGGACGGGCGAGCCGGCGCGTCGCGGAGCCTCGCGGTCCGGCGTCGGAAAGGAATCAGGCGAGGATGAGAACGCGCGAGACGCTCAAGGTCGGCGACGCCGGATCGTTCAGTAAAACGATCACGGACCGCGACGTGTTCGCATTCGCGGACGCCTCCGGCGACTTCAACCCTCTGCACATCGACGAGGAGTACGCCCGCCGCAGCGCCTTCGGGCGGCGCATCGCGCACGGCATCCTCACCGCGGGCATCATCTCGACCGTGCTCGGCAGCGAAATCCCCGGACTGGGGACGATCTTTGTCCAACTGGAGATCCGCTTCCTCAAGCCCGTCTTCATCGGCGACACGGTGACGGCGCGGGCCGTCGTGATGGAGGTCATCAACCCGAAGCGCGTGCGCCTGCTCGTCTCCTGCACGAACCAGTCCGGCGAGGACGTGGCGATCGGCAACGCCGTCGTCGTTCCACCGAAGACGACCGTCGTTCAGGCGGATTGAAAAAGCGCCGCGGCGCACGCCCCGGGCGTTGAGCCGGAACGTGCGCCGCGTCATGCGTCTGCGGATCGGCGAGGCAGAGCCTCGCGCGCCGGGCGCGTTCCGCCTTTACTTGTCTTCCTCGCGGATGCCCATCCCGCTGCGATCCGGGTAAGCCGGGCGCGCGGGCTTGACATAAGGATTGCGCTGAAGCTCCTCCAGCAGGTGCGCGATCGCCGCGTCGAGCTGCGGATCGCCGCCGTCCGCCATCTTCGCCGGGTCGTCGATCACCTCGAGGTCCGGATCAACGCCGTGACCTTCGATGCCCCAGGTTCCGTCGCGCTCGTAAAAGGCGAAGGTCGGCGCGGTGATGTTCCCGCCGTCGATCAGTTGCGGATTGCCCGAGATGCCGACAAGCCCGCCCCACGTCCTCATGCCGATCAGCTTGCCCAGCCCCGACTGCCTGAACAGCGCCGGGAACATGTCGCCGCCCGAACCCGCCAGGCCGTTGATGAGCATGCACTTCGGACCCTGATGCGAGTCCGGAGGCCACGTCCAGTCATTCCCGTCGCGCCGCGCCCAGTAATTCGTCACCGGTCGGTTGAGCAGCTCGATGAACCGCGTCGGGATCTGCCCGCCGCCGTTCCAGCGCTCGTCGATGATCAGCGCGGCCTTGTCGCGCTGGCCGTAGAACTGGCGGAAGAGATCGTTCTGCCCGTCGATCCCGGTGTTGGGGACGTAGATGTACCCGACGCGACCGTCGGTCTTGTCCGCGACGTATTTCCGGTTGCGTTCGATCCACGCCCGGTAGCGCAGATTCGTGTCGCTGGAAAGGAGCGTGACGACGACTTCACGCGCGGAGTCGTCGAGGCTCGCCTTCTCAGAAACCGTGAGCGTCACGGTCTTGCCCGCCAGTCCCTGAAACGCCGCCCACGGATCCTTCGCCGGATCGATCGGTGCGCCGTTGACCGCGAGGAGAAAGTCACCCTCCTTGACGTTGACGCCGGGCTCGCTGAGCGGACCGCGGGCGTCCAGATCCCACGGCGCGCCCTCCAGAAGGCGGGCGATCCGGTATACCGCGCCCGCCTGCGGATCCGTGACGCGCTCGAAGTCGCACCCGAGCATGCCCACCGAGACGCTCGGCCCCTGCTCGACGTCGCCGCCGCCGCGGGCGTACGCATGTCCGACGTTCAACTCGGAGATCATCTCGCCGATGACGTAAGTCACATCCTCGCGCGACGTGCAGTCCTCCAGCATCTTCAGATAACGCTCGCGGACTTCGTTCCAGTCCACGCCGTGCATGTGCGGGTCGTAGAAGAAGTCGCGCTGCACGCGCCACGCCTCCGTGAAGATCTGCCGCCACTCCTCACGCGGTTCGACGGTCATCCGCAGCCCGTCGAGCGGGACGGCTTTCTCCAGCTTCTGATCCGCCGCCGGTTCGACGACGTACATCTGGCGACCGCCGGGCTTGACGACGAGGAGCTTCTTTCCGTCGGCGGACAGGCCGAACCCGGCGACGCCGTCCGCGATCGTCTTCTCCTTCCGGTCATCCTTTTTCTCCGCGATCGCGTCGAGGAGTTTCAGCGAGATCCCCCCGCCCGGACCGTCGTCCGCGCCGCCAGCCCGCGCCCGCCCGTAAACGAGGTGTCCCTTCTCTGACACCATCAAGCCGAAGAACTGCCCCCGGTCGACGGGCAGCAGGATCGCCCGACGCTCGAAACCGTCGAGGTCGATCGTGACGGGCTTCTTTTCCTCGTCCTTCTTGGCGTCCTTGTCGTCCTTCTTCTCACCCTTGCCGTCGTCGGACGGCTTGTCGCCCGACTCCTGCGCGTCGCCGTCCGCCGCATCGCCGGATTCCTCGCCGGGCTTGTCCGCGTCGGCGGGCGGGTCTCCGTCGTCACCATCTTCGTCCTTCTTTTCCTCGCCCTCCTTCTTCTCGTCGCCCTCCTTCTTCTCGTCGTCGCTCTTCTCGCCTTCCTTTTTCGGTTCCTCCTCGTCGCTTTTCGCCAGATACGGCGACTTCACGTCCTTGCGGAGCGGGACGAGGACGAGGCGGTCCGTGTCCGCGTAGATGAACGTCGTGCCGACGTCCTCATAAGTCGGACGAGTGAATTCGCGGTTGCTCGCGAAGTAGAGGTAGTCGCCCTTGCGATCGAAGGTCGGCGCGGAGTCGTTGAACATCCCGCTGGTGACCTGGTGCGTCTCGCCCGTCGCCACGTGGTGCAGGAAGATCGCGCCGTTCGTGTTCGTCTCCGTCCCGCGCGCCCACGTGATCCAGCCGCTGTCGTGCGACCAGCTCACGCCCGGCGCGCCCGTCCACGGATCCACGTCGAGCACCTTCGTCTCGCCCGTCTCGACGTTGTGCAGGCGCGAGACGCCGGCCTTGTCGTTCGTCACGATCCACTTCGAATCCGGCGACCAGCGCGGGTTGTAGTAGAACGTCCGGCTGTCGCGCGTCAGTTGCCGGGTCTCCCCCTTGCCGTCCGCGCGCGTGACATAAAGCTCATACTCCCCGGTCGCGTCGGAGAAGTACGCGATCCAGCGCCCGTCGGGGCTCCAGCTCGGATCCCGCTCCGCCGCGCCGCTCGTTCGCGTCAGACTGCGCGTCGATCCCTCCTGCGCCGGGACGGTGAAAAGATCGCCGCGGGCTTCGATGACCACCCGCTTGCCGGTCGCGGACAGATCCGACCCGCCCAGATTGTCCAGCGGATCCACCGCTTTCGCTCGAATCTTCGGACGATCCCCCGGAATGACGACCTCGACGGTCCGGGTCTTTTCCGTCGCCAGATCGAGCAGCATCAGTTTCGACCCGTGCTGGAAGACGATCTCGCCCTTGCCGTCCGGTCCCGGTCCCATCGCGGGCCAGCGGCAGTCGAAGGTGTCGAGATTCGTGACCTGCCGGCGCTGACCGTCGGACACGCGGTAGGCCCAGAGGTTAAGCTTGTGATTCTCGCCCGCGTCGCACAGGTAGTACACGTTGTCGCCGTGCCACATTGGCAACGTGTCCGTGCCCTCCCAGTTCGTGATCTGCCGTGACGACCGGTCTTTCAGATTGAACAACCAGAGGTCGGTCGCCATCCCGCCCCGGTAGCGCTTCCACGTCCGCATGTCGATCGAGTGCGGTGTGTACGCCAACCACGTCCCGTCAGCACTGATCGCGCCGTTGGCCCCGTAAGGCACGGGAACCTGCGCCGGCAGCCCCCCTGTCGGATCGACCGTGAAAAGCTGGGTCTGTCGCGTGAGTCCTCCCAACCCGCTCGCGAAGTAAAGAAGGCGTCCTTCGGCGGTCCAGTCCGTCAGCAGTTCCGCCGACGGGTGATGCGTGACGCGTGCCGCCACGCCCCCCGTCACCGGCAGGACATACAAGTCGGGATTCCCCTCATAATTGCCGAGAAAGGCGATCTGCCGTCCGTCCGGGCTGAACCGCGGAAACATCTCCTGCCCCGACGGACTCGCCAGCGGCGCCGCAAGACCCCCGTCGCGCGGCACCAGCCAGATGTCGTTGGCGTAAACGAACGCAACATGCGTCGCGCTCACGTCCGGGTACCGCAGCATCCCCCCGTGAGGGCGCGTGCCCTCCTGCGTCACTGACGGCTGCGCCATCGCACAGCCGCACGGCAGAAACGGAAGCAGCCCGGAAAAGATCAACGCCGACCGACGAGTACGCATACCGAATCTCCTTGAAAAACTGGAAACCCGGTATATACCGCCCCCTCGCGGCGTCTTCACCCCCCTCACATGCGTCCCGACAGGTTCTTGCGCTTCAGGGGCGATCAAAGTTCCGGTCCGCGATCATCGGTTCCCGTCCCGTCGGCGTCCTCCGGTCCCGCGATCTCATCTTCCGCTCCGCTTCCGCCGCGCTCCCACGGACGGTAATCCGGATACTCCGGGTCGGTTTGCACTTCGAGCCGCTCGGTCAGCGTCTTTCCGTCAACTTTGAGCGCGATGACGTAACTGCCCGAGGGAACCAGCGACGCCCCTCCGCGAAAACGCCCCCCACCCGGCGGACCTCCGCCCGGAGGCGTTTCCGGCGGCGTCCGACGCAGATCCCACGTCACCCGGTGCAGACCGGCCTCGCGCTTCGGCTCCAGCGTGCGGATCAACTCGCCGGAAAGATCCTGAATCTCAAGGCTGACGCGCTGCGCGGGTTCGCGCAGCAGGTAGAAGATCTCCGCCTGATCGTTCGGGTTCTCTCCGACAAAGCGCCGGGCGCCGGAGTCCCCGCGGCTGGGTTCGGGACGCCAGTAAATCTGGTTGTTCGGTTTGAACAAGTGTGCATCCGCCGTGACCGTCTTGCGCGTCATCTGCCGGATCGGCGTCACGTCGAGAATCCAGAGGCTTCGCCCGTGCGTCGCCGCGACGACTTCGCCGGCGGTCGGATGAATTGCGAACTCATGCACCGCCACGGTCGGCAGGTTCGTGTTGAGCCTCGTCCAGCTTCCGCCCCGATCGACGCTGACGTACGCGCCGAACTCCGTCCCGAGATAAAGGATGTCCTCGTTGACCACGTCCTCACGGATGACGCGCGTTGAACCTGCCGATGTCGGCAGGTTCGCCCGGATTGACCTCCACGTCTTACCTTCATCCTCTGACATCAAGACATAAGGCTCGTCATCGTCGGACCGATGTCCGTCGAACGTGACGTACACGCGACCCGCCTTGAACCGCGAAGTTTCGAGGCTGCTGACCCACCGCGGTCCGGGCAGCAACGTGTTCAGGTTGGTTCCGCCTGAAGACGAAGTCGTCGGCCCCGCCGTCGCCCCGCCCGCACTCCCCACGCCTCCCGCCGCCGCAATTCCTTCCGGGGAGACTGCCGGCGCGACGGTCGCGTTCGGAGCGGTGGGCGACTGCGCCGCAGGGGCTTGCGCCGCGGCATCCGCACCGGTTGACGTTGGCGTCGCCTTGCGCGTCGCCTCGAAGTCCATCTCGAACACGCCGCCCTCCGCCACGAACCGCCCGCTCATACGCTCGCCCTTGACGTTCGCTTCGAAGTCGAACGACGCTCCCTCGCGCTGCGCCGCGAAGGTCAGCCGTCCACCGGACGGATCGAACTTGACGTCCAGCATCTCGCTCTCGCCCATCTGCGACGCAACAACGCCTGACAACACACCCGCCGCGTCGACCTTGAACGTCAGCGTGAATGCCCCGGCCCCCGGCGGCATCTGGTCGCTGATCAACTGCCCTGACCACGTGCCCACCAGGGCGGCAGCGCCGGCAGCCGTGTCCTTCCCGGCCTGCGTTGGGGCAGCCGGCGTTTCCTGGGAAGACGGTCCGTGCGAGGCGGGAGGGGCGCCGGGCGGCGGGTCGCCCGAACCTTCACGCGGCGGAGGTCCGCCGCGTCCCGGTGCGCCGCCCTCGCTGCGGGCACGTTCACCGGCTTGCCGTATTTCCTCCTGCGAGATCGCCCCGTCGCGGTCCGCATCAAGACGTTCGAACATTCCCTGCACCCGCTCCGGAACCTCGTCCTTCGTGATTTTCCCGTCGCCGTCGGCGTCCATCCGCTGGAGCATTGCGGTGAACCCGCCGCGACCCGGCGCACGTCCCCCCTCGCTCGGCGGGGTTCCCTCCGCGCGCGGCGGATCCGAAGGCGGCTGAGCGGGCGGCGCCGGCGGGGAGTCAGGCTCTCGCGGCCGCGCGGCGGGAGGGTTCTCTGCAATCTGCGCGGCAGCCTTAAGGATTGCCGACGCCGCGGACGACGCCGACTCGGCAACGTTGCGCGCCGTCGCCTCAAGGACGGAGCGATCCGCCGCACCCGCCGGGGTCTGCTCCTTCGGAAAATCCGTCAGCGCCGTCCACTGGTGACCGCCGTTGGTCGTCACCCACAACGCCCCATCGTCCGTCCCGACATAAAGCACGTCGGGGTCGAATTTCGACTCGGCCAGCGCCGTCGCGCTGCCCTGATCCGTGCGGGTGATCTCCGGCGAAATGCGCTTCATCCCCTCGCCCTTCTTCAGCGACCGGAAAACGTAGTTCCCCGCCGCATAAAGAATCTCCGTGTTGTGATGCGAGAGGATCATCGGTGTCTTCCAGTTCCACCGATATCGCACCCCGCGGTCCGCCGGCGGCCGGATGAACCCGCGCTCGCCGGTGCGCAGGTTGATCCGCCCCATCCCGCCGTTCTGGCTCTCGAAGTACACCTGATCGGCGTCCGTCGGATCGACAAGGCACACGAATCCGTCGCCACCTCCGATGTTGATCCAGTCCTGGTTGATCGGACCGCGACCGGATCGCGACCGGCTCGGCCCGCCCCAGCTCCCGTTGTCCTGCAACCCGCCGTAAACCATGTAATCCCGGTTCGGGCCGGCCGCGACGTGGTAGAACTGGCCGATCGCCGTGTTGTTCAGGTGGTCCCAGTGATCCTGCCGGTCGTAGGTGACGTAGACGCCGCCGTCGTTTCCGAGAATCTGATGCCGTCCGTCGCGCGGGTCGATCCACAAGGCGTGATGATCCGGATGCGCGCCGTTCCCGCCGTCCGCCGTGAACGTCGATCCGCCGTCCTTCGACCGGTACAGCGAAATTCCCAGCACGTACACGTAATTGCTGTCGCTCGGGTCAACGCGGATTTCGCTGAAATACATCGGGCGCGGGTTGACGCTGTTGATGCGCGTCCACGACTCCCCGCCGTCCGTCGAGCGGTACACCCCGCCGAACTCGTGTCCGTCCGGACCCTGCTGGTCGTGGACGTTCTCACGCTGCCCGCCCAGACCCGAACTGAACGGCGCCGTCGCCGACGCGCTCTGCGGACCGCGCGGCGCGCCCTCCGCCGCCGGCGCCGTGCTCGCGCCCGGGCGCTCGCCGAACGTCGCATCCAGAAAAACGCTCTTACGCTCCCGCGACACCTCGATCCGCACCTGCTCGCCCGCCAGCCGCCGCCGGATCGCCCGGTTCAGGTCGTCGTAGCCGTGGATCGTCTCGTCATCCACCGCCACCACCACGTCGCCGACAAGAAGTCCGGCCTTGTCCGCCGGTCCGTCCTTCGTCACCTCCGTCAGCCGCGCCCCGACGTTCGCATCCTCCCCGCGAACGCCGAAGTACGCCGCGTTCACCGGCTCCTTCCCGATCTGCTCCGACTCCAGCACCAGGTAAACAATGTTCGGATCCTTCCGGTAGAACTCGACCCCGATGCGCCCCAGAAGGCCCGTCGGAAGCCCTCGCACGACCTTCACCCAGTTGCGCCCGCCGTCGGTGCTTCGATAAAGTCCGCTCCCGGGCGCGATCTTCACCGTGGGATCGTTCCCGTCGAAGGCGTCGCGCTTCCGCTCGTAGGTCGCCGCCAGCAGCGTGTCGGGGTCGCCGGGCTTCAACTGCACGTCGATGACCCCCGTCCGCTCGTCGAGGTAAAGCACCTTCTCCCAGGTCTTGCCGCCGTCGACGGTCTTGAACAATCCGCGCTCCTCGTTCGGTCCCCACAACCGTCCGAGCGCTCCGACGTACGCCACGTCCGGGTTCGTCGGGTGCAGCGCGATCTGCCCGATCTGAAAACTCCCCTTCAACCCGCAGTGTGCCCACGCCTTGCCGCCGTCCGTCGAGCGGTAGACGCCGTCGCCCCAGGAGACGCTGTTGCGCGGGTTCGCTTCGCCCGTCCCCACCCAGACGATGTCGGCGTTTCCCTGAAAGACCGCCACGTCGCCGATCGACACCGTGTTCTCGTGGTCGAACTGGTGCTCGAACGTCACGCCGTTGTTCACCGTCTTCAGCAGCCCCCCGCTGGCGGTCGCGACGTACCAGATCGACGGATCGGCCTCGTACACAGCGATCGCGGTGATGCGCCCGCCCATGTTCGCCGGACCGATGCACCGCCACGACAGCGACTCCACCCACGCCTCGTTCAGGACGGACCCGCCTCCGCCTTCCTCCGCCGCATGAACCCTCGACAGGCTTGCAATCAGACAGGCGACGACCAACGCTGCAAGACTTCGACGCGGCCTCTTAACCGAACCGCGCCCGCAAGAAAGCGGGGCGGTTGAACCTGGCAAGCAGCGTTTGCAGCAGTTCATCAAGGCAACGATCCGGTTCATGTGGATTCTCCCGTTGGAGGCGGGTTGGCACACCGGGCGCAGACCGCACGACGGCGCCGGCGATCGGCGTTCAGCAGGCCGAGCCACGTGCGACGCGAAGCCTCCGCAACCAGGTCGGATTATACCCGCCGCCGCCGCCGAACCGACAGGTCTGCACAAGCCCGCCCGCGGCTCCTCCCGCACGCGGCTTCTGATGAACCTTGCGAACGCTGGCTGTGACGACCGCCCGATCGCCTACGCCTCGACCGGGAACCGCGGCGCCTCGCCGGCAAGGACGCGCACCACGTCATCCACCACGTCGCTCATGCGCGCCTGGGCGGACCGCGTCCGCGCGCCGATATGCGGCGTCAGAAGGACATTCGGGGCGCGCAGCAGCGGGTGATCCGGCGCCGGCGGCTCGGCGTCCAGCACATCCGCCGCGTATCCGGCGAGACGCCCCGACTCAAGGGCCGCGGCTGCGGCCTCGGGGTCAACAACCTCCCCGCGCGACGTGTTGATGAGCATTGCGGAGGATCGCATCCGCGACAGCGTGCATTCGTTCATCAGGCGCCGGGTCGTCGGATTCAGCGGCACGTGCAGCGACACCACGTCCGACTCCGCCAGTAATTGCTCAAGCCCGACCGCCTGCGCCGTAAAGGGCAACCACCCGATCTCACGGAGGTCCGTGAAAAGCACACGCATCCCGAACCCGAGGCGGCAGCGCCGTCCGACGGCCGTCCCCGCGCGGCCCATCCCCACCACCCCCAGCGTCAGCTCGTGCAGCTCACGCCCCGGCGACCGCGAACGCCCCTCCGCGTAACGTCCCCGTCGAATCTCCGCGTCGCCTTCGTGAATCCGACGTAGCAGAGAAATCATGAGGCCGACGGTCAGGTCCGCGACGGCGTCGGTCGCGGCGTCCGGCGTGTTCACGACGAGGATTCCGCGCTCAGCCGCCGCCGCCACGTCGATGTTGTCTACGCCCGCGCCCGCGCGGCCGATCACCTTCAGACGCCCGGCGACGGCCAGCGCAGAGCGGGTCAGACGCGTGCGCGTCCGGAGGATCACCGCGTTCGCATCCGACAGCAGGCGATGCAACTCGTCATCCGACGCCGGGTCCGCGCGGACGACCTCGCCCGCAGCGGCTAGGCGCCGCAGCGCATCATCGTCGAGGTGATCGAGAACAAGAATCCGATGTTCGTGCGGCATGTACGTTCGCGCAGCAACGCTCGAGGTTGTGCCCCGCAGCGCCGCCCGGCGCGATGAACATCGTCGCGCGCGGCGCGTCGCACATCAAGCACGCGAGGAGAGGAGGTAGGCGTGCGAACGCGCCCGGACTCGTGAAAGCACCGCCTACTCATCCTTCTTCGGCTTCTTCTTGGCGTCCGAAGGCTTCGGCTCGCCCTCATCCGGGTCGTCCGGATCCTCCGCACCCTTCTTCGCGGGAGCTTTGCCCTTGCCCTTCACGGGAGCCTCGTCCTCCTCCTCGTCCGGGTCGTCCATGTAACCCAGCCCTTCCAGCGCCTTTTTCTGCGCGGGCGTGAGATTCGGGCGGGCGTCTTCGTCCTCGCTCATGCTGCCCGTGCCCTTCAGATCGAACCACTTCTGCACATAAGGCCGGTATTTCTCAACGAGGTCGCTTCGGATCTCGGCGAGATTCTTCGACTCCGTCGGGTCGCGCGATAAGTCGTAGACCCAGATCTCGCCGGCCTCGACGTGCAGCGGCGGGTGTGTCTTGAACGGCGTAATGCTGTAAATGACCTTGATGTCTCCGTCGCGGATGACGATCTGGCGGTTGTTGCCGTGCTCGTGGACGAACACCTGGCGAGAGGACAGCGCCGCGTCCTTCTCGCCCTTCATCGCCGACGCCAGGCTGACGCCGCGCAGCGGGTTCTTGAACTCGATCCCGTAAAGCTCGGCGATCGTCGGTGCGATGTCGAGCTGCGTGACGCGCTCCGAGACCTTCACGCCCGGTTTCAGTCCCGGCATGCGCATGATGAAGGGCACGCGCAGCGACGGCTCGAACGTGAAATAATGATTGAAATACATCTCGTGCTCGCCGAGGTTCTCGCCGTGGTCGCCGACCAGCACGATGCCCGTCGTCTCCGCCAGCCCCTTCTCGTCGAGGTATTTGAGCAGCCGCCCGATGTGAAGGTCCGTGTAATTGACCTCGGCCTTGTACAGCGCCATCGGATACTCGAGGTCCGTCACGCCGGTAAGCCACTTGCTTTTCTGGATGCTCGGGTGCTTGCGGATCTCCTCCTTGCCCGGCGCCTTCGGATTGCCCTGGTAATACTTGGATAGAAGGTTCTTCGGCGGCGCATACGGCGCATGCGGATCCCAGTAATGCACCCAGATGAAGAAAGGCTCGGTCTCGTTCTTGCCCAGCCACTCCAGCGCGCGATCCGTGACTTCCTCGGCCGAAAGATATGTCTTCGGATCCGGGGCGACGTCGTAAATGTGGTCAAACCCCTTCCACCCCAGCCACGCGGATACGTGCGACGACGACGGGAACCCGGCCGTGCGATACCCGGCGCGCTTGAACGCCGCCGGAAGCATGTCCACGTCGCGTTCGATCTGCTGCTCGTTGTCCAGAATCCCGTGTTCGATGCCCATCAGACCGGTCATGACCGTCATGTGGCTGGGGTTGGTCTGGTTCGTCTGACTCATGCCGTTCAGGAACAGTGTTCCCGTGGCGGCCAGCTTGTCGATGTGCGGCGTCAGGTCCGGGTGTACGCCGTAAGCGCTGATGTGGTCGGCGCGGGTCGTGTCGAGCGTCATGATAATGAGGTTGCGCTTTTTCCCCTCCCAGAAAGGCTTGCCTTCCGGACGTGGTTTCCCGGGAGTCGTCAGATCCGCCGGAAGGTCACCGGCGCTTGCGCTGAGGACCGGCGCCGCAACCGACAGGTACCCCAGCCCGCCGAGGCGGGCAGGATGCGGCTCCCGGGCGGCGCCCCGAATCTGAGGCTCCGCCGCCGCCGATTGAAGCCCTGCAGCAAGGACGCCTAAGAAAGCTGCAATCGCGCCGATTACGCACAACCTTTTAAAAATAAGCATCTTAAAACACCTCGCCGTCAGTCCTTAAGGTCTTTTTGCCCACCTGAGATCGACGCCTGCAAACCTCAGCATTGTGCCCATCGGGCATTTCGCCCTGCCCCTGCACAACGCTCCGACCGGCGGGATATTCGTTCCTCAGGGGACTTGCCGCAACCGCGGTCAAGCCAAATTCGCCTTGCTTCCGATAAGGCACAGGATGCGCGATCGCCCTTCGCGCCTCACGGAGTTGTCGAATGAACATGACTACGGAAACCAGCACACGGAAGCGCACCGTGCGGACGCGCACTGTCCCCGTCGAAGTCCTCAAGCGAACGATCCCCTGGGGAGGGACGGGACGGATCGAAGTCGGACCGAACGCCGGTCCCGTCGAACTGATCCTCGAAGTGACCGGCCCGGACGGAGATCTCGCAAGCTGGTTCGATGATTTTTGGTGGGTCGACGCCCTCACGATGTACAAGGACCGCTCCGTCACGGTGCATATCGCCCCCACGCCGGGCGCGGTGCTCAGCCCCGTCGTGCTCCATCAGATGCAGATGCTGCGCCGCGTGGAGCCGCGCTGGACCGCGATCGGGTACCTCCGCGCCGAGGAGCTTTCCGATCCCGAGATTCCGCGGAAATTGCGCGGCGTGCCGTATCACGAGGTTCGCGTCATCGTTCGCTCGACGCGGAAGTTGACCGACGTTGCGCGCGACGAGGGCGACCGGCGGATCGCCGCGATTCTCGGCGGCGGAACCGCGAACCCCGAGGGAGCGTCGCCGCCGCGCATCACCTGTGTCAGCGAGCACGATGCGAAAGCGGCCGGGATCCTCACGGGAACAGGCGAACCCGCCGACGGAGATTGACCTGATACGTTCCCTCCGCCCCGCGATCCGCGCCCGATCTGCGTAACCGGGTTCTCCTGAAAACCTCCGGTGACGCGCAATTCCTGCCGCGGTGACGACTTGTCCACCCGAGGCCTCGGTCCAGAAGCGCCGCCCCCGTCTGACTCCCGTTTGTGCGGCATCAACCCCGGTCTTCAGCCGGTCGATGAACCCTTGAGGCATCCGCCCGATGCGGCGGGTTGAAGTCATCCCGAGGAGCCGCCTGCATGACGCCGTTGAGTTCGAGCCTTTCCGGATCCGCGCGGGATGATGTCCGCGCCCGTCGCCCCCTCGCCACGGTGATTACCCTCGCAGCGGTTTGTTTTCTTTTCCTGAGTCTGGCGATCGGGCATCCGTCGGTTGAGATCCTCTCTGTCCTTTTTGACCTCACGAGTCTGATCATCACCGCCGGCGGGACGTTCACGCTGCTGCTGCTGGCGTTCGGCGCGCGCGGGTTCATTGATACCTGCTCCTGTCTTGCGTCGGGGGAGCATTCGACGCGGAACGCGGCGTCGGCACGAGAGTTCCTGCGCTTCGCCGCGACGGCGTCGCTGATGTGCGGTTTGTTCGGCACGCTGGCGGGCGCCGTGATGGTGCTGCGCGGCCTGGCGGACCCCGCCGCGCTCGGTCCGGCGGTCGCGCTGGTGCTGCTGTCGCAGATTTACGGCGTCGTGCAGGCGAGTCTTTGCTGGTGCGCGATGATCCGGGTCGGGCGCAACGTTGCGGACGACGGGCGCCGCGGAGGTCGGGAGTTCGCCGAGGCGTCGTCGGCATGCCTCGTCGGCGTGATGAGCATTACGGGCATCTTCGTTCTGGTCTGGCAGGCGCTGGGCGCTGCCTGACCGGAATCGCCGGTCGTCGTTTCGGCAGTCGGCGACATGCCTCGACCCGAGGCCTATCCCGCGCATCTGGAGAAACGTCGTGGCGTTCTGGGACTGGTTTCTGACGGCGCTGGGCGTCGGTGGCGCAAGCAATGCTGGGTCGCCCGAACCCGCGCGCAGTGCGGAAGGCGGCGTCGCCGTCCTGGAAGCCGAGTTCCCGGCGGCGGCGTGGTGGTCCCCGGAACCGCCCGCGTTGACGGCGCCCGTTCCGTCGCGGTGCGAGAACCCCTCGCCCGAGGTCCGGTTCCTCGAAAACATCCTCGCGTCGCATTTCGACGGGCATGATCTGACGCTCCCGGCGATGCCGGCTTCCCCCGATCAAGTACTCAAGGAGCTGCGTCACCCGCATTGCGACTTCGCGGAGGTGGCCCGGCTGATCTCCGACGATCCGGTGCTGACCGCCGCGATCCTGCGGACGATCAACTCGCCCTTTTACCGCGGCGAGTCCGAGATCACCTCGATCCGCACCGCCGTCACGCGCCTCGGTACGCGGGCCTTGCGCACGCTGATGATGCATCAGGCGCTTCAGGCGGCGATGTTCGAGTCCCGCGCGGGGAATCCTCGGCGTGCGCAGACGCTCTGGCGTCGGGCGCAGGCCGGAGCGTGGATCATGCACGGGCTTGCACCCCTCATCGGGCGCGACCCGGACGACGCTTTCCTCGCCGGGCTGCTGCACGACATCGGCAACGTCCTCGTCCTGCGCATCGTCTCGGCCGAGGAGGCGAAGATGAAGGTGCGCGTCGCCGATGACGAGTTCGAGCACCTCTGCGAACTTGCGCATCAGGAGTTGGGCGAGCTGCTCGCCACGGCGTGGAAGCTGCCGAGGAACCTGTCCGCGCTCATCCGCGACCATCATGTCCGCCCCGACGCCGCCGATCCCCTCGCCGTCGAGCGCCAGGCACTCCTCCTGACCGACATGATCCTCGCGCTGCTCGAGTTCGCGCCCTACCAGCCTTATGATCTGCTGAATGCCGACGTCGCATCGGACCTCGGGCTTGATGCGGACCCGCGCTTCACCACCTTGCTTGCGGCGCTGCCGGCGGAACTGGACGAGACGTTGATTGCGCTGTGATCCCGCTTTCGCGCGTCGCCCCTCCGCTTTGACACGGTCTCGATGTCGCCCGAAGATTCTCCGCCGAGCGGGCTTGACCGCTCCCTCGAACGACGCACTTGCAAGGAGCCTTGCATGAGCCGAACCCGGATGTCCGCGCACGTCGCGGACCGACTTGACCGCTGTCGGGCGCGGATGCGCCAGGAGGGCGTTTCCGCCCTGCTGGTGACCCGTGACGCCGACCTTTTTTATCTTACCGGATACACAGGCGAGGACTCCGCTGCGTTGATTCTTCCCGGTAAGACGCACATTCTCACGGACCGTCGCTTTGAATCCGAAGCCCGGCGCGAGGTGCGCTGGGCCCGGGTCTGGATGCGGAAGGGGACGCTGAATCAGGAAATCGCCCGGGCGTGCGCCGCGCTGCGCCTTCGCAAAGTCTGGTATCAGCCGGACGGTTTGAACGTCGGCGCGCTGGCCGAGCTGAAGAAACTCTGCCGGCCGACCGCGCTGGTTGGTGCGCCGCCGATCGTCGGCCCGATGCGCTTGCTGAAGGACGCGGAGGATCTGCGCTGCATGAAGCGCGCCGTCTCGATCGCCGAGGAGGCGTTCACCGCGCTGCGCAAGTCCGTCCGCACGGGGCAGACGGAGCTTGAGCTTGCCGCCCGCCTCGAGTACGAGATGAAGCGTCGCGGATCGCGCAAGCCCGCGTTCTCGACCATCATCGCTGAGGGGCCGAACGCGGCGCTCCCGCACGCCCGCCCCGGCGTCCGGAAAGTGCGCGAGGGCAGCGCGATCCTCGTCGACTGGGGCGCTCGCTGGGAAGGATATTGCAGCGACTTGACCCGCATGATCTTCATCGGTAGCGTTTCCGCCCGCATGCGGAAGGTTTACGAGGCCGTGCTGGGCGCTCAGATCCGGGCGATCGAGGCGGTCCGACCAGAGGCGCGGATGTGCGACGTGGACGCGGTCGCGCGGAAGCACATTCGGCGCGAGGGATTCGGTCCGAGGTTCACGCACGGACTGGGGCACGGTCTGGGGCTGGACGTTCACGAACCTCCGTCGGTGAGTTGGCGTTCCGACGCGCCGATGCAGGCGGGGATGGTCGTGACGATCGAACCCGGCGTGTATCTGCCGGGGGTCGGCGGCGTCCGGATTGAGGACGACGTGCTGGTCATGCCGCGCGGAGCGAGGATACTGACGAGTCTGGGCAAGCGGATTGAAGATGCACTCCTGCGGTAACGGGCGGGTTCGCCCTCGCAAGGCGTCAGGTGCATCCCCCGTCAGACCCGGTCCGAGGGAGGCGCTTTATCTTGGACGAGATAGAACGGATACGACAACTCGTCGAAATGATGGTGGCCAACGATCTGATGGAGGTCACGATCAGGCACGGCGAGGAGGAGCTCGTCCTGCGGCGCCCCGGGCCGGCGTCCGGCGCCCCGGTCGCGGTTCAGCCGGCGATGATGCATGCGGTTCCGATGACGGCGCCTGCTGCGTCCCCCGCTCCGCCCGTCGCCGCGGCCGCGCATGACGACGCCCTGATCCGCATCACCTCGCCGATGGTGGGGAAGTTCTACGCCTCGTCTTCGCCCGGGGCGGCCGCGTTCGTCAAGGTCGGGCAGGAAATTCACCCGGACACCGTCGTCTGCATCATCGAGGCGATGAAGGTGTTCAACGAAATCAAGGCCGAGACGCACGGCGTCATCGAGAAGATCTACGTCGCCAACGAGCAGGCCGTCGAATACGGACAACCGCTCTTCGGCGTGCGCCGTCCTTAACCCCCGGCATCGTCATGTTCAAACGCATCCTCATCGCCAACCGCGGAGAGATCGCCCTGCGAGTCCTTCGCGCGTGCCGGGAGATGAGCATCGAGACGGTCGCCGTGTTTTCCGAAGCCGACCGCGACGCCGTCTACCTGAATCTCGCGGATCAGGCGATCTGCATCGGCGGCAACACCCCGCGGGAAAGCTACCTTCGCCCCGATCGCCTGATCGCCGCCGCCGAGGTCAGCGGCGCCGACGCGATCCACCCCGGTTACGGCTTCCTCGCCGAAAACGCCCAGTTCGCCGACATGTGCCGCGAGTGCAACATCGCCTTCATCGGCCCCAGCGCCGACGCGATGCGCATGCTCGGCGACAAGGCCACCGCCCGTGAGATCGCCAAGAAGGCGAAGGTTCCCGTCGTCCCAGGCTCCGAAGGCGTCATCGAATCCGATGAAGACCTCACCGCGATGGCGGAGAAGATCGGCTTTCCGATCATGATCAAGGCGTCCGCCGGCGGCGGAGGACGCGGGATGCGCATCGTCCGCGACCGCACGGAACTGCACCCGCTGGTCAAGCAGGCCCGTCAGGAGGCGAAGGCCGCCTTCAACAACGACGCGATCTACCTTGAGAAGTTCATCGAGCAGCCGCGGCATGTCGAGGTGCAGATCCTCGCCGACACCCAGGGGCACGTCATTCACCTTTTCGAGCGCGACTGCTCGTCGCAGCGCCGGCATCAGAAGCTGATCGAGGAGTCTCCCTCGCCGGCGATCGACGCGCGCACCCGGCGGCATTTGTGCGAGGCCGCCGTCCGCCTCGCGAAGACGGCGAAGTACTCGACCGCCTGCACCGTCGAGTTCCTCGTCGATGCGAAGAAGCAGTTCTACTTCATCGAGGTCAACACGCGCATCCAGGTCGAGCACCCCGTCACCGAACTGCTCACCGACGCCGATCTCATCAAGGAGCAGATTCGCGTCGCCGCGGGCGAACCGCTCGCCCTGACCCAGCGGACGCTCGTCCCGCACGGACACGTGATCGAGTGCCGCGTCAACGCCGAGGATCCGTCGTACAACTTCCGCCCCTGCGCCGGGTTGATCGAAAAATTCCGCCCCCCCGGCGGACACGGCGTCCGCGTCGACACCCACGCCTACCAGGGCTACCGCATCTCGCCGTTTTACGACTCGCTGGTCGCCAAGGTCATCGTGCATCAGCCGACGCGCCTGGACGCGATCCGCTGCATGCAGCGCGCCCTCCGCGAGTTCGTCATCGAGCCGATCAAAACGACGATCCCCTTCCACCTCCGCATCCTTGAGCACGAACGCTTCATCGAGGGCCAGATGGACACCGGGTTCATCGAGCGGATGATGTTGTAAGCGACGGGGTGCTTACCGCGCGGGTGTCGATCGGAAAAGACGGAATTTCGGACAACCCCAACTCGCGCCACCGCCGGCGCATCGCGCGCGAGAACCGGTCCGTCGAAATCACGATCGCGTCCACGTTGAACTCGCGAACCCGCGACGGTTCGACGACGGGCCAGTCCAGAAAGCGCCCCTGAGCATCCGGTCGCGGCGCGTCATCCAGGATGACGCGCACCGGAACCGGCGACGCCCGGTAGACGTCCGCCATCCGGATCGTGAAGCGCCCCGCGCCGTATACGCCGATTCCGCGACATCCACCCGCCGCCAGCGAAGTCAAAAGTCGGCGCAGTACAACGTGGTCCTCGAAGTCATGCGTTCGTCCGTCTTGCGAACCCGCCGCGCTGTCTTTGTTCGTCTCGGCAGGCCCGGAACGCGCCCACTCTGATCCGCTCAGCGGCCTCCACGTCCGCACCTTCGCAACGGTCCCACCGGGTTCCTCGCGGCTGGCAAGCTGATACAGTCTGAATCCGGTCTGCTGCGCTGCGACCTGGTAGCCCAGCCCCAGCCCCACGTGCGCCGCCTCCACGTCAAAGCATCGCCCCGTGTCAAGAACGAATGCCGGCGGATCGGCGAGCATCCTCTCGTTCAACTCGGCCTGCCATCCCGGATGCATGTCGTCCAGGTAATGCTCCGGCGCCACGATCGGGGTCGGCCATCCCGACCCGATCAGCACGCCCGCCTGATTGTGAGGTCCGTAAACCAGGAGCGAACGCCCGCTGACGATCGTTCTTACTCCTTCGCAAAACCCGGCAAGCGCCGCGTTTTCATCGGCACGCGCCGGATTCAATGACCCGCTCCAGACCCAGCGGTTCCGCCGCACGGGGTTCATGAAAGCGGCGCGCACCGGCGTTCCGATCAGCCAGAACCACGCCGCGACGACGCCCACTCCGATCCCCGCCGCCCCCTGGTCCACCAGCGCCACCACCGCGCCGGCCGCACAGACCGCAATCGGCGGAAGCACCGGAAGCAGGTAATACCGACAATCCGTATTCTGCACCGCGTATGCCGCCAACGCCGCCAGAAGATAGAGGATGATCAAGGAATCCGGCGTTGCGTTCAGAAACGCAGACGCCGCCGCCAGCAGCGGAATCACCGGTTGTCGCACGGTGGTTCGAACGAAGCGACTGCCTTTCTCGAGCAAACGATGCCCGTAACGCACGCCTGAGCCGCGCTTCGCAAAGCTCGCTTCGTGCCCCCGAAGCGGAACAAGCCACTGCACCGGGCTTTGCCCGAGATAGACGAGCCACCCGGCGAACATCAACGTGGCGGCGCCTCCGCCTGCCAGTACCGAAACCGCGGTCCACGGCGCCAACGCGATTCCTGCGCCGAAGAAAACGGTCCAACTCACGGCGCCGCTGAGCTTCACAAAACAAGCTTCAAATGCGAACGAGAACGCCGCCAGCGCCACCAGGTCCGGCGCTTCCGACTTCACTCCGATCGCGAAGGCGACCACGCTGAGAAGCTGAAACGGAACCTCGAAGACTTCGGCGCACTCGAACCCGCCCCCGTAATGCGGCTCGCTGGACAAGAGGGCGTGACAGATCAATCCGGCGTAAAAGAGTCGAACATCAAAATCGGCCAGGGTCATCGCCAGAACACCGGTCAGGATGCAGGAAACGTAGTTCACCACCGACGTCCCGCAGCGCGACCACGAAAGGTAGCGTCGCGCCGCCGTCCCGGCGTCCGAGCCTCGACGCCCGAGCAGGTAGAGACGGGAGAAGAACGCCTCGGGGATCAGCTTGCTGCCCCCCGCAGAATGCGCGTTCCAACCGCGCCGGAAATCCCAGCGGCCGGTCGCGAGCGTGGCGTTCGAGACGTAGAAACCCGTGTCGATGTGAAGCGGAAGCTTCCGGAAGGGTTCGCGCAGCAGCAGGTAAACCGGGAAGAACGCCGCCACGAACAATACCGCCGCGATCATATCCGCGACTCCTCGTCGCCGATATCCGGTTCCGCAGCGCCGACCCGTGTCGCGGGGCGCGCGTCCGATGCGGGCGCTAACGCCTCCGACATCGGTGAACCAGGTGGGATCTCAAGAGTGTCGACCCGTCGTTCGACGAGGACGCTTTCGGACCGGCGTGCGACCGCGCCGATGAAGAACCGCCAGAAATACGTCAACCCGGACTCGACGGTCAGCCCCGCCCGCCGCAGGAGCGCGTCCAGCGCGCGTCGGCTGAACACGGGACCGATCCACGTTCCCCAGGGCGTCCGTCGAATCAGCGGTTGAAAACCCAGCGGTCCGGCGGCATAAGGCACGCCGACGAACACGCGGCCCCGCAAGTGACACACGCGCGTCATTTCCTTCAGGCCGTCCAGCGGTCGGTCGAGATGCTCGAGCGTGCTGCTGTTGAAGACCAGGGTGAAGGCGCCGTCGCGGAAAGGCATTGCTCGAAGATCCCCGACCACCGCCAGCACACGTGGATCCCGCGCCCGGGCGGCGCGCAGCGCCTCCTCGTCCGAGTCCAGACAGACGGCCGCGGTCGTCCGGGCATCATCGGCGAAGAGTGACGTCGCAAAAGCCGTTCCGGAACCCGCCTCCATCACGCGCCAGCCGCGGTCGGCAAGCGCCCGCCCTCCACCCTCGTTTCCTGCGGTTGGTCGCTGTTCCAGCGATTGCGTCAGGAATCGCACAAGACGTCGGTTGACCCTCCGTCGCAGCGCATCAAAGAACCGGTACGACCAGCCGTCTACGCCGCCCACGAACTGCCACGATCGCGACAGGCTCATCCCGCCTCCTTTCGCGCCATGAGCAGCACCGTCGATCCGAAAGGCAGCGGAACGCGACGACACAAGCAATGATCCAGCCGGCTGACACTCAGCAGCGCCGTGTTCAGCCAGTTCGGAAGCGACGCCAGATCGGACTCAGGCGATCCCCCGCCGACGCGTCGTTTCCGCGCCAGCCGAACCGCCGCAATCATCGGAAAAAACAACGAAAATCGGTATCCCGCCTTCAGGACGCGGAAACCCGATGCCTGGACCGCCCTCCTCAGGGATTCGACCGTGTATCTTCGTTCGGAGTGGACGGCTTCGTCGTGTGCCGAGCGCAACCACTGAAACGCAGGCAGCAACAGCACCAACGCGCCGCCGCGCCTCAGCACCCGCGCCATCTCATTCAACGCTCGCCCAGGGTCAACCCCTCGGCATCCGAGCACGTCCACCGAATACACCAGATCGAAGACCTCGTCCGCGTAGGGCAGGTCATTGACGGAAGCGACACACCCGGTTCGCTGAAGCTCCGCTCCCCAGTGCGACGCCGCCAGCGGCGACACATCCGCTCCGTATCCGCGGACCGGAGCATCCGACAGCACCGCTTCAAGATTGCCCCCCGTTCCGCACCCGGCGTCGAACACCCGCGCTTCCCGGGGCAAACGCAGCTCCCGGATCGCCTCGAGAACATTCTCGCGCTGCGCCAGGTACCACCAGTACCAGGTCTCGAAGTGACGAAGACGGTTGTACTCGGCCGGTTCCATCGTGATTCGTCGGTCGGGCGGTCAGGCGGGGTCGTCTTCGACCCGGAACGGGATCGTGTCGGGTCGAGCGGGGTCATAAGGTTCGGACTTCAGAAGCAGGAACTCCGCGTCGGCCAGAAAGCGGATCGCGTGCGCTTCGTTCGTCTCAAGATACGTCCCCTCGCCGGTTTCCAGGTGGGTGGTCCGGCGATGCCCGTCGGTTACGCGGACAATCTGCACCGTCGCGCGCCCGCGCAGCAGAAAAAAGCACATTCGCGTCCGGCGGTGATAATGATGCCCCAGCACGGCCCCGGATCGCATATTCCCCGTGATGACGGTGTGCCACGGACCTTCACGCAGCACTTCCGTGAAGGTGCCCCGCTCGTCACGCCGGGTGAACGAGGGGTGAATCACGTCGTGCATGCTGGAGTTCGTTCTGGGGGAAGTCGCGGGCATTCAGTCGATCCTCCGGAAACGCGCTGTCAGAATACGCGTGACGTAGCCCATCCCCGTCCAGAAGAAGCGAAGCAGGCTCGGCGCCGACTTGGACACCCCCACCGCCCGGTCTCGAAACGCGTACCCCACTTCGGTCACGCGAAGGCCCTTCCGACGGCACGTGAAAAGAAACTCGATGAAATACGCTCCGTATCCCGTCGGGATGATGGATACTCGGTCGAACACGCTCCGCCGCAGCACCACAAAACCGCTGTCGTAGTCACGGATGCCGTAGCCCAGAACCAGGCCCGCGAAACGGTTGATCAGCCGGCTGGCGAAGACCCGCAGGGCGTGGCGGTTGTCGCTTCCGCCGGGCGCATAACGCGATCCGACGACGACCTCCGCGTCCTGAAGACGGCGGATCATCTCGGGCAGGAGCGAGGGCGGCATGCACATGTCCGCGTCCATCCAGCCCACCACGTCGCCGCGTGACTCGATGATCCCGCGGTTGAATGCTGACGCCAGCCCCCGAGTCGCCACCCGGCGGATGACTTTGACCCGATCATCTCCTATCTCGGCGACTTGCTTCCACGTCTGATCCGGCGAGTCGTCGTCCACCACGATGACCTCAACTTCACCGGTCACGTGCTCAAAGATCCCACGGATCGTGTCCGCGATCAGTTCGCGCTCGTTGTAGGTGGCCAGAATGATCGATGTCAGCTTCGGCTGAAACGGCGCAGGCCGACGTGCCGCTTCTTCCGCGGCGTTCCGCTCGTCGGCGTACCCCGTCAGAACCGGCGTCAACGCTGACATGCCCGCAACTGCTCCACCACGTATTCCTGTTCCGCTTCCGTCAGCCCCTCGCCCGACGGCAGATACAGTCCGCTCGCGCCCAGATGCTCGCTGACCGGGTAGCGCCCGCGGAGGTCCAGCCGGTGCGGGTCGCGCCCGTCGAAGACCGGCTGCTGATTCATCGGAATGAAGAACGAACGCGTCTCCACGCCGCGTTCGGCCAGCCTGGACATCGTCGCGCCGCGCTCGCACCCGAACCCCTCCTCGAGCACCACGCCGTACATCCAGTACACGTTCCGGCAACCGCGAAGCTCGACCGGACGGCGCAGGCCTTCGACGTCTTTCAGCAGCGCGTCATACCGCTCGGCAATCGCGCGCTTCCGGGCGAGTTTCTCCTGGATCCGCTCCACCTGCGCCAGGCCGATCGCCGCCTGAAGATTCGTCAGGCGGTAGTTGAAACCCATCTCGTCGTGTACGAAGCGGACCGGTCCGAATGCCTGATTCCGCAACAATCTCAGCTGCTCCGCGACCGCCGCGTCCTGCGCCAGCACCATCCCGCCTTCGCCGCAGGTGATGATCTTGTTTCCGTAAAAGCTGAAGCACGCCGCGTCGCCGAACCCGCCGACGGGACGCCCCTGATACGTGGCGCCGTGGGCCTGCGCCGCATCCTCGATGACATAAAGCCCGTGCTCCCGGGCGATGGCGAGGATCGGGTCCATGTCGCACGGGTGTCCGTACATATGCACCGGCATGATCGCCCGCGTTCGCGGCGTGATCTTCTCCCGGATGCGCCGCGGGTCGATGCACCACGTATCTGGACGGACGTCCACCAGCACGGGTTTCGCCCCCGCAAGGTGAATCATGTTGGCCGAGGCGATCAACGTGAACGCCGGGATCAGCACTTCGTCGCCGGGGCCGACGCCCAACGCCTTCAGCGCCAGGTGCAGCGCCGCGGTCCCGTTGCAGCACGCCACGCCGTGCGCCGCGCCGCACGCCCGCGCCCACGCCTGCTCGAACCGGTCGAGGTACTCGCCTTGCGAGGACACCCAGCCGCTGTCCAGCGCGTCGAGAACGTACGCGCGCTCGCGTCCGTCCAGAACCGGCGCGCAGACCGGAACGCGCCTCACGGGCGACGAAGACCGGCGATCCGTGACCTTGTGCATGACTTTCTCCGGCTCCGCGCGGATACCCGGCGCGGAACGCCGGAGATTTATCGGATAAAGCGATCGCTGGGCTGGAACGGCGGCGGTTCGGAGGGCAGCCGGACCCTGGGCCGCTCAAAGAGGGGCATGACCCTGCACCGCCTTCGTCGGCGCGGTTCGATCCGACACCATCCCGGTCGCGGCGGGGTCTGGAAGGTTGACCGTCCGTGCAATGCGCCACGGACGGCGTCCGAGGACGTAGAAATGATTGCGCATCACAAGTTCGCAGCAAAGCCCGATGCCGACCAGTGACAGGCTCCCGACGCCCAGAACCGCCGCCAGCAGCACAGGCATATCCAGGATCGGCGCTTTTCCCAGTCCGCGCACCACGCCGTAGCCGCCAACCAGCGCCCCCGTCGCAAAAAGATATCCCGCCACCTTTGCAAAAAGATGCGACGGGCGCGTCCGGTATTTGAAGAGCAGGCGGACCAGCGCCAGATCCGCCAGCACGCGCGGGATGCGCGAGAACCCGTATTTACTGACGCCGACGACGCGCGGCCGGTGGCGCACCACGATCTCCGCCACCGACCCGCCCCGCGCCCGCACGTACACCGGAAGAAACCGGTGCATCTCGCCGTAAAGCTGGCTCGGATCCAGGGCGTCCCGGCGGTACGCCTTCAGCGTGCATCCGTAGTCGTGCAGCGGAAGGCTCGTCGCCTTCGAGATCAATCGGTTGGCGATGCGGGACGCGAAGCTGCGCAGCGCGTCGTCGTGGCGGTCCCGCCGCCACCCGCTGACGCAGGCGTAACCTTCGTCGAGTTTCTCGATCAGACGGCGCATCTCCGACGGATCGTTCTGACGGTCGCCGTCCATCGTGATGATGACGTCGCCCGTCGCCGCCTCCAGCCCCGCCGCCAGTGCCGCCGTCTGTCCGAAGTTGGCCGCGAAGTGAATGACGCGGATTCTCGCGTCGCCGCGAGCCAGCTCGTCGAGCGCGCGATCCGTCCCGTCGCGGCTCCCGTCGTTGACGACGACGATTTCGTAGGATCGCCCCAGTGCGTCCGCCTCTCGGCGCACTTCCTCCAGCAGCGGACCGACGTTCCCGGCCTCGTCGTATGCCGGAATCACAATCGAAAGAGCGGGCGATCCGCCTGACGGCGCCCCCCCGCCCGACGCCCGCGTCTTAGCCCGGGAAGCGGAATCCGCGCCGCCGATCTTGTTGCCCCCCTGGTTCATCCGGGTCATCCGCCGGAGACCTCCAACGAAGCGGCGCCGTCGCGCGGCATCGCGTCACCGTCAAGCGACGCGCGTGACCTGACCGCTCGCTCCTCGACCGCGTCCCGATGCGCCTCCGCCCGTCGCCGGATCAGCAGCAGATTGCGCACGTAGATCACGCACCCCAGCGCCTGTCCGAAAAGGAACACCGGATCCCGCCGGTGATACGCGTACGTCATCAGGCTGATCCCGCCCGCCAGCGACAGCCACCAGAACGCGATCGGAACGTAACTTCGTTTCCGCCGCTCGCTGGCGATCCACTGCACGACGAACCGCATCATGAACACGCCCTGCGCTGCGAACCCGAAGATCACCCACGGATTCGACAGCGTCCCCCGGACGCGCTCGACCCACCCCGTCGGGGCGATCTCCTCGCCGATCAGGCGCTCGACTTCCCGCCGGAAGACCGCGTCATCGACCTCGTCGCGCCCCAACTCAATGATCCGCTGACGCAGGGCTTCGGGCGGAACCCCGGTCTGCGCCGCGTCTTCGGCGGAGGTCGCACCGGCGGCGTCACTCTGTCCGAAGACGAAGGAACTCGCCGCGGTGAACCCCAGGGTCAGCGCCGCCCACGCAAGGCACACTCTCATGAAGGGGTATCGTTCCGAACCGGATGATCGTGTCAACCACCTGTCCGCCGGATCCGCAATCCTCCGGAATGCGTCACCCGGCAACTACAACATGAAGGCCACCCGGTTGGGCGCCGGCGGACTCACCGCGACAAGGCTTCTTCTCGCGACGGCAACCGGTCGAGGAACGTTCGGGACACACAGGCCGTCGGTGAGCGTCGCGGTACGGCGGCGTGTTGCGGACCGGTGTCGAGCATCGGGCCTGATACGTCGCGAAAGCGTTCGTGGCAGGAGATACAGGTGGCGTTGATATGCGTGAGCGTTTCACGCGCCCCATCCAGATCGCCCGCGTCGATCCGGGCCCGCAGCGTCCCGGTTTGTTCGCCGAGCGTCGCCGCCAGCGCCTCAAACGCACGGCGATCCGCCTGGCTGAGGCGGACATGAGCAACCGCATCGGGCAGTTTTCCCGCCGCCGCCTCCAGACCCGCCGCCGGTCCCGCCATCCTCGTCAAGGCGGCGGCGCGCTGGGACGCAGTTGCGGACGACTCCGCGTCCACCTCCTGAGGCCACGCCGTGCGCGCGGCACGCTCCACTTCCGTCATGATCGCTCGCAGGCGGTCGCTGAAGACCCCGTGCGCGTGGGGGCTTCGACCGGACGCGGGTTCGGTCTGAACCGGTCCGCGATCCGATTTCGCACAGGCGCCCAGACCGGCTGCCGCAGCGACAAGCGCAAGGGCGACG
This sequence comes from Phycisphaerae bacterium, assembly GCA_013360585.1. Lineage (GTDB taxonomy): Bacteria > Planctomycetota > Phycisphaerae > UBA1845 > UBA1845 > JABWBH01. Next base: position 9,290 of record JABWBH010000034.1, on the reverse strand, counting down.
CCCCCGCGTCCCAATGCGTGACTTCGCATAAGCGATCCTCTCGATCGTCGCACGCCCTGCGACGGCAGCAACGCCTCCATCGCTGTTTCAAGACGTTCTCAGCAGCGCGGAACAACAAGGCTTTCTTTCCCTTGACATCGCGGTGCGGCGTCAAGGGCCGGCGGTCGTGGCTTGATCTTGAAACAACATTCGAGTCATCCCGGCATGTCGGGGTGACGCACACCCTCGGATACAGGAATTGGCACTTATCATGCCAGATGATCCTGAGAGTCAAGCGGATTCGCGGTTCGTTGGCGGGGGGGTGCGGCCTCCCTTCTCCCGGATCGGATTGCGGAGTTCTGCTCCGCGGGGGACCGAAGGCCCGTGATTGCTCTGGCGCGGAACCGGCCGGGGTCCGCGATCCGGGTGTGAGCAACGGGCTTGCTCAGAAGATCAGTGCGGCGACTGCGCCGCGGCATTTATGATTGGCGCCCGATCCATCCCGATGTGGATTGCCGTGTGTGCCGCTGTCGTTGGGTCGAGTGCTGCGGCGAACGTTGTCCCGGCCGCCGACGCCTTGCCCGGCACACCACCCTCCACGCCCGCCCCGCCAGGTGAACCCACGTCAAGCGCCTCCCCTCAGGATCGTCAGGCGGCGCAACCCCCGCCTCAGGCGTTCGCCGACCCCGCGGGAGCGACGGCGACCGGGGACTGGGGAGGATGGCGGCGGGATCTCAAGTCCGCAGGGGTGGATTTTCAGCTTTATTACAATCAGCAGTTTCAGGCGGTGCTCAAAGGCGGACGCACCACCGACGGAAGCCCTCGAGGCAGCGCGTCGTTTGACCTGATCCTGATCCTCGATCTGGAGAAGCTCTCGGCGATGCCCGAGACCGAGGCGCTCATCCACGCGCAGCAGAACTGCGGGCTGGGCGTCAACGCATACGTTGACGGCCTGACGCAGGTCAACGACGACGCCGACGGGCATGTCGATCTGCACGTCGGGCAGGCGTGGGTGCGCAAGCATTTCCTCGACCGCCGCGTCAGTCTGACCGTCGGATTCCTCGATTTTCAGACGATCGTGGACCGCAACGCCGTCGCCAACAGCGAGGACAAGCAGTTCCTGCACCAGATGCTGGACAACAACCCGCTGATCCCGCTGAACATCGGGCTTGGCGCGGCGCTTTCGCTTAAGCCTATCCCGCAATACACGTTCATCGCCGGCGCCGGCGACGCCGAGTCCATCTTATACAAACCCGGGTTCTCGACCGCGCTGCATGACGATTCCGCGTTTTTCGCCTACATGGAGCACGAGATTACGTTGACGTTGCCCTCCGCTCGTGGGTCGTTGCCCGGAAGCTGGCGCGTCGGACTGGTCTACGACCCGCGCGACAAGAACGTGCTGCTTGACGAAGACGAGAAGCCGCGCACCCGGACGGACGACTACGGATACTACGTCAGCGCCGATCAGCGAGTTTTCCGGGAGCAGGCGGGATCGGAGCAGGGTCTGTCAATATTCGGCCGGTACGGCTACCGCGACTCGCGCCTGAATCGCACGAACACGTTCTGGTCCGCGGGCGTGTCCTACCGCGGCCTGGTTCCGGGTCGCGACAACGACGTCGCCGCCTTCGGGTTCGCCGCGCAGACGTCGTCCGCCCAGTATCGGCGCTTCATCAACGAAACCGCCGGCACGGAGGCCGTATACGAACTGTACTACGCCATCGAGTTGACGCCGTGGTGCGTTCTGACGCCGGATGTCCAGTACGTCCACAACCCCGGCGCCATCGACGGCGTAGGTCATGCCGTCACGGCGGGCGTGCGCCTTCGACTGTCGTTCTGAGAGCGACTGAGCCGACGCGCATCGAGGGTTATTCTGAGCCTGTCGGAGGAGACGCATCCCCGGGGGAAACGGCAAGGCCGAGCCAGGGCGCGATTTCATAACCGAGCCGCGCCGGCAAGGTAGTAGTTTTCCTGAAGGCTCGCCGGAGGTTTTCAAACCTTGGGTTCAACTCCGCGCGAGTGTAGAAGTTCGCGGTTCGCACGGATTCGACCTTTGTTCTGCTGTCATCAAGCCGCTCGTCGCGGCGTGACATTCTCGCTGCAATCGGATGTAATCGCCTGGTCATGCGGACATGTCTTGTGGGCGTCGCACGGCGTCGAGGGGTGGCGGGTAGGGATGGGGCGGCGGGGAAAGACGGACAAAGCGGAGATCCTGAAGGAAGCCGAACCCGCGTCGGAGGGCGGCGGGGCTTCGCGGGGCGGCGCGGCGGTGCAGCGCGCGGGCAGGACCGCGCGAACTTCGGACGGTGGAAAGCGGGAAGCCGGGAGGACTGCTGCCGGGACATCCGCGAGCAAGCCCGCCGCCGGAAAGGTCGCCGCCCGTCGCGCCGCCACGAAGCGCGTCCCCGCAAAGCTCGCAGCCGAGCCGAGCGCTGACAAGGCAGCCGAAGCGCCCGTCGCCCCGAAGCCCGCCGGCCGGGTTGCTGCGAAGCCCGCCCGGAGAAAACCCGCCCCGGGAAAGCCCGATGTCCGGGGGGGCGCGATCAGTCCGGATGCACCGCCTTCGCCCGGCTGGCTGACCGTGGTCGGGGCGACGCAGAACAATCTGAAGGGCGTCACGGTCGGGTTCCCGCTGGGGCGGTTCGTGTGCGTGACGGGCGTGTCGGGATCGGGCAAGAGTTCGCTGGTCAACGACGTGCTCTGCGAGACGCTGCTGCGCGACCTGAACGGTGCGACGGGCCCGACGCCCGGTGCGTGCCGGCGGATCGACGGAACCGAGCACCTCGACAAAGTCATCGCGATCGACCAGACCCCGATCGGACGCACGCCGCGCTCCAACCCCGCCACGTACATCAAGCTCTTCGACCTGATCCGTGACCTTTATGCGGCGCTGCCGGATGCGAAGGTGCGCGGGTACACGAAGAGCCGGTTCAGTTTCAATGTCGCGTCCGGGGAGCGCGGCGGCGGGCGCTGCGAGGCGTGCGAGGGGAACGGGTCGAACCGGCTGGACATGGATTTCCTCGCCGACGTCTGGGTGACGTGTCCGGTTTGCGAGGGGAAGCGTTTCAGCCGGGAGACGCTGCACGTTCTTTACAAGGGCAGGAGCATCGCGGACGTGCTGGACATGGACGTGCAGCAGGCGCTGGAGCATTTCGCGCACCAGCCGAAGATCGCGGCGATGCTTCAGACGTTTCACGACGTGGGGCTGGATTACGTCAAGCTGGGTCAGCCGTCGCCGACATTGTCGGGCGGAGAAGCGCAGCGGATCAAGCTGGCCCGGGAGCTGGTGAAGGCGGCGACCGGGCGGACGCTTTACATCCTCGATGAGCCGACGACCGGGCTGCATTTCGAGGACGTGCGCAAGCTGCTGGAAGTGCTGCACCGTCTCGTGGACGCGGGCAACACGGTGGTCGTCGTCGAGCACAATCTCGACGTCGTCAAGACGGCGGACTGGGTGATCGATCTCGGTCCCGAGGGGGGCGAGGACGGCGGAAGGGTCGTTGCGGAAGGCACGCCGGAGGAGGTGGCGAAGACCGAGGGGAGTCATACCGGGGAGGCGCTGCGGCGGGCGTTGAACGTCGAATTGCGAAGTCCGAATAACGAAATGCCGGCGGAAACCGGATCATCGCCGGTCTCGGACGGGCGGCGGCGCAAGCGGGCGGCGGCAGGAAAAATCGCAAGCGATGTTCACTCGGCACACGCGATGCGCGGTTCGCAATACGGCGACACGATCCGGGTCCGGGGCGCCTCGGAGCACAATCTGAAGCATGTGAACGTCGACGTTCCGCACCGGGCGATGACGGTCTGCTGCGGGCCGTCGGGCAGCGGGAAGACGAGCTTCGCGATCGACACGCTCTACGTCGAGGGCCAGCGGCGGTACATCGAGTCGCTCTCGGCCTACGCGCGGCAGTTTCTCGGGCAGATGCAGAAGCCGCGCGTCGAGCACATCGACGGTCTCGCCCCGGCGATCTGCATTGAGCAGAAGTCCGCGGGGCGTTCGCCGCGCTCGACGGCGGGGACGGTGACGGAGATTTATGACTACCTGCGCGTGTTGTGGGCGCGGCTGGCGGAGGGATATTGCCCGAACTGCGACGTGCCGGTCGGAACGCAGACGTCGGATCAGATCGTCGAGCGGATTCTGGCGCTGGGGGACGGAGCGGCGGTGACGCTGCTGTCCCCGATCGAACCCGAGGGACAGGAGACGTACGCGCAGCTCCTTGAGCGGGAGCGCAAGCAGGGCTACGCGCGCGTGCGCCTCGACGGCCGGATCGTCCCGCTCGACGCCGCGCCGGAAGTGGACGCGCGGGGGGCGCATCGGGTCGAGCTGGTGATCGACCGCCTGACGATCCGTGCCGCTCAGCGCACGCGCCTCGCGGAGAGCGTCGAGCACGCGCTGTCGCGCGGCGAAGGCGTGATGCTCGTGACGAGCGCTTCGTCGCCACGAGACGAGAGCATTTCGCCGGGGAGCGACGAAGGATCCGGTCCACGTCCCAGAGAACTGCGCTTCTCGCAGTATCGCGCGTGCGAGGAGTGCGGCGAGAGTTTTGAGGAGCTGACGCCGCATCATTTCTCCTTCAACAGCCGGCTCGGGTGGTGTGAGATCTGCGAGGGGCTGGGCGTGCAGAAGGGCGCGAACCCGTCGGCGATCATCGTGAACCCCCGGCGGTCGATCCTTGACGGCGCGGTAGCGGGCTGGGGGCGGATCCCGCGCGGGTCGATGCTGCACCGTCTGGTGTGCGCTGTGGCGGAGACGATCGGGTTTGATCCGGCGGTCGCGTGGGCGGACCTGGAGGAGGGGCATCGCCGGACGTTTCTGCACGGCGCCGGCGACCGGTGGATCGAGGTGAACGCCGGTTTACGCATCCGGTGGCGCGGGTTCTACCCGGCGATCCACCGGGCGACGCTGGCGAACTGGGTCTACCGGCAACGGTTGGGCGAGATGGCGGTGGACGTGCCGTGCGAGGCGTGCGCCGGAAGTCGCCTTCGTCCGGACGCAAGGGCGGCGCGGTTCCGCGGACGGCGATTGTCCGAGGTGTGCGCGATGCCAATGTCGGAGGCGCTGGCGTGGTTCGAGGGGCTGCGGCTGAATGCGCGGGAGAAGCGCGTGGCGGGCGATCTGGTGGACGAGGTGCGGTCGCGGCTTCGCTTTCTGGTGGATGTCGGGCTGGATTACGTGTCGCTGGACCGGTCGGCGCCGACGCTTTCGGGCGGCGAGTCGCAGCGCATCCGGCTGGCGTCGCAACTCGGCACGGGGTTGACCGGAGTGTTGTACGTGCTGGACGAGCCGACGATCGGACTGCACCCGCGGGACAACGCCCGGTTGATCCGCGCGTTGCACAAGCTGCGCGACCTGGGCAATACCTTGCTGGTCGTCGAGCATGACCGCGAGGTGATCGACGCGGCGGACCGGGTGCTGGACTTCGGTCCCGGCGCGGGCGCGCTCGGAGGCCGCATTGTCGCCGACGCCCCGCCGAAGCGGCTGCGCGATCTGGAAGACTCTTTGACCGGTCGTTATCTGGCGAACACGTGCTCGATCCCCGCGCCGACGAACCGCCGTCCGGTGCGCGCTGACGGCGCCGATGCGAAGGATCTGAAGTGGCTCCGGGTTCACGGCGCGCGGGAGAACAACCTCAAGGGGATCGACGTCGCGTTTCCGCTGGGGCGGTTCACGTGCGTGACGGGAGTGTCGGGAAGCGGAAAAAGCACGCTCGTCACGGACATCGTGTACCACGCTCTGGCGTCGCGGCTGCACGGGGAGCGGGTCGGCGTCGGCGCGCATGACCGGATTGAGGGGTTGGATCGGGTCGCGAAGGCGGTGAACGTGGATCAGTCGCCGATCGGCGTGACGCCGACAAGCACGCCGGCGACGTACACGGGGGTGTTCGACATTATCCGCGAGTTGTTCGCGCGTCTGCCGGACGCGAAGGTGCGCGGGTATACGCCGGGGCGGTTCAGCTTCAATGCGTCGGGCGGGCGCTGCGAGACGTGCGAAGGGATGGGGCAGCGGCGCATCGAGATGCACTTCCTGCCCGACGTCTGGGTGGAGTGTGACAACTGCCGGGGAACGCGTTATCAGTCGCAGACGCTGGAGGTGCGGTTCCGGGGGCGCAACATCGCGGACGTCCTGACGATGACCGTGGCGCAGGCGATCGAGTTGTTCGAGTCCGTTCCGAAGGTTCGGCGGACGCTTCAGATGCTCGACGACGTGGGACTGAGCTACCTGCCGCTGGGGCAGTCGGCGGCGACGCTGTCGGGCGGCGAGGCGCAGCGGATCAAGCTGGCGACGGAGCTCGCCCGGCCTTCCACCGGTCAGACGGTTTACGTGCTTGACGAGCCGACGACCGGGCTGCATTTCGACGACATTCAGAAGCTACTGAACGTCCTGCACCGCCTCGTGGACCTGGGCAACACGATCCTCTGCATCGAACACAACCTGGACGTGATCAAGACCTGTGACTGGGTGATCGACCTGGGTCCGGAGGCGGGCGAAGGCGGCGGGCGGATCGTCGTGGAGGGTCCGCCCGAGACGGTCGCTGCCTGCGAGGCGTCGCACACCGGGCGGGCGCTGAGGCCGGTGCTGGACGCCGGTCCCCGCGCGCCGCGTCCGGTCTGGGACGAGGCGAAACAGAAGCTCGCCGAGTCCGAGCTGCGCAAAGCCGTCCGCGTGCAGGAGACCGCGCACGCTCCGTGGCAGACGGACGGGCGGAAGTGGCACCTGAAGGACCGGATCGCGGCCTCGCAAAAGAAAGTGCATTGGGATCCGAGCGTCATAGAGTGGATCGTGGGTGCGATCGAGGAGGTCGAGGGGTTTGCGCCGTCGGACTGGAACGACCGGGCGCGGATCGAGATCCGCTCGCCGCGGAAGGAGGTGACGTGGTTCTGTCACCTCCTCACCGGGGGGCAGGATCTGGTTGACGTCAACCTGCGCGTGCCGGACGGGACGTTCCGCGAAGTCGAGCTGAATCGCCGCCTCGGCTTGAAAACGCTTGACGAGCGGACCGACCTTCCGATCTACGGGCGCTGGCCGCGGGTCAACATCCGCAAAGCGCAGGCCGGCTGGGAGCACGTGCGCATCCTCCCCTGCGACATGCGCGACATTGACAAGCGGACCTGGAAGACGTTTCTTCGTGAGGCGGCGACGGCTTATCTTTCCGCGGCGGGCGCGGCCGTCGGCGGCGCGAGCGCCTCCGATCAAAACGGGGGGGGCGTCCCGGCGCGGGCCGCACGGCACGACGAACCGGCGGATCCGCGTCAGCGGCATCTGCGCCAGTTGGGCCTGTCGCGCAACACGCCGGCGAAGTGGAAGCCGGACACACTGTTGTGGCTGATCGGGCAGTTTCAGAAGCTGGATCGGGCGCTGAACGTGGACTGGCGGAAACGCGGGGCGGTGGTGCTTCGGCGGGAGTCGGCACGCGTTCCCGCGGTGCGGATCGTGACGAATTCGGCGCGCGCTCTGGTCGTTGAGTTGTCCGCGCCGAACGGCGCGCTGACGCCGACGCAGGTCGAGAACCTCGGCCGCATGCCGAAGATCCTCGCGAAAGGCGAAACGAGCCTGCTGAAGTTCAACGTGTGCCTTCCCGAGGACGTTCCGGTGCGGCGGCTGGGCGCGGTCTGGCAGGCGGCGACGGGGACGGGCGAGTCGCGCAGCGGCGATCGCTCGCGCGTCGAATATCAGGAGGAGGATGGATCCGCTTGAGTCGTCGATCGGTGAACCGGCTTCGCAACGGGGGGTTGACGTGGACACGATCCGGGCTGGAGCGCTGGCGCGCCATCGCCGCACCGGGAGCGCCGCGCGTTGCGCCGTTTCCGGAAGACGGCCGGGGCGCGCGGATTGAGCTTCAGTCCCCGCGGTCGAGCTGCGGGATCGAGCAGACGACGGCGCTGCGCGGCGGAAAGCCCGTCCGCATCGAAGCGGAAGTGCGATGCGAATTGCAGGGAAGTGCCTCCGATTCCGGGGCGGCGCTCGTCGCGCAGGCGCTGGACGCGCGCGGGCGCGTCATCCGGGAGTGGATCACGGAGCCGATCCTCGTCGCGCGGACGCCGGTGCGCGTGCGTGCGTACCTGCAAACGCCGGAGGGGACGGTCACGCTGCGCGTTCGCGTCGGCGCGGTCCGGTCGCGCGGCGCGCTCGACGTGCTCGGTGCGGCGGTGATACCGATCCTCGAACCCGAGTGGCGCTCGCACGCGCTGGCGATCCCGCCCGCCGGCCCCCCCTCCGCTTCGTCGGTCCGGCGCGTCGCGCTGTGCGTCAGGGATCCGGGGCGGCGGCTGGTGAGCCTTCTGCTTGCCGCGCTGGACGGTGAATGCGGCAGACCGAGGCTTGACGTCCTGCCCGCCGAAACTTCCCTCGCCGCTCTTGAGCGGTACGATGCGGTTCTCCTTCCTGAGGATCGCCTGCCGCGCGGTCTGAGTTCGATCGGGGCGCTTCTGAGGTTTGCGGCGAACCGCGTGGTCGTCGTGTCGCTGCCGGCGACGGCGTCAGCGTCGCGCGGGGCAATGCGCGTGCGGACGGTCGAGCAACCAGAGGATCCGATGCATGCCTACGTCACGTGGAACGGTCCGGCGACGCGCGGATTCGCCCTGCATGACGGGTTCCCTTTCGCCTGGGAAGGATCAACGCCGGGCGCTTTCGTGCAACGTCAGGCGACCCGAACCGCCGCGTTCAAGGCCCTCTGCGACCGGTGGGAGTTGTCGCCGCTGCTGAAGTCGCTGTGCAACACGGACGCGGCCAGCGACCGTGTCGTTGGTCTCGCCCGCTCCACCGACGGCGGCGGATTTTATGTCCTCGACCTGCTGCCGCTCGAAGCGCCTCCGTCCACGTTGGGCGAACCGGCGCCGCTGATGACCCTGGTGCTGAACCTGCTCGGGTGCGGGGTCGGCGGACTCGGGCAATTCTGCGTTCCGCTCGCCACGGAGGCGGAGTTCCGCTCGCTCATTCGAGAGATGGCGGTGCGCTTCCGGGGCTGCCGCGTGCATGACGCGGACGTGCCCGCCGTCGAGTTGCGCGACCAGATCGTGTCCTTCACCGGCGCTGAGCGATCCGTCCGCGCGACGTCGTCCGCCGCCCCGGACCGCGCGGCTCCGGATCGCGGCTGGATCATCATCCGCACCGGCCGAACGACGGGCGACCTCGAGAGCGTGTACGCGGCGTGGATGTATTTCAAGCAGTTGGTGCGCATGACCCCGCACGTGTGCCCTTATGTGGACGCGCTGTTGTCGTCGGTGCGGCTGGCGTGGCAGCCGCTGGGCGCCGCGTGGGAGGCGACCGGGGGCTTCGTCGCTCAGCGCTCCTGGCGCCTGCTCGTCCCGCTGAT
>JABWBH010000033.1 GCA_013360585.1 Phycisphaerae bacterium | reverse complement strand
GGGGGTCGGCGTGGTTCTGACGGCGATGGGGCTGTACATCCGGCGTCTGCGACGGGGGTGAGGAGCATGAGCACGATGACGGGAGCGGCGGGCGCCGCGGCTTCGCACGACGGCGGCGCGGAACCGAAGGTCGCGGCGGATAAGTTGGGCGTCGGCGCGGAACCGTCGATCGCCGCGGATATGTCGGGCGGCGGCGCGAAACCGACGGTTGGAGCGACTTCGCACCGCAGCGGTGCGGAACCAGCGGCGACGGCGGAACCCGGCTGCGGGGATGAACCGTGTACATCTGAAGCCGCGGCCCGGGTCGATTCAGCCAGCGGGCGGCGCAGCCCGGTGCGGCGGCTCCCGATGACGGCGCTGCGCGGCGGTTTGCGCTGGGGACTGGTGACGGTCCTGATCGTGACGTCGGTGTGGAAGTTCGCGTCGCTGGACCGGTTCGCGGCGGCGCTTTCGGCGATGGGGTTCTTCGATCCGTCCGTGGTGCCGGTGCTGACGTGGGGGGTTCCGGTTCTGGAGGCGGTGACGGCGCTTCTGCTGGCGATGCCGCGGGTGGAGGTGCTGGGGCTGGGGCTTTCGGTGGTGCAGTTCGGGTGTTTCTGCGGTTTTCATGCGTATCTGCACTGGAAGGGCATCGTCGTGCCCTGCGGGTGCGCGGGCATCCGCGAGACGGACGTGGGACGGGCGGATCACCTGGCGATGTCGGCGGGGTGCGGCGTGATGGCGCTGGCGGCGGTGTTCCTGCTGTGTGCGCCGGAGCCGAGATCAGGGGTTCGGGCCGCGTCGTCCCACGATTGACGAGCTTGTCGGCCTGTCAGGCGAAACCAGGCGTTCCCGCTTCTTCGCGCCGAACACGCGCCGCCCCGCGCCTTCACGCGCCTTCACGCAACCCGTGGCGCCTTCAGACAACGCCTCGCCGCACCTGGCGCACCCGCTGTGCCCCCCGCCGACGCGGGCGGTACTTCCGGCTCAACGACACCCCGACCGACCGCGCAGGCGAAAGCGCGGAATCGGCGTCGATCAAGAGAAAAGCACGGAGGCGGAGGGATTCGAACCCCCGGTGCAGTTTCCCGCACAACGGTTTTCAAAACCGTCGCCTTCAGCCGCTCGGCCACGCCTCCGGGAAGGATGCTCGCCGCCCGGGGTCGTTCGGACGGTGGATTCCCCTGCTGATCCTGCGAATCATAGAAACGCTTTCCGGCGTCGGCAAACCGCGACGCGCGGGCGGCTTCGGCGGGCATGACGACTTTATTCTGCGCGAAGTCGGCGCGGGCTGAAGCCCGTGATCCACCGGGCGCTGGGATGAGCGCTGCCAGCCGGTGAAGAACTCGGGATCGGTCTTTGTGATGCTGGTTTTTCCCGATGAAATTCGCCTCCCGGAGGAAGGCGCCTCCTTTTTTCAACGGGCTGCTAATACTGAAGGGTCTCAAGGACGGCGCGGGTGATGCGTGCGGCGTCGGGCAGGTAGAACCGCTCGACCTGGAAAAACGGGAAAACGATGTCATGCCCCGCGACCCGGCGGATCGGCGCCTCGAGATGATCCAGCGCGTACTCCACGATCCGCGCCGCCACCTCCGCTCCGACGCCGCACGTCTTCGGCGCCTCATGCACGATAACGACCCGGCCCGTCCGGCGGACCGACGCGACCAGCGCCTCGGTATCCATCGGTTTCAACCACTGAAGGTCAAGCACCTCCGCGTGAACGTCATGCACATCCGCCAGCTCCCCCGCCGCGTCGAGCGCCGGACGGGTCATCGCCCCCCACGCGACGATCGTGATCGCGTCCCCGTCGCGCAGCGTCCGCGCCCGTCCCACCGGCCAGGTCTCCGGCGCTTCCGGAACGTCCTCCTTGAACGCGCGGTAGATCGCCTTCGGTTCGTAGAAGATGACCGGGTCATCCTCGAGGATCGCGGTGCGGAGCAGGGCGCGTCCCGCGCGCGGGCTTGACGGAATCACGACCTTCAGGCCCGGCGTATGCACCCAGTACGCCTCGCGCGACTCGCTGTGATGCTCCACCGCCCGGATGCCTCCGCCGTAGGGCGCCCGCATGACCATCGGGACCGAGAGCCTCCCCCGCGTCCGGTTCCGCAGGCGGGCCATGTTCTGCTCAATCTGATGAAACGCCTGATACGTGAAGCCGGAGAACTGAATCTCCGCGACCGGTCTAAGCCCCGCCGCCGCCATCCCGATCGCCGTTCCGATGATTCCCGCTTCCGCCAGCGGGGTGTCCACGACGCGCTTCGCGCCGTACTTCTCGATCAATCCCTTGGTGACGCGGAAAACGCCGCCGTCCACGCCGACGTCTTCGCCCATGATAAGCGCCTCGGGGCGCTCCCGCAGACACTCATCCAGCGCCAGGTTCAGCGCCTCCACCAGGTTCATCATCGCCATCGAAACGACTCCCCGATCGGCTTGGCAAGCCCCCGCATCCGTCCGCCGTCAGTCTAGACGCCCACCCCGCGCTCGTCGATCGGCGCCTACGAGAAGGCGTTCCCTCAACCGAACCGCGACCGTCAGAGGGCGATCCCACCGACCCGCACGGGTCAGGAAGCGGGTGCGTCCGCACCGGAAGGAACATGAACCGCAGCGGACGCGGAGCCGCTCGCTCATGATACCGAAGGCGTGCGGACCGGAGAGCCGCGATCCGTGTCGAGGCCGCGAACTTGCAACTTAAGGGCGCTCGCGCGGCGTGGGTGAACTCACTCGATGTACCCGAGCGCCTTGAGCCGTCGGCGCGTTTCGGCGTCGAGCGTGATCGTCTCGCCCGCGGTCAGGCCCAGCGCCTCGCGAGTGCGCTTCGATGCCGCCTGGTGAGCGTTCAGGAGCGATCCCCCGCGGTCCAGGAGGTCGGGGCGGCTTGCGGCGAGGTTGACGTGCTCGCCCGGATCGGCGGCCAGGTCAAAGAGCGCCTCGCCGCGCCCGACGCGCGTGCGCGTGTACTTGAAGCCGTCGAACACCACGGCGTCGCGGTTTTCGTAATAAAGCAGACCCGAGGCGAACGCCGGCGCCGCAGCGTCGCCATCCTGAAGCGGCAACACATGCGACGAAGCCTCGGCGTCGGTGCGCCCCGCGCGTTCCGGGTCCGGTGACGTCGGCGTGTAACCAAGCCCGGCGCGGGCGCCCTGCGGCGCTGCCGAGGAACGTGCGCCCCGCGTGGATTCGGAGAGCGAGATTTCCTCTTCTATCTTGCCGCACCAAGCCAGCATCGTGGGCATGAGTTGCTCGAGGCTGACCGGCGTCGTGACGCGCCGTCCGCCTGCCGCCGCGCCCGGCGCCTTCGGAAGTTTGATCGCCAGCGGTACGCGGATCACCTCGTCGTAGACCGAGTGCCCGTGTTCGAAGCCGTCGTGCTCGAAGAACTCCTCGCCGTGGTCGCTGGCGAAGACGATCAGACACCGGTCATACAACCCCGACCGGCGCAGCGCTTCGAAGAAGCGCCCCAACTCCCGATCCACGTAACGCACCTCGGCCTCGTAGAGCTTTCGCAGATACCGCCGCTCCGCCAGCGACGGAACGAAGCGCCCGGAACGGAAGGCGTCCGCGTACTCGCTGGCCGGATGGATCGTGACGTCGTCGGGACGGGCGGGTGCGAACTCGGGCGGCGGGTCATACGGCGCGTGCGGGTCGAAGATGTGCAGCCAGAGGAAAAACGGCGCCCCGTCAGCGGCGCGACGCGCGACGTAGCCGCACGCGAGGTCCGCAAGGTCTGCCGTCGTCACGTCCGTGCGGAACGCCCGCGGGAGGACGCGATCGAGAATCCAGCCACCGAGAAACGACACCGGCGGGCGCGGGTAGAACTCATACGTGTCGAAACCCTGATCCAGGTTCGACTGCGGGCGAAGGAAGGCGTTGGCGCCGAACGCCACGGTGGTGCGGCCTGACTCGCGCATGCGTTCGGCGAGCGTCACGACTTTCGACGGTACGCGCGACTCCGCCCGGGTTGCGCCGTGGACATCCGGCGCGAGGCCGGTATGAATCGACGCGAATGACGGCAGCGTCCACGGCGCCGACGCCCGCGCCTGCTCGTAGACGATCGCGTCGCGCGCGAAGGCGTCCAGATTCGGCGTGAGGGATCCGGACGCCGTCAGGGGCCGCACCGGGTTCTCGGTTTGCGAGGGTGCGGCACGGGCGAAGCCCACGGCGTCCCATCGCAGCGTGTCCACCGTCAGGAGGATGACCGGCGTCGCACGCGCGCTTGCGCCGTTAGCCTGTGCGGCGCGCGGCGTTCGCGGCGCGGGCAGCATGAACGCCGCCGGGAGCACGACGAGCGACACATAGATGAGGAGAACCAGCGTGCCCGCGGCGCGATCGCTTCCTTCGCGGCGCGTCCGTATGACGATCCACCCCGCCGCCGCCTGCGCCGCCGCGGCGATCGCCACGGCCCACGCGGGGTGCAGACCGCCGACGCTGATCGCCGCCTGCGCCGCCGCAGCAGCGATGGCGCAGCGGAGGATCAGATGAAGCGCGAGACCGGAGGGATTCCGGGCGACGCGCCACGCCGCATACGTCTGCGCCACGACGATCGGCAGCGCCAGGCACGCCGCCAGCAGCAGCGCCCCCGTTGCGGTCGTCCCGGTCACCGCCATCCCGCGCAGGATCTGACGCAGCGCGACCAGCGCGGGAATCAGCGCCAGCCCCACGGCGAGGCGCTGCATTACCGCATCCCACCGCCGTGCGTCACCGCGACACCACGCGACGCCGGCGAAGCTCGACGCGGCAACGAAAACCGCCGCAAGTCCGACCGCCGCCGCCGCCACGCTCGCCGACCACGCCAGCCCTGACGCAAGCCCGAGCCGCCCGGCCAGCAGACTCAGCGTCGCATCCGCCAGCGCCAACCCCGCGCACAGCGACAGACCGAACGTCCACCGCTGCCGCGCCTCAGGCGTTCCGGCTTTGCCGCTACCGACCGACGCGGTCTGATTGTCCTGCGTTTCACTCATGCCGACACGACATTATCCGCGAACGAGCGCGGCGCCGCTTCCGCTGCACGCTCCTGACAATTCAGGGCCGCGCCGGCTGCGCCCGCTTTCTTCACCGAGCGGCGCCTGCCTGCCCTTGATGTCGCGCCGCGAGGTCCAGGGTAAGGAAGCCTTCCTCCCCCGTGCTGTGTCGGCGGTCATGCCGCGGCTCCTCGTACCGCGCGACTTTCCTGCCTCGACGGGCCTCGATGACGCGCTCCAGCACTTCCCCAAGCCGCTGCGCCAAGGCCTCCCGCGTGTACGCCGCGAGCGCTTCGCGCCTGCACCCGGCTGGGAACAACCCGCCGCGCCATCTCGCCGCCAGCGAGGCAAGCTGCGTGGCGATCGCCTCCGGCGCTGGATCGGTTTGCTCGCCGCCGCCGATCGCTTCGATCCGTCGCCACGCCTCGCACGACACTGACCCGACGAACCAGATCATCCGACCGCTCGCAAGATACTCGAACGTCTTGCCGGGAATGAGCGACTCCGCGTTCCTTCCGCGCGCGGCCGGCAGCAGCAGAGCGTCCGCGTCTCGCATCTGCCGGATCGCCTCGCCGTGATCGATCGGGCCGGTCTGCTCCACGTCGATCCCCGCCGCACGCAGGGACTCGACGACCGCGGCGTTCGCCGGTCCGACAATCCGCAGGCGCAGCGACCGTCCGCGCTCCGCGTCATGCCTCACGAAACGGGCGAACCCTTCCACCAGTTCCGGTCCGAAGCGTTGCCGCTCCAGCCGCCCCACGTGCGCCAGGATGAACTGCGCCGGGCGATCCTCTCGCTCCGCCGCATGAGACGACCGGCCCGTCAGGACGTCCGTCGTCTCCGCGAAGTCCTCGAGGTCCACGCCGTTGGTGATCGTGACGAACTTCTGCGGACGTCCCGGATCGCGTTCCGCCAGAAGCCGCGCCTGCGCGTCGCTCACCGCCGTCACCGCGTCCGCATGCCGGATGAAGAACCGCTCCAGCCGGCGATCCAGAAACCGCCGCAGCAGCGACCCGCCCGCGTACGCACAGTCGTCCGTCCACAAATCCCTGAAATCCGCCACCCACGGAACCCGAAACCGCGCCGCCAGCGCCCACCCGAGCAGATGATTCGACGGCGGACTGAACGTGCTGAAGATCGCGTCCACCGGCTCTCGCCTCAGCGCCGTCATCAACCGCGGATAACTCCGCGCCGCCCACTCCAGCCGCTCATCCGGCCAGCCGCACGAGAACCTCCTCCGCCGCGCCGCGCGATCCGCCCGCACCGGCAGCCCCTCGACGCGCACCCCGGCCGGAAGGTCGTCCAGCAGCGTCGCATCGACCGGAAAGCCCGGCAGCTCCTTTCCGCACCAGACCCGCACGTCCCACCCCAGCCTCGCCAGGTATTTTGCAAACTTCGCCGGACGCTGCACGCCCGAACCGCCCGTCGGCGGGAACGTGCAGGCGACGATCAGCACGGATCGGCGCGGCGACGCGACGTCTTCGAGACTTTCCGTGGATGCGACTTCAGCGCGATGCATCAGACCTCAACACCTGGAGTAACCCGGAAGCTCGCCGCCTCGCGACGTGCGTCACATCATCACGCACCGCGACTCCCTCGCCCGCTCATAACACCCGATCCACCGGTCAAGCACGTCCTCCTGCCGGAAATGCCGCAGCACGTGCGCCCGACCCGCTTCCCCCATCGCCCGTCGCCGCGGCGGATTCTGAAGCAGCCGCACGATCGCGTCCGCCGTCGCCTCGGGCGACGCCGGCGGAACGAGTACGCCCGTCCTTCCGTCCACGACGGCGTCGCGCACGCCCCCGACGTCAGTCGCCACCACCGGCACCTGCATGGCGCATGACTCCAGCGCCGAAACGCCGAAGCTTTCGCATATCGACGAAATCACCGACAAATCCCAGCCTGCCAAGTAATTCGGCAGGTTCCGATGCGGCTGAGGTTTGATCCACTTGACGGCATGTTCGACTTCGTACACGGCGGCCATCTCGAGGCACTTCGGCAGGTCGGGTCCGTCTCCGATCATGATAAACCTGACCCCCGGAAGGACTTCGAGTACCGAAGGGATCGCCCGCACAAGATACGTCGCGCCGTAAACTCTTCTGAACCCCTTGAAGAACCCGACGCGATGAGTCGGTCCGCCGGTCGCCCCGTCGGTGACGCGATCCGGCGGGCGAAACAACGCCTCATCCACGCCGAGCGGAATGATCGTCACATCGCTGACGTTGATCCCGGCGTACTCCGCAATCGTGCCCGCGAACGTCGGTCCCCAGGCCGTCACCGCCGCCGCCGATTGAAGCCAGTCCACGCGCTTGCGCACGAGTTCCGCCGTCGGCGGCGTCTCTCCCGGAGGGGCCACGATGTCGGAACCCCACGGCGTCATGACGACGCAGCCGTCCTGAATCAATTCCGCCGTCAGCCCCCAGTCATGCAGGAACTGCACGTTGACGACGTCAAACTCCCGCAGCAGCTTGCGAAGATACTTCCGCCACCGTCCTTTCCACCGCGCCGGGTAGCGCCACCCCGCCGGAGGAACCTGAAACCGCTCGACGGCGACTCCAGGGATCGGGGCGGGATGATGCGTCAGGAGCACGACCGTGCATCCCCGCGACGCCAGTCCGGAGAGATTCCGCTGAAGGTGTATGCTTCGGGCGTCGCCGAGTACGCAGATCCGCATCCGATCACCTTTCGACTCGGCGGAGGTCGCTCCCCGCCATGCCGGCCTGGAACTCGATCTGCGCTCCCCGCGTCATCCCCGCCTCGCGCGCGACCGCTGAGGCCGACGCATACCCCCACGCATGATCGACGCACCACTGTCCGGTCGAGATGGCGTCCGCCGCAACCAGCAGCGGCGTTGAGAACGCCGTGTCCAGCTCGCACGTCGTGCGTTCCCCGTCCCAGATTCGCACGTTCCAGAAATATTCTCCGCCGCACACCGACAGGCGGTCCAGATTCAGCGCAATGACGTGCCGCCCCGGCCGCAAATCAAAGGTTCGTCCGCTCCGTCCCGAGTTGAAGCTGAGCAGGTTCTCATGCACCCGCCGGCGCATGTTGAGCTCCAACACACAGCGCGGAATCGCCGCAGTCACGTCCAGCGTCACCTCGACCGTCAGGGGTTGCCGAGGTGATGCGCAGATCGTCTCCCGCCCGGACGCGTCCAGAAACCGCACGCGGTCCACCGCCACGCCGGAAGCCGCCGAAGCGCCCGTCGACGCATCCGGGGCGTGCGCCGCCTTCGTACGCGACATCGCCCGCAGATAGGCCGTCGCCGCCTCCTCGGTCGTCCCGGCGCACGACACGCGCCCCTCCTCCAGAACCACCGCCCGCGAGCATACCGCGTGCATCTGATCGAGATGGTGCGTCACAAGCACCAACGCCGCCCCGCCACGCAGCAGCTCGCGCATCCGCTCGATGCAACGCAGGCGGAACATCGCATCGCCCACCGACAGCACTTCGTCCACCAGCAGAACGTCGGGATCGACGTGCGCGGCCACCGAAAACCCCAGCCGCGCATACATCCCCGACGAGTACCGCTTTACGGGTGTGTCGATGAACGCCTCCACCCCCGCGAACGACACGATGTCGTCGAATTTCGCCCGCACCTGCCGCCGCGACATGCCGAGGATCGCTCCGTGCAGGTACACGTTCTCCCGTCCCGTCAGGTCTCCGTGGAACCCGGCCCCGACTTCGATCAGCGCGGCCAGCCGGCCGCTGACGTGAACCTGTCCCTCATCAGGCCGCAGAATCCGCGCCATCAGCTTCAGCGCCGTGCTCTTGCCCGCGCCGTTGGGACCGATGATCCCGAGCGCTTCACCCCGCCGCCCCTCGAAACTGACCTCTTTCAGCGCCCAGAACGCCTCTTCTGCGGCTTCCGTGGTCCCCCGCCGTCGCACCTGCCGCATCAGCCGGGTCAACACGGAGCGCGCCCCCGATCCTCGACGGAATCGCTTTGACACCCCCTCGAACCGAACGACGGGCCCGCTCATTCAGACGCACTCCGCAAAACGGTGAGACGAACGCCGAAACACCCACGCTCCGCCGACCAGCGCCCCCGCCGCCGTCAGAACCATCCCCGCAAGGCGGACCGGACTCGGAAACTCGCCGCCCAGAAGACAGGCCCGGTAGCCGTCCATCAACGTCACGATCGGATTCACGGCACGAACGATCGCCGCCGCCGTCCCCTCGGCGGGCAGCGGCACGACGACGCTCGACACGAACATCCCCAACTGGATCACCACTGAAAACGCCTGACGAACGTCCCGCCAGAAAAGGTTCGCCGCCGCAAGCGCCAGCCCGATGCCGCACGTCAGCGTCGTCTGCACCATCACCAGAACGGGCAGCGCCGTCAGTCTCCACCCTGGCGCAAACATCCAGGCGCCGGACCGGTTGAACCACGCAATCAGCGCCGCCAGCACGCCGCATCCGACCGCGAAATCCACGAAGCTCGCCGCCACCGCCGACAGCGGAAACGCCTCGCGCGGACAGTACACTTTCGTGACCAGCGTCCGGTTCGAGGTCAACGACTGCACGCACCCGTTCAGCGCGGACGCGAAGTAGGTCCACGCCACCAGCCCCACGAAGGCGTAAAGCGGATACGGCGCCGAGCCCGCCATCGCCCACGTCTCACCCGCGCGAGCGAAGACGAACGTGAACACCCCCATCATCGCCGTCGGAACCAGCACCGCCCACAACACCCCGAGCGCGGACTGCTTGTACCGAACCTTCACGTCACGCGACGCCAGGCTCCACAGCAGATTCAGGAAACGCTCGGTGTCCCGGGTCCACCCCGCATCCCCCGCACGTATTGCATCCGACGGCATGCGCAACTCCTGCGCCTCGTACTCCTGCGACACCTCTGGCTTATCGGTCGCCGCGATCTCCCGGTTGTGTCGTCGCCTGGCGAAAGCCGCCGTCCCACCGATCGGAATCGGGTGGAAGGCAAGTCTGGCGCGAAAACGCAGCGTCAACCGGGATCCGAGACTTGTTCCGCAGGATCTTCCCCTGGGGCGGCCCTCTTGCCTGCGCCGAGGATCCCGGTAAGCTTCCCGATCTTCGGAATCGAGCACCGCTAGCTCAGTTGGTAGAGCAGCTGACTCTTAATCAGCGGGTCCTAGGTTCGAGTCCTAGGCGGTGCAGTTTCGGAACCTGCGCCGGTGACGCACGTTACGTCAACCCGCCGGTACAGGCCGATGCGGCGAGTCGCTCGAATTTCGGCGAAGCGCGCTCCCCTGGTTGGAGGTTCGACTCGTAATCAGACCCCAACGCCCGCGGCTTCTTTCGAAATTCACGCACCCCCCGAAAACGGCAAGAATCAGGATGGGTAGAACCGATCCTGAAGCCGGTCGATGTTCCCCTGCGGACAAGGCAAGTCTGACGAACTTCCCCGGAAACTCCCGGCTCCGCGCGAACTGAAGTTCGCGGCTCGTCGGGTTCCGGGATCGGATTCTCATTCGTCATTCTCAATTCCGCGGCGCGCTCCGCTGACCGGATGTCGCAGCTCGTCGCACGCGAGGAGCATGCCGCCCACGGTCCGTCGCGGGCACACCCTCAACCGGTCAGAACCGCCAGAAAGCCGGCGAACGTCAGCGCGGTCATGACCAAGAAAACCTCTTGCACTCGAACCCGAGATGACGGTACACGCATCACCGTGAGATTCCTTGCGCGAAGCGTTGGCCGGTAACATCCAACAAATCAGGCCGGAAGCCCTTTTTGTTCACGTTCTCGTGAACAACCCCTCAGAGAGTGCGAAAGTCGAAGTTGCCCGTCCGTCGAAAAAGGTCGCACGTCCCTCCGGGACGCGAATCTCACCGAGAAGACCGGCATCACAAAGACCGATCGAAAGCTTTTCACCGAGCCGTTACGGGCAAAGCGTCATTGCGAAGACACCGAACACAACGGTTTTCCGGACCCGCGAGGCCCATGCCGGTGGAAAAGACAAGATCAACGTCCGCGCGAGGGTTGGTTTCCGGTCAGGGTTTCACTAAAATATGCGAAGCTCGGTGCAACCCGTGGGGGCGGGTCGTCGGTCGTTCTCGATAGGAGAACCTGCAATCAGGAGGAGTTCCGGATGCGCGTTTCAATTCACCTCGGAGGCATCATCGTCGCGGCGTTTCTGTGCGGCCCGGCGGACGCGATCGACCTGACCGTGTCGAACGTCGAGGTGAATCAGGGAGTGCAGTTCGGAAGCACGGTCCTGGTCGCGGGCAACGTGACCTATGTCCGGGCGACGATCGGGATAAGCGGGATTTCCGCCGACGTCGACAACGTGGACGCCGTCCTGCGCGTCTTCGTGGACGGCGTCGAACTCCCCGAGTCGCCGATCCGGTCGCTCAACGGTTACATCCGCGCTCCACTGTCCCCCCGTCGCGAAGACCTCGACGACACGGTGAACTTTCTGCTCATCGTGCCGCAGAGCAACAACGTGGACTTTCAGGTCGAGGTCAACCCGGATCGCCTCGTCGGAGAAACCAACTACGGCAACAACGTCGGCGTGCTGAACGATCGCGTGTTCGCGTGCCGCAAACTGACCGAGATCGTCTACGTCCCGATCGACTACCGTCCCGGCGGCGGCGGCAGCAACCCGCCCCTCCCGGACCTCATCAAGCCCGGCATCGGCGACGGCTTTCACCGCGCCATCTACAAGGCCGGAGAGTGGAACTATCACAAATCCCCCCTGCCGGACCTGATCTGGACGCAGGACATCAACAACTCCGACACCGCCCTCCTGAACACGCTCCGTGACATCCGCATCAACCAGCTTCCGCGCAACGGCTTTCCGCAACCGGATTTCGTTTACGGCTGGCTGCCCGGCAATCCTTACAGCGGCAACGGACGCGCGATCGGCATCCCCGGCGACGTGGCCTTCGGCAACTCTCAGACAAGCCGGCATCAGCGGACGATGGCGCACGAGTGCGGACATCTGCTCGGCCAGGCTCATAACAACCGCACGATCGGCACCGTCGGGATCGACGTCGAGCATCATTTGTGGGACACGGAAGACCTTCCGGTTCTGCATCCGTCCAGTCAGTGGGACATCATGGTCGCCGGCCAGCTTACGAACGCCGCTTACATCGATCGCACCACGTTTGACTCGATCATGAACGACAGCCGTCTGCGCTGCGCGAATCCGGCTCCGCAACACACCGGAAGCGTCCTGCGCCTCAGCGGCGTGTACGTCCACGCCACCGGCGAACTGCATCTCGACCCGATCACCCGCGTCGAGCGAGGCGCGATGACCGCGACAAACCCGGCGGGCGGGCTTTCGGTTGTCGCTTACGCCGCCGGCGGACGTCGCCTTTACCATGTCGAGGTCGAGACGCCCGCGCCGTGGGAATCCTGCGAAGCGGCGGACCCGACGACCGGACCGGCGACCGCCGCAACATCGTCGTTCTACGTCCTGATTCCCGAGTCGCCGGACGGCGAGACGATCCACCGGATCGACATCGTTGACGTGAACACCGGCGCCGTCGTCGCAGGCCGATCGCGCTCGCCCAACGCGCCGACCGCCCGTTTCACGCGCACGTGGATCGACGGTCGCCTCAGCGGCCTCTCACGGGTGGAGTGGGTCGCCGAAGACGCCGACAACGACCCGCTCACTGCCAACCTTCTTTACAGCCCCGACGCGGGCGAGTCCTGGCTGCCGCTGGGCGTCAACCTGACCGGCGAAGCCTTCGAGTTCGACGCGTCGAGCGTTCCGCACAGCCGCGGTCCGCAAGGCCGGATCCGACTCGTCGTCAGCGACGGATTCAACGTGACGACGGTGGACGACGACGAGCAGGGCGTGATGGGCGACCCGACGCCTCCCGACGTTTACCTGATCACGCCGAACCACGGCTTCGCTCATCTCGAAGGCGCGCCGATCGCCTTCCACGCCGCGGCGTGGGACCGTGAGGATCTGATGCTGAGCGGCGGCGACGTCGTCTGGACGTCGAGCGTGGACGGGGAACTCGGGACGGGCCTGCTGCTGACCCGCGACGATCTGTCGCTCGGAGAACACGTCATCACCGTGACCGCGACGGACAGCGACGGCGGGTCGGACAGCGATCAGATCACGCTGACGGTCGTCGAGCGCCGCCTCACGGGCGTGACGTGCGGCGTCATCAAGAAGTTCACCGCCGCCTGCCGGGACAGTGGGGCGATCAAGGGCAAAGTCGTCCTGCGCAACGAGGATTTCGACGGGGTGCCGGTGGTGTTCGGCGTCGGCGGCAACGCCATCCCCGTTCCGATCAGCGGCAGGAGGGCGAAGTTGAACGTCTGCTGTTTCTCGGGCAACCAGCAGGTCCGTCTCGATTCCCCTGCGGGCTGCTTCGATCCGATTCCGATCGTGTGCCCGTGAGAAGCCGGGCGTGAACCCTCGGCAGCTCGACTTGCGCCGTTTTTCAGGGGGGCGGATTCCGTAACTCTCGCGGAAATGCGCAGACCTGAGTCTCCACTGGACTGCGGTTGGCGGGCTTTGGATTCGCATAACCCGTTGAAACCCCCGGGATCGGTCTTTGTGATGCCGGTTTTTCCCGATGAAATCCGCCTCCCGGAGGGAGGCGCACCCCTTGTTCAACGGGCGGTTAAGCCTCGACGCCGACATCGCGCATGTTCCTCCCGGGATCCGCGTTCCACGTCCGATCCCCAAGGCATGTTCTCACCCACGACCTCGTGTCAGCGCCACGGTTGCGGGACCGGGCGGTACGGCACAGGGTTCAAGGCCGGCCTGGAATCGCCAGATCCGGTGCTTCGGGTTAGAATAACCTTGAGGGGCCTTCGTCGTGCCGTGGCGGGCATGCGCCAGGCTACCCTGCGGACGGGGATGGCTTTAGCGCGAGACCTCAGCGGACCCAGCCGGGACCGCATCGGTTCCGCCGCCGGCGCCGGTAGCTCAGGTGGACAGAGCATCGGATTTCTAATCCGACGGTCGCAGGTTCGAGTCCTGCCCGGCGCGCTTGACCGGAAGAACCCTGACCGCGGACGGTGAAGATCCGGCGGCAAAGACGCTGTTTCAAAACCTCCGGAGAACCGTCAAAAAGAGCGCGTCCTTACCCTTGATCCTGCTTCGCAACATCAGGGACAGGCGGACGCGGATCGGTCAGGAAACAGCGGCAACGTGAAGGGGCGGGCGCGCCGCGCGCCCGCATCCGAGAGGAGCGTCCGTCAGCCCGCGCGCCGTTGGCTCAGCGCCTGTGAGCGTGGTGTCTCATGAATTCCCTCAATCATTCGCGTAGCGCAAACCTCCGGTCTGCACCCGCATAACGGAGCGTTTCACGACGTAAGGATGAAGCGAATTCACAAAACAGGACACTAAATCAAGATTCACGAATGTGGAGCGCCCTCCGAGCCGCGGGCTTCACCCCGCGCGAACGCTCGTTTCGCAGCGCGCCGCGGAACCGAGAATGACGATTTAGCTGCCTTCGCGCTTGAACTCGAAGCGCTGAGGGGTGCCGCCCCGGGTGAAACCGATCGTGGCACTCAGACGACCCTCGGCCGAGATCTCGTAGGCGATGCGCTTCGGGTAGTCGTGGCGCGGGTTCTCGAACACGGCGCGCCTGGAGCCTTGCTCGGCGACCGTCTCGGTGAGCACGAACTCGGTCGGCGTCTTGCCGCCGGGCTGGGCGATATAGACCAGCCCGCCGTCGCGTTCGACGATGCGCAGATACTCGAACGCGAACATCTGGCCCCTCGTGTTGACGGAGCGCGACACCGCGAGCATCGCGCCGCCGAGCGGCGGACTCCAACGCTCCTCGATCGACGACCCCGAGCTCCTCGTTCCGACCCACGCTCCGGCGAGCCACGCCAGATCGCCGATGCCGGCCTTGGCGGGCTCGGGCAGCGCAATGTCCTCCGCATGACGGTACAGCCCCACCGCATCCTTCACCACCGGCGGGTCGACCACGACGTTCACGAGCAGTCCGTCGGCCGTCATGCGGAAGCTCCTCCGGATCATCCGGATCGACCCGTCGGGCGCGTTGTCCGACGCGCGCACGAACTCGACCTGGTACTCGAACGTCCCGTCCTTCCACGTGCCGCGGTAGCGCGAGGTCGTCTTCGGATCGGCGACTTCGGTGATCGAACCGTCAAGCGTGATGCGCACATGACGGTGCCCGGAACCGTGACCGTCCAGAATGACCGCCCCGTCCTCAACGCGCATCGAGAACTTTGAGGCCATCGGCGGCCCCAGTTGCTCCAGTGCGCGGCCCTCGGTGCGGTCCTCGACGTAGATCCACTCTCCGTCCAACGCGCGCAACCCCTCGGGCTGCCCCGAAGGCGCGCTGGATTCCTGTGCCGAAAGCCCGCTCGAGGCCAACGCCGTCGAGAGCCGGCCGAGGGCAGCCAGAAGGGCGAGTGCTGTTACGAACCAGGGGCGCCAGCGCATAATTGATGTTTGCATGTTTAAGACGCAATCGCAAAACCGAGCCGCGCCCGCCAGGAAGCGGGCCTTTCGGGCCTTTCACGTGGGTCTTAATACCACGTGCGAGTCGTACAAACGGCGCACCTGCGTCACAGGAAACTCAAGCCCAGCGCGCCCGCGCCGTGCGCCGTGCATCCGCCCCGTGCCACAGTATACCCGGCGAGTGGTCGGAGCGGCCAACCGACCCTGCCTACGCCCCTCGAGGCTCGACCGCACCCACCTTGTGTCCCTCTGTCCCTTTCTCCTGTATACGCCGCCCTAATCTCGGTCGCGCACACCGGTACGGCGGGAGCGGAGTCTGATGTTTCTGGCGTACTCAAGGGCTTCTCCGGTACAGATGAGCGACCACGGCTACGGTAGAGGAGATGATTCCCCGATTCAGGTCCGCATCGGTCCTGCGCAATTCTGAGATGGCCACGCAAAATATCTGGAAAGCCTGTCGCCGCTCGCCGATCTGGTCTGCCGGACGTCAGCGCCTGATCCCCAGAGGACGACGCCCACCGCACGCCCCCAAAGGAGTCGCGCCCCGAGGCCGAGGGTTGCTGCACGACCCCAACGGGATCGCGTCCTCCAGCCCAGGGTTGGTCGCCGCAGGCGACCTGCCCTGGGAAAACGAGGCGCATTCGATCCGCAACCCCAACGGGGTTGCGGCGCCCGACGCGATCATGCAATCCCTTCCCTTTGCCCAGGGCGACCGCATTCTGAGATCTGCCGGCGCGTAGCATGGCCAGGTGAGTACACCAGGCCATGCCACCCCGCCAATTCGGGGATGACCAGCCCGCGCGATCAATGTCCCCCGGGTGTTTTTCAATAAGCGGGTGGGGATGAACTTGCAGGCTCACGCGGCGTACCGCGAGAGCCTGCCACCCCGCCACCCCGGCGGCGCAGCGACCAGCGAACTTCGAGGGTGTCGTCGAGCGCAACGGCGAGCCTGGGTCCGAATTCGGCGTCAAACGC
The DNA here is from genome assembly GCA_013360585.1 of Phycisphaerae bacterium. Lineage (GTDB taxonomy): Bacteria > Planctomycetota > Phycisphaerae > UBA1845 > UBA1845 > JABWBH01. The sequence goes on along the minus strand of JABWBH010000033.1, from coordinate 31,439 downwards.
GGCGCAGCGGCGCTTACAAACTCAGACGCCACGACGCGGGTGCAAAGGGGACATCGCTAAGAAAACCCCCGCCGCGGCTCGCTCGCCTCGGCGGGGGTTCTTGTTTGCTTTCGTCGCCTGTGTCGTCTGCGAGCCAGGCGGCTCGCCTCATGCCTCACGCCTCATGCCTCATGCCTCACGCCTCACGCCTTATGCCTCACGCCTTATGCCTAACGCCTCACGCCTCACGCCGCGAGGTAGCCGTCCATCAGGGCGTTCTTGAGCTTGTCCAGCGCCTTGTTCTGGATCTGCCGGACGCGCTCCTTGGTCACGCCGATGATGTCGCCGACCTGTTCAAGCGTCTTGGTGCGCCGGCGCGAGGCCTCGGCTTCGCGCGGTTCGTTCAGCGAGAAGCGCTCCTCGATGACCGTGCGCTCGACGTCCGTCAGCCCCGCCGCGTTGGACAGGAGGATGCGCCGGATTTCGTCCACACAATCCTCCTCGACGTCCTCGCGCTTGCGGATGAGGAAGTCGCTCTGCTCGACCGCCGGGTCGAACTCGGTCGGGAAGACCTGCCGGTAACGGCTCGTGCGCATCGCCACCCGCGAGAAGCTCTTCAAAATCGCCCGGCACGAGTACGTGCTGAACTTGAACCCGCGCGAGCAGTCGAACTTCTCGACGCTGCGCAGCAGCGCCATGTTGCCCTCGCTGATCATCTCGTTCGGATCGACGTTCACCAGCCGTGTCCGCTTCGCCATCGCCAGGACGAGCGGCATGTTCAGCCGCACGATCAGGCTGCGCGCGTCCAGCGCCCGATGCGCCCACGCGATCAGGCGCCACGCCTCGGACTTGGTGAGCCGTCCGCCGCGAGCCCGGTTCAGAATCCGGTGGCAGCGGAAGCGGGCGTAGTTCAGCCGGCGGAACGCCACGCCCTCCTGCGCCGTCGTCAGCGTCACCAGATCCCCGTTACGGAACTCGCTCTTGACGATCGGCGTCGCCTCGACGAAGCGCGGGACGCCCTCGTCCGGAAACTCGGCCTTGACCCCGAACAACTCCGCCTCAACGCCCTGGCGCTTGAACGACGCGTCCGCGACGTAGCCCGTCGGCGACTCGACCCACTGCCTGAGCAGTTCCCGATCGGACTCCGACAAACGGGCAAGCACGTCCGCTCGCGGCATCCCCACGCCCGGACTCTTTCGCCGCCCCTGTTCAGGTCTTGCTGTCGTTTGCACCATCATGGCTTTCCGCTCCTTTGTCACCATGACATCTCTCCCCCCAAGGATCCCCCACCCCTATATACGTTTGACCGGACGGTTTGTGCGCGTGACTTAACCGGTTTTTACGGACGCGCAGCCCAACCGCCCGGACCTGTCTAAGACCCGCAAAACCGCGACCGGGTTACCGGAGAGGGAGAAAAACCAGGGGGAACGCTTAGCCGGGCTAGTATAGGCGGCTTCTGCCGGTCCAGGCAAGCCCCTTTTCGAAAAAAATTCGGTCCGTGGTCTCTTTCCTGAAACAACTCGGAAGCCCGACGGCAGATTCCGCCTCGCGACGCTCACCACCACCGAAGGCGTCAAAGGTGGGATTTTACCTTATGATTGAAAAATAAAGCAAGGGTTTTCCTGAGGCTCAGGTAGTCGCAGGAGGAATGCAAGGCCTTATGATGGCGCCACAACGAGCCGGGCGCGCCGCGCCGGGTTGGAAAAGAGGGTTTGTGAATGCGCGTACGATTTGACTGCCCGAAAGAAGGGTGTGTCGCCCTGATCGAGCTGGAACCCCTGCAAAGCGCAACCGGCGGGATCGAGTGTCCGCGCTGCCGCACCCGTCACCTGGTGACGCTGTCGGAGGACATCCTGAGGAACAATCGCGTCGACGCCTGCGCGTTGTGCGGATGTCGGGAGCTTTTCATACGTAAGGACTTTCCGCAGCGCCTCGGGCTGGGGATCGTCGTCGTGGCGGCCGTCATCAGTTTCCTGTCGTACAAGTCGAATCTGCTGCTCAGTTGGGGCGTCCTGGCGGCGGCGGTGGTGATCGACCTGGCGATTTACTTCGTGATCGGGACGGTGACGGTCTGCTACGCCTGCCGAGCCGAATACCGGGGGACGGCGGCCAACGAGTCCCACCGCGGTTTCGATCTGGCGCAATCTGAGAAGTACTGAGCGGGCGGCCTGTCACGCATGATTGAGGTTTGCGAGGCGCCCGCTTGACTCGGTTCCAGCGGACCCACAGGATGAATGCGTCATGCATTACGCGCTCATCATGGCCGGGGGGGCCGGATCACGCCTGTGGCCCCTCAGCCGCCGCCGTCGCCCGAAGCAGTGGATGCGCCTGTTCGGGGGCAAGACCCTGCTGCGTCAGGCGTTTGAGCGTGCTACGGCGGTGTTCCCGCCGGACAGCATCCACATCATCACCGGCGAGTCGCTGATCGACCTTACGGCGGAGGAGATCCCGGAAATCCCCCGACAGAACCTGATCGGCGAACCCGTCGGGCGCGACACGGTCAACGCCATCGGACTCGGAGCGGCCATCCTCGCGGAGCGCGATCCGGACGCCGTCATGACCGTGCTCACCGGCGATCACGTCATCACGCCGATCGAGCGGTTCGCGGCTTCGGTGCAGACGGCGATCAAGGCCGTCGAGGCGCATCCGGAGGCGCTGGTGACCTTCGGCATCCGCCCGACAAGCCCGCACACCGGATACGGGTACGTCGCCCGCGGCGAGCGGGTTGCGGAGAACGTCTACAAGGTCCGCGAGTTCGCCGAGAAGCCGAACATCGCGCTGGCGACGAAATACGTCTCCAGCGGGCAGCACTACTGGAACAGCGGGATGTTCGCGTGGCGGGCGCAGACGATCCTCGACCAGATCCGGCGGCACCTGCCCAACTCGCACGACGCCCTGCGAGAACTCGGGCGTGCCTGGGGCACATCCCAGCGCCGGGAGAAGCTCGGCGTCCTTTACCCCACGCTGATGAAGATCAGCGTGGATTTCGCCATCCTCGAGCGGGCGGAGGACGTCCTCGTCGTCGAGATGGACTGCAACTGGGTGGACGTCGGGGCGTGGACCGCGCTGGAGTCGCTGCTCGACAGCGACGACCTCGGCAACGTCGCCGCCTGCCGCCACGCGATCACCCTCGGCTCGCGTGGAAACATCCTTGTCTCCGAAGACGATCACCTCATCGCCACCATCGGCGTGGACGATCTGGTCATCGTCCACTCCCCCGACGCCACGCTCATCTGCACCAAGCGCGACGCCCAGGGGATTAAGGAACTGGTCGACAAGCTGCGCCAGGAATTCGACGGACGATTCCTTTGATGTTGACGGGATCGGACGATTGAAAAAAGGAGGACGGCGAGAGAAACAGAGGAGGCGATTGTCCTCACCTGAGTCTTCATCTGACTCCGGTGATGAGTTTGGCGCCCACCCAGCGCCGCACGCGGCGCAGGGTTCGGACCCACGGCGGCAGGCCGCGCCGGCCGCCGCCCCTGCCGCTCGAAATGTACGTCGCGCCACGACGACGGAGCATCCGGAACACGGAGTCCCGCGGTCAGAGGCGGGCTCAGCAAGCGGGCCTTTGTTGCGACGACCCGCAGCCTTCAAGAACCCCGCCGAGTCACTCGATTTCGCCGAGGGCGTGATGGCTGATCACGCTGTATCTCGGACCGCGCGACGAGAGGTCTGACGCCATCAGCACCAGCTCATCGACCCCCTCGACCCCGCCGCGGAACGCCGCGCCCTCGACCGCGCGCCGCACCGCACCGCCGGAGCGATCCTCCTTCAACCGGCCCAGCGTGATATGCGGTCGAAACGGCTTGCCGTCCGACGGATATCCCAGTTCCGCCAGCGCGCGGTCCACGTTCTCCGCCAGCCGTGCGAGGTCGCCGGTCTCCTCCTCGGCACCCGCCCAGATGACGCGCACTCGGCCCGCCGCCGGAAAGCAGCCCAACCCCTCCACGCGGAGGTCCACCGGCTCGACCTCCCGCGCCTGCGCCGTCAGCGCCTTCGCCAGCGCCTCGACCTGTCCGACCGGCGCGTCGCCGATGAAACGCACGGTCAGGTGCAGCGCGTCCTCCCGCGTCCAGCGCACGTCCGGACACTCCGGCGCGAGCCGGCGCTGCGCGTCCATCAGTTTGCGCCGAACCCCCGGCGAAAGCTCGACCGCCACAAAAAGCCGCAACGTCTGTTGATACGGGATCATGAAGTTTCCGCGCGGATCACGCGTTGAGGCGATGCTGACCGGCTCCCTTTTCTCATAACCAGACCGCACCCGTATGTCACGCTCTTATCCCCGAGCGGCGCCCGTAAGAAAGCGTTCCCTCTTCTTGCGGAACACCGCCTCGGAGCAACCTCCAGTTCGGCGCCGAGGCTTCCGACGCCGGGCGTCAGTCGATGTGCAGCATCCGCAGGTATTCCTCGAGCCGGGCGTCGAACTCGCGGCGGGTCAGCGTGCGCAGGCGCCCGACGGAGAAGTCCTCGATCGTGAACGACGCCGCGACCATCCCTCGCGCCACCGCTCGGCGCAGCGACGCCGGACCCGCGTCGCCGCACTGCGCGAGGTATCCGAGGATGCCGCCGGCGAAGGTGTCGCCCGCGCCGGTCGGATCGCACACGCGGGTGGTCGGGAAGGCCGGCAGCGAGGTCGTGCCCTGCTCTGTCACCAACAGCGCGCCGTTCTCGCCCTTCTTCACCACGGCGAACTTCGGTCCGTAGGTCAGGAGTTTCTGCGCGGCCTCGACGAGATTCACCCGGTCGGTCAGCTCCCGCGCCTCCGCGTCGTTGATGATGACGCCGTCCACCAGCGAAAACACTTCCAGCAGGGCGCTTCGCTGGGTCCGGATCCAGAGGTTCATCGTGTCGCAGACGATCAGCTTCGGCGCGTGAAGCTGCTGAATCAGCGCTTTCTGAAGCCCCGGATGCGTGTTCGCCAGGAAGACGATCCGGCTGTCGAGGAATGCGTGGGGGACGGGGGGCGGCGCTTCGGCGAGGACATTCAGATGAACGTTGAGCGTCTCGGCTTCGTTCATCGCGCCCTCGAATTTCCCCGACCAGCGGAAGGTCCGGCTGCCCTGGCGCACCTCAAGACCGGCGAGGTCGATCGGCCTCGCTTCCAGGACGCGGCGAAACTCCGGCGGAAAGTCCTCGCCGACGACGCCGACGAGGCGCACCGGCGTGAACTGCGAGGCGATCAGAGAGAAGTAAACCGCCGATCCGCCCAGCACGCTTTCGGCGTGTCCGAACGGCGTGATGACCGTGTCGATCCCGATGCTACCTGTAACCAGCAAGGACATGACGGTCGTTGTACCGGACGGACGCCGCGCCGAAAAGCGCGTCGCGCGCGGGCCGTCCGGACATTCTTGAAGCCCCGCGCCGGCTCGCCTATCCTCCGCCGCATGAGTAAACACGCCGAAATCCGCGATCTGCCGCGCCGCGTTGGCGCCGTTGTGACGCTGTCCGGGTGGGTGGTGAAGAACCGCCCCAGCGGGAAACTGGTCTTTTTCGAGTTCCGCGACGGAACCGGCGTCTGCCAGTGCGTCGTGGAGCGCACGGAGAAGACGGAGAGTTTTTTCGATACCGCCAAGCATCTGTCGCAGGAAGCCGCCGTCGTCGTCACGGGAACAGCGCGTCCTGAAGACCGGGCGGCGGGCGGATTCGAGATGCACGTGACGGACCTCGCGGTGGTCGGCGCCTCGACGGATTATCCGATTACGCCGAAACCGCACGGGATCGACTTCCTGTTCAAGCGGCGCCACCTCTGGTTCCGCTCGCAGCGGCAGTGGATCATCCTGCGGATCCGGGCGACGATCATCGATCAGATCCGCCGCTTCTTCAACGACAACGGCTTTGTCCTGATCGACACGCCGATCTTCGCTCCCGCCGCCGGAGAAGGCTCGCAAACGCTGTTCAAGGTGGATTACTTCGGCGAACCGGTTTACCTCGCGCAGACGGGGCAGCTTTATCTCGAAGCGGCCTGCATGGCGCACCGCAAGGTGTACTGTTTCGGGCCCACCTTCCGCGCGGAGAAAAGCAAGACCCGCCGCCACCTGACCGAGTTCTGGATGGTGGAGCCGGAGATCGCCTACGCCTCCCTGTCGGACGTCATTGACGTGGCCGAGGATTTCGTCTGCTCCCTGGTCGATCGCGTGCTGCGCGATCATCAGCGCGACCTGATTGAACTGGGGCGCGACGTCTCGCAGCTTGAGCGGATTCGCAAGCCGTTTTACCGCATCCGCTACGATGACGCGGCGGACCTTCTCCGCGGACCGCGCCCGAAGGAGCTGCTCGAACGGGATCTGGCCGCGAAGACCGCTCGCCTCGCCGAGCTGGACCAGCGCGTCGCCGAGCTGGAGGACCGTCAGAAACAGGGCGGCGTCAAACAGTGGGAGAAGGACAAGGCCGCCGCCGAAGTCATTGATCTGCGCGAGGAGCGCGGCGAACTTGCCGAGCAGATCGCCAACATTCCGCATCACCTCAAACTCGCCACCGAGTTCACCTGGGGCGGCGACCTGGGCGGGTCGGACGAGACGATCATTTCCCGCCTGCACGACCGGCCGGTGTTCGTGACGCACTATCCGAAACACGTCAAAGCCTTTTACATGCGCGAGGCCCGCGATAACGCGAAGGTTGTCGAGAACTTCGATCTCCTTGCACCGGAGGGATTCGGCGAGGTGATCGGCGGGTCGGCGCGCGAGGAGGACTACGACCGTCTGCTTCACCGCATTCATGAGGAGGGTCTGCCGCAGGAGGACTACGAGTGGTACCTCGACCTGCGCCGGTACGGCTCGGTTCCCCACGGCGGGTTCGGTCTGGGCGTCGAGCGCACGGTTGCGTGGATCTGCAACCTCAAGCACATCCGCGAGGCGATCCCCTACCCGCGCATGATGGGGCGCTTTTATCCGTAGCGCGTGGTGAGCGGATCGACGCAACCCCCTTCTTCCCCGACGGCGCTTCGCGTCAAGGTGTCCGCGGCGCGCAGCCGCTTCCGGGCATGAGGTCGGCGCCGCGACGACCACGACATGCGGGGGGTTGCAATCTGAAGGTTGCTCCGACGAAGCGTTTCCTGGGTTCTCGCGTCAGGGGCGACGGCGCGTAAAACTGGAGAAAGACGGCAGTGTTGAGAGGTGAGAGATATCGGGTGGGTTGCTCATTTCAATCGAAATTCTAGCGCAAAAAGGGTTATCGCTGCCGGGTGGGGCGCGCGACCTTGTTATGATGGCGGAATTCCGTGCCGGGGCGCGACGCCGTGGCGCGGTCCGGAGTGCCGGTGATGGAACTGGGCGCGATCGCCTGTACCGAAGAGCAGCGGGAACTCCGCCTGCACAAGCTGATCGACCTCGCGCTGCACTACCGCGGGTGGACGAAGCATCAGCTTGCCGACGCGCTGAACCGTCACGTGACGAAGCTGTATCCCGGCGGCAATCCGAAGCTGGACTTCGTCGTCGGGCTGGCGCAGGTGCTGGACTGGCCGATCGAGACGGTCATCGACTTCATCTGGTTTGATGACTCGTCGCTGAGTTCGGCGGCGGAAGGGGCGACGTTCGAGCAGCTTGACGAAGCGGCGATGGCGGCGTTCCGCAACGCCGATTATCGCGGCATGCTGGGCCTTGCGCAGCGAGCGTTCTCCGCGGCGCGGACGCCGGAGCAGCGGGCGCTGGCGTGCCAGCGGCAGGCCGGGGCGTGGGATCTGCTCGGTCAGTCGCACAAGTCGCTGGAGATGCTGCGACGCGGGCTTCAGCAGGTGCCGATCTCGGACGGTCTGCGTTTGATGCTCGAGTCGAACCTGGCGTACGAGCTTCTCGTGCAGGGCGAGATCACTGAGGCGCGAGGGATTGCGCAGCTCGTCCTGGACTGGTTCAACGATCACCCGCCGCAAGGCCGCCGTGACACGGGCACCCAGGGCTTTGCGTACTACGTGCGCGGGCGGATTTCGTTGCGCATGCTTCAGTTTCCGCTGGAGGATCCGCGTTCGCACGCGGACGCCGCGTACGCGGACCTCGCGCGAGCACGGGAGATTTTCAACGCCCTCCACGGCGAGTTCGGCGACGAGCAGACGTTCAGCATTGCGAACACGTGCGCCGGGGGTCTGCTCGAGGCCGAGGCGGCGCGCGGCGGCGTGGCGCCGGACGAGGCGGTCGCGCGGATTCTGGCGAAGCTGGACGAGACGGATGACCTTCCGGTCGGCGACCTGCTGGAGAGCTTCGGGTGGTGGTGCATCTTCGGGGCGAACATCGCCTTCCGCCACCTGACGGGGGACGAGCAGCAGCGGGCGATCGCGGTGTTCACGAACAAAGGGCTGGAGATCGCCAACCGGCTGAACAACTGGGTGATTCGCGAGCGGGTGCTGAACATGGAATACCGCGTGTATCAGGCGTTCAAGGAGCAGGCGGGGGAAGAGGCGGATTTCGTCATTGACGAGGAAGACCTGCGGCTGATCACCGGGGCGGTCGGGCAGTTCCCGCTGTTCCGGCGGCTGGGCTGGCAGATCATCCGGACGGCGAAAGTGGTGGATTCAGGTTAGTCCCTTTTATTGAAAGGACTCAGACATGGTGAAGGCGCGAAGAGCACTGTGGATGGGGGTTGTGGCGGGGTTGGTGGTGGCGGGCAGTTCGGGGGCGGCGCTGGCCGCCGGAGAAGTGCCAAGTCAGTGGCAGGGAGCGCTGATTGAGTCGGCGGACGGCTTTCTGGGCTGGCTGTTGAACATGATCGTGCAGCTTCTGTCGCCGTGACGACGGCGGACGGATCGGAACGAAGCAGGCCGCGGAAACGAGGGGGTCTCTGCGGCCTGCGTCGTTTTCCGGGCGCTTCATCGTGCGGCGCGGAGGAAATCGCCGTCCGGGTTGTCCTCCGCCGTGCGGCGGGGCGGTTGCAGTCGAGCGCCGGCGAAACGTTGCTCGCGAATCAGCTCGTCCAGCGTAAACCTCGCGCCGCACTCGGGACATCGGGACTCGCTGAGGCCGACGAGGGAGTAACCGCATCGCGGACAGGAGACGTTGACGACGCCCTCGGGGGTCAAGACCGAGCGTCCGGCGCGATACCGCGCGTACCCTCGGGCGACGACGAGGAAAGTTCCTCCGCCGGCAAAAAGGATGATCGCCGCAATCCAGATTTCCTCGTTGGCCGCGGCCCGATCGACGAAGATGCACAGAGGGATGGCGCAGACCCAGATCGCCGTGACCTGAAAGACCGCGGTCAATCCGGTGCGGAAGCGCCGGTATCCGCGCCAGATCCACGGAAGGGTCAGGCACCAGACCGTGCCGGCGATCGCCAGCGCAAGCGCAATGTGCTCCTCATCCACGCGCCGCATCGCATACGAGACGAGCCGCCCGCTCGGATCGGTGTAGCTGACTGTCCGCGGCGGCATGACGCTGTCGAAAACGGCCAGCCCCAGCATCGCGGCGCCGCCGAACACCGCCGCAGTCACCAGACTCATCAGAAGGCGGGCAAACCAATCCGGACGGTCCGTCGCCAGCAGGCGCGTCCACAGCGGTTCCGGATCGGGGCTCGGATCGTTCTGAAGAGGATTCATCGGTTGTTGCACTCCTTGTCCGTATTCGGTCCGTGAGGCTCGGGTATTTCAGGTCGGCGGGGTCCGCTGCGTTGCTTTGTCATCCCCCGACAAACCGGGCGTACAAGGAGCGTGCCACTTCAGGTTCCTTCGTGCCCTTGATGATCGCCCTTCCGTCGCGGAAAAGCGTCAGCGTCAGGTCGCCGATCCGCGTCTGAAGCATGAAGGCGTTGACCTGGGCGGGTACGGTGTTGGCCCGGCGGATTTTTTCGGCGATGACGTCCAGGTCCACGCGAAGCCCGGCCGGCGGCTGGAGCTGGACGGCGTTGCGCCCGCAGAGCGTGACGTGGCTGGAGAACATGCGTCCTTCAAGATAGTCGAAGCGCCGCTTCCCGCAGCAGGCACAGTCTCCGGCGTCGCGGGCGGCGGCGACGTTGAGCGTCGTGACGCGCCCCGTCCAGGCGTCCACGGTTATGAGTCCGCGAATGCACTCGCCGCGAAGCCCGGACAACAGCTTCATGCCCTCCAGCGCCTGAAGCGCTGCGACGACTTTGACGGCGCTGCCGAGCACGCCGGCGGTGTCGCAGGTGGGGTTCATCTCCGGCGGCGGGGCGGACTCGAAGACGCAGCGCAGACAGGGCGTCTCTCCGGGAAGCACGGTCATGACCAGTCCGGAAGCGCCGATGACCGCGCCGTAAACCCAGGGCCGGCCGGTGCTCACGGCGAGATCGTTCATGAGGAAGCGGGTTTCGAAATTGTCCGTGCCGTCAAGAAAAACTTCGGCACCCCGGGCGAGCTCGGCGGCGTTGTCCGGGTTGAAGTCGACGACCTGCGGATCAACGTCGACCTCGGGGTTGATCCGGCGGAGTTTCCGAGCGGCGACGACGGCTTTGGGTTCGCCGCACGTCAGGTCGTCGTCATCAAAGAGCACCTGGCGCTGAAGATTGTCTCGCTCGATGTAATCCCGGTCGCAAATGCGCAGCGCGCCGATTCCGGCGCGGACGAGGGTGTCCGCGATCACGGTTCCCAGCGCGCCACAGCCCACCAGCAGCGCGCGAGCGGACATCAGGCGGCGTTGTGCTTCCTCTCCGAAGCGTTCAAAGAGGAGCTGGCGGGAGTACCGGGACAGGCGATCATTCATCGTGGCTCATCCGGCGGCCGGATCCCGACCGACGACGCATGTTACGTGACGGAGGAGGGCGCGGTCCACCCGCGTTCGGTCAGGGGTCGATCGAGCGACGACCGGCACCTCAGCCGGCGGGCGCTAACGCCAGGGCGTGAAAGTCGTCAGGGATGAAGACGCCGCGATCGCGGATTCGTTGGAGGTAGGCCGGGCACGGATCCGGGTACGCGCCGGGGTCCGGGAGGTTCCAGCGGGAGAACAAACGCTCGTTATCGGCCCGACCGAGGTCCAGATCCGCCCGCTTGCGGTCATCGTGGTGTTCGTCATGATCGATCAACGCCTCGGGACACCCGAGGACGAGGAGCCCGTGCTCCTCCTGTATCTTCAGCGCCAAGTCCGGGTCAAAACCGAAGAACCGGTAGCCCTCGTCGGCATAACCGACGCGCACCAGCAATGATCGCCTCAGCAGGCCGAAGTTGGCGTAAGGACGCCCTCGAACGTGACAGATGCAGTACCGGATCCCGTCCCGTCGGATTTCATGCAGGATATTCCGATCATTGTGCCAGGTGTGATACAGGGCGATCATGCCGACGTCGGCAAGATCCGGTCGTTCGATCATCCGGACCGCGGCGTCAAAGGCTCCCGGAAGCGGCCGAGCGTCATCGTTGAGCCACGTGACGTAGCGCCCGCGCGCTGCCCGGAACCCGCGGTTGAACGCCTTGACGGCCCCCTCGCGGCGTTCTTCAAAGATGGTCCGGACGTCGTGGCGGGATCGAAGGTACGCGCTCGTGCCGTCGGTGGAGGCGCCGTCCACGACGATGATCTCGTGCGGGAGGGTGACCGCGTGTGTGATCTTGTCCAGACAAGCCTTGAGCCGGTCGAGCCGATTGCAAGTCGGGACGACGATGGAAACAATAACGTCCGGAGTGTTGTGGCAGGCCGCCTGGTTCATCCTTCCGCATATCGGCGGAAGCGGCTTGCGGTGTGCAGCGTGAACCGGTCTGGCCGGTCGCCTGGGAGCGGGACATCATGTTGATCCTCAATCTGATCGTGATCTGCGGTTTTGCAGGTTCTTACCCGGCGCAGGATCGCTCCGCGCCGCCCGTGGCGCGGGAGTCGCGCGAGGACTCCGGCGGGTTGTGGCCGACCGGGCGGATGATGGACCTGATGATCGCCCGGTGGGCGGAGATGGTGGCGGACCGGTACGAATTGGACGAGGCGCAGAAAAGCGACCTCACCGCGAAGATGCAGAAGCGGTGGGGCGGGTTCGCACGGGAGAACGAGAAGGACTTCAAACCGCTGATGAACGACTTCATCGAGATGCGTCTTCAGATGGAGGCGCCGACGAAGGAGCAGGTCGTGGAGTGGAGCGGGCGCGCGGGGAAGGCGTTCGACCTTTTCGAGAAGCAGATCGCTGACGGCGTTGAGGAGATGCGCGGCATCCTCCGCGAGGACCAGCTCGGAAAATTCGAGGGAGACCTGCTGGGGTTCAAGGCCGGCATGCAGTTCGCCCGCACGCAGCTCGGGCGCTGGCAGCAGGGTGAGTTCAATGAGCGAGAATTCTGGGATCCGCCGCTGGCCGTCCGGCGCGAGCGCCGCGCCGCCGAAGAAGCACGGGAGCGGGCGGAAGCGGAGCGCGCCAAGGCTGAAGAGGCTGCCAAGGCCGGGGAGTCGCCGACCGATCAGATCGCGACGGAAGTGGACGCGTGGACGAAATACGTCGAGGAGTTCATCAGCCGGTTCCAGCTTGATGAGGCGCAGACGAAATCGGCCAACTCGATCCTCAAGGAGATGAAAGAGCGGGCCCTCGTTCACCGCGACGCCAACAAGGCCGAGATCGATCGCCTTGAAAAGAAGATCGCCGAGCATGACGGGACGGAGGACGAACTCAAGGAGATTGAGGCTCAGCTCGTCAAGGTTTACGGCCCGATCGACGCGATGTTCGAGGAGCTTCAGCGTCGACTGGACCCGATCCCCACGTCCGAGCAGAAGGCCCGCGCCGGTCGCGCCGAGGCGAAGAAGAACGGGTCGAAGGACGTTCCGTCGGGCGAGCCGAAGAAGCCTCGGGAGCGGTGACGCCCGCGGCAGCGGTCCGGACTTGCGGCAATCGCTCCTGAAAGGGGAGGTCCGCGGCATTGTGACGCGCGCGGGGTCGGCGAGTACACTCCGCCGCGCATGCCTTTTCTGCTTCGCAATATCCGCCTTGGGTTGGAGGAACCGGAGGAGGCGCTGCCGGCACGAGTTGCCGCGCGTCTGCGTGTTCCGTCGACGGCGGTGCGCGCCTACGCAATCGTTCACCGGGCGCTGGACGCCCGCCGCAAGGACGATCTTCACTTCCGGTACCAGGTTGAGGTGGCGCTGGACGGCGGCGAACCTCGCGAGCGGACCTGCGTCCGGCGCCTGCGGCCCGCCGAATTTGCGTGGCTCCGCGCCGCACCGTATCAGGCGCCGGAAGAGGGTCAGGAACCGCTGGTCAACCGGCCGATCGTCGTCGGGTTCGGTCCCGCGGGGATGTTCGCCGCGCTGCGCCTGGCGGAGCTGGGGTACCGACCGCTGGTGCTGGAGCGGGGTCAAGCAGTCCGTCGTCGGCATCGCGACATTCTCCAGCGTTACTACCGCTTCCGCGAATTCGACCCGGAGTCCAACCTGCTTTTCGGGGAGGGCGGCGCGGGCACTTACAGTGACGGCAAACTTTACACGCGCGTCCACGACCCGCTGACGAAGGAAATCCTCGTCCGGCTGTATCAGCACGGCGCGGACCCCGACATCCTCGTCAACGCCCGGCCGCACATCGGTAGCGATCGCCTTCCGCGCATCTGCTGGCGCATCCGGGAGGCGATCGAGCGTCTCGGGGGCGAGGTGCGCTTCGGGGCGCGGGTCGAGGATGTGCGGGTCGAGAAAGACCGGCTTGCGGGGCTTCGGGTGGGCGACGTGTGGTGGGAGACGGGTCCGGTACTGCTGGGCATCGGTCATTCCGCGCGGGACACCTACCGGATGCTCGACCGCCGTGGGGTTCGGCTAGAAGCGCGCCCGTTTCAGATCGGCGTGCGCATCGAGCATCCGCAGGCGCTGGTGGACCGGTGGCAGTACGGCGCGGCGGCGGGACATTCCCGGCTGGGGCCAGCGGAGTATCATCTCGTCGCGAAGGGCGCCTGCGGCGACGCGGGAGATCTCTTCAGCTTCTGCATGTGCCCGGGTGGAGAGATTCTCCCGACGAATGAATCCGCGGGGTTGATCGCCACCAACGGGGCGAGCCGGTCGCGGCGCGGCGGGCGCTACGCCAACAGCGGGCTGGTCATCACGGTCGATCCCAGCATCGCGGGGCTGTCGGCGCTGGACGGACTGGCGTATCAGGAGCGCTGGGAGCGTCTCGCGTACGAGGCGACGGCGGGAACCTACCGCGTTCCCGCGCAGCGAGCGACGGATTTCCTGGCGGACCGGGCGTCCGACGGGGCGTTGGAGACGAGTTTCCCGCTGGGCGCCACGTGGACACGCCTGAGGTCGATCCTCCCGGCGGAAGTCGCGGAGGCGCTTGCCCGCGGGCTGCCGATGCTGGACGGGCGCATGCCTGGTTACGCCGGGGCGGATGCGATCCTGACGGGGCCCGAGACCCGGGCCAGCGCTCCGGTCCGGATCGTTCGAGACCCGGAGACGCGCGTCGCCTGCGGTGTGGACGGTCTTTATCCGATCGGCGAAGGCGCGGGATATGCCGGGGGTATCATCAGCGCCGCGATCGACGGGTGGCGGACAGGGGGCGCGGTTGTCGCCCGCTTCCGGAGACCGTGAGATGATCCGCACGTCGTGTTTTCCGATAACATGAAAAAGACCTCGCCGGTCCGGACCTTCAACCGCGCGGCGGCAGGAAGCAGAGGCGCATGAGCGAGCATTTCAATTTTGGAGAGCGTCTCGGCCCGCTGGTCGAGAAGGTGGTCCAGAGTTACTGGGCGGACGGCCGGACGCGGCACATCGACCGGCAGTATCTGCCGTCGCGGGCGCGGATCATCGAACTGACGGAGCTGCTGCTGGAGCTGGTCTTTCCCGGGTTCTTCGGACGTCAGAACCTGACGACGCACAACGTGGCGTTTCACGTCGGCGACCTGCTGCCCCGGGTCGGGGAGCTGACGTACACGCAGATACTGAATTGCCTTTGCTACGAGGCGGAGGCGAGGCTTGAGGGCCGCGTCGACGAACCCGCCTGCGAAGGCCGGGCGCGAGAGCTGACGCTTCAGTTCGTCGAACGCATGCCGGCGGTACGGGAGATGCTCGGGGGCGACGTGCAGGCCGCGTTCGACGGCGACCCGGCGGCGCTCAACCTTGACGAGGTGGTGCTCGCTTATCCCGGTCTTTTCGCCACGGCGGTTTACCGTCTTGCGCATGAATTGTACCGCCTGCACGTGCCGATGATGCCGAGGATCATGTCGGAGTGGGCGCACATGATGACCGGCGTGGACATTCACCCCGGGGCGCGGATCGGGCGCGGGTTCTTCATCGACCACGGCACCGGCGTCGTCAT
Organism: Phycisphaerae bacterium; assembly: GCA_013360585.1. GTDB lineage: Bacteria > Planctomycetota > Phycisphaerae > UBA1845 > UBA1845 > JABWBH01. The sequence continues at coordinate 16,325 of JABWBH010000033.1, read as the reverse complement.
CGGTGAGACCACCGACATCGGCAACAACGTCAAAATCTACCAGGGCGTGACGCTCGGCGCCTTGTCGATCCCGAAGGACGAGCGCGGCCGCGCCATCCGTGGGCGTAAGCGCCACCCGACGGTGCAGGACAACGTGACGATCTACGCCAACGCGATCGTGCTCGGCGGCGACACCGTCGTTGGGGAGGGGGCGATCGTGGGCGGCTCCGTCTTCGTCACCACCAGCGTGCCGCCGATGAGCACGGTCACGTTCAAACCCCCCGAGCTGCACTTCAAGACGAAGTCCGCCGGCGCCCCCGCGCCGACGAGTGACCGTCCGGGGCAGATCATGCCGGATTACGAAATCTGACCCGGGGGGTCAGAGGCGGCGAGTCCAGTCCGCGTCGGCGTATTTCGGCGCGAGGGCGTCCGCCTCGGCCAGTTCGTCCGGCGTCCACGTCCCCGCCCGAACGCCGAGCGATGCGCCCGCCGCGTCGAGGAGCCGGCGCGGGAAATCCTCGCGCAGAAACCGCACCGCCTCCGTCCTTGAAACCCCGAGCCGAGCGACCGGTTGCTCCGCGAAGCGGCTTGCGACGATGATGCTTCCGTGCTGGAGGACCGCCCGAGTCGTGCGGCGCTGGGCGCTGCCGGCGATCTTGTCATCGCCGACGAGAACATCGAAGCAATGCCGCCGCGCGAAGCAGAAGAAAGGCCCTCGCGCCGCACCGGAGTCGTCGTTCGCACATCCGCGCCATGCCGGAACGCCCAGCGCCGACAGGCATGCGATCACCGCGTCATGCGCCCGCTCGTAAAGCGCATTCGGACCGCCCGACAGCAAGGGGTGTCCGTGCGGAAGGGCGAAGGCGTACGTAAGCTCAAAGTCGTGCAGAATCGCCCCGCCGCCGGTGAGCCGCCGGACCACCGCCAGCGACCGCAGATGAACCGGAAGCGCGGACGTCGCATCTGCGGACTGGAAGTACCCGAGCGAAATCGTCGGCTCGCGCCACTCATACAAACGCAACGTCGGCGGCGACGACCCCTGACCGACTCGCGTCAGCAGAGCCTCGTCTCGCGCCATGTTGGCGACCCCGGCGAGCGGTTCGTCCTGAAGAACGCGGAGCTGATCGACCTTCGTCGTCACGGTCTCGTCCCGGCGCCGGTGGATATCAACTTGCCTCATGCCTCATCGGCGCGCCGTTCCGCCCGCGTGTCCGCTCCGTCAAGGTGTGAGTGTCGGCGAGATCACGACCGTGTTCGAGTCCGGTCCGACATCGAAATCCGTCGTCGCCGCGCAGGTGTACGAGAACGTGCGGCCCAGATCCTCTTCCTGCACCGTGAACACGGCGGTTCCGCTGAAGGCGTTGGATTGAAGCCGTCCTTCCTCGTCCGGGAAGAAATTGAAAAGCACCTGCTCACCTTCGGGAGGCTCGCCCGTCAGTGAACACGTCAGCAGCACCTGCTCGAACAACCCTGGCGTCGGGTTGCTGACGGTCAATTGCACCGCCAGGCTTGGCTCCTCACCCCCACCGCCGTTGTCGTTGGAGTTGGCGTTGTCGTTCTGGTTCGAATTCCGATTGACGTTGGAATTGCCTCCCCCACCTCCACCCCCGCCACCTCCACCCCCACCGCCGGGGGGGAAGTTGTCCGGATTCAGAATCCCACCACAGCCGATGCCTACGCTCGCCACAACAGCCGCAGCGAGAAGTAAAGCTTCAAAAAAAGAAGACAATTGTTTTTTCATGGATGCCCCTGACCGAGGAATGTTCTCAGATCGTGTTTTTCCGCCTTCTGGCGCGTATTGCGTTGGCTCCTGCTGCCTGAAGGAGTTGAGGACGGGACCGTCTCACAACCTCAGGCCGGGAGATTCTGCGTAAATGCCTGGCGGATTTGTACGTCCGGGTTTCGTTTCCCGTCAAGATCTGCGTACGCCACCCCCGGCGGACTATCAAACTCGGGAGGCGCGCTTGAACCTGCCGGCCGGTTGACTTTCCTGCCGCCTTTGAGGATTGTGACGGATTCGACGACCCAGCCTGAGCCGATCGGGACCGAGTGCCGATAAACCGCTGGTCAGTGTGGGTTTAGGCAGTGAGAGGACTGCCGGCGCCCTCGGGGGCAGGAGTTGGTGGGATGCGGTCCCGTGAGACGACAGTTCGGTTGATTCTGGTTGCCGCCCTTTTCGGGCCGGTGCTGGGCTGCAACTCGATCCTCAATGAGTGGCTGAACCCCTCGATCCCGGGCAATTTCCGGGAGAACCGCACGATGTCAATCCGCACCGCCCTCACCGTCGAGGATGTCCCGGGGACGATCCCGGGTGCTACCGAGCCGACGCATGACGACCTGGTTCCGAAACCGGTGTCGTACCGCCTCGGACCGGGGGACATCGTGGCTGTCGAGATTGAAGAACTCAGGCAGGTCGGAGTTCCCTGGCAGGGACGGTTTCAAGTCAGCGAGGTCGGAGAGCTACCGCTGCCGGTCGTCGGGCGGCTCAAGGTCGCCGGGATGACGCCGCCGCAGATCGAGGATCGAATCCGCGAACGTCTGATCGAAGACCAGATTCTCACCGACCCGAAAGTGCTGGTGCTCCCGCTCGACGTGTACGAGGCGAAGTACATGCTTTTCGGCGTCGGGGTCAGCGCGTCAGACAACTCGCCGCTTCGCGCGGGACGTATTTCGATCGTCCGCCCGGACCTTGATGTGCTTGAGGCGATCAATGACGTCGGCGGGTTGAACGAGTTCGTCACGGAAGTGTACATTTTTCGTCAGGAGCCGCCCGTCGATCGGGGTGAACCGGAAGGCGCTCCTTCGAGTTCGCGGGCAACGCACGAACAAGATGCCTCGCTGGACACGACAGCGCCAAGTGAGGCTGACATCGCAGCTCCCGGCGCCGACGCGCCGGCGGCCGGCGCGAGCGAACCCGGCGAGGACGTCGAGCAGGCGCCTCAGCCCGAACCTGAGAAGTCCGCAGAGGAGGAACTCCTTGCAGCGGTGATCACTCAGGACAAGGCTGCGGAGCAGGGTGACAACGCCTCGCCTCCGGACGGTCCTCCTCAAGATACCGCCGACGTGAGGCGCTCCGGCGACTCGGATGCGGACGTCGCACCCGACACGCTTTACATCTATCAGGACGGCGCTTTCGTTCCGAATCCGGCGCGCGCGGCTGAAAACGAGGACCGTCCTCGGCCCGTCCCGGTCGAGCGGCTTCCGCTTTACGAGGCGATCCAGTCGACGGTGGACTGGTCGCGGATCGCCGGAGAGACCTCCTACCGGATCATCCGGATTCCCGCGGATGCGTTGCGGGCGGGCGATCCGGAATACAAGGTCATTGTCCGTCCTGGAGACGTGATCCGGATCGTCAGCGGCGAAATCGGCGTCTACTACGTGATGGGGCAGGTCGGGCGCACCGGGCCTTTCACGTTCAACTCGGAGCAGGTGACGCTGAAATCCGCGATCGCGGCGGCGGGAGGGCTGGGGCCTCTCGCGTGGCCGACGAACTGCACGATCTACCGTCGTCACGGATTGCGTGAGCAGATGATCCAGGTGGATCTCGACGCCATCTTTGCGGGCAAGGAGGACGACGTGACGGTCCTCCGTGGCGACATCATCAACGTCGGAACGAGTCCCTTTGCGCCGTGGCTGGCTCGCCTGAGGGCGCTGACGCTTCCGAACCCGACGGCGACGGTGGGCTACGCTTTCACGTACTCGCGGAACTTCGCAGACATCGACTCGTTCGCGGTGCAGCCGAACCCGGCGACGCGCCCCAGTAAATTCGAGCAGCTTTTCCCGTGAGCCGACGATCTCCCAGTGATGACCGCCGCACCGATGACAAAACGCTCGCCGTTGGAGGGCTTTCGCTCCGGGGTGTCGGCGTGGGTGAAAGCCGCGCTGGTCGCGGCGGTGTTCACCGCGTTCTTCTGGCGGACGTTCACGAATCACTTCGCGTACAAGTGGACACACGACGGGAACTGGACGCACGGCTGGCTGATCCCGCTGCTTTCCGCGTATTTTCTCTGGATCCGCCGGGACGACCTGGCGCGGACCGAGGCGCGTCCGGCGTGGACCGGGGCCGCGGTGCTGACGGCGGCTGTCGCGGCGTACCTGTATTTCTCCTGGATCCAGCCGATCCGTTATGTGCAAGGGCTTTGTCCGGTGGCGGCGCTGGCGGGGACGGTGCTGCTGCTGGGGGGATACTCGTATCTGCGCAAAACCGGATTCGCGATCGCGTATCTGCTGCTGGCCGTGCCGCTGCCGCAGGGCGTTTACGTCGAGCTGACGTTTCCGCTGCGCCAGTTGGCGTCGGTGCTTGCGGGGGCGGTTCTGTCACTGCTGCCGAACGTGCAGGTCGAGGTTCACAACGTCATCATCGACTACGTGCGCTTCGACACGGGTTCTGCCGGGTTCCTCAACGTCGAGGAGGCGTGCAGCGGGATGCGGCTGATGATGTCGTTCGCGGCGTTGTCGCTGGCGTACGCGCATCTGACGAAGACGTCGGCGTGGGGGCGGGCGGCGATCGTGCTGGCATGCCTGCCGATCGCCGTGTTGTGCAACGCAGCGCGGGTCGTGGCGACAGGTTTGTTCGTGATTTACGAGCGCCCCGACCTGGCGCGAGGGACGCCGCACATGCTGCTGGGGATTGCGACGCTTTTTCTCGCCCTCGGGATGTTCGCCGTCGTGAACTGGATCTTGACGCACCTGTGGGTGGAGGACGGAACCCCCGCCGGATCGTGACTCGATGACGACGTTACCCAACACCGTGCAGGAACGCCTCGCCCTTCCGGGTCCAGCGCCGACATCGGCGCCGACGCCGGGAGAGTTGCTGGGCATCATCCGCCGCCGGATCGTCCTCATTACGATCCTTTTCATCTTCCTTGCGGGAGCGGCGGGCGGCGGATTCTACGCCTGGTGGCGGTATTTTCCGAAGTACCGCGCCACCGCCCTGGTGGAGATGGTGTCGAACCGCCCGCACACCGAACTGAGCGTCGAGCTGCGCAACCTTCCGGAGCGCGAGCAGGAGCGGTTCATGCTCACGCAGTCCTTCGTCGTCAAAAGCCCGACAGTGCTCAGCGCCGCCCTTCAGGACGAGGACATCCAGCGTACGTCGTGGTACAAGGATCTCCCCGTGTACCGCAACCCGCTGCTGGTGCTGACGGATGAACTGGTCAGCGCCCCGATGCGCGGAACGAACTTCCTGAGTGTCTCGATCGCCACGCGCAGCCCGAAGGATCCGGACGTCATCGTCAACACGATCGTAACGAAGTACATCAACACGGTGCTTGCACAGGCGGCCGAGCCTTATGAGAAGGACTTGCGCGATGCGAATGCGAGTCTGAAGGTACTCGATGACACGCTCGTGCAGAAGCGGGCGGATCTGCTGGCGCTGTCGGAGACGATCCAGGGCGGCGGCGTCCCCGCCGGCTGGAGCACGATCAGCCAGCAGGGGGCGATGTATGCGCAGCAGGCAGCCGAACTTCAGATGCAGCTCGCCCAGGTCATTCCGCTGCGCAACTTCTACGCGGACGGTTCGGCGTTGACCGCGGAGGACGTCGCGGCGGCCGAGGCCGATCCCTACGTAGCTCAACTCAGCGCCGGCGTCTTCTCGCTGACCCAGCAGCGCGACGTTCTCCTCCAGCGGCTGGGTCCGAAGCATGCCGGCATCCGCCAGTTCGATGACGCGATCCGCATCGCCCAGCAGCGCCTGAACGAGGCCCGCAGCGACGCCCTCCGTCAGCGCCGCGAACTCATGATCGACGCCGTGGAAACCGCGCACGCCAACCTCACGGCCGCGCTGACGTCCGCGACGGAGAATCTTCTGCAGACCGAGTCCGAGCAGAAAGAGAACAACCGCCGGTTATTCACGTTTCAACTCCAGCAGATCGAACTGGCCCGCCTTGAGCAGAACCGTCAAGAGCTTCGGGATTACATCGACGAGTTGAAGCGCCTAACCGCCGCCAACACGGCGATGACGATCCGCGTTCAGCAACCCGCGACCGAGCCTCTCGGGCGCGCCGAACCGAGCCTGCTGATGCTGCCGGTGCTCCTGGCGCTCGCCCTGATGCTGTCGGTCGGCATCGGCGTCGGGCTGGATCTGCTGGACACGTCGGTGCGCACGACGCAGGACATCGTCCGGTATGTGCAGGTTCCGCTGCTGGGTGTCGTGCCCGACGCGGATGATGAGGAGGTCCGCCTCGATCACGTTGAGTTGGCGCTGCTCACCGCCCCGCAATCGATGACCGCGGAGGCCTTCCGCCAGATCCGGGCGAACCTCCAGTACAGCGCTCCGGCCGCTCGCCAGCGGTCGATCGTCGTCACAAGTCCCGGACCCGGCGACGGCAAGACGACCGTCGCCTGCAACCTGGCGATCGCCGCGGCGCAGGCTGGGCGGCGGGTCCTGCTGGTGGACGCGAATCTGCGACGCCCCTGCCTCGGGGAGCACTGGGCAGGCGTCGAAGATCGTGGTTTGACGACGCTTCTGATCGGCGAAGGCGCCCTTACGGACCTGGCGGTCAAGACGCCGATCCCGAACCTTCACGTGCTGGGCAGCGGTCCGATGACGCCCAACCCGGCGGAACTCCTCGCCGGCGACGCTTTTCAGGCGTTCCTCGCTGGCGCGGTCCAGAAGTACGACCAGGTCATCCTCGACGCCCCGCCTGTGCTCCTGGCGAGCGACCCGACGGTGCTCAGCAGCCAGGTGGACGGCGTGATCATGACGGTGCGGGCGAAGACCAACTCCCGCGGCGCCGCGCGCCGCGCCTGCGCCTTGCTCGCCAGCGTCAATGCGCATATCTTCGGCGCCGTGCTCAACGCGGCGCAGGTGACGCGCGGCGGATACTTCCGCGAGCAGCTTCGGACGTACTACGACTACCAGCCGCCCCAGCTCGGTCGCGGGAAGTCCTGACGGTTCGCGGAACAAACCCGCTTCGTGGCGCCTGATTTCGCCTCGAGGAACGTCACACAACCGATCCGCGCGGTCCGCGGACGGCGTCCGAACACATGAAGAAACCGATCAACATGCTCGACTTACGTGCAGAGTTCGCCCTTTTCGGCGAGCAGGTGAAATCCGCCGTCCACCGCGTCCTCGAAAGCCAGCAGTTCATCGGCGGTCCCGACATCGCCGAACTGGAGCGCCAGGTCGCCGCGAAACTGGGCATCGCCGAAGCCGTCGCCGTCAGCAACGGCACGGACGCCCTGCTCTGCGCCTTGATGGCGCTGGGCGTCGGCGCCGGCGACGAGGTGATCGTTCCGACCTTCACCTTCTTCGCCACCGCGGGGTGCGTGCATCGCCTCGGCGCGAAGCCCGTTTTCGTGGACATCGATCCGGCGACGTTCTGCCTCGACCCCGCGCGGGTCCGGGCGGCGCTGACGCCACGCACCAAAGGGATCATCCCGGTTCATCTTTACGGGCAGTGCGCCGCGATGTCCGACCTGCTTACGATCGCCCGCGAACACCGCCTTTTTGTGCTCGAGGACGCGGCGCAGGCGATCGGCGCCCGCTTCAACGGCGAGGTCGCCGGAGGGATGGGAGAACTCGGGTGCCTGTCGTTCTACCCGACGAAGAACCTCGGCGGATTCGGCGAAGGCGGCATGATCCTCACGCGGGACACGGCCCTGGCGGCGCGATGCCGCCAACTCCGCAACCACGGGCAGTCGCAGCAATACCTGCACGAGTTCGTCGGCGGGAATTTCCGCCTTGACACGCTCAAGGCCGCGATCCTCCTCGTAAAGCTCCCGCATTGGGAGAAGTTCACGCGCCAGCGGCAGGAGTCCGCGGCGCTTTACGACGCCCTGCTCAAGGGCGCGCCGGTCCGGACGCCGGCGGTCGCACCGGGAAACACCCACGTCTACCACCAGTACACGATCGACTGCGACCGCCGTGACGAACTGATGACGTTCCTCAAGGAGCGGGACATCGGCACGGCCGTGTACTACCCCGTCCCGCTGCACCGTCAGCCTTGCTTTGCACACCTGCAGTGTCGGACGGAGGACTTTCCGGTCGCCGAAGCGGCGAGCCGTCGCGTGCTTTCGCTGCCGGTGCATCCGATGCTCACGGAGGAGGAGATCCGCAGAGTCGCAGGCGCGATTCACGAGTTTTTCGGAAGCCGCGCCCGCTGAACACTCCCGGAGGTTGAAGCCGACGGTCGCGCCGTCGCGGTTCAGAGTTCGAGAGTCCGCGCGATGATGGGTTTGTCCGCCGCGGGTTCGAGTTCGACCCCGGCGACGTGCGGATCGTGCGGGAAGGCGAGCTTGAGTCCCTCTCGGCGGCATCGGGCGTAGATCGCCTCTTTCTCCCGCATCGTCACGAGCGGTTCGAGGTCGTACGCCATCACCCACGGCACGGGCAGATGCGCCGCGGTCGGAACGACGTCGCCGGTGAAAACCAGCGGGCCGCCGTCCCCGTGAAATACGGGCAGGAGCTGCGCCCGCGTGTGCCCGTCGGACACGAACCAGGAGACGCCTTCGCACGGCCCCCGATCTTCCTCTCGTTCGACGAAGGTCAGCGTGCCGGGCGCCTCGAGTGCGGCGTAATCCCGGGCGAGGAACGACGCGCGATCTTTCAGCGTCGGACGGTGGGCGTGCTCCCAGTGCCTCCGGTGCATCCAGTGTCTTGCTTTCGGGTAGTGCAGGCGCGTGTGCGACTTTTCCGCATCCGCCCAGTCCGTGACGCCGCCGTTGTGATCGAAATGCAGGTGCGTGACGACCACATCGGTTACATCGACGGCCTGAAGACCGAGGTCGCGCAGGCGGTCGTCCACCGCCGCCGGGCTCGGGGTGATACCGTAGCGGTCGGCTTCGTCGGCGGGCCACTTCGACCCGGTACCGGTGTCCACGAGAATCACGGCGCCGACGCGACGGTTGAGCGCGAGGAGCGTCCGCGTCGCCAGGAGAATCCGGTTCAGATCGTCCACGTCCTGCTTGCGCTGCCAGAGCACCTTCGGTACGACGCCGAACATCGCGCCGCCGTCGAGGCGCATCGTTCCGTTGAGGACGGAGTGGATTTCAAAGTCGCCGATGCGTAGCATGTCCCCAGTGTAGCCGGGACCGCGCCGACGGCCACGCCGCGCCCTCCTTCGGAACCTGGCGACGCACAAGGTGGCGCGACGCACTCACGATGATTTCCGGACACAAAGAGGAGACGGCGACGAGTCGGCGGCGGGCGTCGATCCCGGGCTTGCCGGCGGCGGACGCGGACGCAGACGCGGCAGCGGACACGGACGCGGTGTCGGTGGGTGGCGGCCGCGTCGCACCCCAACCTTCGGACGCGCCTGAGGTCCGGGATCACACGACCAACGATCTGACGGCGTGGGAGCGCGTCAGTTTCGATTGCGTACACGCGGTGCTTTCGGGGCTGGTGCGAATCATCGGTCCGGCGGGGGTGTTCCGATTCGGACAGGCGTTTTCCGCGCTGGAGTGGGCGATCAATTACAAGCGCCGCCGTCGTTTCCGTCAGGCGGTCCGCGAGATGTTCCCGGAGGGGATCGCCCCGGCCGATCTGCAACGCGCCTCGCGGGAGTGGGTCGGGTACAACCGGTGCAACAAACTCTTTTTCCTTCTCTTTGACGTCCTTCCGCGCGAGCGGCTTGAGGGCCTGTTCCGGTTGGTCCGGAAGGAGTTGCTGGATGCGGCGCTTGCCCGGGGCAAGGGCGTGTACATCGCAATGTCCCACGTGGGGCCGTATCAGATCGGCGGGATGTTCCTGTCGCAGATCGGGTACCGGATGGCGGCGGTGAGAGATCCGAACGAAAGCGGGCTGACGCGCTACGTTCAGCGCCGACTGGACCGCCGCGGCGGCACCCGGATGAAAGTGTTTTTCTCCGGAGCTTTTCCGCGGATGATTTTCCGCTGCCTGGAGGAGGGATACGTGTTGGGCAGCGCCCTCGATGTCGCCCGGGTCCGCAGCGCACACCTGCGCACGCAGGACGTCACGGTTTTCGGGCGTCGGCGGGAGTTCCTGACCGGGCCCCTGCACGTCGCGGTGCGTTGCCGCGTGCCGATCCTTCAGGCGTTCGTCGTGCCCCGGCGGGACTTCCGCTACACGATCGAGTTTCACGGACCCCTGCACGACCCGCAGCAGGGTGGAGACGAGGACGACTGCGTTCGTCGGGCGATGGCGCAGTACGTCGCTAACCTGGAAGCGCACATGCGCCGCCACCCCTGCCACATCACCCGCATCTGACGGCACGCAACGAGAGTCGCCCGCGACCGTGCCGCTGCGGCGCGGCGCTAAGGCTGCTTCAGCGACGACCGGATCGTCTCGACGACCTCGGCCTTGCGGTTCTTCAGTTCTTCGATCACGTCCGGTGGCAGGTCGGACTCGCGCACCAGCAGGTGAATGACCGCCCCCGGTCCGATCGTCACCGGAACCAGTCCGACCACCGGATCGCTGCTCGATGGGCTTCGGGCGCCGTTGCCGGAAACCGGAACACGCTGGGCGCCCGAGGCAGGGTCGTAGAAAACAACACCCTCGTCGCCGATGAGGTAGCTCAGCCGCGCCTGCGCGGCGATCGCGTTAAGGACGTCGCCGGCCGCGTAGCCCTCAGAACTGAACACAAACCGCTGACGGGCGTCCGGCGACAGCGCCGACAGCGCTCCCGGATCAACGATGATCGGCACGCCGCATTGCGCCGAGACCTGCTCGAGGGTTTCGGCAAAGGGTCGGCGCTGGGACCGGACCGTCACGACGCGCTGCAACTGCCGGGCGAACTGATCGGCGCGGGGCACGATCACGATCTTCGCCCCTTCCGGATACCAGCTCCACCCCAGCTTGCCGCAGGCGATCTCGATTACTTCGTCGCCAGCGCCCGCCCCGACCTCGCGCATCCGGGCCGCCAGCGCCCCCCACGGCTCTCGCTGCGGAACGCGGAACTGGATCCTCGCCCGAAGCGACTCGACGTCCGCGTCGTTCAGACCCGGCTGAAGAGCGGCGACCTGACGAAGCGCGTCCAGTTCCTCCCACGTCGCCCGTCGTCCGATCCGCAACAGTCCTGCGGTCGGCACGACCTCGACATGATCGCGGCGCACCTCAAGCGTCATGCCTAGTTCCGCGAACAATCCGGCGAGACCCTCGCGCAGCGGCACGTTGCCGAATTCGGCCTGCGTGAACAACGTCTCCGGTCCGTGCGGCAGCATCGACATGACCTCCGGAGACATCCGCACCGCCACGCCCGTCTCCTGCTCGAGCACCGCGATCAGGTCCGCCAGCTTGATGTCCGTCAGCGAGAGCTTCGCCGGCTGATCAAGCACGGCTTGCAGAAGTCCCTGCATGTCGGCCTGCTCCTGCGCCGCTCCCGGAAGGACGGCCATCCAGGCTATCAACATCGTCCACATCATCCGAACCCTCCTGCCGTCACAACTTTCACCAGACGGCGCTCGGTCGCCCCGATCATTCCGCCTCTTACGCACATGCTTCCGCCTGCTCCCTCGCCAACCTCCTCAGGGTCCGATGCGACAAGCTTGTCGCACCGCTGAGGGTCGCGGACCTCCGCTCCGCCGGTGCGGCGCTGCGAACCGCGTAAGCGAAGCAGAACTCCGCAATCCAAGTTCCAATGCAAGGCGCTTAAACCCTTGGGCGCTTAAAACGTGCCCAGCGCCTCCTCGATCTGCGTCCCTCCGCTCGAGTCTGCGCGTTCCACCAGACCGATCATCATCTTCGGCGTCGCCGGCGGCGGAAGCTCCACCTTCCGATCCCGCGCGAACGCCACGTGAATCATCGGCGCCGCCTTCTCGGACGTCAGCGCAACCAGAGTGGACGGCGCCTGAACCTGAACGTGAACGTAGCCTCGCCCCGATCCGCCCGGTCCGCTCGGGATCCTCCCCCCCGGCCAGATCAGCATCAGGACCGCCGCCGCCGCCGCGAGCGGACCGGCAATCCGGAACATCAGGCGCTGCCGCTTCGCCACGTCAGCGCGTAGGCGCGCTTCCGCCATCACGGACGTATGAAATTTCGTCCAGTCGACGCGAGGCTCGTCCGCCGCCCACCGATCCAGGAGGTGATCCAGCTTCCGGTAGCTTTCGTGCTCGCGTTGAAGATCAGGGTCGGACTTCATACGCGCCTCCAGTTCTCGCAACTCCTGCGACGTCGCATCATCGTCGAGCGCGCGGCTGATCAGGAATTCCAGGCTTGTGAAATCCGGCTCAGGTTGTCTCTCGAACTTTTTCACCGCACGCTCCTCACTCCGCCGCCTCCGGCGTCAGCCGATCATGTCCGCCAGCAATTCCTTGAGCTTCTTCCTCGCCTGAAACACGTTCCACTTCACCAGCTCGACACTGCACCCGAGAATCTCCGCCACGTCTTTCTGCGGCAGCCCCTCGATGCTGAAAAGGATCAGCGCCGCTCGCTGATTTTCCGGCAGCGACCGGATCGCCTCGTCGATCCGCGTCTTCAGCTCGTCCGATGACGCGGATCGATCCGCCCAGCCGCCTCCCCCCGGCGCTTTCCAGTCTCCCGGCGCCTCCGGTTCAAAGGCGTCCTCGAGTTGGGCCGCTTCGCTCCGCTTTCGGCCGCGTCGGAAGTTCAGCGAGAGATTCGTGACGATCCGCATCAACCACGACCGGAACCTCGCCCCGTCATCCAGTTGATCCAGCTTCCGGAACGCCCGCAGGAATGCTTCCTGCACCACGTCCGCGGCATCCGCCGCATTTCCGAGAAACCGGTACGCCACCGCCACGGCCTGACGCTCGTAAATCCGTACCAGCCGGCTGAACGCCGTCAGATCGCCTCCCTGAGCGGCCTGGACCCAGATCACCTCCTGTGCTTCCGCCACCGCGTCGCTGTCCCCCGGCGCCTCCGACTTCACGGAATAAGACACGGATTCATGCGACGGGTTAGACATTGAGAGCACGACCACCCGATAAGTTTCGTCGCCGACCTTGCGGACGTTCGACGGCGGCGTTTTCAGCCGGGAACCCTCTCCCGGACTTCCGGGCGGGCGAGGATCCGCGCGACCCGCGCTCCCCGATGCGCGGCGTCACCGCGCCGTCTCGCGCTGCCTTCGAGGCTTCACGTGCGACATCGTAATGCGGCGGGACGCCCCGCGCAAGGCCTGCGGCCTCGATCGTTCGTTCCGGATTCGCCCCGGTCCTCACGGCGCGTCCCGGATCCACCGAAAGCCCCGGTTGTCGGCAAGGGTCGCTCGACCGCCGCTGCGGGTAGGCTCGCTCACCTGGACGTCTCGACGCTGTGCCCTGCGACAAATTGCACCAGGCCGACCGCTTTTGCGGACCCGGCGGTGCGGCTAGGATGCCGGACTGGCGCGGCGTCCGTCGAGGCGTCGATATTCCGAAGGAGGCCGCCGGAATCGCGCGGGGCATCGGCGGCGGCCTTGAGCGTTATCCGCGCTTGCGGACGGAGGTCCGAGGCGCGGCAGGAGAATCTGGCATGAAGGGATCATGCGGCGGCGGAACATTCTGTTTTTCTTCCGAATCCGTCTCGATGGGGCACCCGGACAAGGTCGCGGACCAGATATCCGACGCGGTTCTCGACAGCCTCCTCGAACACGATCCGGACGCCCGAGTCGCCGTCGAAACGCTCGTTACGACCGGTCTGATCGTGCTCGCGGGTGAGGTGACGGTTCATAATCAGGCGGCGGAAAAGGCGCTCTCGAAGGTTGAGGACACCGCCCGACGGACGGTGCGCGAGATCGGCTACGACGACCCGACGACGGGTTTCGACTACCGAAGCTGCGCCGTGCTCCGCGCGCTTCACAGTCAGTCGGCGGACATCAGCCGCGGCGTCACCAGCGACAGCGCAACGCAGAAAGAGCAAGGCGCCGGCGATCAGGGACTGATGTTCGGATACGCCTGCGATGAAACCAGCGGTCTGATGCCGATGCCGATCCACCTGGCCCGTCAGATCATCGCCCGTATCACAGAGGTTCGCGAAAAAGGCATCATCAGGTGGCTGCGCCCGGACGCGAAGAGCCAGGTCTCCGTCGAGTATCAGGATGATCAACCCGTCGGTCTGCGCGCGATCGTGCTTTCGACGCAGCATACCGAGGAGGCGCTGGATGACCCGAACGATCCGGAAGCGCACATGAGCGACGCGGCCCGGTGCACCCTGATTCAGGAGGTCATCCGTCCGGTCGTGCAGCGCGAGTGTCCGGCGCTGTGGTCGGACGACATCGAGTTTCATATCAATCCGACCGGGCGCTTCGTCATCGGCGGACCGCACGGCGACGCCGGGTTGACCGGACGCAAGATTATCGTCGACACCTACGGCGGCTGGGGGCGCCACGGCGGCGGCGCGTTCTCAGGGAAGGACGCCAGCAAGGTGGACCGGTCGGCCGCGTACATGGCGCGTCACATTGCGAAGAACATCGTCGCCGCGAAGCTCGCCCGGCGCTGCGAGATTCAGCTCGCGTATGCGATCGGCGTGGCTGAACCGGTCAGCATCCGCGTCGACACCTTCGGAACCGGTGATGCTCCCGACGAGGCGCTGACCGAGGTGGTACGCACGGTGTTCAAGCCGCTGACGCCGCGCGGGATCATCGAGTACCTGAAGCTGAAGCGGCCGATCTACCTGTCCACGGCCCGTTACGGGCATTTCGGCCGGACCGGTGCGGGGCTGACGTGGGAAGAAACGAACCGCGTCGGCGACCTTCAGCGCGCGGTCAAAGGTCTCGTCGCGCGGACGTAGGCCTGCACGCATCGCAGGATTCCGGACGCCACCTTCGGCATCTGCGGCGGGGCGCGCGTTCTGGTGAACAACCTGAAACACGATCGCACCCCGGAACCGGTGTTTTGACGGGTTTCCGCGGCGAGGTACGATCACCCCCGATCCGCGCGGATCGTGTTCCCGCAGGAGCGGTGTCCGAGTGGCTGAAGGGACCGCATTGGAAATGCGGTGTGCGGGCAACTGCACCGAGGGTTCGAATCCCTCCCGCTCCGATCCTTCAACCTGCCGGCGGGCGTCGTCGTCCGGCTTCACGGAGGTGCGTTCAATGAAAAGGGCCTGCTGGTTCGCTTTTCTTGGCGTTGTGATTCATCCGGGGTTCGCGGCTCAGGATGAGGTCGTAACGTCCCTTCTGGGTCGCCTGCCGGCCGAAACCGCGGAAGCGCGTTCCGCGCTGCAGACCGATCTGGCGGCGCTGAACGACGCGCAGCTTGCCGACCTGTGCGGACGAGTAAGAAGCGGCGGGGGCGGCGCGGACGCGCAGGCCCGGCTTGCGGTTCACGCGTTGATCGGTCTGGCCGGACGGTCGGACGCCGGTCCGCTACGGGCGAGGGTGGAGCGCGCGCTGCAACGGCGCCTGACCGAGGAGGCGCCCGCCGAGGTGAAGGATTTTTTTCTCGAGCAACTCCGGTTCATCGCGACGGCGGAGTCCGTCGAGCCGGTGTCGGCGCTGCTGGACGAGGAGGCTCTGGTCGAACGCGCCGCGATGGTGTTAACGACGGTCGGGGGCGAGGCGTCGGTGAAGGCTCTGCGCGTCGCGCTGACGACGGCGACGGGCAAGGCGCGGGTGTGCCTCCTTCACGCGCTGGCGGCGCTGGAGGACGGGCAAAGCGCGACGGACGCCGTGGCGACGGCTGACCCGGCGGACGTGGAGTTGTGGCGGACGCTGCTGTGGTCGCTGAGCGCCTCGGGTTCGCCGGCGATGGACGGATTGCTCGAGATGATGCTGGCGGCGCCGTCGAACGAGGGCGGAGCGTCGTGGTATCAGCAGTCGTATGAGCGGGATCTGGCGCTGAGCTTCGTCGAGCGGACGAGCGGCGACGCGGATGCCGCGGATCGCGTGGTGCGCCTGCGAGGCATCCTCAGTGGGGCAAGCCCGGTCGGCGAAGTTCACTTGCGGTGCGCGGCTCTCGTTGCGCTGGTGCGGGTATTGAAGGGCGAGGCGACGGGGGACGTGTTGGCGGCGCTCGCCTCAGACGAGGTCGAGCTGGCGGCGACGGCGGAGGCCGCGTTGATCGAGCTGCGTGCGGAGGGCGTCGGGGCGCGGCTTTGCGAGGCCTTGTCGGGTGCAGCGCCGTCGATGCAGGCGCGGTTGCTGGACATTCTCGCTCGGCGCAATGAGAGCGCGGCGCTTCCGACGTGCGTCGAGTTTCTCGCGGCGTCGGACGAAAACGTGCGGGTGGCCGCGGCGCGGGCGTGCCTGGCACTCGGAGGCGCGGATGCGGTCGCTTCGGTGATCCCCGTGCTGGAGTCGACTGCTCCCGAGGGGCGGGTGCGGCTGGAGGCACAACTTTTTGCGCTGCGTTCGGACGGAGCGGAGGCGGCGCTCGTGAGGGCGCTTCAGGCGTCGACGTCGGCGGGGGTGCGTGCGTCGCTGCTCGAGGTGCTCGGCCGGCGAGAGGCGGGGGTCGCCGTCGACGCAGCGCTGTCAGCTGCGGAAGACGCGGACGCCCGGGTGCGGTCC
>JABWBH010000032.1 GCA_013360585.1 Phycisphaerae bacterium | reverse complement strand
GCAAGCGGACCGGAAACAGCATTCGATTCCGGGAGACGGTCTCCCGGACAGGTGTAACCCAGGAAGGCTGGTTCTCCATTTCAGGCTGAACCAGGACACGGGGAGGCAGATCATGAGTACGAGGCATCGAATCAGTGCTTTGATCCTTGCGTTCGTGGGGACGGCGGTCCGGGCGGCGCCCGCTCCTCAAATTTCAGGCAACGACTTCGAGATCGACTGCGATGGCGCGTGCCAACTCACGTTCTCGCTCGATATTGGTTCGGCGCGGGAGTTGAGCTCGCCGGTCGCTGGTCCAGCCAAAGGGTTCGATCCGGGAGACCTCTATGATTACGTCAACGCCTACGCGGCGCTCACCGCTTGCGGAGTGACCGGCGGACAGGATGGCATCGGGGACGACGAACGGTTCCTGGGGTTGATGTTCGATCCCGCTCCCGTTGCTCCGGATTCCAGCTATGGTTCAGCCGTACCTGTGGGCGACGGTTGCGATCCGGACGTCCAGGATTGCTACCTGCCGTTCTTCGATTTGGATGGGCATGACCTGCTCAATGTGGATCTGCGGCTGCTCGGGTTCAATCCCAATGCTCCGCTGCCCACGCCGCTGCTGCAGTCGGACTTTTCGTCGTCGGAGCGCAACAACATCTTCAACATCAACTCCTTTTTCATTTCGTTTGATGATGACGGCGCCAGTGGCTGGCCTGACGTGGCTGGAAACGTGCCGGTGAACAGCACTGCAGGGTCGGGCGCGACGTATGGACGCACCCTGGGACGGGATGAAGTCATCGGCGTGCGTGTGACGTGTGCGGGCGGATCGTGCATCACGGTGACCCGTTTCCCCATCGGCAACGAAGAGTGGGTTCACCAGGAGTTGCGCGGCCATCCCGATGTGAACGAGGAACTCGACGACGACATCGATTCCATCGACTACATCACCCAAGGCGCCAGCAACCTCTACTTCTCCGCCGATCATGAGGCGCACTTCGGCCTTGAACCGGGGGTAATCTATCTGAACGCTCCCATGATTGGCTCCTCCCCGATTTCGATGGTGCGCCCCGAGGTACACCTTGGGCTTCCTGCGCGTGTTGACATTGACGCGTTTCAATTCTGCTGGAATGGCGGCGTGTTCGTGATGCTCTTCAGTGTCGATGCCGACGATCCGTTGACCAGCTCCGTGGATGAGTCAGGCGGTCTTAAGCCCAACGTCGTCTATGGATCGGCGCTGACGGGAAGTTACGTCACGATCTACGAGGACGATGCCGTTCTCGTGGACAACATCGACGCCATCGCCCTCGACAGTACGGACTTTCAGCCCAATCCCTCCAAGCTCTATGGCGTCACCATCGACGGGAACTTTGTCGACATCAACAAGGAGACAGGTGAAGGGACGCTTCTGGGCAACATCGGCTACGCCGGCGATGCCATGGCTGCCGACAAGGACGGGAATATCTTTGTGATGCGTGATCGGAACAAGCTCATCCAGGTGTACCCGGAATCACCCGAAACGCCTGACGTTACGCCCCTGACGGTGCCGGACCAGGGAATCGCCGTCAGGGGATTGGCCATATCCGACGACGGCGTGTTCATCGCGGCGCTCGATGCCGGCGACACGGACAACGATTTTCTCTATCGAATCGATCCGGAGACCGGCACGTACGATTTCACCTGTGAATTCGATGGCCTGACGGATGTCCAAGGGCTGACGCTCGATCGTTGCGGACGCCTGTACGGTCTGGACGGCAACATGGGCACTTTCAGATTCTACGGAGTTAACCTGGATAAGTGCATTACGGAGGTCATCGGCGATTGCAACGTCAACAACCGCTCCATTGAGTTCGACACCAATGACAACTTTCTGGGGGCACGGTTCAATCTGTGGGACGTTGACCTCATGGGCGAATGTTGCACGGATTCGGACCGCGGCGACATCGGCTATGAGATCAAGGGGATCGCGGCGGTCGCCTCCGATTGTGCGGGCAAAATAAGAGCCACTTACCAGGCGGGTCACACGATCGAGGTCAAGCTCGTGCGGTTCGCGCCATCGACCGCCTACGAGCTGCTTTTGGAAGACGCGTCGGGGACGGTGATGGATTTCGTGAGCGTGACCACCGGGCCTAAAGGCAAAGCTGGTGTATCGTTTACGAGCTTCGACTGCGCGGATGGCCCGCACTACGTGGAGATCGAGCGCTGCCGAATCTCGTCCAAGGTGAAGAAACCCTGCACGTAAGCGAGCCGGTGGGCGGAGCACGATTCCCCGTGGAGCTGTGAGCCAGGCCTCACGGGGTTTCTCATTTCCTGGGGAATCCGGTAAGCTCAACGCCTGATACGCAGGGGTGCCAGACGTCGGCGGAGGATAGGACAGACATGTCGCGGATTCCGAAACTTCAGCAGAGCGATTTTCCCATACTCTTCGAACTCGGCGCGCCGGGGCTTTCGGCGCTGAACCTTTCCCCGTGTGACGTGCCGCGGGCGGATCGGGTGAAGGGGATGCCGCGCGAGCTGCTCGCCGAGGCGCCGCCGCCGCTGCCGGAGGTCGGAGAACTCGACCTGGTGCGTCATTACACGCGCCTCGCGCACCGCTGCTTCTCGATCGACGAGAACTTCTACCCTCTCGGCAGTTGCACGATGAAGTACAACCCGAGGATCAACGAGCGGATTGCGGCGATGCCGGGCTTCGCCGGGCTGCATCCGCATCAGGACGAAGCTGACGTGCAGGGTCTGCTCGAGCTGCTCTACCGCCTGCGCTGCGACCTCGCGGAGATCAGCGGGCTTGCGGAGGTGACGCTCCAGCCGGCGGCCGGCGCGCACGGCGAGATGACCGGTCTGATGATCATCAACGCGTATCACCGCAGCCGCGGGCAGCGGCGCTCGAAGGTGCTCGCGCCGGACAGCGCCCACGGAACGAACCCGGCGACGTGCGCCGTCTGCGGGCAGCAGGCGCTGACCGTCAAGTCGCGCAAGGACGGGCGCATCGATCTCGACGACCTGCGGACGAAGATGGATGACGACGTTGCGGCGCTGATGATCACGAACCCCAACACCGTCGGCGTGTTCGACGCCCAGATCGCCGATGTGGCGGAGATTCTGCACGAGAAAGGCGCTCAGCTTTACCTCGACGGCGCGAACATGAACGCGATCCTCGGGATCACCCGTCCCGGTGATTTCGGCGTGGACGTGATGCACTTCAACACGCACAAGACGTTCAGCACGCCGCACGGCGGCGGCGGTCCGGGCGCAGGACCGGTCGCGGTCGCGGAGCATCTACGTCCGTTTCTCCCCGTTCCGCAGGTGGTCCGTCGCGCCGATGGATCGTTCGGCTGGGACACGGAGCGGCCGAAGTCGATCGGGAAGGTGCGGAGTTTCTTCGGACAGATCGGCGTGCTGGTGCGGGCGTACGTCTACATCCGCAGCAACGGGTGCGACGGTCTGCGCGACATTTCCGAGAAGGCGGTGCTCAACGCCAACTACCTGGCCGCGAAGCTCAAGCATCGTTACCGCACGCCGTTTCCGCCGCCGTATGCGCATGAGTTCATCCTGATGCCGGAGTTCCCCGGTTCGGAGGTGACCGATCTGGACGTGGCGAAGCGGCTCATCGACCACGGCATCCACCCGCCGACGATGAGCTTCCCGATCGCGCACTGCCTGATGATCGAACCGAGCGAGACGGAGTCGAAGGCGACGCTGGATCGCTTCGTAGCCGCGATGCTGGACATCGCCGACGAGGTCGAGCGCGATCCGCAGATCGTCCGCGACGCGCCGCACACGATGCCGGTCAAACGGATGGACGAAGTCGGTGCGGCCCGGAAACCGGTCGTGCGGTGGCGCGACGGTGGATGATGAGCGCGCGGTTCGGCGCAACGTCGCCGCCGTCCCGCCGGGCTACCGCGTCGTCGGCGTCGCCGGTTGCTTGCCCACGGCGCGGGCCACGTCGCGGAGCTGGGTGAGCAGTTCGGTGAAGCGGTTCGGCAGGACCGCCTGCGGACCGTCGCACAGGGCGGATTCCGGGTGCGCATGAACCTCGATCATGACGCCGGCGGCGCCTGCCGCCACCGCCGCCAGGGCGAGCGCGGGCACGAGATCGCGCTTGCCCGCCGCGTGGGAGGGATCGACGAAGACCGGCAGATGCGACTTCTCCTGAATCAGCGGCACGGCGGAGATGTCCAGCGTGAAGCGCACGTCCTCGCAGAACGTGCGGATGCCGCGTTCGCAGAGGATCACCTGATGATTGCCCTGGCTGAGAACGTACTCCGCGGACATCAGCAGCTCCGTGACCGTCGCGGAGAACCCGCGCTTCAGGAAGACGGGTTTGCGGAGGCGTCCGACCTCGGTGAGGAGGTTGAAGTTCTGCATGTTGCGGGCGCCGATCTGAAGGATGTCGGCGCACTCGGCGACCTTCTCGACGTCGCGGACGTCCATCACTTCGGTGATCGTCGGCATCGACAGCGCCGCACCCGCCTCCTTGAGCAGGCGCAGACCCTCGTTGCCCAACCCGGTGAAGGCGTAGGGCGAGGTGCGCGGTTTGAAGGCGCCGCCGCGCAGGATCGTCGCTCCCGCTTCGCGCACGGCGCGCCCGACTTCATAAAGCATCGCCTCCGACTCGATCGTGCAGGGTCCGGCGATCACGTGGACATGCGGACCGCCGACGCGCAGCCCGCGCACATCGATGACCGTGTCCGCCTCATGAAACTCGCGCGAGGCGAGCTTGAACGGCGCGGCGATGCGCAGGACGTGGTCCACGCCGGGAAGCTGGTCGAGCTGGTCCACCGCCTCCGGCGTCGCGCCGCCGATCGCGCCGATGATGGTGCGGAACTCGCCGCGCGACAGGTGCGGCGTCAGACCCAGCGTGCGGATCCGCGCGACGACGTGGTTGATCTGCTCCTCGGTGCAAAGCGGGCGCATGACGACGATCATGTTCATCCTCCCCGCGATTGTAGCCGGGCTTCGGCGCGGCGGCACGCTGGCGAGGGTCCGAAAGGAAACCACGCCGCGGCACGTCCGGTATCCGCAATTCCGGTGAGGCGCAAAGCATGCGGATGCGGCTGACGCACGTCACCCTCGTCGGACCTGCGGCTCGCGCGGTCGGGGAACCTACGAGAGGATCGCGCGGCATGTCTCAGCCGCGCGGGGGATGACGGTGATGCACTCGCGCATGCGAGCCTTCGAGCCAAGAAAGCGGTCATCCATGACGGTGAAGTGTTGGCCGGCGGAATCTGGAAGATGAGATCCGCCCCCGGCGCGCTGGTGCGCCACGATTACGATCCCTTCGGGTAGAGGAACGCGCATTTCTCCCGGCGCGCCTTTCCCCCCGCGAAGACCGCAAACTCCGGGCCTTCCTGGATCGATGCCGCCCCGAACGTTCCGTCCTTGCGCACCGCGTAGAAGATGACGCCGAAGTTGGGTCGGCCTTCCTTCGTGCGCAGCCGCGACAGCTTCGTCTTGTCCACGATGCGCTGGCAGGCTTCCTTGCAGGCGTCGGTCGGCGAGAGGCGGGGGTCGCGGCGCATCGCCTCGACGATCGTGTGCGCCCCGCATATCTGGATGACGGCTTCCCCGCGACCGGTGCTGCCCGCGGCGCCGACCTCGTTGTCCACATAAAGCCCGGCGCCGATGATCGGCGAGTCCCCGACGCGGCCGGGAATTTTCCACGACAATCCGCTCGTCGTCGTCACGCCCGCAATGTCGCCCGTGGGGCTGACCGCGCAGCAGTTGATCGTGCCGAACGTGTGACGCCAGTTGCGGTCGGCGGCGGCCTGCTTCCCGATCTCGTTGGACCCTTCCGGCAGCCAGTCATCATCGTCGCTGTGATTCTCCTTCCACTCCAACCAGGCCTTGCGGGACGCCTCCGTCAGCAGGTTCATCTCCTCGAAACCGTGGGCGCGGGCGAAGCGCAGCGCGCCCTCGCCGACCAGCATGCAGTGATCCGTCCGCTCCAGCACGAGCTTCGCCACGCGCGACGGATGCATGATCCGCTGCAACCCCGCGACCGCGCCGCTGCGGTGAGACGGTCCGTACATGACGCTGGCGTCCAGTTCGACGACGCCGTCCTCGTTCGGCAGTCCGCCGTAACCGACGGACTGGTCGCTCGGGTCCGCCTCGACCAGCGCCACCCCTTCGACCACCGCCGTCAGCGGATCCTTCCCCGCCAGCATCAGCTCCATCGCCAGCTCGACGCAGCTTTTCCGTGCGGGC
Organism: Phycisphaerae bacterium; assembly: GCA_013360585.1. Lineage (GTDB taxonomy): Bacteria > Planctomycetota > Phycisphaerae > UBA1845 > UBA1845 > JABWBH01. Next base: position 42,070 of record JABWBH010000032.1, on the reverse strand, counting down.
GGTCCGCCCAGACCGTTTAAACTGGCGATGACGACGGGCAGGTTTGTCGCCGCGCCCGACGCCGCCGCCGGTTCCTGCCTCGGCAGCGCAACGCCTAACGCCGCGGGATTCACCCCCGCCGCTGCCGCCGTCGCCGCCGATGCGGAAATGAACTCCCGTCGCGTGAATCCGCTCATGTCCGGCCCTCCCGTGTTAACAACTGCGTTGCAGGTCTCTTGCCTCATCGCGGACCTCGGATCGTGCCCTCCGGTGCACCGACTTCGGAGCGCGGACCTCCGGTCCGCAAAGAGCGAAGCAGAGCTTCGCGATCCGGGTGCGCGAAAAAAACCGCGATCCCCCCCACGAGAACATGCGCAATCCGCCGCCGCCGGGCGCTGTATCCCGGATGTCCGCCGGGGTGTCAATCCTCGCTCTTCGCAAACCGCGGCATCCCGCCGCCTTGACCTGATGCGCAAGGCGTTCAATGCTCAGGCATGATTGAACCTCGAGGCAAGACCCGGCCTGTCGCCGCGGACTGCGTTCCGGCGCGCGGCGTGATCCTCGACCTGGACGGCACGCTGGCGGACACCCTGGAGGATCTCGCCGCCGCGGTGAACTTCGCCGTCGGTTCCGCCGGATTCGGTCCGTTTGAGGCGTCGCAGGTGCGTCCGATGGTGGGCGACGGTCTGGCGGTCTTGATCGCGCGGGCCGCCCCTTCCGCCTCAGACGAGGATCGCGCGGAGATGACCCGCAGGTTCCGCGCCTACTACGGGGAGCACTTCCTCGACCGGACGCGGTTGTATCCAGGCTGGCCTGACGCGCTCGATGCCTTGACGCAGCGGCGCATTCCCCTCGCGGTTCTGTCCAACAAGCCGGACGACTTCACGCGGATGATCGTGGATCGGCTGATGTCTCGCTGGAGTCTCGCCGCGGTGCTGGGGCAGCGCCCCGACCTGCCGCTGAAGCCCGACCCCGCGGCGGCGCTGGAGCTTTGCAGCCGGCTCGGGCTGCGACCGTCGGAAGTCCTGCTGGTCGGCGACTCTCCGAACGACATCGAGACGGCGCGGCGCGCGGGGATGCGCGGCGTCGGCGTGACGTGGGGCTTCCGCTCCGAGAAGGAGCTGCGCGACGCGGGCGCGGAAACGCTGATCCACGCCCCCGGTGAAATCCTCTCGCGGCTTGCCGAAACGTCACCGGGTTGAGACCGCGGCGCCTCAATAAAAGAGCGTCAGAATCAGGTTCGGCTCCTTGTTCTTGCCCTCGAAGACGCCCAGCGTCGAGGTCGCGAACTTGACGGTAATGTCCTCGTGCTCGTCGAGCCACTGATTGATGACGCCGTTGAGGAATTCGATCGCGGCGTCGTTGAGCTTGCAATGAAACGTCCGGCATCGCGTCGCGCCCGCGGCCGTCGGATCCAGCGGACGCTTCAGGTGCGCCGCCCCGCGCGTCACGCCGGGAGACGCCCCGCCGACCGCCGCCGCCGCTCCCGAACCCGAACGCGCGTCCGCCGGCGGATCATCGCGCATCGCGATCGGCTCGAAGTGATACCCGCTGCCGCCGGAGGAGGGTCGGTCGTGCGCCCGCTCATATTCCTCGACGCACGCCATGCAAAGCAGCTTGCCGCCTTCGTAACGGGCGACGCCGCTGTCGAGCTGCTCCTTGAAGATCGTCGCCCCGCAGGCGTCGCATTGCGTATCCCTGGACATGCCCCGGCCTCCGCGGATGAACCCGCGAGGCGCCCCGGCGACATCGCCGAGGCGCTCGCCGAGGATGTATCTTAACTCCGGGCCTTGCGCCGGACCAGCGCAGGTTCTGACTTGGGGCGACTGTTCGCTTCCTATCCTGCCGGCGCATGAAAAGACCGCGAGGTCGCGTTGATCCTCGCGGTCTCCCCAAGGTGCTTCCATCCCCTCCCGGAGACAAAAGCGCTATTGTCAGCCGGTGCGGCGGTTTCCCGCCGCACCGACCGGATCACCTAAGACTGCCCCGTCATCACTCGCACGTCGTTCGAGAGGTCAGCCCGCACGACTCGACCTCGTTACGACCGAGCGGAAGTCCGGTGAACGTCACCACGGCCTTGCCGCGGCTGCTCGCAACGTCTTCCAACGTCTGCTCGCCGCCGTTGAGCACGAACGTGTACGTCTGCCCCGGCGTGCCGTTTTTGAGGACGGCCTTCGCCCGGTTGTTGCGGCAACCCTTGAACTTCAGCGACTCGCCGCCGTTGCAGCCGCCGCCGAAACAGTCGCTGGTGAACCCGAGGTTCGCATCGACGATCGCCACATCGGCGTTGGTCACGCGCCCGTCGCCGTTGAGGTCGCCGTCGCACCAGCTCGCGTTCTCCGTCCCGCGATTGTCGCGGACCAGATTGCGATCGTCGTCATCCACGTCGCCGTCGAGATCGGCGTCGCCGTACTCGGTGCAGAGGATGCCCTGAACGATCGCATCCACGTCAGCCTGATCAATCACCAGGTCGCCGTTCATGTCCGCCGACAGGTCGATGAACACCGCCACGTCAAGGTCCGTGTAATCGCCGAAGTTGGCGTACACGTAGGTGATGTCGGCGCAACCGACCTCGCCGTCGTGTCCGTTCGGATACGCGCCCGGAATCGGGTCCGCACCGCCCGCGATGTCCGCGCGGGACGCGCCGGCCGTATACGGAACACCGGTCGCCAGCGTCGTGCCGAAGTAGTTGCCGTTTCCGGTGAGGTTCTCCCACTCATGATCGACGCGGGTGAAGCCTTCCTGACGGTTGAGGCGTCCGCTCTGCATCGCCAGACCGTCCGCGAAGTAGCGCACGTCGCGGGAATTGAAGTTCCCGTCGCCGTCGAAGTCGCCGATGATCTCGACGATGACGTAGTCGCCCGAGAACGGCATGTTCTCGCGCCGCCCGCCGAAATCGACGCCTGCCTGGTAACCGCGCGGGTTGTTGATCGCCGACATCAGGCCCGCGATGTCGTTGACGTTGCGGACCTTGTCGTTGTTGAAGTCGCCCGAAATCTGGTTGCGCTCGTTGAGGCGGAAACTGTTGGAAACGTCGTACACGCCCGTCTGCGGGTTGTAGTAGTTCCCGTTCATGCTGCCGTCCGAGTACCCGTCCGGCGTCCCGTCATTGTCGAAGTCCGGATTCGACACGCGGCGCGGAACGAAACCGGCGATGTTCACGCTGCCGAACCTCGGCGTGTCCTGGCCGATCTCCAGCCCGTTGTTCTCTCGCGTGTAATCCTGAAGCTGCTGATTCAGGTTGACGTTCGGAACAAAGAGCGTCGGATCCTCGTCCAGCGGCAGGGAGTCCATCCCCGCCAGCAGGAAGAACGTCAGCGCCAGGTACTGCCCCGGCATGTTGTTCACCTCGTCGCGATCGAATCCAGCCTGGAAGTTGAACACGCTGCACTCCAGGTTGCGGAAGTAGTCCGCCGCCGCCTGATTGTCCATGTAGTCCGGCGCGTCCGGATCGGTCTGACGGAAGTCGCCGATCATCGAAAACGTCCCGGTCCCGCCGAGACGCCAGCCGGTGTTCGGATCGCCGTTGTCCAGGATCGGACTGAAGTTCGGGTTATTGTCGTCACGCACCTCGGGACGCACGTACTGCGTTCCCCCGGCGTGGTCGTTCATCAGGTTGAGGATTTCGTACACGCCGTTCAAGGCGTCACGCGCGGCGCGGCTGCCTCCAGCAAGCCCCGTGTATCCCAGCCCGAGCCGGCGGTTGCGGGTCACGTCCTCCACGTTGCTCGATCCGCCGCCGTTGGTCGGCTGGTGCTTCGGTCCGAGATTCGCAATGTTTCCGTCGTCGAAGCGCGGGCCGAGGTTGTCGCCGCGACCCCACGCCGGATCGATCCCTGCCGTGTTCATCTCGCCGTTGCGCGTGCCCGACCCGACGTCGCGCGTCACGCCCACGAGGTTCTCGCCGCTGGGCATGCGCCCGGCGACCATCAGGTGCTGAAACTCCGTCATCCTCAGGTTCTCAACGCCCGTGCCGCGGTTGGCGATCGGAACGATCGGAACCCACGCCACCGAGAACCCGAACATCGTCTGCTCATCCGGGTTGCTCGTGTTCGTGTTGAGGAACGTCTCCTCCGAACCGTTTCCATCGCAATCTCGCCCCAGCGACTGAAGCCGGCTGATGAACCCGCTGCTCGACGGGATGAAGTTCCAGCCGTAACCATCCTCGGTCGGTTTGCGGCTCCAGAACCCGTTGGACTCGTCCCCGGTGCGCACCGCCCACGAACCGACCACGTCGGTGAACCCGAAGTCGATCGTCTGCGGACACACGGGCGTGCCGCTCTCGTCGCTGGTGTCGCCGTCGCCGTCGCAGTCCGCGAAGGGACCGCCCCACGTCCAGTTGCCCTGACGGGCGAACTCAAAGCGGTTGATCAGACCCGCCTCCGCCGGAATCGCCTGCGGGATCGTCCCGCAAGTCTGGTACGAGATGAACTCGCCGAAGCCCTCGACCGACCCGACGCTGCGGTACTGGAACAGCCACCACCCGGTCCAGTCGTCTCCCGGATCGAAGAACGGCGCGAGCTGGTCCACCGGGTTCTGTCCGCAATTGAGACGCCCGATGTCGAACCCGTAGTAGCCGTTGCCGAGGCAATCCAGATCGCCGTCCACACCGATCGCGCCGTTGCAGCCCAGATCGTCGTTCGTCGACGCGGGAACCTTGAAGAAGTCCACGAACAGCGTCGCCCCGGCGCCGTTCACCTGCCCGCCCTGCACGTTCACGTCGGCCGCCGCCTGCGCCACCACGGCGCAGACGGACGCCATCGCCGCCAGCAGACCCGCGGTTGTCCCCACTCTCTTCTTCTGCATCATTCCGCTCTCCTTCTTTCCGAACTCCCGCCCCGCGCGCCGTCCCCACGTCGGGACGGCACGCGAAGCGCCCTGCCTGAGGTCTCTTGCAACCGCGCGCCGCCCCGGGGCCCCCGCGGTTACTTGAATGCGTTGAGCACCGCGTTCTCGCCGGTGATCGCGTAATACCGGTCGCCCCACTCCCGCTTGCGCAGCGTCTCGATGACGTGCTTCTTCTCGACGTGCCCGTCGCAGAAGAGGAAGTTCGAAGTTCCGCCGTAAAGCTTCGCAAACTCGCCGCCACCGGGATGGTGCCGCCCGACCGCGTTCGTCTCCGGTCCGGCGCTGCCCTCGATCAGACCGGCCTTGTTCTTGATCACGCTCGTCTTGCGGATGCCGAAGAACTCCCGCTGATCCTGATCGTCCCCGTAAACGAAGCCCGGCGCGTTCAGCGGCGCCTGATACTCGTCCGTGCCGTAACCGATGTGGTAGAAGGGGTTGATCGAGCGGTGGCTGCGACTGTTCAGCCCGCCGCTCTCCTGAATCGCGCTGCCGATCCAGTTCTCGTAATACTCCGTCAGAAGGATCGTTCCGGACGGACCCTTGATCCAGCCGTCCGACACAAGCTGATTGACCCGCGGTCCGCCCGACAAGAGCGTGGTGAACTTGTTTCGCGGAAAAATCGCCGCATTGCCGGCGAACGCCAGACGCGGCGCCTGCTTGTCCTCGAGGACGCCCGGCGGACCGTTGCCGTTCTGATCCACCTGCTGCTGCGGCGTGCTCTCCCAGTCCTCCGGATCGTCGCCGGGATTCGTGCGCGGCGTTCCGCCGTTGGCAAGCTCCGGACAGGTGAACGCCTCTTCGTCCGCCTTGCCCGAGTCATACAGGAACCAGCTCCAGTGCAGGTAGCCGAAGGGCCTGGCTTCGTCCTGCTCTTCGTAATCGAACGTGCCTTCCTTGTCCTTCGGGTAGACGTACGCCGACGGGTATTTCCCGCCGTTTTCCGCGAGAAAGCTCGCCATCGCCGTGCCCACCTGCCGCGCATGCGTCGCACACTTGACCGCCCGCGCCTGCTTCCGCGCCGCCGTCAGGCTGGGCAGCAGGATCGAAATCAGCAACGCGATGATCGCGATGACGACCAGCAACTCGATCAGCGTAAACGCGCCTCGCCGAGCGACGACGCGCCCGCTCCTCCCGGACGACCAAACCTGGGGATTCCTCATACTCGAAACTCCTTGGGTTGAAACCGGGGAAGCACCCGCCCCACCGCGCCTCGGAGGAGTCTGGCTTCCCTTCATGTGGACTGCTTGAACGTAAGACAAAAGTGTCACTAAGTTGACACGCCTCTTCCGGACCGAATCCGCTGATCCGCGGCGACCCCCGCGCCCGGGGGCCGCCAACGTGCCGCGACCGCACGGCGGCTCTTCTCGGCGCAGCGCATTAAGGGTGCGCTAACGCGACGTGTGACTTCGGGAGAAAATGCGCTAAGCTTGGTTTTCTCCGTTTCTGACGGCGCGATTTCATAAACCCGGGGGCAACAGAACAGGAATCGTCCGGGATGTCCGGAATGAGATAGGAAGACAAGACGTCCGGTTTCTTCTTGAAGGCTGCAAACGCTTTCAGGATAGGAGGATGCCTGGTCAGGCGACGACTTTGCCGCGGCTCACGCGCAAACCCCGGGACATTAACGCCCCGGTGTTCCATGTCCGTGACGCAACCTGCGCCGAGGATCCCCACCGGGTCCGAACGCGACGCCGCGCCGAGGATCCTGTCCACCCTGCGCAACGCGCCCCTCCCTCGGTTGTGCTGGGAAACGCGCCGAGCATCGTCGCCGCCGCGCCGCCCGCCCCCCCTTGAAACCCCGCTCCTTGCCAACCGACTGAATAAAAACGAAAAAGCCTCGGAATCGCCGAAACCGAGGCACCGGCGCGGATCACCGGTCGGTTCGATCCCGCTCGCTGCGCAACCCTGGCGGCTCGAACGATGCCGGGGTTGGCGGTGTCAGAATCTGTACCGCGGTTGTCACGGTCGGGGTGCGCCGGTTACGCTGCCTCTCCGGGGCGAGCAGTCGTGCATCGGTCCGGGTTCGGCGTCGAGCCTGGCGCCGACACGTCGAGCGACGGCGCCCGCGGCGAAAGCGGACTTCATCTCGAACGTCGCGGGCCTGAGGGAGAAACGTGATGAGACGGTGGGCGGCATTCGCAGTGGCGGCGGGGCTTGCGGCGTCGTGCTGGGCGCAGGAGTCGGCGCCGGCGGCGACCGGGCAAAGCGGTGGAGATCTCAGCGATCCGAAAGAGATCCTCAAAAAGGCGGACGAGGCGACCAAAAAAGTCAAAAGCGTGCGTTATGTGGGCGAGTTTCTCGGCACCGGGTCGAATGAACGCGCGCCGCAGATGTCCGGCACGGTGATCCTTTCGGGCGAGACGGCGCAGGGGCTCGACAAGTTCCGCTTCGAGATCAGGATCAAGGATCCGGTCTCGAACCTCACGCAGGACATCGTCGCGGTCAGCAACGGCGACAAGTACTGGCTGATCGACCACAATAAGAAGACGGTCGAGGAAGACATCGACCCGATTGTGCTCGGCCAGTTCGGACAGCGGGCGACGCTGATCGGCATGCGGGAGTTCGTTCACCCGCAGCCGTTCAACGACGAGATCACCGGGCAGAAGGCGGAGCTTCGCGGGATCGAGAAGATCGGCCATGAGGAGTGCTACAAGATCTGGGTCAAGTACTCCCAGGAGAACGGCGGGCAGGAGGCGACGTGGTGGTTCGGAAAGAAGGACTTCCTGCCGCGCGGCGTGGAGCGGTACACGCTGCCCCCCGCGGGTCCGGGCGGGGGCGAGAACGCCCCACCGCCGAAACCGACCGGCAGCGTGATTCTGAAAATCACCGAGCTTGCCGCGGACCCGACGTTCACGACGGATCCTTTCACGGTCGTCGTTCCTGAAGGGTACAAGAAGACCGGCGGCGCGCCCGAGCCGGCGACGCCGAAGGATCCGGAGAAGGACAAGTAAGGCATCGGAACCGCGATGACGCGAGCGTCCGCTTTGCGAAAACCGCGGGCGACGAACAAGAGAAGGCTCGGGCGCGGATCGTCCGGGCTTTTTCGTTGCGCTCCGTCTGCGGAACCGGGGAGATGGCACGCGGCGACGCAACCCTCGAGGGCACAACATGCAGGTTTTTTCCGGGTTAGGCGGGCTGCCGCGGCTGCGGGATTATCGCAGCGCGCGGATCAGCAGTTATGACGCGACCGGCGGCAACCGGGACTGGATCGACATCGAACCCGGACAGCGGCGGACGTTCGCCGAGCTGCGGGGCGCAGGGTGCATCCGGCATATCTGGATGACGATGCTCTTCAAGGACGACCGTCACCTGCGCCGCGTGCTGCTGCGGATGCGGTGGGACGGATCCGCTGAGGCGAGCGTGGAATGCCCGATCGGGGATTTCTTCGGGTTAGGGCATGCGCGACGGAAGGACTTTCACACCGCCGTCCTGTCAATGAGCCCGCAGGACGGCCGGGCGTTCAACGCGTGGTGGCCGATGCCCTTCCGCGACGGCGCCGCTCTCGAAATCGACAATACCGACGGCGACGAGAAATTCCCCTTCTACTTCTACGTGGACTACGAGTCGTACACGGATGCGTCGCCGCTGGACGGACAGGGGTACTTCCACGTGCAGTGGCGGCGCGAGAACCCCACGCAGGGCTGGGGCGACGAGCATGCGTCGCTGCGCAAACCGGACTGGAACGCGTGGGCGGAAAAGATGTGGCACGGCGGCGACCCGCGAAGCCTCAACCGCTCCGGGCGAGACAACTACGTCATCCTCGACGCGCAGGGCGACGGCGTCTACTGCGGGGCGCACCTCGATATCGACATCTTCACCCGCCAGAAAAATGACTGGTACGGCGAGGGTGACGACATGATCTTCATCGACGGAGACACCTGGCCGCCGACGTTGCACGGAACGGGCACAGAGGACTGGTGCAACACGGCGTTCGGACCGCACACCGAGTTCGTCGGCCCGTATCACGGCATCCTGCTTTACACCGGCACGCCGGAGTGGAAGTGGAAGGGCAAGCAGTCGATCTACCGGTATTACATCGAGGATCCGATCCGCTTCCGCCGATCGATCCGGGCGACGATCGAACACGGGCACGCGAACAAGCTCGGCAACGACTACAGCAGCACGGCGTATTACTACCTCTCGAAGCCCCAGCGCGGCGGTCCGCCGCTGCCGAGCTGGCGCGAGCGCCTTCCGCGGACCGACGAGCCGGAATACGCGCCCTGACCGATCAGCCGCCTGAAGAAGGCGTCGGCTCGGAAGGCTCATCCGCCGCGTCAGCCGCCCCTGCCGGCGCAAAAGGCAGCACGAGCGTCGGTTCCTTCGGATCGTCGGTGCGCACGGTGATGCGGTGTCCCTGCGGCGGCGGGACGTAACCGATCGGCATGACCACGCGGAGGAGGTAGTGCTTTCCCGGTTGCTTCTCGACGACGTCCGCAAGCACGCGCGGGTCGTCCGTCGCGACCTCGAGCACTTTGACCGGGGAGTCGCCGTTGTTGAAGAAGTTGACCTCCCGCACGGCGAACGCCGGGTTGGGCACGAGCGGGTAGGGGCGGAACTCCAGCCTCGGCGGGACGTAGGCCGTGCAGGTCACGCGCACCACCGGCTGCTCCTTCAGGTTCGTGGCGAGTTCGACGATCGCCTCGTTCTGGTAGGGCTTGTACGGCGGCTTCGCGTCCACCACCAGGCGCCACTTCATGCCGGGCTCGAGTTCCTCAAGATCCACGTCGAAGCACCCTTGCTGGGCGGGAGAGGCGAGAACCAGCGTCGCCGGCGCGTCGGTCTGATTGCTCAGCGGCACGATCATGCGCCCGGTCTGGTCCGGCGTGAGCCTGCGGAAGCCCGCCCCGACGCCGGTGACGCGCCCGGTCGTGGCGTCGAAGTGACCGCGCTGAATATATTCTCGGAGAACGCCGCCGAGCTTCAGCTCGAGCTGAGGTTCGCCGGGCACGTTCGTGAACACGGTCAGGCGGTAATTGAACCGCCCGTAAACGTACCGGCTTGTGTCCAGGCCCACGAGAATCTCGCCGGTCTGGCCCGGACCGATGCGCCGGTCGAAGCGCTCGATCTTCAGGCACGGACAGTTGGCGAGAGCGTCGATCAGCTCCAGGTCTCCGTCTCCGGCATTGTGAATGCGGAACGTGTGTGAGACGACGTCATTGATCCAGAGTTCGCCGAAGTTGTGGTCGTTGTTCAGAACCTTCGGGATCGGCACGCCGGCCTCAACGCACGGCGAGAACACCGTCGCGCCGAGAACCAGCCCGCATACAACGTGCGCTCCACGACGGTCACGCCAGCCGCCGATGCGTCGGGCGTTCCGATCGGGCGCGGTGACCGTCTTCAATGTCTCCACCCCTGACCTCATGCTTCCCCTCTGACCCTTGCAAGCGCCTTACTCGTGTCGCGCCCCGGTTCGCGGATGTCAACCGCAACATCCCTTATTGCGCCGTCTCAACCAGCAGCTCCACCTCCACCGCGGCATCCAGGGGAAGCTCCGCCACCCCCACCGCCGCGCGCGCGTGCCGCCCCGCATCTCCGAAAATCTCGACCAGCACGTCGCTGGCGCCGTTGGCCACCTTCGGCTGGGCGGTGAAGCCCGGCGCGCTGTTGACGAACACCCCGACGCGGATGGCGCGCGTGATGCGATCCACGCTCCCCGCCGCCGCTGCTGCCGCCGCCACCGCGTTGAGCATTGCGATCCTCGCACCGTGCGCCGCTCGCTCCACATCCGTGTCGGTCGGCACTTTCCCCGTGCAAAACAGAACCTTATCCTGAAACGGAAGCTGACCGCTGGTGTACACCAACGCCCCGACGCGCACCGCAGGCACGTAGTTAGCCACCGGGGCGGCCACGGTCGGCAGGTCGATGTTCAACGCCTTAAGACGTTCGCTGGGCTTCATGTCCGTCGGACTCCGTCGCGGGCGCCTCGGGTTCATCAAGGAACTCCGTCGCCGCAGCCTGCGCCTTCAACTCAGACAACCTCGCCTCCCACGCGGGAACGACTTCCGGCGGCAGGGCGAAGGCGTCCTCCTCGCCCAACTCCGCCTCAAATTCCTCGTCGGTCAGCGCCTCCTCCTCCTCCGCAGCGTCATCCCCGATGCCCTTGCCCCACCCCTGCGGCTCGATCACGCCCTCGGCATCCTCGCCTTCGCTGCGGGCGCCGTAGTGCTCGGTCGCGCCGTAGATCGGCGTCGCGTCGAGGAGGTAAAGCAGGATCGGTCCCAGCGGCGTCTCCTGCCGCGCCTGCACGCGCCGCTCGCGGATCAACTCCAGCAGCGCGAGGAACAAGCCGATCATCTCGCCCTTCGTTCGCCCGGCGAACACGTCCGCAAACGGCTGCACCCCCGACGCCCGCTCCAGCGAGTCCAGAATGTCCTCGGCGAACAAGGCGATCGGCGTGTCATCGACCGCCACCTGGTGAAACGGCTCGCCCTGTCCGGTTTCGTCGAGAAGCCTTTGAAACGCCTCGAGCAAGTCCCAGATGCGCAGATCCTCGATATCGACCGCATCTTCCTCGACCTCCGGAAGAACCGGCTGGCGCGGATGCTTCAGGGCCCGAATCTGCGCCGACAACTCCAGCGCCCGCGCCGCGTCCTTGTACGTCTTGTACTGGAGAAGCTGACGCACCAGCTCCAGCCTGGGATCGGCGAAGTCCTCCTCGCTCTCCTCCAGCGCCGGCGGACGCGGCAGCAACGAACGCGACTTGATCTCGATCAGCATCGCCGCCAGCACGAGAAATTCCCCCGCCGACTCCGGGTCGATCCGCTGAAGCAGAGACACATAGGCGAGATATTGCTCGGTGAGGCGGGCGATCGGGATGTCGTGGATGTCGATCTCGTCGCGCCGGATCAGGTACAACAGCAGGTCCATCGGACCGTTGTAGACCTCGAGTTGTACGCGATAGTCGTCCACGCTCACCCCTGTGCCTGCCGTCGCTGCGGCGGCGCTCCCGCCTTCGCGGCGGTGGTTCCGTCCACGCGGCGACCAGCCCCGATGTTACCCGACGCATCGCCCGCCACAAAACCCGCGGAATCCTCGCGTGACCGGGCTGTTCAGGAGGACGAACCTGCCGGACGCGACCGGCACCTGGAACGTCCGCGCTGAAAGGGTTCGACTTGCGCCGGCACGTCGCCTCGCACGGGTCCGCGGCACCCGCCGACCGCGCCCGCCGACGCGATGCTTCGGGCATCGCTTGATGAACTCACGTCGGGAAGGCGCTGGCGGCTGACGGTCGTGCAACCGACCTCGGCAGGACCGCCCTGCCGTCGGATGCGGCGATCCGTTTGAACGTCCCTCCCGGTGACACCGCGGGTTCGGAGCTTCCGATCCGGGTCATTGCGGCACGGTCGGCGAATGCGGGGCACGACGGCAAAAGTCGTGCGCGCTGTTTCGTGTCTCGCTTCCCCCGACGCGGCGAGACCGCTCCTTCGCGGTCGCGGCTCGGTCTTGCAACAGCGTCTTAGAACAGGCGAGGGGGAAAAAGCGTTTTGCTCCCCCAGCGCCGGTCTTATCGCCTGCCGCGCCGTTTTCCGCGACCGGTTCCGCGTCGTCGATCGCCGTTGCTTGCGATCAAGGTTCTGCCGCGACCTCGACCTCGGCGTCCTGGCACGAGGGTGCGTTCGTCGCCGTCGGTCCGTGGCTGTCCATCCTCGCGCGGAAGACCTGCGTCCCGCGGTCGGCTGGTGTCGCGAGGACGGTTCGTGTTCCGAGGCCGGCCTTTGTCCTGCGGACGCCGCTCATCCCGCGGGCGCAGCGCCAGCTCCAGCGTCCGCTTCGGAAGGTCGATCCGGGCGATCGTCGCCTCCAGGCGGTCGCCGATGGTGATACGCTTGCCGCTGCGCTGTCCGACAATGCAGCCGTATTTCGTGTCCACGTCCCACCAGTCATCACCGACGTCCTCCAGGCGCAGCAAGCCGTCGATCAGATACGTGTCCACCTGAAGGAAAAGTCCGAACTGCGCGACGCCCGTTACGATCCCGCCGATCTTCCGCCCGACGTGGGACTCCAGCAGCCGCAGGATCTTCACCAGGCGCAGCTCACGCTCCGCGGCTTCGGCCTGGCGCTCGCGCAGACTGCAATGCGCCCCCAGTTCGGCGAGATCCTCGATGTCGGGACACGTCCCGCCGCGCACCGCCGCCTTCAGGCGACCGGCGAGGTGCAGATCGAGCAGGCGATGGATCGTGAGGTCCGGGTAGCGGCGGATCGGGGACGTGAAATGCGTGTAATGCTCGCTCGCGAGGGCGAAGTGCCCGACGATCTGGGGCGAGTATTCCGCCCGCTGCATCGAGCGCAAAGCGGCGAAATGCACGGGGAAAGCGTGGTCCCCGCCGCGGACTTCGTCGAGGAGGCGTTGCATATCGGAGCGGTCCGGGTGGCGCGGCAGGTTGTGGCCGAGCACGCGGACGAAGCGGGAGAGCGACTCCTGCGCAGAAATGCTCGGCTCGTCATGCACGCGCCGCAGATGCGGGACGTGCAGTTCGGTGAACAGGCGGCAGACCGCCTCGTTCGCCTCGACCATGAACATCTCGATGATCGTGTGCGTAAAGCTCGTGTCCACCGGGGCGACGTCCTTCGCCGCCCCCTTGTCGTCCAGCACCAGTTCGACCTCCGGCAGATCGAGCACGATCATCCCCTCGGCGAGGCGTCGCGCCCGGATGCGCCGCGCGAGGTCGTCCATCCGCTTCAGGAGATCGACGACCTTCCGCGGCAGCCGCCCCGGCCGGCCGTCCAGCGCCGCCTGCGCCTCCAGATACGTCAGACGCTTCGCGGACCGGATCATCGTGTTGGCGAAGCGCGCCGAGACAACCGCGCCGTCGGCGTCATACGTGATGAACGCGCTTTTCGTCAGGCGCCACTCCGCCTCCTGAAGGCTGCACAATCCGTTGGACAACACCTCCGGCAACATCGGAATGACGTGCCGCGGGAAGTACACGCTGTTGGCGCGGGCGCGAGCCTCGGCGTCCAGCGCCCCGCCCTCGCGCACGAAGGCGGACACGTCGGCAATATGCACGCCCAGCTCGACCTTGCCGCCGGCAAGGGGGGTCAAAGAGATGGCGTCGTCGAAGTCGCGGGCGTCCGGCGGATCGATCGTGATGATCGTCAGATCCTTGAGCCCCTGCCGCGACCGGCGGTGCGCGGCTTCGTCATACTCCGCGATCACGCGCCGCGCCTCCTCCAGCACGGCCGGCGGAAACTCGCCCGGTAGCGCGTACTGCACGAGAATGCTCTGAAGATCGACCTCGGGCCGGCCGCGCTCGCCGAGGACGCGGACGATCACGCCGCGCGCCTGCCGCCCCGGCGCGGGATACTCGGCCAGCTCGACGACGACCTGGTCGCCGGGCCGGGCGTTCTTCGCGCCCGCGTCGCGCACGAGGATCGGTCCGTGCAGCACCTGCCCGTCCGGGACGACGACGGTGCGCCCGCCCTCCTCGCGCAGCTCCCCGACGAAATGCTGATGTCCACGGCGGAGGACTTCGACGATTTCGCCCTCGAAGATCATCCGCCCGCCGCGCCGCCCGCGTTTGCGCACGCGGGCCTTGACCGTGTCGCCGCTGACCGCGCCTTGAGTCGCGCCCTCGGCGATGTACAGGTCGCCGTGCGAATTCGGCGTCTGCGGAATGACGAACCCGAATCCAGCGGGGTTCGCGCGGAACACACCGACGACCTCACCCGGCGGGTCGGGCAGCATCAGGGTGTTCCGCGAACCCATCGCGACGCGCCCGGTGCGCATCAGGGCCTTGCACGCCGCGTGAAAGTCGCCGAGCTCCTCTTCCGAGATTCGCAGCCGCTCGGCAAGGTCGGCCGCCGTCCGGGGCGTGTAACCGCGCTGTCCGAGCGCCCGGATAATACGGTCGCTCAGGGCCTGGGATTTCATGAAGACTCCTCAAAGAAGGGATGCACGACGCACGCCGATCCTACCCGAACCCCGCCGTGCCGCAAACGACGCATCGGTTCTGCGCTGCGAGGGTGCTGCGGGCGGGTACCGCGTCAGCGTGCTTTGCGTGAATGAGGCTGAGGATCTCGGCTACGACCGGGGCAGGCATGCGATGGAAGCCGCGCGGCGGTCCCCTTGATCGGCGACGTGATTCTAACGTGGAGGGAGTTTCTCGCGCTGACCCGCGGCCTGCTGGACTGCGACGGTCCCGCAACCGGCGCGATCCGCCTGACGGACTGGGCCCACGAACACCGGAACACACTGGGCGTGCGCTACGCCGGCGGGATCACTCGGCGCATCCGCCGGGACGCGGCGTACGAGGCGCTGTAGCGCGCGGTCGAATGCTTCATCATCCCCACAGCAGATCGCACGCCTCCGGAGCGAGAGATGACGGGCGCGCGAGTTTGAGCCTGCGGCCGTTGGCGGTCGTCGGGGCGCTGGCGGCGGCGTTTTCCGGGCCTTCGAGGGGCGTGCCGGGGCGGATAGACGCGAGGCGGCGGCGGACTTGCGCGGCGTATTTCTTCGACAGCTCGAAGCCGACGTAGCGCCGGCCGAGCTTTTTCGCGGCGGCGAGCGTCGTCCCGCTGCCGGCGAAGGGGTCGAGAACGGTTTCGCCCTCGTTCGAGCAGGCGCGGATGATGCGCCCGAGAAGCTGCTCGGGCATCTGGCAGCCGTGGAAGCCCTGCCGCTCCTTGAACGTGCCGGCGACGCGGGCGAAGTACCACGTGTCACTGTCCGGCGGGAAGCGATTCGGGATGTCCTGCGGCCGAAGGATGAAACCGTCGCGCGTCGGAACTTCGGGGGGAAGCGCGGGGGTCATCATCCAGGTGTCATCGGGGACGCGGCCGTCGGGGTCTGCCCGCTTGTCGCCGTAAACCAGCTCCCGCGCCGAGGGGACGCGGACATCGAGGGAGTTGAAGGTGAAGCGCTTCGGATTCCTGACGAAGTAGAACAGGTGGGCGTGGCTGCGGGTGAACTTATGTTTGCAGTGCACGCCGAAGGTGTAGAACCAGACGACCCAGTTTCGGGTGGAGAGGCCGAGGTCGCGCGTGCAGAGGACTTTCAGCTCCGCGGCGTATTCGTCTCCGATGGCCAGCCAGAACGCGCCGTCCGGTTTAAGCACGCGGATGACGCCCTCGATCCAGCGCCGCGACCAGTCCAGGTATTCGTCGGCGCTTCGGCGGTCGTCGTAGACGTCGTAGTTGTAGCCGATGTTGAAGGGCGGATCGGCGAAGGCAAGATCGACGCTGCCTTCGGGCAGTTTCGCTAAGCCTTGGATGCAATCACCAGTGATGAGCGTATTTCCGTGGTTCATCGCGTCCCTCCCCTACATATAGTATCCCGACGAGATACAGATACAATGACTGGTTTCCGGAGGTCACGGGCTGTGGCTGGAAGGGTTGTGAATTACGTTTGCGGTCCAAAATGCGGGCCGTCTTTCCTTGACCGACTTCCGCGCTCTTTTGATTCTACGAGATCGGGGATCGAGTCGGGGGGGCGCGTTGAGAAAGGGCGGACATGTTCAATGACGTTGATTCGCGCGGACTGAAGTCCGCGGTTCGGGGGGCGAGATGACGCAGGACTTGTTGAAGACGCCGCTTTATGACGCGCACGTGGCGTTCGGGGCGCGGATGGTGGATTTCGCGGGGTGGTCGATGCCCGTGGTGTACACGGGGATCATCGAGGAGCACGTACACACGCGGACGGCGTGCAGCGTGTTCGACGTGTCCCACATGGGTCGGCTGGTGCTGCGCGGGCCTGACGTCGAGCGGTTCCTCGATCGGTTGTGCACGCGGAATCTGAAGGGGGCGGAGATCGGGCGGTCGTATTACTCGCACATGTGCCGGGAGGACGGCGGCATCCTCGACGACGTGATCGTGTCGCGGTTCGAGGATCACTTTCTGGTGGTGTGCAACGCCTCGAACCGGGGGAAGATCGTCGGGTGGTTGAACCGGCACGCGGCGGGGACGGGCATCACGATCGACGACCGGACGATGCAGACCGCGATGCTGGCGATCCAGGGTCCGCGGACGATGGAGCTGGCGCAGCAGCTTGTGCCGGTGGACCTGGGGTCGCTGAAGCGCTACCGGTTCACGACGGCTGAGTATCTCGGCATGAGGTTTGATATTTTCCGCTCCGGATACACGGGCGAGGACGGGATCGAGGTGGTGTGTCCGGCGACGGCGGTTCAGATGTTCCTGCCGCTGCTGGTGGGTCAGAAGGACAAACCGCACCCGGTGATCCGCTTTGCGGGGCTGGGGGCGCGGGACACGCTGCGGATCGAGGCGGCGATGCCGCTTTACGGGCATGAGCTGACGGAGGCGTGGGACTCGCTGACTTCGGGGCAGGCGTGGTGCGTGGATCTGACGAAAGAGTTCATCGGCGCGGCGGCGATGCGGCTGCTGAAGGAGCGTGGGCTGGCGCGGCAGATGACGGGGCTGGCGCTGGAAGGAAAGCGGATCGCGCGGCAGCACGCGGCGGTTTACGCGGGCGACGCGCAGGTCGGGGAGGTGACGAGCGGAACGCTAAGCCCGACGCTGGGGTCGAGCCTGGCGATGGCATTGATTGACAGCGCGGCGCTCGCCCGACAAGATGCCGCGTTCACCGTCGAGATCGGCGGCGCGCGCGTCGCGGCGAAAGTGACGCCGCTGCCGTTTTACAAGCGAAAGTGACCGCGTGGCGGCGTCGTGGGCGCCGCGCCGGAGCGGAGCATCCGCAGGGGCGACAGCAGGACATGAGCATTCCGACTGACCGCAGATATCTTCCGTCGCATGAGTGGTTCAAACTCGAGGGATCAACCGTGGTGATGGGCATCACCCAGTTCGCCGCGGACGAACTGACCGACATCACGTTCGTGTCGCTGCCGAAAGTCGGGGCGAGCTTCAAGGCCGGAGGGGTGATCGGCGAGGTGGAGTCGGTGAAGGCGACGTCGGAGATCTTCACCGGCGTGTCCGGGGAGGTCGTCGAAGTGAACGCCGCGCTGAACCAGCACCCCGAGGCGGTCAACGACGACGCCTTCGGGCGCGGGTGGATGATCAAGCTGAAGGCGTCGAACCCGGCGGAGCTGAACGCGCTGCTGACGGCGGAGCAGTACGGCGCGAAGATCGCCTGAGGCGGGCCGCACATGCGGGCGCGCGGATGCCGAAAGATCCCTTCCAACGCGAGATCGACTACCTGCGGATCTCCGTGATCGACCGGTGCAACCTGCGTTGCGTCTACTGCATGCCCCTGCGAGGGTTGAGCTTCGTGCCCGGACCGGAGCTTCTGACGTGCGCGGAGATCGTCACCGTCGTGAAGGCGGCGGCGGGGCTGGGGTTCCGGAAGGTGCGGCTGACCGGCGGCGAGCCGACGCTTCGTGCGGATCTTCTGGACATCGTCTCAGGCATCGCGGGCGTCGAGGGCATCGGCGACGTAGGCATGACGACCAACGCGCTGCTGCTGCCGGAGATGGCGTCGGCGCTGGTCGGCGCGGGGCTGAAGCGGATCAACATTCACATCGACTCCCTGCACCCCGAGCGTCTGAAACGGGTGATGCGCTTCGGACATCTGGACGCGATGCTCGCCGGACTGCACGCGGCAGAGGCGGCGGGGCTGCGCCCGATCAAGATCAACTGCGTGGTGGTGCGCGATTACAATGATCCGGACGTGGTGGAGATGGCACGGCTGACGATCGAGCGGGAGTGGCACGTGCGGTTCATCGAGCTGATGCCGCTGGGCGGGGGGACGTGTGCGCAGCTTTCACTCAGCCAGTTCGTGCCGAGCGCGGAGTCGCGTCGGCGGATCGAGGCGTCGCTGGGTCCGCTGACGCCGCTGCCCGGCGGGCATCCGTCGGACGAGTCGCGCAATTACCGCCTCGACGGCGCCCGCGGGGTGGTCGGGTTCATCTCCCCGGTGAGCGAGCCGTATTGCGGCGCGTGCAACCGCATGAGGCTGACCGCCGACGGGAAGTTTCACCTGTGCCTGCTTCACGATGACGAGCTGGACGTGAAGAAAGCGCTGCGCAACGGCGGGGGCGTGGACGACGTGAGGAGGATCCTGCTTGAGGCGGTTTCGATGAAGCCGACGGGGCATGATCTCGACAAGGGCGTCAGCACCGAGGTCCGCAGCATGTTCCAGATCGGCGGCTGAAACAGTCTGTCCGTCGTCGTTCTCGATTCCGCAGCGCGCCGCGGGACGAGCCTTCGCGCGGGCTGAAGCCCGCGGCTCAGGGAGGCGCTCCCAAGGTCATGATGGGCGGCGTCCGTCGTCATCGGTGAGGGTCGGCGCGCCCGGCCGTCACTTCGACGATCCGATCGCGACGACATGGCCCTGAGTGCGGAAGAGGAGCAGGCCGCGCGAGATCGCCGGCGTGGACATGCAGATCTCGCCGAGCGGCGACGCGCTGACCTGTTCGAAGGCGGTTCCGGCTTTGATGACCTGAACGTCGCCTTCCTCGCTGGTGATGTAGATTTTTCCGTCGCCGGCGACGGGGGATGCGGTGAAGCCGGTCGTGCCTTTCCCGAGGCGCTGCTGGTAGTAGATCTCGCCGGTGGCGGGGTTGTACGCGGTCAGCGATCCGTTGTCGCGGCAGCAGTACAGGACGTCGCGGTAAGCCAGCGGGGTCTGCATGTAATTACCGCACTTCGGAGTGCTCCACGCCACGTGGTCGTTACTGCGGGCGTCAGCGGCGAGGGAGATGTCGCCGGTCGCGGAGGGCTTGATCGCCCACAGCGGTGCGGACATGCCGTGCGCGTTGCAGATGAACGCGCGATCGTGGGCGATGACGGGGGTGGGCACGGGGATGTCGCCGCCGCCGGTCATTTTCCAGATCTCGGCGCCGGTGCGGGCGTCGTACCCGCCGATGTGCTTGTACCCGTTGCAGACGAGCTGCCAGCGGTCGCCGGTTTTCCAGAGCGTGGGCGTGCCCCAGGTCGGAACCTCGTCGCGCGCCGTGCGCCAGAGTTCCTCGCCGGTGGCGACGTTGAAGGCGGCGATGAAGGAGAGGCGCTGGACGTCGCACTGCACGATCACGCGGTCCTCGAAGATGATCGGGGAGCTGCCGAAGCCCCACTGCGCCTGCGGCATCATGTAATAACCGGCGTCGAGGTTGCCGATCGCCTTCTTCCACAACAGCTTGCCGTCGGCGGTGTAACAGCAGAGGCCTTCGGAGCCGTAAAAGGTGACGACGTGTTTGCCGTCGGTGGCGGGCGTCGAGTTGGCGTGCGTCGCCTTTGTGTGCCGCTTCACGGTGGGAACGCCCTCGTGCATCAACTGCTCCCAGCGCACTTTTCCGGACTTGCGGTCGAGGGCGTAAAGGAACCAGCGGTGGACGGTGTCGTCCTGGACCGGGGCGATGTCGCCGTAAAGACCGACCTTCAGGCCTGCGTCGTCCCGGCCGCTGACGCAGGAGACGATGTAGACCGTGTCGCCCCAGATGACCGGGCTAGCGTGGCCCAACCCCGGGATGGGCGTCTTCCACGCGACGCCATCGCCCGCGGGGATGTTGAACGACGCCGGAAGGGGGAAACCCTCCGCAACGCCGGAGGCGTTCGGACCTCGGAATTGAGGCCAGTGCGGCGCCGGATCCTGCTGCGAGAACACTGTCGCTGAAATGACGCCCGCGAACACCCCGATCGTCAGACCGAGTCGCATGTTCCCCCACTTCATCGCGCGTCTGCTCCTTCCGCGAGGCCCGCACCGTCACCGAGCGGCGCCGTCGAGCGTCGAACGTGTGACAATCCCGCGTGCGAACCCGAACTCGGGGGAGTATACCGCGGCGTGAGGCGAACGACTCCGGGCGTCAGCGGCGTTGACAGGATTACACGGTTGGCGTCAAACCTTCCCCGCGCGGGGCTGGGGACTTAGGATCGCGCGGCGTCGTGCTTCGCAGATCCCGGATCGGGCGCGATTCCGATCGGACCCGGTTCAACGAACCCGGGCGGATCAGAACTGCGGATCAGAACGAAGGAGAGACGATCATGAATGCGGCGAGCCACGTCGAAAAAGTCATCATCATCGGGTCTGGACCTGCCGGCTGGACGGCGGCGATCTACGCGGCGCGGGCGAACCTGTCCCCGGTCGTCTTCGCCGGACGTCCCAAGCAGGTTCCTTCCACGCTTCTGCCCGGCGGTCAGCTCATGCTGACGACGGAGGTCGAGAACTACCCTGGGTTTCCGCACGGCGTGGACGGACCGAAGCTGATGTGGGCGTTCGAGGCGCAGGCGCTGCGCTTCGGAACGCGCGTCGTGACGGACAAGGGGGTCGTCACGCCGGACGCCTCACAGCAGTTCAACGGCCGGGAGGCGGCTTATCAGGATTGCGTGAAGGTGGACCTGTCCGCGCGTCCGTTCCGCGTGTTCGGCGAAGACGGCAAGGCGCTTCTGGCGCACACGGTCATTATTTCGACCGGTGCGACCGCGAACTGGCTAGGGCTGCCGAATGAGCAACGTCTGGCGCGATCGGGCGGGGGCGTCAGCGCGTGCGCGGTGTGCGACGGGGCGCTGCCGGTTTTTCGGAACAAGGAAGTGGCGGTGGTGGGGGGCGGGGATTCCGCGATCGAGGAGGCGACGTACCTGACGAAGTTCGCGTCGAAGGTTTACATCGTTCATCGCCGCGACCAGCTTCGGGCGAGCAAGATCATGCAGCAACGGGCGCTGACCAACCCGAAGATCGAGATGAAGTGGAACAAGACGGTCGAGGATGTGCTGGGCGAGTCGATGATCACCGGATTGCGTCTGAGGGACACCGTCAGCGGGCAGGTGAGCGATCTTCCGGTGGGGGGATTGTTCTGCGCGATCGGACACACGCCGGCGACACAGTTTCTCGCGGGGCAGCTTGAACTGGATGCGAAAGGGTACATCAAGTTGCGCGATCCCTACCGGTCCACGACGAGCGTGGACGGGGTGTTCGCAGCCGGGGACTGCGTGGACAGCGTGTATCGGCAGGCGATTACGGCGGCGGGGATGGGATGCAAGGCGGCGATCGACGCGGAGCGCTGGCTGGGGGAGCACGGGGTACATTGATGCGACGAAGGGGCCCTCCGGCGGGGGCTTGGGCGGGGTGCGACTTCGTTGCCTTCGTTCGTTAGTGCTTTCCTCGTTTGCGGAATGCGCCTTCCGATGTCTTCGCCGCTTTGTGCTTTCCTCCTTTGATGTTGCCTGAATGTTGCCTGCGCCGGGGTTATCGGAGCGGCGGCGGCGTGAAGCGGACGCAAACGGCGGCGTTTTTTGCCTCCGGGGAATCCGTTTCGTAGGTTTGGCTTGTGCGTTCGGCGTCGGCGGGCAACCGCGGCGGCGGGCGCGGGCGACGGTGATCGGGGGCCCTCCTCGAGCCGGCGTCCACCGCTCGTGACCCCTGGAGGTTCGAGCAGCTGCGCAGCGGCGCGGTCCGGGTACGGTCGCGCCTCGATCTCCACCGGGCCCGAACGGGTCCACAGGGTTTTGGGAGGGTGCTTATGACGTCGATTCTCAACAGGGCCAAGCAGTTTCTTGTCAGCGAAGACGGTCCGACGGCGACCGAATACGCGGTGATGCTGGCGCTCATCATCATCGTGGCGCTGGCGGCGATTACGTCGCTTGGCGAGCAGGTGAGCACGGTGTTCACCAACGTCGAGGGTCAGTTGCCGGACGGCAACTAGTCAAGGGTTTCCGGTCGGGCGGCTGCCTCGTCGCCTGACGTGGTTTTGGGGTGGGCGGCGCGATCGCGCCGCCCACCGTCATTTCGTCGGGTTGAATCGTAAGCTGAGGAAGAGGCGCGCGGGAGTCGGCGGGCGGATCCCGCCCGACGGGGTCTGTCTCGGCGCGCGACGGGACCGTGTGCGGGAGTTGGCGGGCGGAGCCTGCTCGACGGGGGTGGAACGTACCCGGCAGGGTCTGAACGAGGGAAATCTGAACAGCGGGAAGTCGGTAAGGGCGACAGGACAGACGACCGAAGGGGACAGGACATGGGTCTGGATTATTGGGGGATCACGTGTGCGGTGGTGGTGCCGGGGACGCTGCTGGCGTCGTGGATTGATTACTCGCAGCGGCGTGTGCCGAACTGGCTGAACGCGACGTTGCTGCTGTGCGGTCTGGTGGTGCAGGGTCTTTACTTCGGCGCCGCGGGGGTGGGCGACGGATTGATGGGAGCGTTGGTGGGCTTCGGTCTGCTGATCGTGCCGTGGTTGATGCACGGGATGGGGGCGGGCGACGTGAAGCTGATGGCGGCGATCGGGGCGTGGTTCGGACCGGCGATGACGTTTTACTCGTTTGCGCTGGGGGCGGTGATTGGCGGGGTGGCGGCGGTGGTGATGATTCTGTCGTCGCGTCGTCTGAAGCACGCCTGCTCGAACCTGGGGGTGATCATGGCGAAGTGTTCGAGTTCGAAGACGATGTTTTCGGAGTTCGGATCGGCGAAAAGCTTCGGGACCACGTCGCAGCTTCTGCCCTACGGCGTTCCGCTGACCGCGGGGTCGCTGATCGTGCTGGCGGGCAAGGTATGTGGATGGTGGGGATAGAAACATGATGAGGCGTACCGGGTCTGGCGCAAGGCGTATCAGGAGGCTTGCGCGGCGGATGACGGGCGACCGGCGGCGGGCGGCGACGATCGTGGAATTCGCGGTCGTGCTTCCGCTGCTGCTGACCGTCCTTTTCGGGATCATGGAGTACGGGTGGATGTTCATGGTCCGGCAGGGGCTGATGAACGCGGCGCGGGAGGGCTGCCGGGTGGCGGTGCTGAGCACGTCGAGCGAGTCGGACATTGTGGAGCGTGTCAATGAAGTGGTTGCGCCGCTGGGTCTGACGGTGACGATCGAGATGGAGCACGCGACGATCGAGAAGCCGGTGGAGTCGGTGGTGGTGCGTGTTCCGGCGGCGGACGTGTCGCTGATGGGCGAGTTCTTCGGGGCGCGGGATTATGACCTGACGGGGAGCTGCTCGATGCGCAAGGAAGGGATGGGCGACGGGGAGGAGTAGGGTCCGGCGAGCGGTGATCCGGACCGCTCTTACGGTGTGTGCTGGAAGGCGGGGGTCGTGGATCGTGGGTCGCGGGGCGAAGGCCGCGCGGCGCGGGATCGGCGATCCCCGCCGGAGTTTACAGGAGGCGGGCGAGCCGGCGGCGGACCGCGCCGAATCCGCCTGAGGGGCGCAGGGTCCGGCGGGGTAAACCCCGCGCGTGAAATGGTCGATGGAGCGACAAGGCGTCCGATAGGGCGCGGGCGATCGCGGAGGTCGCGCCGCGCGGGACGCCGCACGGCGGGATCCGGCGGCGCAAGAGCGACCGATGGGGCGTCAGGATCAGGCCCACAAACGCGGGGATTTTGCAACAGGAACGAACACGATGAAGGGCAAGGCGATCATACCGCTGGTGTTGGGGCTGGGGATGGGGCTTCTGGCCATCAAGTTCGGGATGGACACGGTGCGCAAGGCGAAAGGCGCGTCGACGGAGACGGCGCGCCAGGTGGTGCGCGCGAAACAGGACATCGACGCGACCGTCGAGATCACGAAGGAGATGCTTGAGGCGGCGTCCACGCTGGACAAACCGATGGCGACGGACCCGGACTTCGTGAAGCTGGAAGACGTGATCGGGCGTGTTTCGGCGAAGTCGATTCCGAAGGGGGCGTCGATCCTGAAGTCGATGCTGGCGGAGCCGGGGACGCCGCAGGGCGTTCCGGGACGGATCGCGCCGGGGTACCGGGCGGTGGGCGTGGAGATCGACGAAGTGACGGGCGTGGCGTTCAACGTGCGTCCGGGGGACTGGGTGGACGTCATCGTGGTGATGGACATCGAGCAGTCAAACTCGAAGCACAAGGAGACGATCGCGGAAGTCGTGCTCCAGCGGGTGGAAGTGGCGGCGATCGGTCTGGGCGCCGGCGGAACCAACAAAGGCGCGGCCAGCAGCAAGGGAAAGGTCGCGCGTTCGGCGACGCTGCTCGTTCCGGAGGCGGACGTTCCGAAGCTGCACCTGGCGGCGACGCGCGGCAAGGTGACGCTGGCGATGCGCGGCGATGAAGATGAAACCATCTCGGACGAGAAGTACACGGCGAAGAGCAAGGAGTTGCTGGCGTCGATGATGAAGACCGGCGAGGCAACGACGGAAACGGCAGCGCCGGCCGAGTCCGGGGCGGGGATGTTCAACCTGCTGGGATCGATGCTCAAGGGCGGGGAGGGAAGCTCCGAGACGTCGGCGACGACCGTCGCGGAGACGCTGCCCCCGCCGCCTCCGCCGGAGTTCTCGATGATTCTGTCATACGGATCGACCGCGCCGGGAACCCGGTCGCAGGCGTTCCGGATCACGTACGAGAACGCGAATTCGAACAACGTCGTGTCGATCCAGCCGGGTCTTGCGACGGGTCAGAACTCGCCGTTCCGGCCGCAGCCTCAGGGCGACGCGGCGCGCCGACCCGCGCCGGTGGAGAACCGCGTGGACGACGAAGACGTGGAGACCGGCGAGGACCGGGATCCCGTCGGCGAATAACCGGGACAATTCGACGCTCAAGCTAAGGAAGGCAAGCACATGAAGGACCAACGGATGGGTGCGGGGAAGACGGAGCGCTGGGCCGGGGCGGGGACCGGGGCGGTCAGACCGTGTCTTGCGGCGACGGGTTCGTCCCTTCATCAGGGATCGGGCGCGCGCGGCGTTCGGGCAGGCCGGAGGACGTGGCGGATCGCCGCGCTGGCGGCGGTCGTTGCGATGGCGGTCGCACCGGCGCGAGCGCAGGATTTCTCAATACAGGTCCGCGACTTCACGGAGCAGCAACTCCGGGTGGCGGTGCCGCTGGACCGCAGCGTCCTGGTGGACACGTCGACGGAAGTGTCGCGGGTTCACGTGGTCGCGAGCCACGTGGCGGGGGTCGAGGCGATCGGGCCGCGTCAGTTGCTGATCACGGGGATGAGCTACGGCACGACGCAGGTCGTGCTGTGGGGTCCGCAGAGTCAGCAAAGCGTGCTTGAGGTCTCGGTGGAGCTGAACCTCGACGCGCTTCAGGAGGCGGTGGGTCAGATCGACCCGCAAGCCGAGGTCGAAGTTTCGAGCGTGATGGGGAACATCGTTCTGACCGGTGTGGTCAGCAGCGCGGAGAACGCCCAGCGGATGGCGGAGCTGGCGCAGCTTTTCCTTCCGCCGTCGGCGCGGACGGGGTCGCAGACGACCGTCCAGAATCATCTGCGGGTTTCGGGGGAGCGTCAGGTGCTGCTGCGCTGCACGGTGGCGGAGGTGAACCGCGGGGCGGTGCGTCAGCTCGGGATCAACGGATTCATCGCGGGCGACGACTTCCGCGACATGTTCGCGGTCAACCAGATCGGCAGCATCAACCCGATCAACATCGGGGCGGCGGCGGATGCGAACGTGCTGGGGGACATTCCGTTCCTGACGGGGACGGAAGGCATCCCGCTGTCGCCAAGCTCCACGCTGTCGCTGGGGTTCCCGCGGGTGCAGATGCAGCTTTTCCTTCAGGCGCTGACGAACAATTCGCTGCTGAAGGTGCTGGCGGAGCCGAACCTGGTGTGCATCAGCGGGGAGACGGCGTCGTTTCTGGCGGGCGGGGAGTTTCCGATCCCGGTGCCGCAGAGCACGGCGTCAAACGCGATCACGATCGAGTTCCGCGAGTTCGGCGTGCGGCTGAACTTCACGCCGCTGGTCGAGGCGCATCAGCGGATCCGCCTGCGGATCAACCCGGAGGTTTCGGAGACGGACTTCTCGGCGGCGGTGGAGATCGGCGGATTCGTCGTGCCCGGACTGACGAACCGGTCGGCGGAGACGACGGTCGAGGTGGGGAACGGACAGACGATCGCCATCGCGGGATTGCTGAGTGAAAACATCCGCGCCGTGGCGAGCAGCATTCCGGGCATCGGGGAAGTTCCGATCCTAGGCGCGCTGTTCCGGTCGATCGAGTTCCGCAAGAGCGAGACGGAGCTGGTGATTCTGGTGACGCCGGAGATCGTGGCGCCGCTGCATCCGGAGCAGGTGTCGCCGGTGCCGGGGCAGTTTCTGGTCGAGCCGTCGGATTTTGAGCTTTATTTCCTCGGCGAGGTGGAGGGCAAGGGGGCGGCGGCGGGCGCTGCACAGGCGCCTGCGGCGGCACCCGAGGCCGCGCCGCCGGACCACGGCGGAGGCGCGGGCGCCGCGCCGAGTCCGGAGAGCTTGTCGATCCGCGGCGCGTGGGGTTACGCGGACGGGAAGCGCTGACCGAAGCATCGGCTTATCGCCATCGCGAACCGACGCGCGGGGCCATCTGAATTGTAGAAAGCAGGGCGGGCGTACCCCGCCCTTTCTTTATTATGACCGGTGGCGGCGAATTCGCCGGACTTCGACGGGCGCGGGGGCGACGGTTCCGAAGGGCGCGGCGTCCGATCACCTGTCGGAGATCCCCCGGTGCGGTCCGATCACCTTTGCGCAACGACTGCGCGTCCGGCGCGCCGTCGCGCCGTATCTTAGGTTATTCCTCAGAGCCTCGGGCGGAAACTGCCGTGTTGAGGCGCATCTCCTGCGTCCCCCTTTCGCCGGTGAATGCGTCGCGCGGCGATGATCCCGCATTCGTAACGGGTTGCTCCGAGGCGAGCCCAAGGAGACCGTCATGATACCGCGATTCAAAGGGGGGAAGCGTCGCGCTTTTGCAGCGCCGTCGAGCGCCGCCGGTCTGGCGGTGTTGACGGCCGGGGCGCTGTGGTCGATGCCGGCGGAGCCGGACCCGGTCATCCGGGTGGAGGAGGAGTGGGAGCTGGTGCTGAACGATCCGCACGTGGACCGTGTTTCGCCGCAGTTCACGACGGTGATGTCGCCCTTCCCGAACATGGATTCGTATTACGCGCAGATTCTGTGGAACCACCGGGAGACGCCGGAATTCACGCCGGGCGGCATTCAGTTGCACAGCTACCGGGAGGAAACGCTGCTGCGGATGCGGAGCGTGGAGTGGCGGACGCTGAGCACTCAGGCGGAGACGATCCGCTGGACGCAGTCGCTGGAAACGGATGGCGTGTCGTTGACCGTCTCGATCCAGGACGGGCACTCGACGACGTGGGGGAGTTTCGGTCGGGACATGCATATCTCGAGTTCGGCGAACCTGGCGGACCTGGGTCAGTACCGTCCGGATTTTTCGGCGGCGAACGCGTGCGTGTCGTTCGGGTCGAACCGGGTGGAGAGCCTGGTTCTGAAACGGGTGCGCTACTACGGGCGTGACGGATTGATCGCGGAGGACAACGCGCCTCGAAGGGTGATGTAAGCGGAGCGGGGAAGAACGTCGCGCGCCGACGCCGCGCCCCCCGGTCCCCGGTCGCGCTTCGAGGGAGAACACAACGATGCTCGTCGCAACGGGAAGCAACAAGGTGAACCGCCGCCGCGGACTGACGGTCGTGTCCGTCGGAGTAGCGTTGCTGCTGATCATGGGCCTGGCGGCGCTGACGGTAGACGTGGGGATGATGTACCGCGCGCGGGGCGAGGCGCAGCAATCGGCGGACGCGGGTTCGATGAGCGCCGCCTGGCGCCTGCTGGATCAGGACCGCCTGCGTGGTGCGGATCACGTGGAGAACGTGATCCTGGAGACGCGTCAGGACGGCGCGGCGGTGGCGTATGAGAACGCGGTGGTCAATCTTTCGCCGGTGGTGGCGCTGAACCTCGAGAACGATCCCGGCGGGGATCTCGTCCTCGGACGGCTCAACCGTCCGAACGATCCGACCGAGGAGATGAGCTTCGACGGGGATCCGGCGGATTACAACGCGGTCCGGGTGCTGCTTCGGCGCGACGGCGAGCGGAACGGGCCGATCAGCCTTTATTTCGCGAGCCTGCTCGGTCATCACGAGAAGGACATATCGGCGTCGGCGACGGCGGCGTTCTACGACGGGGTGGTCGGCTGGAGGGTGACAGACAAGACCGGAAACGCCGGTCTGCTACCTTTTGCGCTGAAGAAGTCGGCGTGGGAGAAACTGCTGGCGGGCGAACTGACGACGGGGGACAACTTTGCGTATGACCCGGACACGGGCGACGTATCCGCCGGGGCGGACGGCATCCTCGAGCTGAATCTTTATCCGGGTTCGGGGGAGGGGCAGTTGCCCCCGGGGAACTTCGGAACGGTGGACATCGGATCGCCCGACAACAGCACGAACGACATCGCGCGGCAGATCCGCGAGGGCGTCAACGAAGAGGATCTGTCTTATTTCGGCGGGACGCTCCGGCTCGGATCCGACGGGACGTTGCCGCTGAACGGCGACACGGGTTTGTCCGCGGGATTCAAGGACGACCTGGCGTCGATCATCGGTCAGCCGCGGGCGATTCCGATCTTCACGGAGGTGAGCGGACCGGGGAACAACGCGACGTTCACGGTGGTCGGATTCGTGGGCGTGCGCATTCTGAGCGTGAAGCTCACGGGACCGATGAGCGGGAAGCGTGTGATCATCCAGCCCGCCTACCTTGTGGATGACGCGGTGATCGTCGGAGAACAGAGCGGGCAAAGCCGGTACGTGTATCAGCCGGTCGTGCTGGTGCGCTGACGCGCGCCTGGGCGGCCGCGGCGACAACGAAGCGTTTGCAGAAGCTCCGGAGGAACACCGCGTGTGCGTACGCGCGGGTTCGGGTTGCGGCCTGCCGCAAGCGGGCCGGTCCCGGTGGTTCTTGTCCGGGGCAGTTTCAGGGAGAAGCGTTATGAACAGGCGCACTCGGGCCCCCGCCCGGACGCGACGCCGTCGAGGCGTCGTCGCGGTGCAGGTCGCCGTGATGCTGGTGGTTCTCATCGGCTTTGCGGCGCTGACGATCGACGTGGGCGTGCTTTACAACACGCGACAGGATCTTCAGCGGACGGCGGACGCGGCGGCGCTGGCGGCGGCGGCGAAGCTCTCGGATTACAGCGAGGGGTCGCCGATCGGCGTGGCGACGGCCGCGGCGCAGGAATTCACGGAGGCGAACTACGTGTTCGGCGGGACGGTCTCGCTGGACACGGAGACGGACGTGGTGTTCGGCCGGGCGTCGTTGAACAGCTCAACGGGCCGGTACGACTTCGCCGAGACGACGGTGATGCCGAACGCGGTGCGGGTCCGGGTGCGGAAGACGCAGGGGTCGCCGAACGGCGCCGCGCAGCTCTTTTTCGCCAAGGTGCTCGGGATCGCGGAAAGCGACGTGCAGGCGAGCGCGACGGCGATGATGGTTCCGCGCGACATCGCGGTGGTGGCGGACCTGTCGGCGTCGCACACGGACGACAGCGAACTGGTCCACTACAAGACGACGAACATCAACTTGTACGACGTCTGGGACGCCTGGCCGGGCGGCATCGATGACGACGGCGGCGGACTGTGGGACGAGGACGACGTTCCGGATGACTGGTGGAACGACGACGGCGGCGCGCCGCAGGCGGCGGGACCGGCGTGGGGATTTCTTCAGGAGCTGGGATACGGCACGGAGGAAATCACGTCGGGCTACGATCCGGCGGCGGACAGCGGATTGGTGCGTCTGCCTTCGGGATCGAGCTGGAGCAACAGCCAGTTGAACACGTACCTGACGGAGCTGGGGTACAATTCGACGGAGCGGAGCAAGATCAACAGCAGCACGTACGACAGCTCGCAGTACAAATACCGCGTGGCGGTCGCGCTGGGTCTTGCGCACTGGCGCAGCGGGAAGTCCGGCGGTTTGTGGCAGGGGATGGGATACTCCGCCGGAGACGGCGACGACGTCATCGAGAGCAACGAGCTGGTGTGGGTGGAGACGATCAACGGACGAAGCGTCAACACCTCGAAGAACATCTGGCTCGACTGGATCAACAGCTACGTCAAGAGCAACAACACCGAAATGTATGACGCGAACAGCAAGTTCCGTTACCGTTTCGGCGTCAAGACGCTCATGAACTACTTCCTGGAGCGTCGACCTTACCACGACGACACGCCGGAGTTCACGGACACACCGACCCAGCCGATGGAATCGGTGAAGAACGCCACGGAGGTGCTGACGGCGTACATCGTGGACCTGGACAGCGACGACCAGATGTCGCTGGAGATCTACGGTGAGACGGCGCATCACGAGGTGGACCTGACGATGGACGTCCAGCAGGTGAGCGCGCGTCTGCGCGAGATGCAGGCGGCGCATTATGACGGGTGGACGAACATGGGCGGGGGCATGGAGAAGGGAATCGAGGAGCTGACCGGCTCCCGGGCGCGCGGGGCGAGCCGCAAGGTGATGGTGCTCCTGACGGACGGGTACGCCAACGTCAGCGAGGACGGCGACGTGGGCGATTACTCCGGCGGCGAGGCATACTCGCTGGACATGGCGGAGCAGGCCGCGGCGCTGGGGATCCAGATCTTCTGCGTCAGCGTGGGCGCGTACTGCAACCTCGAGTTGATGGATGAGATCGCCGAGATCGGCGGGGGGCAGCATTACGCGGCCAACACCGCCGACATCGAGGAGTACTCCGCGCAGTTGATCGAGATTTTCGAGGTGATCGGCGGCAAGAGGCCGGTGGAGATCATTGAGTAATCCGGTCGCACCGGGATATTCCCGGTTTTTCAGGACCACGCGGCGGGCGGGTCGTCGAGACGGCGATCCGCCCGCTTTCGTTTGAACGTCATCCACGAACGTGACGGGACGGATTATCGACCCCGCCGAGAAGGGGCGCGCTGATCGGACGATCGGTGCGTTCCCGGACGCTGGTGGAGTCGAGGCGCGGAGCGCGACCTCCGATGTAGTTGGAGCCGACCTCACGTCAGCGTCCCTGCGGTTAGGGGACCGGCGGCGGATCGGGAGGAAGCGGTCCAGCTCATGGCGACGGGCGTCCGATTCATCATCCTCAATTCCGACGAGTCTTTCGCGGCGCAGCTTCGTGGGCTGCTGCTGAAGCTCGACGGTGTCAAGATCGCCGCCGAAGTGGATCAGCCGGGCATGCTCGGTCAGATCATTCACCAGGTTCCGGCGGAGATTCTGCTGCTGAATCTGGATCCGGACCCTCGGATGGTGCTCAGTCTCGTCGGGGACCTGGTCACCGCCAACCCGCAGCTTGCGGTCTTCGCCACGTCCGCAAACACCGACGGCAAGCTCATCATCGAGGTGATGCGGAAGGGCATCCGTGAGTTTCTTCCGAAACCGCTGGACCCCGGGACGTTGGTTGAGGCGACCGAGCGCGTGGTGATGCAGCGCAGCGAGAAGCCTCCGCACGGCAAGCTGATCTCGATCCTCAGCGGGTGCGGCGGGCAGGGATCGACGACGCTGGCGGTGAACCTTGCGGTGGAGCTGGCGGACGTCTCCGGCGGGCGGGTTGTCGTCGTGGACCTGGACTACCGCTTCGGGCAGGTGGCGACGTTCCTGGACCTTGAGCCTTCGTACACGCTGGCGGACCTGTGCAACACGGTGGAGCAGGTGGAGCAGTCGGTGATCGAGAAGGCGCTCATCCGGCACGACACGGGCGTGCGGGCGCTGACGCGCCCGTCGCACCTGGCGCAGGCCGACGCGATGACCGCGGCGCACTGCGTGGGGGTGCTGTCGTCGCTGGTGCAGTTCAACGACTACGTGGTGCTGGACGGACCGACGCGGTTCGACGTGGGGGCGCAATCGGTGCTGGACCTGGCGGACCTCAATCTGCTGCTGGTGCAACTGCTTGTGCCGAGCGTGCGAAACACGGTGCGGATCGTCGATGCGATGCGTGACGCGGGATACAACCTCGATCGGCTGCGCCTCGTGTGCAACCGCGTGGGCAAGGAGTCGGCGCACCTGTCGGTGGACGACGTGGCGACGACGTTGAACATCCAGCCGACGGCGACGTTGCCGGACGACTGGTCCACGGTGGGGGGGGCGGTGAACCTCGGGGTTCCGCTGCTGACGTACAGTCCGAAGAGCAAGGTGCGGCAGGCGATCCGCGACCTGGCGGAGCTTCTTGTGGCGCCGCCGGCGGAATCCCGTCCGGCCAAGGAGACGAAGAAGGGATCAAAGTCACGCGCCTTGGCGTAGCGCTGTCGCGCTTTCAGAAAGGTTTCGGGGCGTGTGAAGGAGAAGCAAGCTGATGTTCGGGAAAAGAGCGACCGCCACGTTGAAGCCTGCGCCCGCGGCGCCGCCGGCGCCGGGCAAGCCCGCGGAATCGGCGAAACCCGCCGCCGCTCCGGCTGCGCCCGCCGCGCCCAAGCCGAAGGTCTCGCGTGAGAAGATCGACCGTTTCAACGAATTGAAGACGCAGCTCCACCGGAAGCTGATCGAGCAGCTCGATCTGGCCCGGATGGTCGGCGACGAGGAGACGCTGCGCGAGCAGGTCCGCGAAGTGGTCACGCAACTGGCGGATCAGGAGAATACGCTGCTGAACTTCACGGAGCGCCAGCGGCTGATCGCCGAGGTGCTCGACGAGACGTTCGGACTGGGGCCGCTGGAAGTGCTCCTGAAGGATCCGCACATCTCGGACATCCTCATCAACGGTCCGAAGCAGGTGTTCGTCGAACGCCGCGGGCGCCTGGAGCTGACCAGCGTCGAGTTCCGCGACAACGCGCACCTGATGCACGTCATCGACAAGATCGTCAGCGCGGTGGGGCGGCGCTGCGACGAGACGTGCCCGCTGGTGGACGCTCGTCTGAAGGACGGGAGCCGCGTCAACGCGGTGATCCCCCCGCTGGCGATCGACGGGGCGAGCGTGTCGATCCGGCGTTTCGGGCGCGACCCGGTGACGTGGGACGACTACATCGGGTGGAAGTCCGTCACCCAGGAGATGCGGGATTTCCTCGAAGCGTGCGTGAAATCGCATCTGAACATTCTGATCGTGGGCGGAACGGGATCGGGCAAGACGACGCTGCTGAACAACCTCTCCTCGTTCATTCCGATGGAGGAGCGCATCGTCACGATCGAGGACGCGGCGGAGCTTCAACTTCGCCAGCCTCACGTGGTGCGTCTGGAGACGCGTCCGCCGAACATCGAGGGCAAGGGACAGATCGCCATCCGGGATCTGCTCATCAACTCGCTGCGTATGCGTCCGGACCGGATCGTGGTCGGCGAGTGCCGCGGACCGGAGACGCTGGACATGCTTCAGGCGATGAACACCGGTCACGACGGGTCGCTGACGACGATCCACGCGAACTCGACGCGGGACGCGGTGCAGCGTGTCGAGACGATGGTGATGATGGCGGGGTTCGAGCTTCCCGTCCGCGCGATCCGTAATCAGTTCGCGTCGGCGATCCACCTGATCGTACAGGCGCAGCGCCTCACGGGCGGTCCGCGGAAGATCGTGACGATCACGGAAGTGCAGGGGATGGAGGGCGACGTCATCACGATGCAGGACTTGTTCGCCTTCGAGCAGGTCGGGATCAACAGCAAGGGCAAGGCTTACGGGCACTTCGTGGCGACGGGCATCCGTCCGGGCTTCCTCGACCGGCTGAAGGCCTGCGGGCAGACGGTGGACACGGGGATGTTCGACCGGCAGATCCTGATGACGGACGACGAGTAAACGAGGGTTCGGGAATCCGGGTTTCGGGGGCGGACGGCGGCAGAGGGAACGGACTCAGATCAGGGGTGAATGACATGATTCTGGCATCTGCACAAAACCTGCTTTATCTTCTCCTGCCGCTGCTGGGGTCGATGCTGCTGTGCTACGGCATCTACCAGGTGATTTCCGAGTCGAAGGTCACCGGACAGAAGAAGATTCAGGAGCGTCTGCGCGGCGTCAGCGCGAAGAAGGCGGACAAGGAGAAGGCCTCGATCCTGCGGCGCGCCGCGGGGGGCGAGGCGAAGTCCTTCGCGGATCAGGTGCTCGGGAAGCTCAGCGTCGTCAACCGTCTTCAGCAGCTTCTCGACCAGGCCGACGTGGACTGGTCCGCCTCGAAAATGCTGATGAATCTCGGCGGGGCGGCGATCGCGGTCATGTGCGGGCTGCTGCTGATCCAGGCGAGTCCGCTGGCGGCGGTCGGCTGCGCCGTGGCGATCATGTTCATGCCGCTGATGTTCCTCTCCTTCATGCGCAAGAAGCGCCTCAAGAAGATTACGAACCAGCTCCCCGACGTCTTCGAAATGATGTCGCAGGCGCTGCGCGCCGGGCACTCGCTGGCGAGCGCCGTGCAGCTCGTCCACGAGCAGATGCCCAACCCGATCGCCAAGGAGTTCGGCCGGGTCTATCACGAGCAGAACCTCGGCTTGAAGATCGAGGAGGCCCTGGTCTCGATGGCGAACCGGCTGGACCTGCTGGACGTCAAGTTCTTCGTCACTGCGGTGCTGATCCAGCGTCAGACGGGCGGCGACCTGGCGGAAGTCATCGACAACATCGGCGGGGTCATCCGGTCGCGCATCGAGCTGTTCGGCATGGTGCAGGGTCTGACGGCGGAGGGGCGACTGTCCGGGTGGGTGCTTTTCGCCCTGCCTTTCCTGGTGTTCTTCGGGTGCATGTACCTGAACCCGAAGTACGCGAGCGTGCTGCTCGAGGATCCGACGGGGAAAATCCTCCTGATGGTGGCGGGCGGCATGCAGTTGATGGGTCTGGCGATGATCCGGTGGATTGTGAACATCAAGGTGTGAGGGGTCAGGCGACAGGCGGAAGGGCGGTAGGCACGCAACAGCGGGAATCCGCATCAGGAATCTCGGGGGCGTCTTGACCCCGGTTGAGGAGTGCGCGTATGTCGATTTACATGATCGCCGGGTTGATCGCGGGAAGCCTCGGGCTGATCGTCTACGCCCTCTGGCCCGCGCAGAAGTCGGATCAGGAGACGATCAAGCGCCGCATCGTCGGACGTTCGCGCAAGGACGACGTGGGAGAAATCCGCAAGCGCGCAAAGGCCTCCGTCGCGCAGCAGGTGGTGAAGAAGTTCGCCCCGCTGGCGATGCGTCCGGTCATGCCGAAAAGCCCGGAGGAGATGTCGAAGCTCCGCCTCAAGCTCGCCAACGCCGGCTTCCGCCGGGACAACGCCGCCTCGATGTTCCTTGCCAGCAAGACGATCATCGCGGTGCTCGCGGCGGTGGTCGGGGGCTTTTTCGTCTGGGCCCGCGGCGACGAACTGACCAAGGCGATGGGGATCGTCGTGTTCTGCATGGGCGCGGGATTCATGGGTCCGAACCTCTGGTTGTCGATGGCCGCGGGAAAACGCGCGGAGACCGTCCGCAACGGAATCCCTGACGCCCTGGACCTGATGGTCATTTCCGTCGAGTCCGGGCTCGCCCTCGACGCCGCGATTCAGCGCGTCGGCGACGAACTGCGCCAGGTGCATCCGACCCTCGCCGAAGAGCTTCAGATCGTCACGCTTGAAAGCCAGATGGGCATCCCCCGCGCCGAAGCTCTCGGCAACCTCGCCAACCGCACCGGCGTGTCGGAGATGCGCTCGCTCGTCGCCATCATCAACCAGGCGGAGCGCTTCGGAACCAGCATCGCCCGCGCCCTGCGCACGCAGGCCGAGACCCTGCGCACGAAGCGCCGCCAGGCCGCCGAGGAACGCGCTCAGAAGACCACGGTGAAACTGATGGCGCCGCTGATCCTCTTCATCTTTCCTGCGATTCTCGTCGTCCTGGCGGGTCCCGCGGCGCTGAAGATGATTCAGACGCTCAAGGACAACCCGGCCGTGATGGGGCAGGGATAACCACGGTGCACAACAGCGCGACGGCGCGCGAGGCTCGTGAATTCCTCGCGGACTTGCGCGGGGTCTGACAAACAGGCTCCGAGGGGCAGACAGGGAGCGCCGCGGGAGTATGATGGTTACGGGGCCTTCACTCCCGCGACGGCGGGACGTCCCTTGGACGTTGTTTCAAAACCGAGCCGCGCCCGTAAGGAAGCGTGCCTTTCGGGCCTTTCACGCGGGTTTTGAAACAACGTGTTAGTGGTCCGCCTGAGCGAAGCGTGCGTATGTCCTCGACTCTGCCTGACGCCATCACCGCCCACAGCCTCGGGGAGGTTCATCTTTACCTGCTGGCGACGCCGTGCCCGGATTGCGGGCGCGGACCCCTCCAGGGGGGCGAAGGGCGCCAGGTAAGCGAACCCGAGAGGGTGCTGGAACTGACGGTCCCGATCGTCTGCACCGCGTGCGCCCGGAAAAGAGATCTTCGCGCCGTTTTGCCGCGCGGTACGGGCGTCGAGGGGGATGTCGTCGTCCTCAATCCCACCGACGAACCGTCCGGTATTTTGGACGTGGCGCAGTGGGTGACGTTGTTTCGGATCATTACGGCGAAAGCGGCGACGACGGCGGATCGAGCCGAAGCCCGCCGCCTGGGTCTTGAGGCGGCGCAATGCCTTGAGGAGGCGCTGAAGTTTTACCGGCAGGACAGCGACCTGCCGCCGCCCGAAGCGTTCTTCAGCGACGCGTCGCGCCGCCGGATGTCCGAGCACCCAGCCGAGTTCTCACGCCAGCGGCTGATGGACCTACGCGCCCGGCTTCCTTCGACCCGACGGATGCGGGACCAGCTCGCGGAGCGCCCGGCCGCGACGAAGCGGCGACGTTGGTTCGGACGATGAAGCCGCCGGCTTCGCCGGTCGAAGCCCGGGCGCGCGGGACCGACGTAACGAGCGGGAAGAAGTCGTCCGCCCATCCGCGCGTCTGCACGCCCCGGCCAAGGCGGTGCGCCGCCGAATCGGTCAACCGTGAAGCATCGAGAGGTTCGGCGGAGGTTTCGATGGCGACGCTTCAGAGCTTCTCGGGCGGCCTGATTGACACACGCCGGAATATCCGCGCCGTCGTCAGACGCCTTCAATGACCAGGTCGCCCGGGACGAATCCGCCGTCGGCGAAGCGCCACGCGCGCGGCAAGCCCGCGACGCCTTCGCGCACGGGCACGATGATGTAGAGGAAATCGTCGAGCGCCTCGCGTGTGTCGATGTCGCTGGGCGAGTCCGTCCCGTCCGGGTGCGAATGAAAGACGCCGATGACGGTCCGTCCCGCCGCCTCGGCCTGCCGGTATGCGGTGAAGAGCGCCTCCCACGCCACCTGATACCGGCGCCGCCGATCCCCCTCGGCGATGTTCGCCGCACAGACCACGTCACTGATGCGCACGAGCGACGCCTCGCGCACGCCGATCAGCACTCCGCAGCATTCCTCAGGAAAGCCCGATTCCACGTACCGGCGCATCCGATCCACCTCCGCTGAAGACATGAGCACCGCGGGGTCTCGGCCGTTTCCGCCGCCACGATGCGGCTCCGTCGGCGTCGCCGCCGCGCAAGCCCACGTCGAGGAAGATAACGCGCTCGGCTTCATCATCGCATCCCTCACCCCCACCGGGGAACGGGCGACCGTTGTCGCCGCATTCAACCCCGCCCGTCGGGAAGCGTATCAGGAAAGGCAACTGGAATCCTCTCCCGCGCCGCACCGTTCCAACCGAAATCCGGAGAACATCACACAAGACGGGAGGCCCTTGCGACGACCTGTGCGTCGCCGCGCCGTAGCCGCCCGTTGAAAAAGGGGGCGCCTTCCTGCGGGAGGCGAATGTCATCGGGAAAAACCGGCCTCACCAAGACCGATTCCGGGTTCTTCAACGGGCGGTTAAGGATGTTCTGAACCGGGACCGCGCCGACCCCGCCCAACGGGTCGAACCGTGGCACGCCTACGGCGCCGCGTCGAGAAAGTCGTTGATCATCGGAACGACGATGGCCAGGCGCTGCAACAGAGTGACGTGGGTGGTGTCGGGCAAGATGGCCAAGCGCGAGGCGGAGCGCGGCTTCATGTCGCCGTGAATCTCGCCCCCCTTCAAGCGAAACATCTCCGCGACATGGGCGAGCCGAACGCCGTCCGCGTCGCCGTGGATAAACAACATGGGCGTCGTGTTGGCTGCAAGTTTGTCGGCTCCGAGGTCGTAGTCTTTCGAGGCCGCTGCGGCGACTCGCTGGATCAATTTCGGAAAATCGTCCGGCGTCGGGCTCAGCTTCTTGTACTCGATCTCAAGAGGCGATCCCTTAAAATCCTCTGCCGTAAGTCTCCGGATATGCTCGCGCGCTTCCACGTCCATACCGTCACTCCGGAACATGGACGACAAAATGACGGCCCTTCGCACTTTCTCCGGATGACGGATGGCACACTGCATTGCCACGCCGCCGCCCATGCTGTAGCCGATCAGGTCCGCTCGCGGGATCTTGAGATGATTGAGGAGTTCGGCCACGTCGTCGGCAAGGTTTTCGCACGTGAAGTCTCGTGGGATGTCCCCGGTCCGGCCGTGACCCTGCATTTCGATGGCGATGACTTTCCGCGTCCTGGAAAGCTCACTGATCCACCCATCCCAGTTGTTCGTGATGGTCATGAACGCGCCGTGAAGCAACACCACCGGTTCGCCGCTGCCGTGGACTTCGTAGTACATGTTGATTCCGTTGACCGGCGCGTAGCCCGTTGTGGACTTCTGCTGCGCAGACCCGGCGGTCACCATGAGCGTCGTCGTGAGTAGGGCGATTGATCGCCCGTGTTCCGTCATCGCTTCTTTCCTCCGACAAAGGGCTTTGATGCCGCCTGTTTCATCCATGACACCAATTGCGGCTCGTCG
This sequence comes from Phycisphaerae bacterium, assembly GCA_013360585.1. Classification (GTDB taxonomy): domain Bacteria; phylum Planctomycetota; class Phycisphaerae; order UBA1845; family UBA1845; genus JABWBH01. The sequence goes on along the minus strand of JABWBH010000032.1, from coordinate 2,977 downwards.
AGCTCGTCAACCGATGTTACCTCTACTCCGCGGGTTGCCTTGCCCATCCCTATCGGCGTCACCGGCGGTTCAGGCTGGAGTTCCGTGCCTCGTATGAACATCAGCTTTACATGGCCGACGAAGGCGCCAGATGAGAAGCACCAGCCCCCGTCAACTCCATAGTACGCCATGCCCCACTTCACGGCGCGCTGGAGGTCGGGCAATGTTTCGGCGGCCAGGGCGTCAATCCGTTCGGCGATGCCACGCTGGGGTTGCGGCAAGCTGGCGATGTATTTGAACACGGGCTTGTCACCCACGGCGGCCTTCGCCGGGCTGGCCTTGCCGGTCATGGCGGTTAACAACTTCATAGGCGAGTCTTCTCGGGCCTTCTTCACCGACTTCACGCCCGCCTTATCCTTTTTGGGTGGCTCGTTCTTTGCCATTATTTTCTCTCCTCACTGGTTTCGAGGCTGGCGAGAAGTTCGTCGAGCTGGCCGAGGGCCTCGGGCAAGGCGCCCATCGAACCGTCGGCTTCGAGAGCCTCCTTCGAAGGATAGCGATTGCTCACGGTCAACCATGTCTGGCCGTTGTTCTCCTCAAAGGTCACGGTGGTGACGGTCGTGCCGCTGTCGCCCTCCTCGTTGGTCCAAACGAGGCGCGAGTGCGGTTTTACTTCGAGGTACGTGCCGAAAAACGCCATCGTCGAACCTTCGTGAAGAAACGCCAACCGATACTTCCCGCCAACGCGAACATCCATTTCGCAGGAAACGAGGTTCAGCCCAAACGATTTGGGAACCCACCACCTCCGGAACAGGTCGGCCTTGGTCCACGCCTCCCACACGAGGCGCGCCGGCGCGTCGACGGTGCGGGTGACGACGAGTTCAAGCTCGGATATCCGCTCCACCCTGGTCTCATGGTCACTATTTCGGTTCATCTGCTTTTTCCTTGCGTTTCATTTCCTCGACAACGATCTCCAACTGGTCGAAGCGCGCGGCCCAGAGCTGGCGATGCCTCTCGATCCATGCCGCCTCTTGTTCCAGTCCGCACCGCCCGAGCTTGCAGGTCCGCACGCGCCCGACCTTCTCGGTGCGGACGAGCCCCGCTCGCTCCAAGACGCCGATGTGCTTCTTCATCCCCGTAAGGGTCATGCGGAACGTCTCGGCGAGGACGCTGATCGAAGCGTCCGCCCGCCCAAGCTGCTCCAGAATGCCGCGTCGGGTGGCGTCCGAGAGCGCGCCGAACGAGGCATCAAAGTCGGCCGGACAAAACTGTACCATGTGGTTCAGTATAGCAGCGGGTAACGGCATTGCAAGGGGAGGCTGATTCACGTACCGGTCGTGCCGCCAGCCAGGAACGCGTCGAGCCGCTGGTATCCGGTCTCCATGCCCTGCGCCATGCCGGACTTGAGCGCCGCGCCACGCGCCTGCTTCGATCCGAAAGCGTGCGTCATCCTCATCGTCAGGTACGGGATCCCGTCCTTCTCGGTCAGCTCCGGCGTCGCGACAGGCTCTCAGGTTCCGACGGGCCCCCGTCCAGCCCGCAGGATCCGGCGCCACGGGCCATCTCCATCCGTTCGGTATGGACGATCCTCAACGGCAGCTCGACCTCACGGTGCACGCCCCGGATCGTCATCGCGAGTCGGCCGTCGGGGCGCTCCCACCGCCACGGCTACGCCGGCTCCTGAGGCTACCAGGTCCACGACGTCCCCGGCCGCGACGCGGTCCCCTTCCTCCACGTCGGCTGGCGGTACTATGACCCGGGAACCGGGAGATTCCTTCAGAGGAATCCGATCGGGATAGGAGGCGGGTGGAATGTCTATGTGTACGGCGGCAACCAACCAGTCATAGCAGCCCGTGGCAGAAGTCCGCTTCGGTCACGGGCTGCTAAGTGGCGCCGGTTCTTCTCAGTGAAATTCCTATCCGAAGGGATCCTACCCGTTTTGAACAGGCTGATATTCTTTGAAACCGACTTTCGCCGTTTCTGACGGCCGTGTTTCATGAAGTTGGGGACCGCAAAAGCCGGACTCTTTCGTACATTCACGGGGGTGTTAAAGAAGGTTTCGCAACACAGCCGAAACTCTCGGTATTCCAGCGGGCATTTCACAACCCTGGGCGCCGTTTTGATGTCCTCGATCATCCTGGCCATCGGACTCCCTTAACCGGTCGCGCCGGATGTGCCGAAGGTTGGCGACGCCCGCCCGCTTTTGCCGACAGCGTTCCTTCTGCTTCGCGGCGACGCGATACGTGGCGACGTGATACGTGGCGACGTGGTACGTGGCGACGTGGTACGTGGCGACGCGGTACGTGGCGACGTGGTACGCGGCGACGCGGTACGTGGCGACGCGGTACGTGGCGACGTGGTACGTGGCGACGCGGTACGTGGCGACGCGGTACGTGGCGACGTGGTACGTGACGACGTGATACGTGGCGACGTGGTACGTGGCGACGCGGTACGTGGCGACGCGGTATGTGGCGACGTGGTACGTGACGACGTGGTACGTGACGACGTGGTACGTGGCGACGCGGTATGTGGCGACGAATTTCCCCTCGACGGCTGCGGGAACTTCCCCTTCGGGCGCCGACCCGGCGACATACCGGTCCGCGGGTCGCGGTAGCTGATGCGCCAGCCGATGTTGCGGGTCGCGCCGAACTTGAGCTTCACAACGCAGATCCACGCCCGCCACCGACGTTTGACCACGGGCCGTCCCCGTGCATAATAAAGCGTCGTCGGGCTGCCCGAAGCAGCGAGGCAGCCGGCCTGTTGTTGTGCAAAAACCGGCCTTAAGTTGTGCAAGAAACAGACCTTAGGTTGTGCAAAAGTCGGCCTTAAGTGCGCAAAAGTCGGCCTTAAGTTGTGAAAAACCGCGTTTGCGGGCGTAATTCAGTGGTAGAATGCCAGCTTCCCAAGCTGGACGTCGTGGGTTCGAATCCCATCGCCCGCTATAGTTGTAAACGTAGCCGCCCCGCAGACTTGCGGTGACCTGCCTTTGGTTGGCAGC
>JABWBH010000031.1 GCA_013360585.1 Phycisphaerae bacterium | reverse complement strand
TGCACTCCGTCTCGTCTTTGCAATCCCCCCCGCTCGGCCCCCAGTCGATCACCGTCGAGTCCACCGCCTCGCACCGCCACGTGGCGATCCGCCGGCCCAGCAGCTCATCATACCCGGAGAATTCCCCGATCGCCCCCTCGTGCAGCACGTCGCCGAGCGGCAGCTCCTCCTCCGGCACGTCGTAGACGGTGTACGAATATTCCTGCTTCTGAAGGCGGTCGGGGTTCGAAAAGCTGTCGTATTCGTACCGGGTGTTCTTCACGATCTGCGTCCACCACCGCCCACCCTTGCCCAGCTTCGCGTCCCACCGATACGTCGTCCGCTGGCGGTAGAGCATGTGCGCTGCAACGTAAAAGGCGCCCGGCGTGCCGTACCCGGCGTACTCGAACGTCTCCACCGCCACGCGGTCCAGCGTGTTGTACTCGTCGCCCTCGAAGTAGAGCGTCTGCGTGCTCAAAAGCTGGTCCCGCCCGTGCGCGGCGTAGTCCATCCACTGCGGGCTGTTGACGACATCCGGCACGCCCGGAGGCCGGTCTTCCCCGTCGCCGTCCAGCACCCCCTCGTAGGCGTAATTATACCGCGCGACCGACCGCAAAACCTCCTCATCCTCCGGGTCCACCTCCACCACGGCCAGCCGGTTCCCGTTTGGATCGTAGTAGTACCGCTTGTCATACGTCACGGCGTCAGCGCCGGAATACCCCTCGTCGATCAGCGTGCGATGCTCCCGCACCAGGCGGTTCGGATCCGAAGACGCCAGCGGCAGCCCGCTGTTCAGATCGGCCAGGAAGTCCCAGTAAACCTTGTCATGCTCAACCTCCGTCGCGCTGTCCGTGTCCAGGTGCCCGGCATCCAGATCGCCGTCGCCATAGGTGAAGGTCACCCGCTCCGTCCGGTAATCATCCGCCGCACCAGGATCGAGAAAGTTCTCCTCGATCTCGGTGATACGCCGGTTGTCGTCCCGGGAGATGACCTCGAACGAGGCGACGACATCCATCGGACTGTCCCCCGGCCCGCTCGGCCGCTGATGCACGATCTTGCACAACTCCCCGGCGTCGTTGAGGTAGTAAAGCGAGCGGGCCCCGTCGTCGTGTATGACCGTGATGTTAGGCACCGCCGGACTGCCGTTGTCGCTGTACGTATACTGCGTGACGACGCCGTCGCGGTCCACGGAGGTGATCCGCCCAGCCTCGTCGGTCTCGTAAGTCGTCTCTATCGTTCGCTCGGTGGCCTCGTCGGCATTGATTCGTGTGTATGTTTCGCGGAATCCTCCCGTCGTGTCGGAGTACTCCGACAGCGTGGAGTAGTTCGGCGCGAGATGGAAGTCGTTGACGCCGTTGTAATAATCGTCGAAGTCGTTCTCGGCTTCAACGTCGTAGGACGTCAGTCGGCCTCGGGCGTCGTACGCAAGCTCGTAGCCGATCTGCTCCCGGCTGCCGCCCTCTGCTTTACTCACGCTGACCAGCCGATTATTGGCGTCATGCACGATGGGAGGATTCGCGAGGAATTGCGAATCACAGGTGGTGTCTTCCTCGCCGCCGCGTGGCGTGGGGCTGGATCCCGGCGGGTTGAATTCGCTACATGCGGAGTGTGTGCAGAAGCTCCTATTCGGATTCCCAGAACCATCGCGGCCGGTTCCGCAACCGGTTACGGCGCAATTTCCGGATTGTCGAGGACATCCCGTACCGGGATCATATCCCGTATCGCAACAGGAACCGGCGGCCGCTCCGGAAGCAAGCCTTTCGCCGGTTGAATTGTGCAAATACGCGCGGGAGTCGTTGCAGCAGCCGGCGTTGTCCAACCCGCCGCCAGACTCTCGCAGCGGGATGTTGCTGCACACGTCTGCCTCGGTGTTGGCGGGCTGCTCCCATCCCCGAAGATTTCCGAACCCGTCATAGAAGAATCCCTGGGTGGTATTTGTCGGCGAGGCCGTGGCCTTGGGTAGCCCTCCAAGCGGGTCAGGGTCGAGCTTGCCGTTATCCAGGCGCGTCCAACAGAAATTCGCGGTGTTCGCGTCCCCTGGACCGTTCATCTCCGTCATGCGAGTCGGGTTTGCTGCATCGTCATAGGCGAACGCCGTGACCTGTTCGAACGGGTCGGTGATCTGGGTCAGGCGGTTCAGTTCGTCGAGGTCGATGATGACCGGGTCTTCGTTCTGCGGTCCGAGGACTTCGATCGTCTCGCTGCCGTCCATGTTGAACGTGTAATCGAACGTGGTCTCGCCGCCCAGGACGTTGATGATCGACGCCGGACGGTTCAGGTCCGTCCACGTGATCTGGGCCAACATGCGGGAGAGCGGATCCTCCAGCGACAGCAACCGCCCGGCCGGGTCGTCGAACGTGTACACCCAGTCGTTCTCGCGTTCGTCGGTGACGGTCGTCGTGACTTCGCCGCCGGCGGGCGTTCCGTAGGCGTACGCGCGAGTCGTGGCCACCTCATCATCCGCATCGAAGTCGTAAACAGCCGGGTTCGTGACCTCTTGAAAGCGGTGGCCGCCGCCGGAGTTATAGTACTCGAAATTCCACGTGTGGTGGTCGTTCGTCCCGTCGCTGCCCCCGTCGCCGTAATCCGTGATCCACTCAATCCGGCTGGACGTGGCCTCGTACTCGATCTCGACCCAGAACAGCGGGTACTCATTCTCAACTTTCAGACACGTCTCCCGTCGCATCGAGTAGACGCGCTGAAGAAAATCATCCGAACTCTGCGATCCGTAAGTCAGTTCTGCAATGCGCTCGATGTCGTCATCTTCGCCCCCGGAATCCTCCTCGGATCGATTCAGCATCGGCGGAATCTCGATCATGATCAGCCGTTTGGGGCTCTGGTTGTCGTAGGTCAACGTGATCGCCCGCCCCACCTGATCGGTAATCGTGCTGAGCCGCCCCGTGTCGTAAACCAGCGTCGTCGTGTTGCCGCTGGCGTCGGCGAGCTCCTGAAGGACGCCGCTGAGGTTAAACGTCATCGTGTTCTGCGCGGCGTCGGTCACGACATAGTAGTCCGGATCGTCGTCCACCAGCTCGATCTTCATCCGGTAGACCTCGTTCTCGTCTTCGCCGCTGACCAGCGTGAACGGAACCTCCCGCCCGTCGTCGGCGATGTAGATCACGTCGTCGCCGTCGATGTCCAGGTGCGCGGAGTAGCTGTGCAGCCAGCCGCGCCCGCCAAGCGACGCCAGCTCGTGCGACCCCAGGCTGTTGTGATACAGGTTGAACTGCACCCCCGGCCAGGCCGCGATCGGGATGACCGTGTGCAGGTTGCCGTTGGCGAGATTGACCACGCTCCACGGCCCAACGGGGTCATACGCCTGCCACGGCCAGGGCGCCCCGGTGACCGCGGCCGGGTCCGGCGGGGAGGAACTGGAGAACCGGCGGTCGGCCCAGTTTGTGAAGGAATTCACGAACCGTTTCCCCCACTCCGCGGCGTAGTCGGTCCACTCCCCGTCGACCGGGATGTACTGCCGGGTCGGCAGGGGACCGTGAACGATCCGATGCATGATGAAAAAATCCGCCTGCGTCTGCTGCAAGCCGACGCCCAGCGCGGTGAGCACGGCCATGCAGGCCGCGCCTAATCTGCGCATGCGGCGAAGGTTGCGACGACGAAGGACGGAACGGAAGAACGCGGGAACGACGGAACCTGCGCTGGCACGGGACATTGGCTTTCTCCTGGCAAACGTACTACGAGAAAGGACCCGAGTGGCCCAGGAAAACCCAACTGCCGCCCAACATACGCGGCGTCCGGATGTCGGTCAAGCGAATTTTATGGGAATTTCATTTTTGTTTTGTTAATGCGGCTCCCACATCGTTCCCGTTCATGAAAGTCTTGTACGCCCTGATCGCGGCAATGCGCTCTTGGGGGATATTGAGCACGTCTTCGGTGAGGATCACGAAATCGGCGAGTTTCCCCGGCTCCAACGTGCCAAGGCGCGATTCGGCGTGTGCGGCGAGGGCGGCGTGGCGGGTGTAGCAGGCGAGGGCGTCGGCCACGGTGATCGCGTTGTCGCGCTGCCAGGCGTCACCGGCGAGCGTGCGGGAGTTCACCGCGGCGTCGATGCCTGCGAAGGGATCGGCGGTCACCACCGGCCAGTCGCTGCCGAATGCGACGATCGCGCCGGCATCCAGGAGTCGGCGGAAGGCGTATGAACCGGGCAATCGGGCGGCGCCGAGGGCTTTCTCGGCGTAGCGGCCGTCGTCAGATTTGTGGTAAGGCTGCATGGACGCGACGACGCCGAGCGCGGCGAAGCGCGGAATGTCTTCCAATAAAAGGTGCTGCGCGTGCTCGATGCGGTGGCGGACGGCCTTGTGATCCGCAATACGTCCGGCGACTTCCCGATCGGCGGCCGTGCGCCCGCCCTTGTTGCTCCCTTCGGCGTCATCAGAGCGAGCCTTCTCATAAGCGTCGAGCAGCAGGTGATTCGCTTCATCCCCGATGGCGTGGACGGCCAGTTGCAGCCCGGCGGCGTCGGCGCGAGCGACGATCTGTTGGAATTCAGCGGGCGGATCGGCGAAGTCGGTCAACTGCCCGCGCGGATACTTCGCGCCCGGCGCGGCGTCGGCGAAAGGCTCGCGCATGAAGGCGTTGCGGCTGCCGAGCGAGCCGTCCATGTATCCTTTGAACCCGGCCACGCGACAGAGGTCGTCGCGGATCGGGGACTCCCGGACCTTTGCGATGTTGGCGTCCCAGTCGGACGTGCTGAGGAAACTGTGAATGCGAACCGTGAGCGACCCCTCGCGATGGGCGCGGGCGAACACCGGCAGATGCGCCGGGTCGGACATGTCGTGGACGGAGGTGATGCCGAGGGCGTTGAGGTGCTTCATCGCCCGCAGGAGCGCCGCGTAGAGCGCGTCCTCGTCGGGTTCGGGGATATGCTTCGAGACGAGGTCCATCGCCGCATCCTTGAGGATGCCGGTCGGCTCGCCGGTAGTCGGGTCGCGCTCGATTTCGCCGCCTTTCGGATCGGGCGGACCGTGAACGTCGATCCCCGCGATGCGCAGCGCCGCGGTGTTGACCAGCGCCTGATGCCCGTCCATCCGTTCCAGAAAGACCGGCGTGTGTCCGGTGACGGGGTCAAGCCAGTGCCGGGTGGGCGGTTCGGGGTTCTTCCAGCTCTCGACGCTCCATCGCCCGCCGAGCACCCACTGTCCGCGCGGTTTCTCCGCCGCGTCGTCGCCGACGGCGCGGATGAACGCGGCTTTGTCCGGCACCTCGCGCAGACTCAGCCGCGCCAGGGAAATCCCGCCGCTGATGATGTGTGTATGCGCGTCGGTCAGTCCGGGGATGACGCGGCGGCCTCCGGCATCGATGATCTTCGTGCCTTTGTCGGCGAGCTTGCGCACGTCCGCGCTGCGACCGACGGCCACGAGACGCCCCTCGCGCACCGCCAGCGCCTCCGCGTCCGCCTGCCCGGGGACGCCGGTCCAGATGCGGGCGTTGACCACAATGAGGTGGGCGGGAGGTTCCTGTCGTACGAACCCAAGAAGGTAGACCGCGACAATAACGACGACTTTCATTGATTGCAGACTCCGTGGGGCTTGCCTCGCCGAAAGACAGCCCAGGCGGCTAATCTACCACGGCGGCGACGCTCCGGGAGAATCCGAGCGCCTTCCCCATGTTCCCCGGATCCCGGCGTCGAGGCGCACTCGAACATCGGATCCGGCAGCGGCCCCCTTCAACTCGTGAAAGAACCTCGATGTCCGTCGCCGTTGCGTCATGCATCACGTTCACCACGGCGGCGGCGGTTCTGGTGAGCGGGGTTGTGATCCGCGCCGACGACGAGGGGGCGATTGTTGAGCGGGGCAATCATACCGTCCTTGCTGGCGTTCAGACCGAAAAGAATCGGCGCCCACGAACCGCCCGAGCGTTTCTTGACTTCCACTGTCCGCCGTCGATAATCCACTCAAGCAGCCTAATCCGGCGCGCCTTTGCGTGTCGGAGCGGGGGAACCAGATTCCCGCGGTAACGCGGGAGGGGGCGCAGGACGCCGGGCGACCGGCGGTCCGGACCACTTTCAAGGTCCAGCCCGTCAGCTAACCCCGTCGGCGGTTGAAAGGGCGATCCTCCGAACCGCGCACGTCGCGCGCCTCGTGATCCCCTTGAACCAAGAAATCAGGTTGGAGCCGCGTGCGCAGATCGCCGTCCGCGTTGCGCCCGATTCTCGGGTGCGCAGGCAGGCGTTCTCGCAGGCGCGCGTCCCGGCGGCTTCGAAACCCCGGGGGGCGGGCGGTGCGCGGGTTCCGGAGGAGGATCGCCATGTTTCGCGATGTGCGTCTTCGTGTTCGCGGGATGATCCGCCGGGTTCTGCGCCTTGCGCCGATGCGTCTCGTGCCCCTCGGGTATCTCAGCTACGTGCTGCTTGGGTGGGGAGTGCTGATGCTTCCGGTGTGCGCGGCGACGGATCGGGCGTCGGCGCTGGATCACCTGTTCATTTCGGCGTCGGCGGTCTCGACGACGGGGCTGACGACGGTGAGCACGCGGGATGATTACACGTTCGCCGGGCAAATCGTCATTGTCGTGCTGATCCAGCTTGGCGGGTTGGGATACATGACGGTGAGTTCGTTTTTCGTGTTGTCCGTTTCGGGGCGTCTGTCTCCGGAGCGTGAGAGGGTGGCGGCGACGGCGCTGAGTCTGCCGCCAGGTTTCGACGTTCGCGCGTTTCTGAAGCTGATCGTGGCGTTCACGCTGCTGGTGGAGGCGGGGGGCGCCGCGGCGCTCCTTCCCGTCTTTCAGCGCCACGGCGCACCGGACCCCGCGTGGCAGGCCGTCTTTCACAGCGTCTCGGCGTTCTGCACGGCGGGGTTCGGGCTGTTCAACGACAGCTTCGAGTCGTACCGCAGCGACGGTTGGCTCAACGCGATCATTATGGCGCTGAGTTATCTCGGGGCGATCGGTTTCATCGTCGTGAATGACGTCTGGCAGTCGCTTCGCCGGCGCAAGGCGACACTCACCCTGACGTCGAAGATCATCCTGGCGGGGACGTTCTGGGTGTCCGTGGTCGGTACGGTGTTGTTCGCGCTGGATGAGCCGGGCGTTCGCGGGCTTCCGGTCGGCGAACGCTGGCTCGCTTCGTGGTTTCAGGTGATGTCCGCGAGCACGACGGTAGGCTTCAATACCCTCCCGATCGGCGGAGTCTCGGCGGCGTCGGTGTACCTGCTGACGATCGTGATGATCATCGGAGCGTCTCCGGCGGGCACTGGCGGCGGGCTCAAGACGACGACGTTCTCGGCGATGTGGGCGGTGATGATGAGCGTCATCCGCGGGCGCGAGCGGACCACGTTCTTCGGACGGGAGATTCCCCCGGTACGGCTGCGGGCGGCGGCGGCGAACGTCATGCTCTACGGCGCGGCGCTGGCGCTGGGCATTTACGGTTTGTCGCTGGTGGAGACGGCGCCCCTTCCGGACCAGATGTTCGAGTGCGCGTCGGCGCTGGGCACGGTAGGGCTTTCGCGGGGCATCACCGCTTCACTGACGTCCGCGGGGAAGGGGATCCTCATCGCCCTGATGATCATCGGCCGGATCGGACCGCTGGCCGTGGGGGCGGCGATGTTTCACGCGCCGGCTGTTAGCGAGCGGGATGCGGCGCCGGAGGATGTGACGATCTAAACAAGCTCGACCTTGGCCGTGATCCCGAGCGTCAGCACCAGGTTTCGAACACCATCCGATCCGTGACGGTCACGGCGACGCGCCCTCATCCTCCCCAGGCGCCTTCCACGGCGCGTAAACAGTTCTAACGCGGACGGCAAGATTCACGAATGTGGAGCGCCCTCCGAGCCGCGGGCTTCAGCCCGCGCGAACGCTCGTTTCGCAGCGCGCCGCGGAACCGAGAATGACGATTTAGGTACGCCAGATGGGCGCCGCGCGGGCTTCGACGGTCGCCGTTGTCATCCGCCCCACCCTCCGCTACGTTTCCCCCATCATGGCGATCACCGTCTACAACACCCTTTCGGGGAAAAAGGAGCCTTTCGAACCGTTGCGCCCGGGGCACGTCGGCATCTATCTGTGCGGTCCGACCGTCTACAAACCGTCGCACATCGGACACGCCGTCGGACCGATCATCTTCGACACGATCAAGCGCTACCTCACCTTCCGCGGGTACAAGGTCACGTGGGTGGTCAACGTCACCGACGTGGACGACAAGCTCATCGACGAGGCCGCCAGGCAGGGCACGACCACGGTGGAGCTGGGCCGGCGGGTTCTGGCCGATTACCTCGCTGCGATGAAGAAACTCAACATCGGCTACCCCGGCGACGACCACGCCCCCGGCGATCTGCGCACCGCCGGCGGCGGCATCGACCACATGCCCAAGGCCAGCGAGCATATCGGCGACATATGCCGCATCATTCAGACGCTCATCGACCGCAAGCACGCGTACGTCCTCGGCGGCGACGTGTACTTCGACGTCACCAGCGACCCGGATTACGGAAAACTCTCGCACCGCTCGATCGAGGATCAGGAAGGCCAGCGCGAACTGAAAAGCGGCGACAAGCGGCATCCCGGCGACTTCGCCCTCTGGAAAGCCGCGAAACCGGACGAACCTGACGAAGTAAAATACGACTCGCCCTGGGGCAAGGGACGCCCCGGCTGGCACATCGAGTGCTCCGCCATGTCCGCGCGGCTGCTGGGCGAGACCTTCGACATTCACGGCGGCGGGATGGACCTCGTCTTCCCCCATCACGAGAACGAGATCGCACAATCCGAATCCGCGACCGGTCGGGTGTTTGCGAAATACTGGCTGCACCACGGCCTGACGCGCTTCAACACGAAAAAAGTCTCCAAGTCCGACACCTCGCCGGAAGCCCTGGCGGCGATGAAGCGGATGACGTTGCACAACCTCCTCGCCGAGCTGACGCCGGAGCACGTCCGCTTCTTCGTGCTCAGCACGCACTATCGCCGACCGATCGACTTCTCGGATGATAATCTGGAGGCGACGAAGAAGGGTCTGGAGCGGTTTTACACGCTCTTCGAGCGCGTGCAGCGCGAGACGGGGCGTTCGGTCTACGAAGCCGTCGATCGCGCCGGGCCGCTTGGCGGGTCCGGGTCGTCCGGCGACGCAGGATCGGAGCATCACGCGAGGTTCGTCGAGGCGATGGACGACGACTTCAACACCGCCGGCGCCATCGCGGCGCTGCACGATGCCGTCTCTCCGATCAACGCTTTGATGGACCGCGGCGGCGCGGCGCCTGACGATGTGCTGACCCTCGCCGGCGGTCTGATGCAACGCGGTCGCCTCCTGGGCCTCTTCCTCATTCCCCCGACGGCGGCGCCGGCGGCGTCGGACGAGAAGCTCGGCGAGGTCATGCAGGTGCTCCTCGAAGTCCGCCAGCGCCTGCGCAAAAAGAAGGACTTCGAGACCGGCGACTTCATCCGCGATGCGCTGACCAGGATCGGCATTACGCTCAAGGACCGGTCCGACGGCACGGATTGGAAGATGGAGTAATCGGCGCGGCGGGCCTCACCGCCCCGTGCGTTTTCCGCTCACGCGCTCATCAGGCACGAAGCAGGATGAGCCTCAGGGAAATCGTGCGCCCGTGCTCGGCAATGCGGCGACCGTCTTCGTCGGGGTTGAACAAGACACGGTTTCAAAACCAAGCCGCGCCTGCAAGGAAGCGTTCTGATTTCGCCCTCCGCAGTCCCCCTCGGACACGACCCCCCAGTCCCCCTCTGACACGTGCCCCGGAGTCCGCGGGAGGCTCAGTATCAGCGGCCCGCCGAAAAAGGGTAGCGCCTCCCTCCCGGACGCGAATTTCATCGAGAAAAACCGGTATCACAAAGACCGATCCGGAGGTTCAACAGGCTGTTAGTACTACAACGCTAGAACAATCGGCACATCGTGCGTAAAGCTTTGACGCAAAGCAACTCACGTTTATAAATCAACGCGACTTTCAAGCGTCGCAAGGCATCGTTTCGGTCCCGATCGTCCCCAGCGGCTTTCGACCAGTCCTTCACGGCCGTTTCAAGGTTCGCCCTGATCACATGCACTCGACCGAACTAGCGTTGTAGTACTAGGGGACGAGTCCTTCGGCGAGTCGCTTTCCCGGAGCACCTTGAGTTAGGATGTACCGATGGCTCGCCAGACTCCACGCTTCGGCGCTCACCTGTCCGTCGCCGGCGGACTTCACCTTGCGTTCGACGCGGCCAGGCAGGCCCGCTGCGACGCCCTGCAGATCTTCGTCAAGAACCAGCGGCAGTGGAGCGCTCCATCGCTGTCTCCTGACGCGGTTCGCGCCTTCCGTGAACATCCCGAGGCCGCGCGCATCACTCCCGTCATCGCTCATGCCTCCTACCTGTTGAATCTCGCCTCGGCGGATCGGGGAGGGCGTGCGAAGAGCCTCGCGGCATTGACCGATGAGTTGCAGCGATGCGAGGCGCTGGGGCTCGCCGGACTGGTTCTGCATCCCGGCTCGGCGGCTGACAGCGATATGTCATCCGCGATCCGGCGCATCGCCGCCGCCCTCAACGACGTGCTCGCCGCCGTTCCGGACGGGCGCTGTGCGATTCTGCTGGAGACCACCGCCGGGCAGGGCAGCGCCGTCGGGTGGCGCTTCGAGCATCTGGCGGACATTCTCGCGGGGGTCGAAGCGGGGGACCGTGTCGGCGTCTGCCTGGACACCTGCCACCTTTTCGCCGCCGGATACGATTTCCGCTCCGCGGACGACTACGCCTCGATGATCACCGAACTCGATCGCCAGGTCGGCATCCAGCGCGTCCGCTGCATCCACGTCAACGACTCGGTCAAACCGCTCGCCAGCCGCGTCGACCGGCACGCGCACATCGGCGAAGGTGAGATCGGTCTCGCCGGGTTCAGACACTTCGTCAACGACTCGCGCTGGGCCGGACTGCCGATGATCCTGGAGACGCCGAAGGGCGAGGATGACAAGGGCCGCGACTACGACGCCGTCAATCTGTCTCGACTGCGACGCCTGATCCGCCGCACCCAGGCGTCAGACGCCTGAACCCCCTCTTTTCACGCCGGTGCAGCGCCGCACTGAGCCGCGGGCTTCAACCCGCCCGAATGCCCGTTTCGCGGCACGCCGTGGAATCGAGCTTGACGATCGGGGGGCGCGCCGCCTTGTTGATCGTGAGGCGGCGACGCACGCCTCTGCCGCCGCTGCGGGACACAAGACGCCCCGCGACCTCTCGGACAGCCGCAAGTTCCTTCGATTCCAACGCCCGGCGATCGGAGCCAAGTCGAGATTCCGGTGCAACGGAAGGTCACTCGACGGTCAGCTTCGGACCTTGCGCCTGAAGCAGGTTGGCGACGCTGACGCGCCCGGCGACTTTGTGCACCATCGCGTCCACCGCGCGACGGACGTAGTCCGGAGTTTCAGTGAAAAGCTTGTCCGGCGCACCAGCGTCGCAGAAGGCCCGCACCGTCGCGTTCAGCGGAATTTCGCCTAGGAAAGCCACGTCCATCTCCGTCGCCGCCCGGGCGGCGCCGCCGTGATCGAACAATTCATCCCGATGCCCGCACTTCGGGCAAAGGTAGTAGCTCATGTTCTCGACGATGCCGAGGATGCCGACGTTGAGCTGGCGGAACATCATGATGGCGCGGCGGGCGTCGGCGAGCGCCACGTCCTGCGGGGTGCATACGATGACCGCGCCCGTCTGCGGGATCGACTGCGCGAGGGTGAGCGGGACGTCCCCCGTCCCCGGCGGAAGGTCCACGACGAGGTAGTCCAGTTCGCCCCACTCCACCTGATCGAGGAACTGCCGCAGGATGCCGTGCAGCATCGGCCCGCGCAGCACCATCGGACGGTCGCGTTCGACCAGAACGCCGACGCTCATCGTGCGGATGCCCTGCACCTCGATCGGCAGGAGCATCTTGTCGCTGACCTTCGGCTGCACGCCTTCGATGCCCATCAGGGTCGGGATGCTCGGTCCGTAAACATCGGCGTCGAGCAGTCCGACGGAGGCGCCCGCGCGGCGCAGCCCCATCGCGATCATCGCGGCGATCGTGCTCTTGCCGACGCCGCCCTTGCCGGCGCCTACGCTGAGGATGTTCTTGACGCCGGAAAGCTGCGGGCGCGGTTGCGGGGCGCCGCGGACCTGCGCGCTCCACTCCAGATCGACGCCGCGGACGCCGGGGATCGTGCTGACGGCTCGCTGAACATCGGCGGCGATCTGGTCCTTCAGCGGACAGGCCGGCGTGGTCAGCTCGACGTGAATGCGGACGCGCGCCCCCTCGATCGCCACCTCCTTGATCATGTTCAAGGAAACAAGATCCCGGTGCAGTTCGGGGTCGTTGACCGTCCGCAGCTTTTCGAGAACCGCCTCTTTCGTCACCGTCGCCATCGCTGTCTCCGGGGTCGCCGCTTCTTCGCGCCTGTTCCGTATATACGGGCGGGCGCGCCGGGTTTCCAGCGCGGCGAGACTCGGGTAGATTGCCGAAGGAAATCTGAAAGGGATCGTGGCGGGAGGGCGGGAACCCCGAGCGTCCCGCCGTCACGCCCGCAGGCAGGCGCAACGTTCATAACAGGCCGGAGGTCAGCACATGAGTTTTCTGAAAGGCAAGCGAGGTCTGGTGTTCGGCGTCGCCAACGACCGCAGCATCGCGGTGGCGATTGCGAAGGAGGCGGTCGCCCAGGGCGCGACCTGCGGGTTCCCTTATCTCCCCGGGGAAAAGAACGAGCGCCGGGTGTCGAAGGCCCTCGAGGACATCGGCCTGTCCGGGGCGTGGCTCTTTCCCTGCGACGTCTCGAAGGACGCGGACCTCGACGCCTGCTTCACCGCCGCGCGGGAGAATTTCGACACGATCGACTTCGTCGTGCATTCCCTGGCGTTCGCGGACCGGACCTGGCTGAAGCCCGGCAATTTCCACGAGACGCCGCGTGACGCCTTCGCCCAGGCGCTGGACGTGTCCGCCTACTCCCTCGTCGCGATCGCCCGCCGCGCCAGGTTGATGATGCCCGGCGGCGGGTCCATCCTGGCGATGACCTACTACGGGAGTCAGAAGATGATCCCCGGATACAACGTGATGGGCGTCGCCAAGGCGGCGCTGGAGGCGTGTACGCGGTACCTGGCCGGCGAACTCGGCCAGTTCGGCATCCGCGTCAACACGATCAGCGCCGGACCCCTGCGCACGCTCTCCGCGATGGCCGTCGGCGGCATTGACGAAATCTTCACCTGGATCGAGAAAAAGGCCCCGCTGCACCGCAACATCACCCAGGAGGAAGTCGGCAGGACGGCCGCGTTCCTTCTCTCTGATCAAGCCAGTGCGATCACCGCGGAAAACATTTTCGTCGACGCCGGCTACAACGCCGTGGGGCTTTAACGTCCCTGCCCCCCGCGACACGTCGAACGACCGAGACCCCGCGCGAGTCGTTCACGTCGATCGGCTGTCTTTGACCGCGGTTCTTCGAATGTCGCCCCAGAGGAGGAAAAGCTCCCTGAAGGCGCGGAGGATGACGCGGAGGTTGGCGCCGGTCTGGGTGCCGGCCGTGCGCGGGTAGTGGTGCACGCCGACCTGGCCGATGCGGTAGCCGAGGCGTTTCGCCCGGG
Organism: Phycisphaerae bacterium; assembly: GCA_013360585.1. Taxonomy (GTDB): domain Bacteria; phylum Planctomycetota; class Phycisphaerae; order UBA1845; family UBA1845; genus JABWBH01. Next base: position 42,781 of record JABWBH010000031.1, on the reverse strand, counting down.
CGAGAATCTCCGTGTCGATCAGCGCCCCGGTGGATTTCATCGGGATCTGCTCGAAGAGGCGGCGGGGATACAGCTTGAATGCGCAGTCGATGTCCCGCAGCCACAACCCGAAAAGAACGTTGACCAGCGTCGTCCAGGCGAACGCGTTGAACCTGCGCATCAGCGGATCTTTCCGGTCAAGGCGGTAGGCGCTGGCGATGTCGAAGCGCGGCATCAGCGGCAGGAGCTTGTCAATCTCCTCGAAGTCAAACTGCCCGTCGCCGTCGGTGTAGAAGACCCAGTCCTTCGTGGCTTCGCGAAATCCGCGTTGAAGGGCGCCGCCGTAGCCTAAGTTGGGGTGGTTGTGAACGGCGCGGACGCCGGGGAGCGTTGCCGCCAGTTCATCCGCGATCGGACCGGTGCGGTCGCGGCTTCCGTCGTTGACGATAATGATCTCGTAGTTGGCGGGACAGACGCGACGACACATCGCCAGCGCCGCGCGCGTCACGCGGTCGACGTTGGCCTCCTCGTTGTAACACGGGAAAAAGACGGTCAGCCCGGTCAGTTCAAACGTCATACCTTCTCCGCCCGGTCCCCCGCTCCGACGGAGGGCAACCCTCGGGATCATATCAGGGCGCCGAACTGTCAGCGTCCGGCGATGCGACGACCGGCTTCCTGGCCACGGCCTGAAGGTGCGCCGCCCGACCGATCGCCGCCGGATCTCGCCAGAGCTTTTTCTCCAGGGCGATCAATCGGCGGGCGGTCCGGGAATCGCCGAGCAGCGACCGGTAGCGGCGCATCGGCAGCACCGTCTTGCCCACGAGATCCACCAGTTCCAGCCCCGCGCCCTCGACGAGCCTGCGCACATCCTCCGGTCCGTGCGTCCAGATTTCAAATCGCTCGGAGGGATCGGCGGTGAGCCAGTGCGTGCGCCCCTGAACGACGAAGCGCTCCAGCGCGTCCACGTCCGCATTCTCCAGATAATGCTCGAGACAGGCGAAGCGGTTGTCGAACGTCGCGACGAGAACGCCGCCCGGACGCAGGATGTCGGCAATCTGGCGCATCGCCTGCGCGGGAGACTCGGTGCAGCCGATCGGTTCGCCGAACGCCGTCGCCAGGGCGAAGCGCCCGCGCGGTAATGCCGACAAGTCGATCAGGTCCGCCTGAATGAACGTCGCCCGCGCGGTCTGCGTCGGCGAGGCGGGCTTGAGGCGTGCGGCGTCGAGCATCTGGGGAGAGATGTCCACGAAGGTCACGCGGAACCCGCTGGCGAGGAGCTTCGCGCCCCACTTCCCCGTCCCGCAACCGAGATCCACGACGTCCTGCGAGAGGTCCGTCGGCAGGAACGTCTTCAGGTGGTTCCAGGTCAGGGCGTCGTGCCACTGCCAGTACGCGTCGTCATAACTGTCGTCATAGCGCCCCGCCACGCGGTCGTGATATTTCCGCACAGAGGACCGGCTCGCCCGCTTCATGAGCGTGTGATACCCAGCAGCGACGGTTCAGGCGAGCGCGGGCGGGGTGAGCGGGAGTTCAACCGGGCGTAAATTGGTTTCAAAAGCCCGCTTTCTGACGGGCGCGGTTCGGTCATGCACGGGCGTTCGGGCGCGGTCAGTGTCGCGGCAGAGTTTCGACGAGTTGGTCGATCTCGCGTTCGGTGTTGTAGTAGTGCGGGCTGGCGCGGAGTCGGCCGCTGCGCTCGGCGATGATGATCCGGTGCTCGCTCTGGAGGTGGGCCTGAATCTGCTTCGGATCGTGCGTGTCCGAGACGAAGGCGACGATGGCGCTGGCCTCGGTCGGACGACGGGAGCTGACGACGCGGTATCCTTTCTCGACGACGCCGGCGGCGAGGCGATCGGTCAGGCGGATCAGGCGCCGGGAGATGTTCTCGATGCCGATCTCCAGCGCCAGGTCGATCGCCGCGCCGAGGGCGAACGTCCCAGCCAGGTTGTAACTGCCGCTCTCGTAGCGCGCGGCCGAGTCCTTGAACTCGAACTGGTTGCGCCCGAAATCGAACGCGTTCCGCACCGACAACCACCCGATCGTCGTCGGGCGCAGATACCCTTGAAGCTCGCGCCGGACGTAGAACAGGCCCGCGCCCTCCGGTCCGAGCAGCCACTTGTGCCCGTCGGCGGCGAGAAAGTCGATGTTCATGCCTTTCACGTCGATCGGGAATGCGCCCAGCGACTGAATCGCGTCCACGCAGAGGAACACGCCCTTGCTCTGGCAGTACTCGCCGAGCGTCGCCAGGTCCGTGCGGTAGCCGCTGGCGTACTGAACGCTGGACACCGCCACCACGCGGGTCCGACTGTTGATCGCCGACATGACCTGCTCGATCGGAATCCGACCGTCCTCCTCGAGCACCATCCTCATCTGGACGCCGCGGGATTGCAGCGCCTGCCACGGGTAGACGTTGGCCGGAAACTCGACGTTGGCGAGGACGACGTTGTCGCCGCTCGTCCAGCTCAGTCCGTTGGCGACGAAGCTGATGCCTTCGCTGGTGTTCTTAATGAAGGCGATTTCATCCGGCTGAGCGTTGATCAGTCGCGCCGCGGACTGACGGATCTGCTCGACGCGGCGGAAGAAGCCCTGATGCACGTAGGCGTGTTGCTCGGCCAGGGTGAAATACTCGCGCCCCGCGTCCGCGGCCCGCTTCGACAGCGGGCAGACCGCGGCGTGGTTCTGAAAGTTGTAGTTCCGCGTAATCGGGAACTGCTCGCGCCAGGTTTCCCAGTTCGGATTCATGCTCCAGCGGCGCCGTCGGATCAGGGTCTCGGGTGCGAGCGAGCGGCGCGGACCTTCTGCGCCGGTTCAGCCTCCCTCGCGTCGAACGATCGTCCGATGACGATCTCCCGTGCCCCCCGGACGTTCGGCTTCCCTCCCGTCATTATACGCCGCGGACAACGGGCGGACGAGTCAACCTTCAAAGCGTGTCTACCTTTCGACGAGCCCCGCCGCGCCGCAAGGTCCGCAAAGCCGTCGTCGCGCAAGATCGCGTAGCCGGAAGCCCGTCGCAGTCCCGGGGGTCCCGGGCGTGTTGACGCTTCCTTCGGTCAACGCCGCGTCGACGTTCCTGCCGACTCGACGACGTCAGCGAACTCGCTCGGATGAAACGAGGGCGTGACGGATTCGACCGGAATCGTCACTTCGCGCAGCGTGCCCGTCACGTCGTAGAACCCCCGGACCGCCGCGATGACCCTGTCTACCTCGCGCACCGTCATATGCGGGTGCATCGGCAGCGAAAGCAGATGATCGGCGAACATTTCCGAGTACGTCAGAGGCCGCAGCGGAATGCACCCCGTCGCGTAGGCCCGCTGGCGGTGGATCGGGATCGGGTAATGAATGCCCGTGTCGATGCCGTGATCCTTCAGGTACGTCACCAGGGCATCGCGCGCCTCGCACCGGATGACAAAAAGATGGTAAACGTGCCGCGACTCCGGACTCTCCTCCGGCAGCACAAGCGGGAGATTCGCCAGCCCGGTCCGGTAGGCCTGAGCCATCGCACGCCTTCTCTCATTCCAGCGGTCCAGGTTCGGCAACTTCACATTGAGGATCGCGGCCTGAAGATTGTCGAGCCGGCTGTTTCCGCCTTGTGCGTCATGCCGGTACTTGACCTGGGATCCGTAATTGCGGGTCAGGCGAATCCGGTCGGCCAGTTCGTCGTCGTCGGTGACGACCGCGCCCGCATCCCCGGCCGCGCCGAGGTTTTTTCCGGGGTAGAAGCTGAACGCCGCCGCCCGCGCGAGCGATCCGCATCGGTGACCGCGGTAAGTTGCGCCGTGGGCCTGACAGGCGTCCTCGACGACGATCAAACCGTATTCGGAGGCGATGCGCTGGATCTGAAACATCTCCGCCGGCCTCCCGTAAAGGTGGACCGGGATGATCGCCCGCGTCCGGCGCGTGATCGCGTGACGGATGCGGGCTGGATCGATGTTGTACGTATGCGGATCATGATCGACGAGAACCGGCGTGGCTCCGGCCTGCGAGACCGCCAGCGCCGTGGCGATGAACGTGTTCGCCGGAAGGATCACCTCGTCGTCCGCCCCGATGCCCAGCCCCCTGAGGATCTGCGTCAACGCATCCAGTCCGCTGGCGACGCCGATGCAATGCTTCGCCTCGCAGTACGCCGCGAACGAGGCCTCGAACCGGGAGACCTCGTCCCCGAGGATGAACGCGCCGGTCTGAAGGATGCGCCCCACGGCCGCGTCGATCGCAGGAGCAAGTTCGGCGTACTGGCGCCGCAGGTCGACAAAGGCGATCGGTTCATCCCCCGCGCCTTGCTGAGTTCGAGTAACGTTCAAAGCAGTTTCTCCCCGCATGGCGCGCGGACCGCGACTCCGGTCCGCCCGCGCGACAGGGGAACATCGGCAGAATCCGGTTCCGATCACGAGCGAGGGCGCCGCCCCCCGACGGCTACGCGATTCCCTCGCGGGCTGCGTGCTCGAAGGCGTCAGCGAACCGATCCACCTCCTCGAGCGTCGTGTACGTGTTCGGCGTGACCCGGACGCCGTTAACCTGCTCGATCTTGATCGGCGTGACGATGATCTTGTGCTTGTCCCACAACCAGCCGGTCAGGGCGTCGGCCTCGACGCCTTCGATCCCGAATGTGCAGATCGCGCCGCCCATCCCGGGAGCGAGGCTGGTGTAACACCGGACTTTCGGGAGCTTCGAGAGGCGCTCCGCGTGGCGGTTTCGAAGGTAGATGAGGCGGGCGAGCTTGCGCTGCGGGCCGAGGCCTTCGTGGAAAGTCAGCGCTTCGGCGATCGCGAGGCGAGGCGCGGTCGGGTGCGTGCCGATCTCCTCGAACTTGCGGATGTCGTCCTTTTTCGGGTCCGGCGCCGCCATCAGAGGCCAGAGTCCCGCGATCTTCGACTTGCGCACGAAAAGGAACCCGGTGCCGATCGGAGCGGACAACCACTTGTGCAGGCTCGTACCGTAGTAGTCGCAGTCGAGATCGGCGAGCTTGAAGGGAAAATGCGCAAAAGCGTGCGCCCCGTCGACGACAACCTCGACGCCGTGTCTCCGCGCCATGTGAACGACTTCCTTCACCGGGAAGATCTGGCCGGTCAGGTTGGTGATGTGGCACAGGAGAATGATCCGGGTGCGCGGCGTGAGGTTCTTCTCGAACAGCGCCGCCAGCTCCGCGCCTGATTTCGGAGGGGTGTCAAACGAAAAGGTGCGCAGGACGATCCCCTCGCGCAGCTCGCGCTGCTTGAGCGTGTTGAGCATGCGCGGGTAGTCGTGCGACGTGGAGAGAACTTCGTCACCGGGTTTCAGGTCGATCCCGAAAAGACAGGTCTGCAGCGCTTCACTGGAGTTGCGCGTGATGGCAATCTCCTCGGCGTCGCAACCGAAGTGGTCGGCAAGCCGCCGCCGGACCGTCTCGACCTGCGGGTCGAGGACTGCCCAGAGCTGACGCGACGGGGCGTGATTCGTTTGCGCGAGGTTGCGGAACATCGCGGAAAGGACCGTCGAGGGCGCCGGGGCGACGCCGCCGTTGTTGAGGTTCACGATCGAGCGATCCACGTCGTAGGCCCGCTGGATGTGGAACCAGAAATCCTCGTTGGAGGCGAGTTCCTCCGGCGTCGCCGAAGAGGCGTCCGCCGCCGCGCTGAGCACCCGAGCGAGAGCGTCGGGCCGCAACGTCGCCGTCGCGCCCGCCGCACCCGCAGAATAAAGAAAGCTTCGTCGCGTATGCATCATCTTCAGTTCCTCCGGTTGACCCCCCCTGGGAAGTGTTACGTCTCGCTCCAGCCCGCTGCAAGCGCGCCAGGACTTGCTTGACGGCGGGGCAGCCTTCAGTAACGTGGCGATCCGCGATCGAAGTTACGGCGGACGCATGCGAGCGGCGGTCCGGGCCTTTGAGGACAAGGCCTGATGCTGAGACAGATCGGATGAATTACTCCCCTGAGAACGCTGATCCCGCCGCGGCGCCACCGGGAGGGTTCTCCGCCGTCGAAACCTTCCGGGAGTCGCTTGATCAGATCGTCGTTGCGTTTATCCTGGCGTTCGTCTTCCGGGCATTCGTCGTGGAGGCGTTCATTATCCCGACGGGGTCGATGGCGCCGACGCTTTACGGCGAGCACGGGTCGGTGACGTGCTCGGATTGCGGTTACGCCTTCGCTTACGGCCTGTCGTATTACACCAACGGCTCGACATCGATCGGTCCGGAGGCAAAGGCGGTCTGTCCGAACTGCCGACATGAGAACACGCCCCTGCGTTTCAATGACCGCGAGCGGCGCACCGAGTCCGGTGACCGGATCCTGGTGCTGAAGTGGCCCCTCGACCTCGGTCTCGACGCGTTGAAGCTGAAGCGCTGGGATGTCGTCGTCTTCAAGGATCCGCGAGACGGCACCACCAACTTCATCAAGCGGTTGATCGGCGTTCCGGGCGAAGTGCTGGGGCTGATCGACGGCGACGTGTACGCCGTGCCGACGGCGGAGCTTTCCGAACAAGCACGCCGGCATCTTGAGGCGTTCCTGGCGAGAAAGACGGATTTTCAGGCAAAGCTCGACTCCGGGACACGCCTCGATCCTCTGCCGGCGTCCGTGTACGCGGAGCTGGACGCGAAGTGGCGGATCGTGCCGAAAACCTCCCGGGCGCAGGACGCGCTCTGGATGATCGTCTACGACGACGACTTCCGCCCCCGGAAGTGGAACACCCGGGATCCTCAGCCACGCTGGGAACCGATGAACGAGCGTTCCGGCTGGGATCTGTCGCAGCGCACCCTCCGATTTGACGGCACGGCCAGTTCTGAAGCGGACGGCATCGAACTGCGGCATATAACCCTCGACGATAACTACGGATACAACCTCAGCGGACAGGGAACCCGTCCTGTCGAGGACATGCGCGTCCAGTTTCTCCTGACCCCGGCGTCGGCGACGGGAGACCTCCAGGTGACGCTGACGAAGTTGGGCGTGGACTGGACCGCCACCCTCGGGCTGGACGGGAAGATGCGGATCGAGGGCACGCGCGAGGGACACAGCGTCGCTGAGGCGCTGGAGGGACAGACAGACGCACTTGAGCCGGGGCGCCCGGTGATGGTGTCCTTTGAGCTGGTGGATTACCGGGCGGTGCTTCGGGTCGGAGATCGAGAAGCGCTGGCGACGACGGAGGCGGTGCTTCGGCCGGAGTTGCCGGCGCTGCGGGAGATGTTCGACCGGCGCATCCTCCCGACGCCGCGCTCCCCGCGTGTGTTCGGGCGCGGGGCGACGTTCGAGCTGCGGCATCTGGCCGTCCACCGGGACGTGTATTACACGACGCCGCAGATCGACGGACACAATGTCCCTCACGGATCGGTTTTTCGTTACGTTGGAGTCTGGGGCTCACCCCGAAACCCGATCCTCCTGCGTCCCGGTGAACATTTCTGCCTCGGCGACAACAACCCGCAGAGTCAGGACTCGCGGATGTGGACCGAGGTCGGACCGCACCTGGTCGGGCGCGGGGCGAAGTATCAACTCGGCACGGTGGCTGAAGACCAGCTCATCGGGCAGGCGTTCTTCGTGTACTGGCCCAGCGGGCACCGGCTTAGCGACCGGATTGCTCTTCTGGGGCGGTTCGGCATCATACCGAACGTCGGAGACATGCGCTGGATCAGGTAGGCATACCGCTGTAGTTATCCACATGTTTTCCACTGAAACGGGGGTCTGATCTGACGTTGTAGGGACAGTCCTACTGAGCATTCTTCACGGTTGGTCACACGAGCCGGTTTTTCTCGGCTTGAAGCGAGGTCTGGCGCATAACATCAATTGCTTGAATGACTTGCAGTTTCGCCAACACCTTGGCCACCGGGCAGAGGCACGGGTTCTCGTGTTTTCAGCTGGTGCTCGGCGCACCATCCGGATAAGCAATGTTAATTCACAGGGTCGGCAGACCTGTTGTACCTGAAGGTAAACCTCATTGATGAACGAAGTCTTGCTCGACGCGAAGAACCTTGTGAAACGCTACGGCGGCCGCACCGTCGTGGATCAACTCAGCTTCCACGTGCGCCGCGGAGAGATCGTCGGGTTGCTCGGGCGTAACGGGGCCGGAAAGACGACGAGCTTCCGCATGTCGGTCGGGATGATCGACCCCGACGCCGGAAGCGTCTTCTTCGACCATCGCGACGTGACGCGCCTGCCGATGTATCTGCGAGCAACCGCCGGGATGGGATATCTGTCTCAGGAACCGAGCGTCTTCCGAAGGCTCTCTGTGATCGACAATCTGCTGGCGATTCTGGAGACGATCCGGGGAAAGACCCGGGCCCAGCGCCTCGAGCAGGCGGAGCACCTGATCGAGCAGTTCGGCCTGACCCGACAGCGGAACCAGATGGCTGGTCTCCTTTCCGGCGGGGAGCGCCGCAAGCTCGAGATCGCCCGGGCGCTGGTGACGGATCCGAAACTCATCATGCTCGACGAGCCTTTCAGCGGCGTGGATCCCAAGGCGGTCGAGGATCTTCAGGCGGAGATTCTCAAGCTCAAGCACGAAAAAGGAATCGCGGTGCTGCTGACGGATCACAACGTCCGGGAAACGCTCCGTGTGACCGACCGCAGCTACATCATTCACGAGGGTCGTCTGCTCGCCGAAGGACCACCCTCCGCGATTGTACAGAACCCCGCGGTCCGGGAAACGTACCTTGGCAGCAGCCTGCGCGTCGACGAATTTGAATCGCCGATGTCGCGCTAGGCCGGGCTGGTCGCCGAACCTCAGATCCAAGACGGTCACGGAGTTGTAACACCGGATCCCCTCCGGTTGACCTGCGCCTTCCAGCCCCGGAACATCGATCGCCAGACAATCCACGCGAAGGTTGCGTGGATGCCGGATCGACACAAAGCCGGAGAATAAACATGACGTGGGGACGGTGGATGATTCTGGAGGCGGCGATCCTGCTGGCGGCGGGGACCGCGGCGGGGTTCACGGTCAACGCCCTCCGGGAGTCGTCCGGAAAGGCGAAAATCGAACTCGACCGGCAGTACTTCATCCGCCCGAAACCGCGCACTGGAACAAACGATGCCGGAAAAGTCGTCCCCGCGAAGGAATCTAGCGGGACCGCAAACCCGGGCCGAACCGGAAGCGAGACGGACGCCCCCCGCATTGATTCTTTGCCCTCCGGCTCGGCGGCCAACTCCGCCTCGTCAAGCCCGACGCCAGCCTCGCAACCCCCGCCGCACGAAGTTACCGAGACGGACGGAGTGCATCCCGAGCATGAATTCACCGCGATCACGACGGCGCAGGTCGCCGCCATCGTCGACGGGACGGATCCGGACGCCGCCACAACACTCCTGATCGACGCGCGCGACGTTGCGCCTTATGAAGAGGGACACATTCCCGGGGCGTACCGGTGTTACTTTTCCACGATCGACGCCGACCTCGCCGCGATCGCCGACTACCTCGAGGCCGGATACCGGCTGGTCGTGTACTGCAACGGAGGGGAGTGCGAGGACAGCATCAACCTCTGCCGGATGCTTCGGGATGAGCGGGGCGTGCTGGAAGAGAATCTGCTGCTTTATGAGGACGGCTGGAAGGCGTGGAGCGCCGGTGACCGGCCGGTGGACAAGGGGCCGCGATCATGAGTTCGACGCAACCGGGAGGAACGAAAACCGTGACGAAGCAGACCCTGTTGCAGCGGCTGGACGCGACGGGCGTGCCGCTGATTCTGGCGAGGTTGGCGCTGGGCGTCGTCTTCATCTACCTCGCCCTGAACAAGCTCTCGGCGGATCCTCATGTGTTCGCCAAGTCGATCAAGCAATACAGCGTGCTTCCGCAGGATCCGCCGCAGATCATCAACGTGGTGGCGATCGTCCTGCCGTGGCTGGAGCTGATCTGCGGCGTCGCGGTTCTTCTCGGTGTCATGCTCCGCGGAGCGGGGTTGCTGCTGCTGGTGCAGCTCGTCGCGTTCACGCTGGCGATCTACAAATACGGCATCGACCTGTTCAATCAGGGGAAGTTCGCGGCGATCTGCGACATCAAGTTCGACTGCGGTTGCGGCACGGGAGAGCAGTGGTATTGCGAAAAACTGCTGGGGAACCTCGGCCTGATCGCTGCGGCCGTGGTGACGGCGTGGTCGCGGTCGCGGGTGTTGTGTCTTCCGGCCATGTTGAGGCGGCGCCGTGAGGGCGTGGTTACGGCGCCCGCGACGGTCGGTCAGGAGCTGGGTTGAGGCAGCGGCCCTTGTCCCAGGTCGGGTCCGGACTTCGGTTCGGCCTTGACCGGGCGGGCGACGCCGACCGGCTTGGGCATCGCGCCCGGATCATCCAGCAAATCCGTCACGGTGGCGCGGTCGAGGGTCTCGCCGCGAATGATCGCGTGAACCTCGTCACCGGTGAGCGTCTCGAATTTCAGCAGCGCCTCGGCAATCGCGCGGACCTTGTCGTCATGCTGCTGGAGGACGGCTTCGGTCTGCTTGTAAGCCTCGTCTACGAGCTTCTGCACTTCCTCGTCGATCGCCTTGGCGGTGTCGTCCGCGTAGTCGCGGCTTCCGGGCCACTCCGCAAAGAACCCGCCGCGACCCTCGTCGGAGTAGGCAACGAATCCGAGACGGCGGTTCATGCCCCACTCCGCGACCATCTTGCGGGCGATCGACGTCGCCTGACGGATGTCACCCATCGCGCCGCTGTTAATGTCGCCGGTGAACCTCTCTTCAGCAATGCGCCCGGCGCAGCAGACCCGCAACATGCTCTGAAGATACTTCAGGCCGTATGTGGTCCGGTCCCGCTCGGGCAGCGAGAACGTCGCCCCGCCGTAAGGCCCGCGCGGAACAATGCTCACCTTGTGCAGCGGGTCGGCATTCTTCTCCAGCGCCTGAACCAGGGCGTGCCCCGCCTCGTGATAGGCAGTCGCCTTCTTTTCCGACTCGTCGATGATCCGTGATCGTTTTGACCGCCCCCAGCGAACCTTGTCGCGGGCCTCTTCGAGGTCTTCGTGCTCGATGTAGTCCTTGTCAGCCATCGCCGCGATGATCGCGCCTTCGTTGACCAGCGCGGCCAACTCCGCCCCCGAAAACCCCGCGGTTCCGCGGGCGACGCGCTTCAGGTCCACGTTGGGGCCGAGCTTTACCTTGCGGGTGTGCACCTTCAGAATCTCGTAGCGACCTTTGACGTCCGGCAGCGGAACGTAGACCTGGCGGTCGAAGCGGCCCGGACGGATCAGCGCCGGGTCAAGAACGTCGGCCCGGTTCGTCGCCGCGATGACGATCACCTGGTCGTTCGTGTCAAACCCGTCCATCTCGACGAGGATCGCGTTGAGCGTCTGCTCGCGCTCGTCATGCCCGCCGCCGCCGAAACCCATCCCCCGGCGACGACCGACGGCGTCGATCTCGTCGAGGAAGATGATGCACGGGGCGCTGTCCTTCGCCTGCTTGAACAAGTCGCGAACGCGCGATGCGCCGACGCCGACGAACATCTCGACGAAGTCAGACCCGCTGATCGACAGGAACGGCACGTCCGCCTCCCCCGCGATCGCTTTCGCCAGCAGGGTCTTGCCGCAGCCGGGCTCTCCGATGAGCAGGACGCCGCGCGGGATGCGCCCGCCGAGACGCTGAAATTTCTTCGGTGACTTCAGAAACTCAACGATCTCCTGAACCTCATCCTTCGCCTCCTCGATTCCGGCGACATCCGCGAACGTGATGTTCGTGTGCTCCTTCGTGCTGACGCGATGGCGCGAGCGCCCGAAGCTCCCGAGCATTCCGCCGCCCGTCCCGACGTTGCGGATCTGGCGGAAGATGAAGAACCAGATGAACGCAAAGAGGATCAACCAGGGCAGAAACTGAAGCAGCATGACCAGGTAGGGGTTCGGCTTCTCCTCCTTGATGTCCGCCTTGGGCAGCTTGTCACGCAACTCGCGCAGGAACTCGCTGTCCATCGCACCCTGGGGGTAGTTGACGACGAAGCGGACCGGTTCCGTCCCGGCGGGGTCGGCGCCGGTGCGCTTGCGCCAGCCCTCCAGCTTGCCCTCCCCGTGATTGATGATCAGGCGCTCGATCTGCCCGTCGTCCACATAAGTGTAGAACTTGCTGAGCGTGATCGGTTCGGGCGAGGGGTAGCGGCTTTGGAGATACACCAGCAGCACCATCGCGGTGCCCATCAGGATCATCCAGCTCAGCAGGTTGCGCGAAAGCTTGAGGTTCGGACCCCCGGGGCGATCCGAGCGCGGACCCTCCGGAAGCTTCTGCATCGGTCCGTTGTCCTTGCTCATGCGGATTCCTTAGATGTTCCCGGTGCGTTTTCCCCTGATCTCGCGCCAAGGGGAGCGGGAGATTCTAGGACGTTTCCCAGGAGGTTTCCATCGCCTCGACGATCGCCTCCGCCAGCCCGTCCAGACCCCGCACCATCCCCTTATCGAACGACTCTCCCACCGGGGGGATGTAATGCGTCTGATAAACGAACCGCGGCCGGTCCACCAGAATCTCTCCGGTCCGCAGATCCTTCACTTGAAACCGCACCGTGATGGTCGAGCCGATCTCGCGCGGAAGCCCCGTGTTGAAGTCCGTCCCGAAGGTCCGGTTCGCCACGTTCAGCACCTCCCCGGAGATCAGAACGTCCGCCGAATCCCGCGGCGCAATCCGGTAAGGCGTGTCCATCTCGATCCGCTTCACCAGCGACTCAGTCAGCCGGAACTCCAGCTCGCGGCGGAACTCGCGCGAGTGAAACATCTCGACGTGAACCGTCTTGAAATCATCGCTGAAAGGGCGCTTCGTCGAATACGCACAACCACCGATCAGCGCCGGCCACGCAACGACGAGGACGATTCCCGATCGACACCACCTCATGCGCCGCACCCTCCGATCCGCTACGTGCCGCATGACTCACCGTCCCCCTGAGGCTTCATCCGCCGCGTCAGGCGCTGTTACGGCGACGCCGAGCACGTCGAGACGGCGACGCGCCTTCGCATCCGCCTGCGTCCCCGGCCAGTCCTGCACCGCAAGCTGGTAGTAAAACACCGCCGTCTTCGGATGTCGCGCCCGCTCGTAATACTCGGCCGTCTTCACGAGCTTTTCCGCCCGCGCCTCACGGATCGCCACGAAGATTCCCGGAACGCCCTCTTCCGCCGCCTGCTGCGGGTAACGGCGGGCGTACTCCTCGAAGCGGCTTTGCGCCTCGATCAGCGGAGCTTCGTCATACTCCGGACCGACGAAAACGGCCTGCGCGCAATCCGCGGCGCGACGCAAGGCGTAGGCGTGATAGCGGCTCTGCGGATACTCGTTGAGCAGGCGGGCGTACTCCAGCTCGGCAAGCGCGCTTTCCCCCCGCCGAAGGAAGTAGTCCGCTTTCGTCTTGATCGCCAGCTCCGCGTGGGCGTCGTTCGGGAAGTTGGCGGTCATGTCGTCCAGGATGCGCAACCCGACGTCGTCACCCGGCATAAGGCGCATCCCGAGGAACTTCCGCCTCGCGCCGCCGAGGTACGCCTCCGCAATGACAAACTCCTGCCGCAGCGCCTCCGTCACGTAGGACGTCCCGTCAAACTCATTCAGAAACCGGGTCAAAAGGTCGTGCGCCTCGTCAAACTTGTGCGCGGCGATCCAGGCTTGGCTCTTAAGCAGCAGCGCATCCGGGTACAACGCATGCGACGTGCCGTATTCCCGGATCCAGCGATCCACCGCTTTCACGGCCGCGACAGATGATCCGACCAGGAGATGTTCGCGGGCGGTGTGAAGGTCTCCTTCCGGAGTACCCGGTTCAGGAGGGACAACCTCCACCCAGGCTTGCGAGCCGGGATCACGGACGACGGTGCGTGAACGCTTGTCCTGGGACGCCGCGACGGTCGCCGTCGCAACCGCCGACCCCTCCGCCGGGGCGGGCGACCCGGCAGCGCCCACCGCGCATGCTGCGATGACGAGGAAGGACACGACACGATGCGGGGCCTGCGACGCCCGTCGGTCCCACCCGCGTGGATTCAGCCGGCAATTCACGAAATCCCCTTTCCGGACCGAAAACCGTCCGCCTCGCCAAGCCGTGGCGGCGCAGACGCTTCCCGAGGGCAGTAGACTACCGCGATGGGGGACGGACGTGAAGTCGTTCATTGTGCTTTTGCCAGGTCATGCGGTTCGACCCGCGTCCGAATTCTGGAGGTCGTTCAGGCGCCGTCGAATTCGATGATACGCTTCGCCGGCGCAAACCCCGCGGTTGCGCTCCGCTGGGTTGTGACGCTGCTTCGGAAACCCGACACTGGACGATCGGCGGAGCACTTCGCGCCCGCCTGCCGGAGGAATCCGGCCTGAACCCTGGATGCGGATCATGAAGGACGGCTCGACGCAATTCGAAGCGGCACACCTGGCGCAGCTCAGCGAGGCCGCGCGCCGGTTCCGGACCCCCGAACCGAACCCCACGCTGAGAGGGGGCCGAATCTGGTTCGGCGTCGCCGTGATCGCCGTAGCGACCGGCGCGGCGATCTACCTTGCATTCCCAGACCCCTGCCGGCTTCAGGTGGCGTTCGACGGTCCCGAGCCTTGGACGTCGGCCGATCGCGCTGAGTTGGCGAATGCGGTGACGCGGGCGATCGCGCGGATCAACGAGCAGGCGCCCGCCCCGGTTCATTCGTGGCGGCTCGATCTTCAGGCTCGCCCGCCGGCGCTGGACGTGTTCGCGACGAACCGACGCTCGGGGGTTTACGCGCAGTCGCGTCTCGGAGAACTGCTTCGCGAGGCCCTTATTGAGGCGCGGAAGCTGAAAGCGGGCGCCCCGACGACGCAATCCGCCGACGCCGGAAAGCGCCTTGCTGATGCGCGGCGTCGTGCCGCGGACGCGCGACGCCGCGCAGAAGAACTGACGACCCGCGCGGCGACGGAGGATCCCAGACCCGTGCATCGCGCCGCACGTCAAAGATTCGAGGACGCGATCGAACAATGCTCGACGGCTCGACAGCAATACGAAGCGCACGTCGCGGAACACAATACGCTTCGGGACATCGATCCGGCACGGACGGCCGCCGTCTCAGACGAGGAACGCACGCAGGCACTAGCCGCAGACACCCCGCTTCGGCAGGATCTGTCCCAGCTTGAGGTGGAGATCTCCGGTTTGCGAAAATCCCGCCACGAGATTCGTCAGGAGACCGCCGCATCGCTAGACGAGCTGAAGCGCGCCGCCGTCGCCTGGCGAGACCGGGCACATGAGGCGAGGCAGTCCGAGGCGCTTTCTCAAGCCAGACCGGAACTTGACGTGGCGTACGATGCAGCGGGTGCGTACATCGAGCGGCTCGACGCCTTTCTTAAAGACTGGACGCGGCTGCACGGTCTTCTGGACGGGGCGAGCGACGCCGCGACCGCCTTCGGAGTGCTCAACGAGATTGAGCAGACCGCTCGGGCCGGTTTTTTCGAGTGCGGACAGAGGCTCGAGGAGGGAGGCGCCGCGCTGCAGCGGCTGCGCGAAACCGTCGGACTCGGGGCGGCGCTTCAGACGGCCCTTTCCGACCTGCTTAAGCTCAAGGCGGACGTCGACAATCGTCACGCAGAGCTGGATGACCGGCTCGTTCGCAGGCGTCCGCTCCGCGTGGACGCGGCGGTCGAAGCCGCCCGGCGCCTCGAGGCTCGGATTCACGAGCGTATGTCCGTGTTGGACGCGCAACTCAAGGAAAAGGCCGCTCGACGCGCCGCCGAGGAGCACGCGGCCCGGCTCGCCCGCGCCGCCGAAGCTGCCGATCACGCGAGGACGGCGCTGATCGAACTGAGCACAAAGCTCGCCCCGCTGGCGGCGGAGTTCCTCCGCACCGCAGCGGCCTCGCTGGAGCATGATCGACTCGCCCTCGCCGCCCGGACGGCAGCCGAAGACGCGGCACGGTATGAGGCGGAGCTCGCTACGTTCGAGGCCGAAGTCGCGGCGGCGCTCACCGCCGTGCCGGAAAAGCCGCGGCCGCTCCCGACCGCCGCCATCGTTCACCCCGTCGCCGCCGACCGGGCGAGGAAAGACCGGTTCCTGCTTTCCGCGCTGGGGATCGCCGCCGTCGTCATCACCGCCGCGCTGGTTCGCAGCCGACAGGCGTCGTCCGCGCCCCGTCGATTTGAATCTCAGTAAACTTCCGTCACCGCGGCTTGTTTGACCACCGGAGGTGCGGGCTTCAGCCCGCGCGAACCAGCGGTCCGTGACAAGCCGTCAGGTCGAGACCGACGATTTAGAGCAGCACTCGCGACAGGATGAGGCTCACGACTGCCAGCGCGATCGAAGCGCCCAACCCGCAGAGAAACACCCTGCGCCCGACGTGAATCATCCCCGCAACGCTCAACTCCAACCCGATCGCCGCCATCGCCGCCGCCAGCAGGAGACTGCCCGCTTCCTTGAACACACGAAGCAGCGAAAGCGTCTGCGCTTCGCCGAGCACCCCGTCCGACGGAAACGCCAGCTTCGGGATCAACCCCAGCGACGACAGCACCGACATCGCCAGGAACCCCCAGATAAACCAGGGGATCAACCTTGCGTAATGAACCGTAACGGCGCCGGATTCGCCCGCCGTCCCTCCCCGCACACGCCGCGCCGCCAGCATCGCCAGCACACACACCAGCGGCGCCAGCATCGCCACCCGGACCAGCTTGACCAGCGTGGCGATCGCCGCCGCCTTCGTGCTGAACGCCGCCCCCGCCGCGACCACCTGCGGCACGGCGTGGATCGCCGTTCCGCTCCACGCACCGTATTGATCGTCCGTCAGATGCAGCGAAGACCCCACCACCGGACACGCCAGCATCACCAGAAGACCCAGCGCGTTGATCGTCCCGACCGACCACCCGACGTCCTCATCCTTCGCCTTGATCAGCGGCGCCACCGCGACGATCGCGCTGTTTCCGCAGATCGCCGTCCCCGCCCCCACCAGCAGGCTTGCATGTGACGACAGTCCCAACGCTCGCCCCAGCAGAAACGCCGCTCCGATCGCCACCCCGATCCCCGCCGCAATCACGACCACCACCGGAAGCCCGACCTTCGTCATCGCCGACAGTTGAAGCTCCGCGCCCATCAGGATGATTGACAGGGGGATCACCCCCCGAACGATCTTTTTGCATCCTGACAACGCGGCCGTCGAAAGCCCGAGGAAGTTGCGGATCGCCAGTCCGACGAGGATCGCCAGGATCGCGGCGCTGATCGGCCGCCGCACCGACGCACCCGTCCCCACCTGAAACGGCCAGATCGGAAGGTAGTGCAGGGCGTAAGCGATGACGCATGCGCCCGCCGTCAGCGCGTATCCCGGCCACGCCGACGGCGCCGCCCCCGCCTTCGGCGCCCCTGCGGCTTCGACCAGCGGTAAGTCGTACACGCCCTCCATCGACGCCAGGGCGCCGTAAGCGTCTTCGCTGAGCGGTCCGAAGTAGGAGACGGTCGCAGGCCCGGTGCGGGGCTGCGGAGATCCCGGCGGCGCGATGATCGTGCTCATGAAGTTCGCCGTTGCAAGGACGGATCGTCAGATGCCCCCGCCGTCCACCAGTTCAAAAATCGGGTCGTCCATCCAGGTGACGCGCGAGTCCGTCAACGAGTACACGCGCATCGCCGTCAGCGGCGGCGAGTATATGTGCAGCGTCACCAGATCAAGCCCGCCCGGCTGAAGATTCGACACCTGGTGGACGTCGTCGTCCTGCGACCCGCAGATCTCCCCTTCCTCCAGCGAGCGCGATCGCGTCGGAATCAGAAGTCCGTTCGGGGCGCGGTCAAAGAACGTCTCGGTCGCCGTCCCGCGCAGCACCTTGACCGCGCAGGACGAATCCTTGTGATCGTGGATCGGACTTCGCTGCCCGTTGCGCCAGCACAGCACGAGCGCATGATACCCCGGTCCGGCGTGCAGCAGGTTGCGCTGATAGCGCTCGGGGTTGAACTGCGCGACGTGGCTGACGTCGTCGAACGTCACGCCGACCCGCCGCACCTGGCGCACCAGTTCGGACAGCGGGACGCGTCCCTCGTGCGCGTCCATCCAGCGGAAAAACTCGATCATGCAATCCGGAATCATGTTCATCTTTCCGAGCGGCCCGGCCGTCAGCGAAACTCCGTCGCGGGCGACTCACCCCGTCCGACGCGCCGGAATGATACCCTCCGCCGGCGGATTCGCCACCAAAAGACTCTTCCCCTCGGGCGACTTTCGTGGCAGATTGACGGGGCATGAGGAAACGACGCGCGATCCGGTCGGGCGGGTTTGTGTTCGTAATCGCCGCGGTCACGGGATTGCTGCCGGCCTCCTGTCGGCAATTGAGCAGGGACCGCACGCCCGGCGTAGACCCTCAGGCCGACCGCCTCCGTCGGCATTACCCCCAGCTTCATGAAGGACGCTTCTCCGTCATCGCCGACTTTGAGTCGCCGGAGCACGCCGCGATTGTGACCGCGATCAATGCGTCCGGCGAGGCGTTCGCCCGGGAAGCGGACCACGCGGGACAAGCGACGACCGGCGACCGCGCCCTGCAATGCAGGCTGGCGTCGGTGCAAGATGCGATCGTCTTCAGCGGCGAAGCCTCCGCGGTCTGGACGCTGAAGCGCGACTGGCGCGGGTTTGACCTCCTGATGATGTCGGTGCGCGCGTCGCGCCCCTCGAACCTGATGATCGAGCTGCGCGGCGGACGAGCCGAATCCGCGCGACGGTACACGGCGACCGTGACGCTCGAGGCTGGGTGGAACACGATCGAGCTGGATGTCTTCGCGCCCGGCGCCGCCCTCCCGCTGGATGACGTGCGAGAGCTGCGCCTCCGCGCCGCCGCCGAAGACGTCCCCCTCGAACTGACGCTCGACGACGTCCTCTTGACCGCCGACCGCCGGCCGATCCTTGCATCACGCGCCGACGTCGGGGGGAAGCTCTTTCTCGAGAAGCAGGGGCATCGCCTCAACGTCGGCGTCAGCGGGCGGTTTGAGTGGACCTTCGATCGCGGCCGGCTCGTCGCCTGGTACGATCTCGCGGCGGATCCGAACCGCCTCCGGAATCTCTCTGCCGGGAATCCCCTCGGACCGACTCCGTCCGGCAACGCAGACCTGTCCGCCGTCCTTGCAGCGCAACCTGAGGGATTTCAGGAAATCCTCGAACATTCCCCGGTGCGCATCCGGCTTCGCACAGGAGCGTTCGCTCCCACCCCCGCGGTCCCCGCCTCGCGACGCGTTGCCTGGGAAGTCACGTACACCTTCTACGCCTCAGCTCAAGTTTACGTCGCCGCTACCCGACTCGATCCCACGATGGACATCGCCGGCTGGCGCTTGCCCGGAAACAATGTCGGATGGACGGCGACGGAACCGCTTGAGGTCGAGGTCGGCGAAGTCGGCGCTCTTGCGGATCGCGTCACCTGCCTGCTGATCTCCCCGCGTCCGGAAGGAAGCGCTTCGGTTCTCGTCGTTGGCCGCAACGCCGTCGGCCCTGCGGAACCGGCCGAAAAAACGAGAGTCGCACAACCGCATTTGCCGGGAGCGGTTCCCGAGGTTTCCGATATCGTCGCAGCCCCTTCCGAGTTCCTATTCCACGCCTCGCCCGACGATCCGGATCGCCGCGTCTTTCTTCACTTCGCGTGGATGACGCCGCAGGATACCGGCGACGCCCCCGCCCGCGCCCGGGACTTCCTCAACCCGCAGCGCCTCGCTCCTCTTCAGGGCAAGGTCGAACCGCTGACCCTCGGCGGCGCACCGGGCTTGCCCGATCCCGCCCGTGGCGCCTGCCGGCTCGCTCCGGACGGCGGCGCGGTCCGCTTCGAGATCGACGGGCGATCGACGCCGAGGTACTACAGCGCGTTCGAGGTGTCCGCAGCCCGAGGCGAAACCTGCTGGGTTTACGTCGGACACCGCCTCCTCGATCCGGTGGAATCATTGACCGACGGCACGCGCCTCTTTCAGGTTCCGACCGTGGTGCGCGGGCTGACCCCGGTGGAGGTGCTTTTCGCACCGTCCACGCCGCCGTGACGCGAGTCGCGCTTCAGGGGCGCCGGTCTTTTACGGCGCCTTGCCGTTCAGACCGAACCACGCCAGCACAGCCGCCCCGAGAATGATCCGGTAGACCGCAAACGCCGTGAACCGATGACGCTGCACGTAGCGCAAAAACCCCGCAATCACCGCCAGCGCCGTGACAAACGCCGTCGCCGTCCCGACCAGCACCACCGACATCATGTCCGAGGTCAGGTCATGACGGTATGAGTAAAGCTGGTACGCCCCCGCCGCCAGCATCGTCGGGATCGCCAGGTAAAACGAAAACTCCGCCGACACGCGCGGCGACAACCCGACGATCATTCCGCCCATGATGGTCGCCGCGGAGCGCGACACGCCCGGCCAGAGACTGACGCATTGAATGACGCCGATCGCCGCCGCCTGGCGCAGCGTCACGTCGTCCAGCGTCCCGGGCGACTCCCGTCGAAATCGTCCGTCGATGAGGATCATGCCGATCCCCCCGAACACCAGCGCGGCTGCGACGGGCGCCGGCTTTTGAAGGTACGACTCCATCACGTCATGAATCAGCACGCCGATGAGCATCGCCGGCGCGACGCCGACCGCGAGCTTCAGCACAAGGTGCTCCCGCAGTCCGCCCGCCGGAATCGTCGTCGTGCGGCGCCACAGATCCCGCGCGAAATATGCAATGACCGCGAGGATTGCCCCGAGCTGGCTGACGATCAGCAGCACGCGCCACTGCGGCAGATTCGGATCCACCCCGATCAGCGGTTCTACCAGGATCATGTGCCCGGTGCTCGACACCGGCAGGAACTCGGTCAGTCCCTCGACGACGCCCAGCACCGCGGCCCGCAGGTAATCCATCTCGCTAAAACCTTCATCCTTGAAGCCGTGGCCCCCGGAGACTGAGCTGCGCCCACCTGGGCTTGTCGTTGCGACGTAAACGCAAAGCGCCGGGGAACGTCGCGCTTCTCAGATCCGCCACGGTCCGCGCCGCGGGCGGTCCAGCCACCGCGCCGCAGACTCGTCGCCGACAATCCGCTCTTTCTCCGGATCCCAGCGGATGACCCGCTCCGTCCAGCACGCGATGTTCCCGAGGTGGCATGCCGTAATCGTCCGACAACCGACCTCCACGTCGCAGATCGGGCGCCGCCTCGAGCGGATGCAGTCAAACCAGTTCTGATGATGCCCGGGGCTGACAAACAAGTGAACCTCCTTCGCCCCGAGAGGTTCGGCGATGATCTCATCCGGCCAGGTTTTCAGGTGTCCGCGGTTGACCTCGATGCGCCCGTCCGTGCCGACGAAGTACACGCCGCTGACGGGGTGATCCTCGTAGCGCTCGTGCCGCGACATTGTCACCCCGCCTGCGTAACGGAACGTCAGGCCCCAGTCGTCGCGCTTCGGCGGCGGCGTGATCTCGACCGGTCCGCTTTCGTCCATCCCCAGCGCCCACTGTCCGATGTCGAAGTGATGCGCGCCCCAGTCCGTCGTCATCCCGCCGGAGTAGTCGCGCACGCGCCGCCACCCCCCGCTGTAATCCCCGCTGCATCGCTCAGCGTTGTACTCCGCCCACGGCGCCGGCCCCAGCCAGCGGTCCCAGTCCAGCCCCTCGCGCACCGGCTGCTTCTCGAAATACTTGTCCCGCGACGGCGGACCGATGTTGACGTGGATCGACTGCAAGCGCCCGATCCGGCCGCTGCGGACGTACTCGCAGGCCCGCCGGAACTCGGGGGATGAGCGCTGCTGGCTGCCGGTCTGAAAGACGCGAGCGTGCCTGCGGACGGCGTCCACCATCGCTCGCGCCTCGCGCACCGTCAGCGCCAGCGGCTTCTCGCAATAAATGTCCTTCCCGGCGCGGGCTGCCGCGATCGAGATGATTGCGTGCCAGTGATCCGGCACGGCGATCAGCACGGCGTCGAGGTCCGTCCGGGCCAGCAGCTTCTCGAACTCGTTATACCCGTCGCAACCGCGGAACGTCCCGCTGACCTTCTCTGCGGCATAATGCGACTCGGTCCGCTCGACCGCCGCCCGGCGCTTCTCGGCGTCCACGTCGCACACCGCCACGATCTGGACCTCGGGGTGCCCCAGCAGCGTCTCCAGGTGTCCGCTGCCCATGTTGCCCACCCCGATCATCCCCAGCGTGATCCGCTCCGAAGGCGCGACCCGCCATCCCCGTCCCAGCGACGTCGCCGGAATCACCAGCGGCGCCGCCACCGCCGCCGCGGCGGATCTCATGAACTGACGGCGTGAATACGAGTTACGGCTCACGACGACGCCTCCGATGGATGTTCTGGACGTTACAGTCGCCCGCAGACTGGCCTGAGCATAAACGCGCATCATGCAACATGCCAGCGGGCATCCGGAATGTTATTGCGTTCTTGACGCTCGTCGCCGGGTCCGCATAATCGCGCGCATGTCGCGCATCATCACCCATGTCGAAGGGCGGGAAGTGCTGGATTCCCGCGGAAACCCCACGCTGGAAGCCACGGTCATCCTCGAAGACGGAAGCCTCGGCGAGGCGATCGTCCCCTCCGGCGCGTCCACCGGCGCGCACGAGGCCGTCGAGCTGCGCGACGGCGACCTGAAGCGCTACGGCGGCAAGGGCGTGCTCAACGCGGTGCGCCACGTCAACGAGGAGATCGCCGAAGCCGTGCTCGGTCTTGAGGCAACGGACCAGCAGGACGTCGACCGCGCGATGATCGAACTGGACGGAACGCCGAACAAGTCCCGCCTCGGCGCCAACGCGATCCTCGCCGTCTCGCTGGCGACGGCGAAAGCCGCGGCGGAATCCGTCGGATTGCCCCTGTTTCGCTATCTCGGCGGCGCGGGCGCCAACGTGCTGCCCGTGCCGATGATGAACATCCTCAACGGCGGACGCCACGCGGACAACAACGTGGACTTTCAGGAGTTCATGATCCAGCCGTGGGGCGCGCCCTCTTTTTCGGAAGGGTTGCGGATCGGCGCTGAAGTCTTTCACGCGCTGAAGAAAGTCCTCGGAAAGAAGGGGCTGAGCACCGCCGTCGGCGACGAGGGCGGATTCGCCCCGAATCTCAAGACCAACGAGGAGGCGCTGGAGGTGATCGGCGAAGCCGTGAACGCCGCCGGTTACAAACTCGGCCACGACGTCCACATCGCCCTCGATCCGGCGACCACCGAGATGTACGACGAGAAGACAAAGCGCTACGCGTTCTTCAAGTCCGCACCCGACCGACGCGTCACGTCGGATGACATGATCGCGCACTGGAAAGCCTGGTGCGACAAATACCCGATCCGCAGCATCGAGGACGGATTGTCCGAAGATGACTGGGACGGCTGGAAAAAGCTGACGGCGGAACTGGGCGGCCGTGTGCAGCTCGTCGGTGATGATCTCTTCGTAACGAACACGAAGCGCCTCCAGAAGGGCATCGACCAGAACGCCGCGAACGCGATTCTCATCAAAGTGAATCAGATCGGGACGCTGACCGAGACGCTGGAAGCGGTCGAGACG
Source organism: Phycisphaerae bacterium (assembly GCA_013360585.1). Classification (GTDB taxonomy): domain Bacteria; phylum Planctomycetota; class Phycisphaerae; order UBA1845; family UBA1845; genus JABWBH01. Next base: position 19,525 of record JABWBH010000031.1, on the reverse strand, counting down.
GCGCACCGCCGCGGCTGGTCCGCCGTCATCAGCCACCGCAGCGGCGAAACCGAGGACACAACGATCGCGGACCTCGCCGTGGCGACCAACGCCGGGCAGATCAAAACCGGCAGCCTGTGCCGCAGCGACCGGATCGCCAAGTATAACCGCCTGCTGAAGATCGAGGCTCACCTCGGCCCGACCGCCCGTTACGGACGGACCTGAGGCGGCCAGAACACGTAGTCATCCGAGGCGCCGGGCTCCACCCCGTCATCCCAGCGGGGTGAGTGCTCCCCGCCGTCGTCGATCGCGTTCTCCGACATCGAGTATATCCGCGGTCCGTCCGCGGTCACTCGGTATCCGAAATCCGCGCCGGTGAAAGGATCGGTGCGGACGCGGTCCCGGTATTTCTCCGGAAGCTCGTCCAGCGACGCAGGCCAGCGTCCCTCGCGGGCGTGAAAAAGGTGTGCGGCGTATGCAAGCTGCGTTGCGCGCCGTGAGCTCTCGGATCGCGCCCGGAGTTTGTAATATCGCCCCAGCGAAGGCGTGAGCATCCGCGTCACGGGCGACGTATGCGCGATCGTTTCGCTGACCGCCTCCACATCCGCCGCCCGCACCAGCGGGTACCCGATGCGCATCTGATCGGCGAGCGTCCGGTAGTACTGATCGAACGCGTCCACCGTGGCCCGGACGTCTTCTGCGGTCATGTTCGCAATATCCTCGACGCCCCCTTCTTCGTCCTCTCCTCCCGTCAGGCCTTTGAGCTTATCCACGCGGCTGGGGATCGGCGCCGGCGGACCGTGCGGTTCATCCGGCCAGAAGAGGTACTGCGTCGTGTCCATCGCCATCGCATGCTCGCCGCGCACACTCTGCGCGGGGTCGCGGTCGTAACGATCAAAACGCTCAAGCGTGCCCAGCGCCTGCTCGATCTCTTGCGGGGAATCAAAGACGCCCTGCGCCAGCGCCCACCGGGCGTTCTCCTGCACGAGCGACTGCTCCGCCACGCCGACCAGCTCCTCGATCAGCGTCGAACCCTGCTGAAGATGCGCCGCGCCGCGCAACACCGTCTCCCACGAACCGATCATGTTCTGCGGATCCGGCGCGCCGTTTCCCGCCCGCCAGCCGTCCGCGATCACCGCCTTCGCCAACGCCCGATGACCGCTGAGGTTCGGAAGCAGGATGCCCAGCAGCAGCGGACGGTCATCCGGATCCGAGGGATCAAGCGGCGCAGGTTCCGACGGACTGATGTATCCGGCGCGAAGCGTCGCGTCGCGGAACATGTCCTTCAGCCACTTCGAGGCTTGATACGAATCCTCCCACTCCGGATGATCCTGCGGCGACCACGGCGACGGATACGGAGGCGGAGATTCGTCCGTGAACATGTTTTTCAGGTCCGGCCACGGCGGCTTCGTGCCCGGCGTCTCGTTCGGCTGCTCGATGAAGGCGGCGTAAGCGGCATTCGCGTCGTCCGTCGTGTCGCCACGGACGCTGCCCCGGTACCACGCCAGGTAATCGACGAACTCGACGAAATCCGGGACCGGGGCAAAAGGCCCCTGCGCCACCGTCGTCAACGACGGATCAGCAAACGCTTCTCCGTCGCCGCCCGGCTCCGGCGGGGTCGCCCCCGGGAACCCGTCCGCCGTCATTAACTCTTCATCGGCGCGCGTCAGGTCATCCGTCGGCGCCTCCCGGGATACGACGCTGGGGACTCTTTCGTCGGCGATGCGGACCAAGTCAGGTTCCAGCGCGACCTGTGCGAGGTCTGAGCCTCCGGCGGCCCCTTTCTCGGCGACGGAGTCCCCTGAGACCGTCCGAGCGGCGGCGTGAGAAATCTCAGCCTTCGCATCCGTCCTTCGCCACGCCGCGTCCACCTCGCGCCGCCGCTCCTGTGAAAGCGCCAGCACGACCGGGAACTTGTCCTCCACCGCACCGGCAGGCGTGCAGGTCAGAAGGATGCATCTTTTGCCGCTCAACGGCGCGACGGCCGCATCAAGGATCGCAATTGACGCTCGCACCGGCGACTCGCGCCAGTGACGGCCGTCCGTCGACGTGAGCTTCCTCAGCCGCTCATTCCGCGTGACCCAGGCCTCGAGGATTCCGTCGGCCCCGGTCAGATCGCCGACGAAACTCGTGCCGCGATCGACCGACGGACTGAAACGAAGATACCGCCGCCCGTCGGTAGAGAGGAATCCTGCCAGCGTTGACGGCTGGTGATCCCCCGACTCATCATGCGGGCGGACCGCATCAACGAACAACCAGAGCCGGTCGCGGCAGATTGCCGCCGTCGGATGTCGATCCCCCCCCGCCGGGATCCGCACGGCGATGGCGGGGTCCACGCGGTAATGAACGCCGTCGCGCGACAGCGCGGACCGGATCGTCAGAAACGCAGGGCCTCCCGGTTGGCCTCCGGATGTGCCGGACTCCGCCCGCTCTCCGGAGATGAAAAACGCCCGGATCGCGCCGTTGGCGCCCACAACGCCATCGAAGTGCCGCGGGTGGATAAGATGGGTCGCGCCCTCAAGACGCAGTGGAGCCGGCGCGGACCACGTCCGCCCCTCGTCATCCGACGTGGCCGACCACGGAACGCCGTGCGAGCCGGTCAGAACATCAAATGTGGCGACAAGGCGACCGTCTCCCAGCCGGACCAGGTCCGGCGCGCAGGCTTCTTGAACGAAAGTCCGACCTTCATCAAACGTCGTGGTGTCCGGCGAAATGATGATCCGCAGATCGGGTGCAACCGACCGGAATTCCGCCGAGGTCTCGCCCGTATCCTGCGCCGGAAGCCGCTGCGCGCAAAGACCGACAAGAATGACGCTTCGACACAACCCTCGCATGATCGACGACTCCGCTGGTTGCCTGCTGATCGCTCTGATGCCGGTTCGTAAGACGAAGATACGTTCCGCGTGTTATCCCATCAGACGGGGCGGGAGAAAGAGCGACCCGCCAGGGTCGGCGATCCGGAAAGCCTGAGGACCGGCTTGGATACCGATCTGCCGGCGGGGTAGGATTCTGTGTCATGTCCGATCCGCATCGAGGCATCTCGGCGACGACGACCAGCACGCTGCTCCTGGAGGCGCTGAAGGATCGGCACAACGACGACGCCTGGCGCGAACTGGACGCCCGTTACCGACCGATTCTGATCGCCTTCGCCGTCAGGCTCGGCCTCTCTGAAACGGATGCTGCGGACGTCGCCCAGGACACGATGATGACGGTCCTGAAGGATTACGCCGCCGGTCGATATGACCGAGGTCGCGGGCGCCTTCGCTCGTGGCTGCTGAGCATTCTGCGGTTCCGCATCGCCGATGCGCGTCGCACCCGGGCTCGCGCGAAAGAGACACGCGGCGAATCCGCGATCCTCGATCTGCCGGCGGAGGCGGAACTTGAAAAAGCGTGGGACGAGGAAGTTCGGCGATCGATCGTCGAGCGCAGTCTCGCCGTGCTGCGCAGTTCGCGCATGAGCGAGAACACGGTGCGGGCCTTCGAGATGGTGGCGCTTCAGGGGCTGACGCCCGCGCAAGCCGCGCAGGCGCTGGGGCTGACGCTCAACGACGTGTACGTGGCGAAGAACCGCGCGATCGAGAAGCTCCGCGCCATCCGCGAGGAGCTGGAACGCGCGTACGAGAACGACGGATGAACGCCTGCCCGAATCTTGAAGGCCTGGAGGCGCTCGCTGCCGAACCGGATAACGCCTCGCCCGGCTGGGCGCACGTCCGGACGTGTCCCGCTTGCCGCGACGCGGTCGCGCGCATCCGGCGCAACAACGCGGACCTGGCGGAACTGGCCGCGCTGCTGACGCCGACTTCCGGCGTCGTGCGCGCCGCGCCGTCGCCGCTTCCGACGATCGAGGGGTATAAGCTTCTCGCCGAGTTGCGCGCCGGCGGGCAGGGCGTCGTGTACAAGGCGCTTCAGGAACGCACAAACCGCGTCGTGGCTTTGAAAGTCCTTCACGGCGGCGCGTTCGCATCACCCCAGCATCGGGCGCGCTTCGAGCGGGAGATCGACCTCGTCGCTCACCTTCGCCACCCGAACATCATCACGCTTTTTGACAGCGGCTCGACGCCCGAAGGCCGGTTGTATTACGCGATGGAGTATCTGCACGGCGCACCGCTCGACGCGTGGACGCCCCCCGTTTCCGGCGCCGCGCGCCCGGACGCGCGCGAGGCGCTGCGGCGGAAGCTCGACCTCTTCTGCAAGGTCTGCGCCGCCGTCAACTACGCCCACCAGCGCGGCGTCATTCACCGCGATCTGAAACCCGGAAACATCCTCGTCGACGGCGCGGGCGAGCCGCACGTGCTGGACTTCGGGCTTGCCAAGGCGCCCGCCGCTCGGCCCGGCGGGGAGGGTCCGCTCACCGAAGCCGGCGGGTTTCTCGGAACGCTGCACTACGCCGCGCCCGAGCAGTTCCACGGTGACCCGGACCTCGTTGACATCCGGGCCGACGTTTACAGTCTCGGCGTGATTCTTTACGAGATGCTCGCCGGCAGACGCCCGTTTTCCGAGCGCGGCTCCGTCAAAGACGTCATCGACGCCATCACCGGCGGCGATCCGGATCCGCCGAGTCTCCCGGCGACGCCCGACGGCGGTCCGGCGCCGAATCTGGACGAAGACCTCGACACGATCGTCATGACGGCGATCGCCCGGGATCGCGAACGCCGGTATCACTCCGCCGAGGCCCTGCGCCTGGACGTGGCCCGCTACCTCGCCGGCGAGCCGATCGAGGCGCGCCGCGCCAGCGCCTGGTACGTCCTGAGAAAAACCGCCCGACGCTACCGCGCGGCGCTGATTGCCGCCGGAGTGGGCATGCTGGCGCTGACGGGCTTCAGCGCCGTCGCGTGGATGTTGTACGCGCGCGCCGACGACCAGCGTCGCCGCGCGGACCGGAACGCGGACCGCTCTCAGCGCGTCGTCGCTTTCCTTGACGACCTTTTTCGCTCCGCCGACGCCTTCCGCGGCGAAGACGATCCGCTCGGCGCGGAGGTCTCGCTGCGCGAGGCGCTGTCGCTCGGCGCCGCCCAACTCCGCGAGGAGTTGGGGGACGACCCGCTGATCCGCGCCCGCCTGCTGGAGACCCTCGGGACGACGCTGCTGCACCTTGACGAACTCGACCAGGCCGATCTCCTGCTGCGGCAGGCGCTCACGCTGGCCGAACGCTCCGGCGAAGCGACCGCAGCCGATCGCGCGCGGCTCCTCAGTCTTCAGGGAAGGCTCGCCTACGAACGCGCGGACTACGCCGCCGCGGAGCGACATCAGCGGGAGGCGCTCGCCTTGCTGGACCGCGACCCTTCCAGCGATCCGGGGGAACGCGCGTCGGTGCGGTTTCGCCTTGCCGTCGCGCTCGAAGGCCTCGGGCGAATGAGCGAAGCGGAAGCCCTGCATCGCGACGTGCTGACGTCGCGGGAGTCGCTTTTCGGACGCTCCCACCGGGATGTCGCCGAGTCGCTCAACGCCCTCGGGCTGATCGCCTACACCTCGGGGAGGCTCGATGAAGCACTGACCTTCGTGCAGGAGGCGTACGATATCCGTCGCAGGACGCTCAACTCCGTCCACCCGGACCTTCAGGAAAGCCTCAATAATCTCGCCGTGTTGCTGGAGCTGAGCGGACGCACGGCGGATGCGCGGCGAATGTACGAGACCGCCCTCGATCACGCCCGACGAACGCTCGGCGCGCGCCATCAGTACGTCGCCACCATCCTCATCAACCTCGCGGACCTGCTCGACGGCGCAGGCGAGACGGCGCGGGCCGAGGAAAGCTACCTCGAGGCGATCCGCATCTGGCGGGACACCCGCGGCGCGGACAACCCTCTCTTTCTCTTCAATTACGCCGAGTTCCTTCGCCAGCATTCCCGCCTCGAGGAAGCCCGCCAGCGCCACGCCGACTGCCTCGCCCTGCGCGAGCGGGCGCTCCCCCCGGATCATCTCGACCTCGCCAGAAGCCGGGTTTCCCTCGCCTCCACCTTAAGAGAACTCGGACGCCTCGACGAAGCTCAGACCGAGGTCGAACGCGCCCGCCGCAGGCTGACCGAGCCTGACGCCGGCATGCTCAGACCGCTGGCGGACCTGCTCCTCGGGCGGATTCTTCTGGACCGGCAGGATCCGGCGCACGCGGACGCCCTGCTGGCCGGCGCGGTCACACGCCTTGAGGCGCACGACGCGGAACCGGCGTTGCTGGGGGAAGCCGTGCTCTCTTGGGCGCATTGTCTGGCGAAGCTGCAACGCTGGAGAGAGGCGCACGACGCCTACCAGCGCGCCGCAGACCTCCTGTCCGCAGGTTACGGACGGGATCATGCTCGAACGCGCGAGGCGCTTGACGGCCTGAAGGAGGCCGCGACCCACGCCCCTGAGGGGGAATCCGCGGCCAACGATCGATCCTGAGCGACCCGGCAAGGCGGCCTGGATCACCGCCGATGTCCCCAGACAGTGCGGGTTTGTCCGCCGATCAGGACGCCGGTTCCAGTTTCAGCGACTCCGGCAGCCGGCACATCTCGCCCATCGGTTTAAAGAGTTCATGCACTTCGGGACGGAAGACATCGCCGATGAGCACTTCGGTGACGTGGTTCTTCTTGTCCGGATGCACGCGGATGAACTTGCCGAAGGAGAAACCCGGCGAGTAAAAGGCGTAGACCATCTTGCGCACGGCCTGCACGCCCTCATAAAAATCGTCGCCCCAGCGGCCCAGGCTTTTGCCCGAAGTGTCGCCGGACTTGAGTGCTTCGTGGATCGCGTCGCCCGCGAGTTCTCCGCTCTTCAGCGCCAGCAGCACGCCCGACGAGTACATCGGGTCGAGAAAGGTGAAGGCGTCGCCGACGAGCACCCAGCCGTCGCCGGCGCAGACCTTCGAGTTGTAGGAAAAATCGTTGAGCACGTGGACGCGCGAGACGCGCTTCGCGGGCGCGAGGCGCGGAATCAGCGCCGGGCATTTCTGAATCTCCTCTTCGAGAATCTGCTCCGGCGTGCCGCGACCTTTGATGAGGTAGTCGATGTCCGCGACAATGCCGATCGACATGATGTCATCAGGAAGGGGGATGAACCAGAACCAGCCCTTCTGATTCTCGATCGCGAGAACCAGAATCGCCCCTTCGTCTCGCTCGCCCTTGTCGCGGATCGCGCCTTTGTAGTGCGCGAAGACGGCGGCCTTGTGCAGCTCGGGATCCGGCACGCGCACATTGAATCGCCGCGAGAGCATCGCGCTCGTGCCTGTCGCATCCACCACGACTTTCGAGTAAACCGGGTACTGCTCGCCGTCGCGCTCGACGATGACGCCCTTCGCCCGCGGCAGCCTGCCGCCCTCCGTCGGCTCGAGCAGGACATCGAGCACCGTCGCCGGCTGCCAGACTTCCGCCCCGTGCTCGACGGCGTTGTCGAGCATCATCTTATCGAACTCGCTGCGCAGCACCTGCCAGGTCTGCGAGCACTCGTGCGGGTTGCGCTCGTCAAAGTAGAACGGCGCGGATTCCTTTCCGGAGGGCGTGGCGAACTTCACGCTGTACTTCTTTATGAAGCGGGATTGCTTCATCTTGTCCAGCATGCCGATGCGCTTGAAGACCCAGTACGTCTCCGGCATCAGCGACTCGCCGATGTGAAACCGCGGGTAGTTGGCCCGCTCGATGACCAGAGCGCGGCGTCCGTGATCGGCAAGCACCGTGGCGCACGTCGCGCCCGCCGGTCCACCGCCGATGATGATGGCGTCGTAGGTTTCAGACATGCTGGATCTTCATAAAGCGAGAAAACCGGATTGACAAGAGTGCCACGAGGGGAACCGGCCCGCCGACCTCCTTATTCCCGCGCATTTTCAGGAAACCGGAAGTGTTCTCCGGAAGCCGGTCGTGTTTCCACGGCAGGTGGGTCGTAGGCGCATTCAGGACATCGGCCCGACCAGAACCCTCAGACGCGGAAACTCAACGTCCCCCTGGCGCAGCGGTTTGAAACCGATCCGCGAGAAATTGCGTAACACGTCTGCGCCTTCGGAATTCGCGGCTCGAAGACGTGATCCGGACGCGGACCCCGCTTACGCCACCTTCGCACACACCTTCTTCGCCGCGTCCGTCAGGTCCGTCGCCGGGATGAGCTGCGGGATCGCCGCTTCGCGGAGGATTTCGCGGGCGCGGTCGACGTTCGTGCCTTCCAGGCGCACGACGACCGGGACTTGGAATCCGACTTCCTTGGCCGCGGCGATCAGCGCCTCGGCGATCGTGTCGCACTTGGCGATGCCGCCGAAGATGTTGACCAGAACGCCCTTCACCTTCGCGTCGGAGAGGATGATGCGGAACGCCTCGATGGCGCCGTCCCTCGTCACGCTGCCACCCACGTCGAGGAAGTTCGCGGGCATCCCGCCGTGCAGCTTGATGATGTCCATCGTCGCCATCGCCAGGCCCGCGCCGTTCACCAGGCAGCCGATGTTGCCGTCGAGTGCAATGTACGAGAGGTTGTGCTCCTTGGCGCGAAGCTCATGCGGGTTCTCCTCCGTCGGGTCGAACATCTCCTGGAGGCGCTTGTGCCGGAACGTCGCGTTGTCGTCGAAGTTCATCTTGGCGTCGATCGCCAGCACCTCGCCTTTCGGGGTGCGCACCAGCGGATTGATCTCGGCCAGGGCGCAGTCGTATTCGTAGAAAACCTTGACCAGCCCGCGGATGACCTTCCCGGCGGCGGCGGGCTGCGCCTTATCCGTGAATCCCAGCGCCGTCACGAGCTTGCCGACCTGTGCGTCCTGCAAACCCTTCACCGGGTCCAGCCACTCCTTCACGATCGCCTGCGGATTCCGCTTCGCCACCTCCTCGATCTCGACGCCACCCTCGCGCGACACCATCACCACCGGGCAGCGCTTCGCACGATCCACCACGACCGCCACATAATACTCGCTCTCGATGTCCACCGCGGAGGCGATCAGCAGCTTCTTCACCGCAATCCCCTCCGGTCCGGTCTGCACCGACACCATCCGGTTCTTCAGCATGAACTCCGCCGCCGCCCGCACCTCCGCCTCATTCGCGCAAAGCTTGACGAACCCGGCCTTGCCTCGACCCCCGGCGAAAACCTGCGCCTTGACGACGACCTTGCCGCCGATCGCCTGGTAGGCGTTCATCGCCTGCGCGACCGTCTCGACGACGCGAGAGGGCGGAACAGGGACGCCGGTTTCGGACAACAGCTCTCGGGCCTGATATTCGTGTACTTTCATCGTCATCGTTTCCCGTGAATTCCTGCCTGATGATTCCTGTTCCGCAAGACCGCCGGCGCGAAGAATCTGTCGGATCCAGCTCGTAGACGGCGGCGGGTTGCGATTGTCGCGGCCTCGCACCGCTTGTCCAGCCGGAGGGCGGTTCTCCGCGCGACGGGCGCGGCGTGAGGCGCGGGCTGTCGCCGCCGCCGCGGCTCGGATAGGATGCGGTCGTTGGCGTGCTTGAGGGGAGGATCAACGTTGTCTATGTCGAAACTTCATCATCCCGTGCCCGATGTGCTGTCGCTGGTCGTCTGCGACCAGATCATCACCGATCGCATGACCGGAAAGCAGTCGCTGATCGGCATGTTCAGCACGATCCACGCCTTCAACTTCCCCGCCGTCCACGGACAGCTCTGCGTCTTCTGCTCGCTCACCGACGGGCACGGCGAGACCCCGCTGACGATCCGCTTCGTGGACTCGAACGAGGCTCGCCCCCCCCTGGTCGAGGGCAACGGCAAGGTCATCTTCAAGAACCCGCGCAGCATCGCCAACCTCACGCTCCAGTTCCACGGCCTGCGCTTCCCCGCCCCCGGCGAGTACCGCGTCCAGATCTGGTGCGGATCGGAGCTGCTGCGCGAGGCGCGGCTCACCCTCGTCCAGGCCCGCCAGCAACCAGGCGCCCCTCCGCCCCAGGGCGGACCCCCGCCGGGTGAAGGCGATCCGGAACCGGACGGACCGGAGGAGGGATGACCCCGACCGCGGCGCGACGCTCCGCGGCGCATGCCCTCTTACGCCGATCGCACCCAGCGCACCTCCGTCCCGTCCGCGCGTCTTAACCGCCCGGACAGCAGCGCCGCGTGATGCTGAAGGTGACGGAGGTTGTGAAGCTGGTGCTCGAATTTCGGGATCGTCGCATGCCACGGAAACCCGCTTCCCGGCGCCTCCAGATTCAGCGCGTCCACCGCCGCATGCACCTTTTCATCGACGATCGCCCAATACGACAGCAGTTCCGCCTTCGTGTACGGATCCGCGATCACCGAACCGCTTCCTGCAGGCCAGGGCAGATCATGATAGGGTTCCCGGTGCAGCTCCCACGGACGGAAGTCCTCCAGGCGCTGCTGAAGGTACAGGTCCGTGAAGTACAGCGTGTGATACGCCACCTGCCAGAACGGAACCGCATCCTCGCCGCCCACCCACCGCGGCGCCGGGCACAGCTCGATCGCCTCCCGCAACATCGCCAGCGCTCCACGATACTGCCTCTTCAATGCCGCCCTGATGTCCATCGTGACGCCTCTTTAGGGGATAGCGAGTTCAGAATGCTGAAGGCAGAAGGGGAATTCAACCTGGCGAAGGCAGAATAGCAAATCCCAGTTACGGACGCTGAGACGCGATTTCAAAACCGAACCGCGCCCGCCCGTCTTTGACGTTACGAAGCAAGGTCAAGGATAACGAAGCGTGCCTTTCGGGTCTTTCGCGCGGGTTTTGAAACAGCGTGTGAATCCCGAATATCGAACGCTGATTACCGCGTTTGAAACGCACGTCACGACCCTCGACGACCACCCGCCCCCAACGGCCCGAGGATAACGGCGGACGCGCATTCCCGCATCCAACAACCCGGACGGCGCCGTCCTGAGGCTCGACAATGAAGCCGGAGAACAACCGCCCCGGCTCCCTCGCGCCGGTCGCCGCCCTCGTCTACGCCGCATCGCCCCTTTCGTCCCCGCCGGTCGCCGCGAGTTCACCGGCACTGCGGCCATGCAAAAACCAGCGCAAGAGCTGGTCCACAATCTGCGCCTGTAAGCGCGGATCGCCCGTGCGGCTTTCGGCCAGTGCGTCGAAACGCCGCCGCGCCGCCAGCAGCCGCGCATCGACTTCGCCCAGCACGGACAGGCACGGCGCTTCGTCGGCCGGGACGTTGACCCAGCCGGAAACCCCGACGTTTGCCAACCGGACGATGAGCTTCGCTTGCCCGTTCGACGCGCAGTCCATATGCGACCCGGCGCTTGCGGCCCGGCCCTTCGCTCCGTCCCGGCGGCCGAAATAGACCGTGTTCGGGTCGAACATCGGCGAATGCGAAAGCTCCGCCGGGCGCTCTTCCGGGATGTTGACGGCCGACGTGCATTCCGGGCGCTTGCCGATCCATTCCGCCAGCGGCGTCAGGTCGGGAAGCTCCGCCGCGTCCCACGCATCGGCGGCCAATTCCTGTACGCTGAAGCGCCGGCTCGCCGTGCGCGAGCGCTGCTCCATCTTCTCGATTTCGACAACGCGAATCGCGCGGAAGTGCCGGGCCGTGTCTTCGTGCAAACGTTGCACGAGCTGCGCCCGCTCCGCTGCGCCCGTGACGCCAAGCAACTCGAAAACGGCATCGTCCAGCGCCCGCCGATCGTCCTGCCGTAGTTCGTCAGTCGGCACGGGCGAGCTTCATCCGTTCACACGACAATCGCGGCTAAGTGCGCGCGCATGCACAATGAACTCGTATAACTCTTTCTTGCTCGTGCGCTTGCGGATCGTCTCGACTCGCACATCGACGAACCCGGCATCCTCAAACAGCGCTGTGTAGATGTCCTCGACCGGCAACACGGTGTCGTAGAATTTGCTGTTGCCAACGATGTAATGGCACCGAGCGCCGGGCGCCAGCACCTTGCGCAAGCTCACAATGTGCGCTTTGATGTCCTCGAAGTACTTATGGACATAGCGGCCCAGCAGCATGTGGCCGGCGCTGATTTCACGGATGATCCGGTTGAATTCCGGAAAGGGTATCTCGCCGGGCCCGCTAGGTTTCCATGAGTTCAACAGGCTTGTCGCGCAGCCCCATGTACCGCCGATAGCTTTCCAATCGAGCTCACCCGCGGCACGGCCGTCGGACAGATAGCCGAGCCAGTACATGTACGGACGAAGCTCGCGGATGTAGCTCATGCGGTTGGGATACGGCGGGGACGTGATGACCGCGGTGTAACGCTGCTTCCCGGCTGGAAGTGCAGCGGACAGGTCGCGCGAATCTCCCAGGACGACGCGACAGTCGGCCGTGGGCGGTTCAACGTCCAGGCTGTCAGCCACTTCGTTCGCGGCGGTCACGAACGCTGCGGCGATGCGTTCGGCCGCATGCGCCGGAGTTTCCGGGACAAGTCCGCCGCCCTCGCCGTTCTTCTTGAAGGACATCGACTGGTGACCGAAGGAGACGTTGGCGCTCTGGATCATCACGCGGCAGAACGCCACGGATAGCAGATCGGAAACACCCGCGGCCCGCTCACGTGGTGGTTTGCGGATGCCATCGCACAGGGCCGCCAGGGTGTGGAGCGTCGGCGCGTCCCACCACTTTTCGATCTGGTGCAGGTCCGGTTTCCACGCCGCCGTGCGCGGGTTGCGTGCTTTTTCGGCGATACGGCCCGCCGCCGATTTCACCGCGCGAGCCGTTCCATTGTCAAAACGCGTCAGCTTCAGATTGCCAAGCCAGACGAGAAACGGGTTGATATCCACGGCATCGCAGCGGATGCCAAGCGACGCACACGCCAGCGGCGTCGTGCCCGTGCCGGAGAATGGTTCGAGGACAGTTTCGTCCGGCCCGCTCTGCTTGAGAAGTTCGCGGACAAGATGAAGTGAGTATGCGGGCGTCAGGCGCAGCCAGCCATGTCGCCCGATCGCGACGTTGCCGCGGAACGTGAGGTGGTCGCGCCGACCCAGGCCGTTCGCGGGGCTGGTGTTGGTCAGAGGCTGGCCGAACAATCCCGTGTTCATCTCAGTAGCCCCTCGAAGACGGCCAGCGTTTCGGCCTTGATCGCGGCCGAATTGCGGCGGAAGAAACCGGCCAGGTCGTAGCCGAGCACGTCGCGGCAGAAAACGTACGTCGAGTCGATCGCACTGCCGCCGACCGTGCCCCGGAGGATCAGCCAGTGCGCCCGCGCGTAACGCTCGGCGAGATTCACGGGAATCTGCACCGACAAGAGCAGCATCACCGGCAGATAGCGGTGGGCGAAGGCGTTCGCAGCGTTCGAGACGTCTGCGTTCTGCCGCTTGGCGTCGTTGCTTTTGTATCCCTGCCGCACCTCGAACACGCAGCCGTCCAGCGATTGCGCGCTTCTGTCCTTCAGTCCCACGGAAGCGATCGCCCCCGCCAACCATGCCGCGCAGCGTTGGCGCGCCGGAGCGTCCGTGATCTTGTCGAGCGGAATGCGGCCGTCGAGTGACAGCGTGCGGCCTTTCGTACCCTTCGCCTTGAGCTTGTAGGACCATGTCGCATCGGCCGGAGAGAGTCCCAGCGAATCTTGCAGGATATTCTGGAATAGCAGTTGGCAGCCGAGCCCAATTTGCCGGTAAACCGAGGTCATGCCGCCGGCCGCCTTGTGCGCGGCGTAGACGAGCGGCGAGTCAAGCCCGAACCAGGAGTAGAACTCGTCTTCGCGATAAATCTGTTGAAAACGTTCCAGAGTGATTCGGTTGCCGCTGCCGTAACCGAACGCGGGCTTGTAGTTTAAGCAAACGCGCAGAGCGTTGCGAATCAGATCAAGATAAGATTCGTCAGCATGCACGGACGAATCCTACGGCACTTGTTACGACCTCTCAACCGGCACTCGTCTATGATGTCAATCAGGTCGCGCAACAGGTCGGGCAGGAAGCGCGTGCGGATGAAGTCCAGATTCTCGGGGCGTGCTACGTCTTCGGGACTCGCCAGCGTCAGCCCGAGCTTCCAGGCGCGCACACGGCGTTCAAGCGGCGGCTTCTCCCACTGGCTTCGGTCCCACAGGACGAATTCGTTGACGTTCCAGGTAAAGAAAAACCGGACGCCGGCGTTGTCGGCCTTCTGCGCCGCGTCCTGATAGAGCCGATCATCGAACGCAGAGCGGCCTTCGGGCGTGCCGGGCAGCTTCACTTCGCCGCACAGCGCCAGCCGCCCGCCCGACGCGGCGGGTTCGAAGATTCGCAGGTCTTTTCGCTTCCGCCGGACCGCGCCCGTACCGAAGCCCTCGACACGGGCTTCGCCGAACGGGAAGGCGGCCGGATCGCCCGCGGCAAGGTCGCGAAACAGCATGTTCGCCGCGGACGCGACTTGCCCGCAGAAATCGACTTCGTGGATGAATTGTTCAAGCGTGCTCATCCGCCTCCTACCGTGCTCAAGCGCCTTCGACCGTTCTCAAACGTGCTCATCCGCCCTCATTCGCCACGGACTTTGCTCACCCGCTTCCGACTGTGTTCAGCCGCGCTCATCACGTCATGGCGCATTGCTTTCGTGCTGATCGCGCCGGGGCGCATCGTACCCGCGCCCTGTCGATGATACTTCGGACCCGCGTTTTTCCCTATCAGCCCGTTGAAAAAGGCGTGCGCCTCCCCTCCGGGAGGCCAATGTCATCCGAGAAAAACCGGCATCACAAAGACCGATCCCGGGTTCTTCAACGGGCTGTTATCCAATCCAGGGTCGGCACGCGTCGCAGGGCTGAGCCGGTTTCATATCTTCGGTCAGGGCAACCCGACGGACCGGAGGTCCGCGGTCCGTCTGACGAACATCCGAGTTAGGTTGCGCCTTCCGCGCGTGCTTGAGACGTTCGATGATGCGCTACCGAAGGCAGGCATAAAGTGGCGAAGCACGGGGCGGCCGCGCGCGGCGGTCCGAGCGGGACCGCCGGGCGTTTCAACCGCTGTCCGGCATTGACCGTGCGATCCGCGAGGGGGTAGACTCACCGTTGCGGCGGAACCGCAACGGGGTTGCGAGAGGGTTCGGTTCCGCGGGGTTCGCGGGCATCCGGCGGCGGATGTCCCCGCGACAACGTGCGGACCTGCGGAATCGCCTTCCCGGGTCCGCGACAGGGTGCGGACCTCGGGCGTCGCCGTCGCGGGGCCTGCCGGGAGAATGCGCATGACCGTGGCAAAACCGCTGAACCTCAAGGCCTGGATCGAAGAGCATCGACATCTTCTGAAGCCGCCGGTGGGCAACCAGTACCTGTACCGGGGTCAGGACTTTTTCGTGATGGTGGTGGGCGGTCCGAACGCGCGGAACGACTTTCACATCACCGAGTCGGAGGAGTGGTTCTACCAGGTCAAGGGCGACATCGTCGTGCAGACGCGCGAGAACGGGCGGATCGTGAATCACGCGGTGCGCGAGGGGGACACCTTCTTCATCCCGCCCAACGTGCCACATTCGCCGCAGCGGCCACCGGACACGATCGGCATCGTCGTGGAGCGCGTGCGCCCGCCGCACGAGATGGAGCACCTGGTCTTCTACTGCGGCAAGTGCAACGAGCTGGTGTGCGACATCACGTTCGCGTGCAAGGACATCGTCGAGCATTTCCGCGACACGATGGAGGCGTTCTGGAAGGACGACGCCCGGCGCACATGCCGGAAGTGCGGGACGAAGGTGCTCAAGCCGGGTCCGGTGTCGACGCTGCCGTCGTGCTGAGACGTTCCGCGATCCGAGGCGCCTGAGGGCTGACAGCCCGTTGAAACCCCCGGGATCGGTCTTCGTAATGCCGGTTTTTCCCGATGAAATTCGCCTTCCGGAGGGAGGCGCACCCCTTTTTCAACGGGCGGCTAACTTGCGCACGAAGGGCAGTTCCCGGAGGTCACGGTGACTTCGTCGCCGAGTCCGTCGAACGTCCCGCCGCAGCCGCCGAAAACTCCTGAACACACTGATTCACGCGGTCAAACAGCAGCATCGTGTGCGAAGGTCGAAGTAAGGGGGTGTTCTTCTACCACCCTGTCAATGAGGCATTGCAAAGGCGCTTCCTGTGTCTCCAACGGACTCCGGGTCGTTCCGCCTTGAGGGGCTTGAGGATGCGGCGGCGGCTCCCGAGTAATATTCGGGCATGTTGATGCGGGGGGTGATCTTTGACCTGGACGGAGTGCTGATCGATTCCGCTGAGGCGCATCTGCGGAGTTGGCGTGTGCTGGCGGAGCGGCACGGGCGAACCATCACCGATGAGCAGTTCGCCGCCACGTTCGGCCGGCAGAATCGCGCGATCCTCCCGATCCTCTGGGGGCGCGAGGTGGACGAGACCGAAGTTGCGCGGCTGGGCGAGGAGAAAGAGGCGTGCTACCGCGATCTGATTCGCGGTCGGATCCGCTCGATTGCGATGCCCGGCGCTGAGGCGTTGATCCGCGATTGTCGTGCCGCCGGGCTGGCGATGGCGATCGGATCCTCGACGCCGCCGGAGAACGTCGCGCTCGCGCTGGAGGAACTGGGCGTCGCGGCGCACTTCTCTGCCGTCGTGACGTCAAAAGACGTGACGCGCGGCAAGCCGGCGCCGGACGTTTTTCTCCTGGCGGCGGAGCGGCTGGGGCTGCCGCCCGGTCAGTGCGTCGTCATCGAGGATGCGCCCGCGGGGATCGACGCAGCGCTCGCCGCCGGGTGCGCCGCCGTGGGTCTGACCTCCCAGCACGCTCGGGAGAAGCTGGGACATGCGGACCTGGTGGTGGACAGACTGACCGAGCTTGCGTCCGGACGGTTGATGTCGCTGCGTGCGAAAGCGGCGGTCGAAGATCATCGCCCGAGCCGGTAACATGCCCGGTCGCTGGGGAAACGTTTGAACGCCGGGGCGGACGTCTTCAAGCGCCGCGTCCCTCCGTGTTCACGCCGGGATATCAGAACGAAATCTGCCGACGAAATCGACGCGCGCCATGACTCTCGACCGCAAATCAACCTCCGAAGCACAAGCTCGTTCCGCTGCGTCGTATCTCGACCAGCCGCCGCCGTCGTCCTCCGGAGAAGAAGCTCGCGCCTTCATCCGCGGAACCGGACGGCTCTTCAGCGTGTTGGGGCTTGTGCTGATGCTCGTTTCTGGCGCGGTGGGTCTGGTAGGGGGGCGGCTGCTGGATCCCCCCGAGACCCCTGCACCGTCGGTTCGGGAGCACCTTTCGCAGGAACGGCTGCCTTACACCTTGAAGGCGGCGTCCCTGCTTGCGGCGTTCATCGGCGGTTTGGCGATGCAGGCGGTCGGGTTGGCGCTGTCGGCGGATCTGGGGCGGGGGGCCGTCACGGCGGTCGTCGTGTCCGAGGCGGTGAGCCTGACGTGGTTGTATTGCGGGTTTCGGCTGGGGCTGGAAATCTCGGGGCAGACCCTCGCGGGCGTCGGGCTGGTCATATTCGGTTTGGCGATGACGCTGCCGTCGATTTTCGCATTGCGTTGCGTGCTGCTTTCGCGCGACCTGCCGCCGCTGGACCGATCGCGCCTGGGGCGCGAGGCGTGGGAGGAGTACGAACGCCGCAGACGCCGGTGACGCCGCGGAACGCGGAACGATCCTCAACCCGACACGCGCCGAAAACGAAGCAGGCCGCGCCTCATGCCTGAAGCGCGGCCTGCGAACCCACCTGGATCAATTCGCCCTGAACCGCCCGTTACGGACAGGTGACCGTCTCCGGTCCGCGGCATCCGCTCGGCACATCCAGCGAGACCGTGTGCGTTCCGCTGAAGCAGCAGATCGCGATCTTCGCGCTGCGTCCGCTGACGGTCGTGTTGTAAGGCGTGCCGTCGATCGACATCGTCACGGGCAGGCCGTCATGCGAGGTGTCGGTGAAGACGAGCTTTCCGACGATCTTGCCGCTGCTCTTGCACGCGCCCTTGAACTTCTTGATGTCGTCGCAGATGTTCCCGCCTCCGCCGCCGCAGTCGCTGACCTGGAAGCTGGCGATCCACGTCGCCCACGTTCCGCCGCCGATCGCGTACTCGCCGACCGACCAGAACGTCGTGTCGTCCACCGGGTCCACCTTCGTGTCGAAGTAGTCGCCCCAGCGCCCGCCGTTGTAACCGCTCGTGCTCAGCGCCACCTGCGTCAGCGCCCCCATCGTGCCCGGCGCGTCGCTCGACTGACGACCGGTGACCTGGACGCTGGCCCGCGTCGAGCTGCTGCTCATCGCCATCACCATCCCGACGTCGCCGCACTTGTTCTCCGCCAGCGCGGGGAACCATGTATGCACGCCGCTTCCGCCGTCCACGTTGCCAGACTGCGTCAGGGTCGGCGAACCGCTCGTCGGCCAGGTATTCGTGGCGACCTGGTACCAGCGCGCCTGGTTCTTGCTGTTGAGGCGGACGCCGTGGCCCGCATAAAGCCGCCCGCCCCGGTACGCCACGTTAATGATGCGCCCGTCCAGCACGTCGATCGTGCTGCCGCCCGAGTTCGGCGCGCCGCCCGTCGGATACGAGTAGCTCGGGACCGTCACGTTGGCGCTGACCAGCGACGGCGTCCCCAGTGGGTCGCGGATCGCGTGCAGACGGATCTGCGTCGTGCTCCAGTCCTGGGCGAAAAACGGCGCCACCGGCGAATCATGACACGTCGCCGCCTGCACCGAGTACGCCGAACCGTCACGAATGTCCGTGTACGTCGCCGGATTGCCCACCAGCAGCGGCGTCTTGTTGAACGTGCGGAACACCGCCCCGGCGAAACCGCTGCAGTTCCCGTTCAGGCGGAACAGGTTGCCCGTCACGTAATACGCCCGGTGGTCATACCCGAAGCCCGGATAGTCCACCCAGTACTGGCAGCCGTTGGCGGAAATCCGCGCGTCCGTCCGGTACTTGTACCACGTGCCGTGCGGATTGCTGTCGTCCGACACCGCGATGTCGATGAACGCCTGCGTCGAACCGTAAACCTCCAGCGCGACGACCACGAAGCGGTTCTCATAGTGGTCGTAGAAGCACTTCGGATCAAACGTGAAGTTGCCCGCGCCAACGTCCTCGAAGAAACCGGGATTGCCCGTGTTGTCGAGGTTCTGCGAGAACTCCAGCGCGCCCGTCGATTTGTTGAAGAACGCGATCGCCATGTTCACCGTCTCGACCACGTGCGAAGGTCCGACCGCGATCGTCGGGTCCGGCGGCGTCCACGGCGTCTGCTGGACCCCCGGGAAGAAAGCCCCCGGAGTCGTGCGCACCTGGTCCGACAGCCCGCCGGCGGCGAGATCGTTCTGGCCCTTCTCCCGGCGGACCTTCAGATCCGGACGAGAGTGCGGCGGAAGGTGTTCCTTCACCAGCGTGACCGCGCCCTTCCAGTCCGTAAAAGCCTGAATCTGCGGTTGAACCGTGCTCGTGTCTGAAATCACGACCGGCGACTCACCTCGAGCGACGGCCCCCTCCGCCGTCAGGTCCGATTGCGCCAGCGCGACCCCGCCGGTCGCGACGGCGCCCGCAGAGACGAACGCCACCATCCAATTCCTTCGCATGATGCTCCTCCTCAAACTGAACGGATGACCCCCAACCAGCATCGACGCCCCTAACACCGATCTGGCCCCTTCCCCAGTTTATCGAACGTTCCACGCCGGTTCAATGCATATAACCGCTCCGCCCCGGGATCGGGCAGGATGACGCGTTCCAGCCGGTCAGCGGCCCGTTGAAAAAGGGGTGCGCGTCCCTCCGGCAGGCGAATGTCATCGGGAAAAACCGCCATCACAAAGACCGATCCCGGGTTCTTCAGCGGGCG
>JABWBH010000030.1 GCA_013360585.1 Phycisphaerae bacterium | reverse complement strand
GCGGCTGGGCGCGCGGGCAGCCCCGGGCGTGACGTTCGCGCTTGCGGCGCGGAACGCGGCGCGACACCCGGGGCGCAGCATGACGACCGTCGCGCTGATCGCCTCGGCGACGTTTCTCGTCGTCTCAATTCAGGCCTTCCGTCAGGCGCCGGACGATCGCGACGAGGTGACGGGGGCGGCCGGAGGCTTCGAACTGGTTGCGGAGTGCGAGACGCCTCTGCTGCATGATCTGGCGACGCCGGCTGGCTGGGAGTCGCTCGGCCTGTCGCTGCCGACCCGCAAGCTGCTCGACGGGGCGCAGGTTTTCCCCTTCCGCCTCCTCTCGGGGGATGAGACAAGCTGCACGAGTCTTTATGTCCCGACACGCCCGCGCATCCTCGGCGTGGATGAGCGCTTCATGCAGCGCGGCGCCTTCACCATCCGGGCGAACGAAGCGCCCGATGCGTCTCCTGAGGCGTTGTGGTCTTTGTTGAGCAAGCCGCTCGATGACGGAGTCGTTCCGGTCATCGGTGACGAGAACGCGGTGCGGTGGCAGCTTCATTCCGGGCTGGGACGTGAGATCGTCATTGAAGACGAGGCGGGGCGCCCGACAAAACTGCGGTTCGTCGCGCTGCTGAAGGGCAGCGCGCTGCAAAGCGAACTGATGATCAGCGACGCCGCGTTCCGACGCCTTTTCCCGACCTCGGCAGGCCACGCTTTTTTCCTCATCGATGCGCCGAGAGAAATCGCGTCGGAGCTGAGGACCGTGCTGGAAGGAGATCTGCGCCGCTTCTCGTTCGACGCTGAACCCGTGCAGGCGCGCCTGAAGGCGTTTCTTGAAGTGCAGAACACGTATCTCTCGACGTTTCAAGCGGTTGGCGGGTTCGGGCTGATCCTCGGGACGCTCGGGCTGGCGGTCGGAACGGCGCGGAACATCCTTGAACGTCGGTCCGAGCTGGCGCTGATGAGAGCCGTCGGGTATGAGCCTTCGATGCTGAGACGGTTGATGGTGATTGAACATGTGGCGCTGGCGATGCAGGGGCTTTTGATCGGACTGGCGGCGGCGACGGCGGCCGTCCTGCCGCGCCTGCTGGACGACCCTCCGTCTGTGCGGCTGTGGAGTGCGGCGGGCGTCGCCGCGGCGATCGGACTGGTGACGTGGATCACCTGCACACTGGTTACACGCCAGGTGACTCGAAGTGAAATCGTCGCGGCGCTTCGTCGGGAATGACGACGCGCCGGCTTTCGCATCGGGAAAACACAGTAGAGAAAGGCGCCTTTGGAAACACGGCGCAAAAAAGGAGGCGCCCCGCCCGACGACGCGTGAAGCGCCGTGCCCCCCGGGATCGAGGCGCCTTAAGCCCAACACACGGAATACTAGCGACGCCGAATTCGAACGTCAACCCCTTTTTTGAGGTTAACAGCGGTATTCCCCCTCGGTTCATATCAGACTCAGCGGTCTACGCATCCGCTAACCGGGTCGCAGGTGGGCGTGTGACACAAGCCTCGATCTTGAAGGAAGTTGCGAACGACGCTGCGCGCGCCGCGAGAAGCCGGACAGTTTGAAGCTGTTGCGGCGCTCCCTCCAGCTTCAGGCTTGATGCGTCGTTGACGGCGTCATGTCGGGCCCGGATGATCGAGTCTCGTCGACAGGATTCGTCCGCAATCAACGCAGAGGCATCGTCGAAAGTGTCCGTCCCCGCTTCGGAATCAGCAGACGCACCGCAGAGGATTTCACGTCGCGGCCAGATCGTGCGCATTGCGGTCCTGTGTCTGACGGTGCTGGCGGTGCTGGCGTATGCTTTTGCGCCTGCGCGGGAGTTTCAACGACGGGTGGATTGCTGCCGGAATCTGAAGGCGTTTCATGCCGGCGAAGCCTCGCTTGAGGCATTGCGGTGCCCGCGCAGCGGCGGAGGATATGATCGCGTGATCCTCCCGGCCGCGACCGTCCCCTTCCCCCACATCATCGTCGTGGAGCCGCTGGGGAACCACGGCGATGAAGGCGGAGCCGTCCTTTATTCGGACGGACACGCGGAATTCCTGATGAAGGGGAATTATCTGTCGCGGATCGAGTCGGATCGGGAGCGCGTCCGCCTCTTTCTGGCGTCGCAGCCGTCGACGGAGCCTCGCAATGACGACGCGCCTTGATTCGCACCGACCTCCGGAGCTCTCATCCACACCGGACGGCCCGATGCTTGAGGTTCACGGGCTTACCGTCGTCGCCTCGGACGAAGGCGCGCCGGTCGAACTGGTCAGCGACATCAGCTTTGCGCTTCACGCCGGGCGCACGCTTGCGCTGGTCGGCGAGAGCGGATGCGGAAAGAGCGTGACGGCGCTGAGTCTCCTCCGGCTTCTTCCGCGACGGACGCTGCGGATCGCCTCAGGTTCGATCGTATTGCGGCCGCGCGATGCGAAGGAGCAAGCCGTCGATGTCGCGGCGCTTCCGGAACGCGCGCTGGCGGACGTGCGCGGGGGGCGGATCGGGATGATCTTTCAGGAGCCGATGACATCGCTGCATCCGCTGAAAACGATCGGGGAGCAGGCGGCGGAAGGAGTCCGACGACACTTGAAGACCGGACGCAGCGCCACGGACGAACGCGTCGAGTGCTGGTTGGCGCGCGTCGGACTGGAGCCGGCGAAATCGTGCGCGAGGCGTTATCCGCACGAGCTTTCCGGAGGCATGAGGCAGCGGGCGATGATTGCCGCGGCGCTGGCGTGTGAGCCTGACGTGCTCGTCGCGGACGAGCCGACCACGGCGCTGGACGCCTCGGTCCAGGCGCAGGTGCTGCGCCTGCTGCGCGATGTGCAGCGCGACACGGGGCCAGCGATTCTTCTGATCACGCACGACTTCGGCGTCGTCGCGGAGGCGGCGGACGACGTCGCGGTGATGTACGCCGGTCGGATCGTCGAGCGCGGACCGACGTCCTTCGTGATGTCACATCCCTGTCACCCGTATACCCGGGCGCTGCTCGAATGCATTCCGCGCCCGGGCGTTGCGGGGGCGCAGCGCTTGCGCACGATCCCGGGGCGCGTCCCGCTCCCCACGGCGTACCCCGCTGGTTGCCGGTTTCACCCGCGCTGTGCCGTCAGTCGAGGCTGGGCCGAGTCGAGCGGCACATCATCTGGGATCGTCGAAATCGAACCCGGGGTGCGCGTCCTGCGCCGTTGCGTCTTCGGCGACGCCGTGGCGGAAGGGCGACCCCCCGCGCCTTCTCCGCCCTGGATTGCCGTCGGTCCCGAACATGAAGCAGCGTGTTGGGAAATCGGCGCAAGCACCCTCGGTCAAATCCCCGATCTGGCGGAATACGAGGTTTCCGGAGATTTCGCTGGCAAACGTGGGATTCATCGGCTTAAGCCTGGTCAGTAAGACGCACGTCAATTATCACGGCCTGAATGTAATCTGGTCCGAGAACTCATAAAGTCCGCGAATCAGAGTCAACCTACGGTTTCTGAAAGGTTTAACACCGAATTCAGAACGATCGACTCAAGAGGGGGGGGATTACCGGTCGATACGAGTATCGGACGGGCTTCCACCCGATGTTGGATTCTTCGGGGGTCGCTGATGCTCACGTCCAAGTTCGAGGCAGCGGTTCAGGGAAGAATCGTCCGGACCCTCGGCGAATGTTGATGTCGGACCACGTCTGTCGCGTCGCCTGAGCCGGCGACGGGCAGACGACATCGCTCGCCCGTGCGGCGGCAACGTGAGGTGGACGAATGAACCGGATCGAATCCCAGCAACCCCGGCTTGTTCCAGTAACAACGCTCGCGCCGACGGTACTGCCCTTTAACCTGAGCGGCGCTGCAAACGAAGGCGCGGAAACGTCGGCGCTGAGCGAGGACGCCGTCAGCTTCTCGGACGAAGCCGTCCTGCGTTCACAGACGACGGCGCCTCGCTTTCATCTGATCTCCCGCATCCGCGACGAGATCAACGCCGGTGCTTTTGAGACGCCGCAGCGCATCGAGGGCACGGTCGACCGTCTGCTCGATATTCTCGGGTACGTCCCCTGACGTTGCGAAGGTCCGCAAACCGCGACGGCGCTGGCGAAATTCGCCGGTGTATCCGACAACATCTTTGTCGTGAGCCTGCTGATCCAACCCGCGTTCGGTCTTTCCGCCCTGCGTGCATTTCATGCGGCGGATCGGGACATGCGTCTCTCGCTGGAGCGCCTGTCCACCGGGCGGCGGATCAACCGCGGGTCTGATGATCCGGCGGGTTTGATCGCGGTCGAGGCGATCACCGCGGAAATCCGGGCGCTGGAGGCGCAGCAACTCAGCGCGTCCCGCGTCGACTCGTACGCCACGATCGCCGAAGGCGACCTGTCGCAGGCGTCGGACCTGGTGTCCGAGCTGCGGGGCAAGCTCGTGGCGGCGGGCAACAGCGGCGCGCTGAGCGACGAGGAGCGCGCCGCCTATCAGACGGAGATCGACAGCCTCGTCAGTTCGATCGAGCGCTCCGCGGGCTCGGCGCTGGAGCGACTTGAGGGACTGAATCTCCCGGATGACGCGGTGGGCGACCTGGCGTCGGAACTGTCCGCGGCCGTGTCGGACCTGCGCGCCGTCGCCTCCGGCGGCGAGTTCGACGTTTCCAGCGGAAAGCTCGAGGAAGCGATGTCGCGGGTGGACGCCGTGATGTCCTCGACCGCCGAGTTGCGCGGTTCGGTCGGCGCTTACCAGCGGTATGCGCTGGACGCCGAGGTCCGCAGCGGCCAGGTGGCGGTGGAGAACCTCGTCGAATCCCGCAGCCGCATCGCCGACACCGACTACGCCCTCGAGACGGCGAACCTGAACCTCGCCCAGATCAAGCGCAAGGCCTCGGCGATGGTGCTGAAGATCGCGCGCAACCTGCCGGAAAACGTGCTGCACCTCCTGAGCGACTGACGCCGGTCTTCGGACCGCAAGGTCTCGTGATCACGTCCGCACCGGTCATTCGTCGTTTGCATACCCCCGAACTCCGCAGTAAGACATCTCCGTCGGATTCAGGCTTCGGCACCGCGTCGCTGACGTTGCCGCCGGGCGGAGATCCGCGACCTGCTCTTACGGAGACTTGTCATGTCGCTGCGTCTTAGGACTGTCCGGTATTCGTTGATGAGCCTTGTGCTGCTGCTGGGTGCGGCGTCGTGCCGGAAGAGTACGCCGGCGGAACCACCGAGCGAGCCGCCGAGCGCCAGCGCTCCGGGCGGTTCATCATCCGCCGCACCGACTTCAGGGGCGGGGGGATCCGCGGCGCCGCCTGCTCCCGCCGCGGGTCAGGCGGACGCGCTGCCGCCCGGACACCCGCCGGTGAATCCGCCGGCCGCGACGGAGTCGAGGCCGGCTCCGGCGCCGCTCACTTCCGTCCCGGCGGCGAAGGTGGCGGACGGAACTTTTGAGCACGCCGGTCTGGTTCTGACGATCCCGCAGAGCTGGACGAACCAGCCTCTTCCTCTGACGCCGATGGCGCCGGTGTGCATTCTGCATCTTCCGCCCGAGGGTGCGGCGCAGGATCTGGCGGAAGTGCGGATTACCTACTTTCCGAGCATGCACGGCATGCCGCCGGATCTGAACATCGACCGCTGGCTCAAACAAATGAAGGATGGCGAGGGCAAGGATCTGACCCGCGAGGCTGCGAAGATCACCTCGCGGAATGTCGGCGACCTGTCGATCACGATCGTGGACGCTTCCGGCCAGATCGTCATCAGCGGACCGGGCATGCCGGCGACGAACATTGCCGACGGGCGCATGATCGCGGCGATCGTCGATCATCCGAGAGGACCGCATTTCATCAAGATCACCGGTCCGAAGGCAACGCTCGACAAGTGGGCGGAAGCCGCCTACGCCTTTATTGAGACCGCGAAGCTCGACTCGGCCGAACCGTGACCGCAACGGGACCGCCGCGTCATTCCTTTCAACCCGGGGAGGCACCGCCGTGAGGATGCACAGGGCTTGGCGCTGGCTGGTCTGCATCGTTGCGGCTTCCGGACCTGGCGCCGCGTTTGTCAGCGGTCAGGAAACCCGCCCGGCGCCCTCGCCCGGACCCGCATCGGTCCTCGACGTGATTCCGTCGGACGCCTGGTCGTTCGTCGCGGTGCGTGACCTGGCCGCGCTGGACGGGAAGCTCAAGACGTTTCAGCAGCAGGTGGAGTTTCCGCTGGCGTTGTCGCCGACGCTGGGATTACGTGCGTACCTGAACGTCGGCGAAGGCGTGAACGATCGCGGGGAGTTCGCGCTGGCTTTGTTGGCCCCTGCATCGCCCGAGGCGGAAGAGGACTGGGGTGGACGGACGCTGCTCATCCTGCCGGTGACGGATTTCGACGCCGCGATCAAGTCGCTCCACCCGCAGCGCCTGGACGACCTCGTGACGCGCGTCGTGCTGCGCGAAGAGGCGTCGCACGCGGCGAAGCTCGGGAGTTTCGCCTTGTTCTCGGAAAGGGAGGACGTGCTCCGGCGGGTGCTGACCGCGCCGAAGCGGATCCGCGACGGGCTGTCGCGGCATGCCGTCGAGCGCGTCGCAGAGACGGACCTGACGTGGTGGACGAATGCCGAGGCCGTCACGAACGCCGACGCGGTCCGCCGGTTCCTCCGCGAGAACCTCAGCGGCATGACGATCCCGATGTCGTGGACGAACACGCGGCAACTTCAGGTGTCGCTGCGCCTCACGCCGGACGGCCTTTACACGGCGGTCATCGCCGAGTACCCGCCGGACCGTGTCGTTCAACCGGGCGAGGCGCCGGCGTCGCGGCTGCTGCTCGGACTTCCCGCGACGGGTTATGTCTTCGGCGGCGGGTGGGCGTTTTTTGATCCTGCCGAGGCGCGGAGAACCCTCGACGAGTTCTTCATCACGCCGACGACTTCGGTCAAGCTCTTCAAGCCTGACAAGGCTCAGGCTTTTGCGGAATTGTATCACGGCGCGAGCGCCCACATCCGCGTCGCGGGCTTCTCGATCAACCTGCTTCGGCCCGGTCCGGACGGGCACGTGGGGCTGGTGAAGGTCATCGAGACCGGGGGTGATGCCGAGCCGCTGATCTCCGCGATCGGCAGGTGGGCGGAGCTGATGCGCGAGAAGCCCTTCGAGGATCCTGAACTGAACCGGCAGTGGACAGACTGGATCTTTGTGAAGGATGCCGAGCGCGTCGGCGACGCGCCAGTGCATCATCTCACGTTGGATCTCAGCGCCCGCCAGGGCCGGGCGTGGGAGGCGACGCGGCGGATTCTCGGGCGAGACGCCTTCCGGGCGCGCGTCGCGGTCGTCGGTCGGCATGTCGTTATGACCGTCGGCGGTGGTTCAGAATTTTTCAGCGCGGTGCTTGCCGCAGTGCGGGACGGACGGGCGGAGATCGTCGAAGCTCCCGACGTCCGGAAGCCCGCCGCGCTCCTTCCGGAACAGGGGACTTTCGGTCGCTGGCACGTCGACGAGGCCGCCGCCGAGCGCCTCGTTGACCTTGTTCTGAGAGAATATGTCGGCGGAAGCGCTTCGGGGGCGACCGAGGGAGTGCATGCGGCCGTCAGCGGCGTGGCGCGGAACCTGTCCGCGACTTCCCGTGAGCACGACGTTTTCATTCCGATCGACGTGATCCGCCGAATCAAGGGCGTGTTTCTGATGGGACCGTCGAGTCCGCCGGCGCCGCCCGCGAAGGAACCCCCGGGCACTGACCCGAACCGGTGACGCCAGCGGTTGCAAGCGGCACATCATGCGTCAGGCACGGCCGGATCCGCGCTCCGGCGGCGCGGGTCTCGCCGGATTGCGAGCCGATCCGGCTGAGTTTCGATCGCTTCGCGTCCCGCCGCACGAGACCCTGCAAAGACGACCACCGTGCCTCCGATATCCAGCGCGTAGCCGACCGACCCGGCGCGCCGCGCCCGGTCGTCAAAGAGCCGGCGGTGCAACAAGGGAGCGGAACATGCACAGGGTGAAGATGAGTTACAAGGCGCAAGCGGGTGTGATCGCGGGGCTGCTGACCGTGGTTGGCGCAGGCTCAGGATGCTCGGAATTCGGCACCGAGTTTCGCGCGGCGGCGGGCGACACGATCAAAGCCGGGGTGAACACGCTGCTGGACGGTTTCGTCGAAGGCGTGTTCGCCGTCGTCGAACCGGGGAACCCGACGGAAACGGAATGACGCGGATCGGACCTCCCCTGATCCGATGATGCGGGCGCTACTGTTGCGCCTCGTTGTATCCGGATTCCGACGCCGCCGTGTCAGCCTGCTTTCGTTCCGGACGCCTTCAGGGCGTTCAGGCGTTTTGCCAGGCGCGACTTGCGGCGGGAAGCGGCTCGCTTGTGCAGCGTGCCCTTCGCAGCAGTCTGGTCGAGTTTTTTCGTGGCGACCCGGAGCTGCTCGGCGGCCTTCTGCGGGTTGTTCTCGCGCACAGCGTCGTGAAATTTCTTAAGTTCAGACTTCAACGCGCTCCGCCGCGTCCGGTTCAGCGCCCGGTTCCGCTCATTCTGTCGTACCCGTTTCTCGCTTGATCGTGAATTCGCCACGCGATGCTCTCCTGATGCCTTTCAGCCGGGATCGTTTTTGTGGTTCTGCCCGAGAACCCCGGCTTCCTTAACCTGCAACTCTTTCAATCACAAATGCTTGTCGTCCGATGCGCCGGTTACTGCCGCGGCAGCGACTCAAGCCGCTGGCGTACGTCCCGGTAGTTGTAATCCAACTCGAGCAGGCGACCGTAAGTCTTCCGCGCGTCGGTGACCTGCCCTCCCGACTCCTGCGCTCGGCCGAGATAATAAGCGATTTCCTTCGCCGTGTCATCATCCTGGATTTCACGCTCAGCCAGCGCCGCCGAAAGCGTGCTGACCGCCTGCGGAAAGAAGCCTTTTTTGTAGAAACACCGCCCCAGATAAAGCGAGCAGGACGCCCGGGACTTCGGATCACTTCGCGCTGCTTGAAGCAGGGGGATCGCTTCGTCATACCGACCGGCCTGAAACAGACGCTGGGCGTACTCGAACTTGATGCGCAAGTCCGTCGGGTACTGCTCCATCCGATCCTTGTAGACCGCCATCTCGAACTTGATCTGGTTGACCTGAGACTCCCGCAGGGCTTCGGCGTCGCCCTTGTCCCGGGCAGCGCGGACGTCGCGCCGGAGCTGCTTCATGCGGATCTCGTCGGCTTTCTGCTTCGCGTGATACTTGCCCGTCCGTTTGAAGTGGTTGACAAGGATGCCGATCGCCTTGCACTCCTCGTCGAAGCGTTCCCGTCGGCAGAGCAGGTCAATCAGGATGTTCAGTTTTCCAACGTCATCAGGGTCAGCGTCGTAAGCCCTCTGTGCCGAGGCGATCAATTCATCGACGCGGGACTCGGCCTGAACGAGGCGCTCGCGGTCATGAAGCTCCTTCGCGACCGACTCGTCGCGGATGCTTTCGCGAAAAGAGTCGGCTTCCTGATAGCGCCCGCGGACGATCGTCAGTTTCGTGGTCAGGTCGCGCAGGGCGTTCTCCAGTTCCCGATCCTTGACGGACTGTCGGTGCGCCAAGGCGGACAGCGCCTGCACGCCGACTTCCAGGGCGGCGATGGCTGCGGAAATCTCTCCGCGCGCGACCGCGCGGTCCGCAGCGCCTTCTAGCGTCTCCTTCAAAAGCATGTAACGCTTGGTACTGGGCTTCTTTTCGTCATCGAGGAGCTTGCGGTAGACGCCGGCCGCCCACATGAGGCACTCCTCCGCGTGCAACCGGTCCGCGTTCTTCAGGACCCCCTCGACGTAGCTGAGATTGTCGTGTTCGTGCCCGAAAAGCCACAACGAATTGATCAGGGCTTCCTTCGGATCCTTCGCGGTCATCGACCGCTTCATCGTGTCCTTCAGTCCCGGCTTCTTGCCGCCGGACTGCCGGAACGCCAGCGCACAGGCGTGAAGCGGTTTGAGTCCCTGCTCGACCGCGTCGGGCCAGAAGTTGATCCCCTGAACGTAGTACTCGATCGCGGAGTCGTATTTTTTGTCGCGGTTGCCGAACTCGAACGCGCGTTCGAACCACTTCGCGGCTTTCGCCTTGTCGAGGTCGCTGACCGCGTAACGCGCGGGATCCGGACCGTCCTGCTGTTCGGGCGTCTTGTTCTTAGCCATGTTTGACGCGCGACCGGCTCCTTCCGCGTCTGCCGGCGGGCGCGGCCCGTCGTTAACGGCGCTCCCCGGCGCCGTGGGTGCGACTTTACATTTATCCGACAACTCATACTATCTTTCGAGAATTCACTGTCAAACGCCCGGTTCGCGCCCGTGCAGGGGAGCCGACGAACGTGTCAGGCACGCAGCCGTTTTCACAACTCGATCCCGCGAAGCTCGCGCTCGTCCGATATCCGCACCCCGTTCTGCGCGGAAAAACCCGGCCCGTCGAGGACTTCGGCGAAACCCTTGATCGCATTGCGCGGCGCATGCTGGAATTGATGCGGGCGAACAAGGGCGTCGGTCTGGCGGCGCCGCAGGTGGGCTTGTCCCTGCGCCTCTTTGTCTGCAACGACACCGGGAACGAAGGCGACGACCTGATCTGCGTCAATCCGACCCTGACGAACCCCGACGGAGAGGTCGAGGCGGATGAGGGTTGTCTGTCGATCCCCGGCGTGACCGTGCCGATGCGCCGGGCGGCGCGGATCACGCTGCTTGCGCAGGATGTCCTCGGACGCCCCTTCGAGCGGCGCGCGGACGACCTTCTGTCCCGCATCTTTCAGCACGAGTATGATCACCTCGTCGGGCGACTGATCCTTGACGGGATGTCGGAGGCCGTCCGCCTCGAGAACCGCCGGGCGATCCGCACGCTGGAGGAGGAGTACAAGCGGTCGGTCGAAGCCCGGCCGCGCGGCGCAAAGCCGACCGCGCGACGATAACGTTGCAAGGGATCCGAGCCCCAGCGCGCGGGCGGGTCGCCTGCGGGGCCTTGCGGATTGATGAAACGTTGAACCTGATGTTCCTTGCATCCGGGGAGTTCGCACTGCCGACGTTGCGGTGGCTGCTGGAGTCGCCGCACGTCGTCCGCCTCGTCGTCTCCCAGCCTCCCAAGCCGACCGGCCGCGGACGGCGCATGACGCCGACGCCGGTTGCCGCCTTCGCCCGCGAGCACGGGCTGCCCGTCATCGAACCCGAGAACGTCAACGACCCGGCGTGGGTCGAGCGGTTGCGCGCCGCCGAGGCGGACCTGGCGCTGGTCATCGCGTTCGGACAGAAGCTCGGCGAAGGCGTGCGCGGGACCGCCCGACACGGCTGCATCAACCTTCACGCCTCGGTCCTGCCGAAATACCGCGGAGCCGCGCCGATTCCGTGGGCGATCCTCCGAGGCGAGACCGTCACCGGCGTCACCACGTTCCGGATCGTCGACCGGATGGACGCCGGTCCGGTCCTTTGCACGCGCACGACGGCGATCAAGCCTGACGAGACCGCGGAGGAGCTGCATGATCGTCTCGCACGCATCGGCGTGGACGCGGTGCGCGCCACGCTGGACCTTTTCGCCGACGGCGCCTCACCGCCGGGCACGCCGCAGGACGACGGCGCCGCAACCCGCGCTGTGAAGTTGCGGAAGGAGGACGGCGTTCTCGATTTTGATCGCTCCGTCAGCGAGATCGTTCGCTTCGTGCTCGGGATGTGGAGCTGGCCGGGCGCGACGGCGCGGTTCGAGTCCGCTGACGGTCGCTGGGAGAACGTGACGCTCGCTCGGGTGCGCCCGTCCGAACCGGCCTGCGCCCCGGCCGGACGACCCGGCACGATCGATCCGCGCCTGTTTGTGAGCTGTCGTGACGGGATGATCGAGGTGCTGGAGCTGAAGCCCGCCAGCGGCCAGCGGATGACGTGGCGGGAGTACGTCAACGGCCGGCGCGTCAAAGCCGGGGACCGCTTCACGCCGCCCCAGCGACCGAAATGACCCGGAGGCGGCGCCGTCGAGAGGGCGCGGCGGCGGTCGTCACTCGTCGGTGATGACCGTCTCGCACTGCGAGATGACTTGAAAAAGCCCGTCGCTGGCGGTGAGACGCAGCGTCGCGGTCCCGGGTTGCAGGGCGGTGAAGGTCGTGTCCGCGTCAGTGGGGTCGGCGATCCGTCCGGCTTCCGCCGGGAAAACCTCCCACAAAAACGTCGCGATCTGTCCGGCGTTCTGCGCACCCGACTGAAGCGAACCCGTCTCGCCGACCGCCAACTCCGCGGGGCAGGACGGTTGGATCGAGATAGCCTCGTAACACCCCCCCGCCGCCGCCAGGCACGCCGCGCCAGCAAGCATCAGACCCTCGCGCCGGAACCGCCGAATTATGCCGCACATGTTTGAGCGCTCCTTGTTTGTTGTATGCCGAAGCTACCGCGGAGGTTGCTCACCGTCGAGTCCGATCGCCCCGGACCGAGGATCAACGTCCGGCGGCAGCGCGTCCAGCGCGCGTTGAAGCATTGCCGAGACCGCGCCGTGCGACTGCGTCATTTCGATGTTGACGTCGGCGCCCGCCTGCCGCCCGAGTTGACGCCCGACGGTCGCCACCGTGTCGCTGAAGCTGGATCCGGTCACCACGCACGTTACGCCGGCCAGCGGCGGACCGAGCAGCGGCACACACGCCAACACGTCTCGAACGTCAAGGCGTTGATGCACGTTGACCCACCGCCCCGCCCGGCGCGGAGGCGCTACCGGAAAGCCCCAGACCGGATCCAGCGTGATGAGAAGATCCACGTCGATCCCCTCGTCCTCAAGCCGCCGCGCGGCGCGCATCGCCGTCGCGCCGCCGTAGCTGTGCCCGACGAAGATGATCCGCGCCGCGGAACCGCGCGTGCGCGCCTCGCGGATCTCCCGGACGATCTCATCCAGTTCGTGATATCCGCGGTAATGATGCTCGCCCGGCAGCGCGTCGCGCCAGGCGTTCATCACGTGCAGAACGTGATGATGCGGTCCGTATCCGAGGAAAGGCGCCTTGTCCGCCGCGCCGCCGATCCAGTACGTCCGCACCGCCGCGGTCCGCTCGACGTGAGGTGCCGGATCGGATTCGGGACGTTCAACGACAGTCCGATTGCCGGACGCCGATCCCGTCGGAGCAGCCGGCGCCGTGGCGGCTTGCGTTACCTCCGCCGTGCGCGGCTTCGAGGCGCAACCGGCTGGCAATACGGTTGAGAAGATAAGCAGGAGCGCCGTGATCCTGCGGCGCCGCGCGGCAACGTGGTGTCCGGGAGGCACGACGTTATCCGCCGGTCGATCCCGACGCTGACCCGGCAGCAGGTTCCGCCTTCGCCTCCCCGGCGGTGGCGATCTCAATTCCCGCGGCCTTCGCCTCCGACTCGTAACGCTCCAGGCTGGCGCGGAGACCCCCGGCGAGTTGCGGATCAGACCCGGCAAGCTTTGCGACGGCTTCGCGCTGCGCCTCGACGGCGGCGCGCAGATCGCCGCGCTCGTACAAGACGCGGGCGAGCGTGTCCAGGAACGCCGCATCCTTGCGCCCGGTAAGCTCGACCGCCCGGTTCGCCGCCTCCAGCGCCACCGCCAGATCCCGCTTCACGAGTCCGGGCTCAGCGGCGATCGTCCACGCGATCCGGTTCAGCAGCGCGGCGTTTTGCCCCGCGGCCTTGATCTGCTCGCGGGCGTAAGCGTATCCCGCGGCGGCGTCGCGGAAGTCCCGAAGCAGCGTCATCAGCTTCAATTCCCTCGCGCGGTCCGCGGTTGAGATCGACGGATCCAGCGATTTCTCGGGCGGGATCGAGTTGAGAAAGAGACAGACGTCGACGCGCACGCTGTCGGCGAGAAGATCCTTGGACGGAAAGCGCCCCCGCTTCCACCCGAAATCCGCAAGCTGAAGGTCGAACTGCGCCCTCAAAGACACGAAGTCGCCGGGATAGCGCGAAAACGTCCGGCGGAAGTTCTGCGGAAGGTGCGTCGCCTGTACCGGCAGGTCCAGCTCCTTCGTCTGCCCCCGCGCCGTGAGCTGCCCGCGGACGTTGAACGTGTACGAGGTGAACTCGCCGTCCTGACCGGCGGCTTGCGCGGGCGTGACGTCCGTGATCATGAAAGTCGCCTCCGCATGCGCCGCGCTGTTCAGCAGCATCGGACTGCGCAGAACCTCGTCCTGCTCCGAGCTTCCCGTCGTCAGCGACGCGACGGGAACACGGAACGCGCCGCCGAGGAACATCTTCTGCCCAGCCTCAAACTCATAAGGGACGACAACGTAGCCGACGACACGGTTGCACGTCGCCACCATCTTGCGCAGCGGGGCATCCGAAGTGACGACGATCTGACCGTCCTCGCCCGTGACGACGTGATACGCGTCGCCTTGATCCAGCAGCGACTCGGCGATGATCAGCGACTGCCCGCTGTCCGCGCGCGCCGGAACTTCGATCGCCGGCGGTCCTTCCGGCGCCGTTTTTTCCGCGTTCGCGGCAGACCCCGGCGCCGATTGCGCCCAACCGGTCGCCCCCCCTCCCAACGCCGCTACGATGCAGATCAGATTCAACATGAGGATGTTCTCAGCCCGCGCCGCCCGCTCGATCTCCTCGACCCCGCTGTCTTGTTACGATCGGGAGTCGCTCCGGGGTCGCGCTCGTGTTCCGCACTTCGGCATGACCAGCTTTGCTTTGACGCTCCGCTCTGGATGTTTCCGCCTACCCGACCGGCGCACCCTTGCCTCCCAGTTCCAGCGCCATGATCGTCTTGCGGTCGCGCACGTACATCGTCGAGCCGATGATCGTGGGAACCGTCCACGCTTGGTGCGTCAGGATGTTCGCCCGGCAATGCACCTTCAATCCCTCCGGCGACGGGTCGGCGATCGCCAGGTCGCCGTTCTCATCAAGAATGATCAGCTTGCCGTCCGCCAGCATGCAGTTCGCCTTGGCGAACCCGCGCTCGCGCCACTTCGTCTCGCCGGTGCGGACGTCCACGCACATCAGCAGCGCCGGGCCGAAGTCGCCGCTCGATCCGTAAACGTAGTCCCCGACCCGCACGAAGCTGCCGTGTTGCACGCGCAGATACTTGTTGAACCAGAGTTCCTTCGCCTCGAAACCGGATGCCGTCTTCTCCACCTTCGCCGCCCACGTTCCCGCGCCGTAGGCCGCCGACACCACCACCACGCCGTCCTCGCCGAATTGCGGCGTGCTCATTGCGAAACCGGCCTTGTCCCCCGACAGCGTCAGCTTCCAGAGCGTCTTGCCCGTCCCCGGGTCCATCCCGACCAGCTCTCCTCCGAGCTGCATCAGAAGCTGCTCCACGCCGCCGATCGTCACCACCAGCGGCGACGGATGTCCGATGCGCGTGAATTTCTCGCTCGTCCAGACCTTCGATCCGTCGCTCTGCTTGAACGCGGCGACGAACGACTTCGGCTCGGGCGCGGCGGGCAGCGGGTTGTCCGGACTGGGCGGCGGTCCGCCGCGCACCGGGACCGTGATGATGACCAGATCCTTGTACGCCGTCGGGCTCGGACCGTAACCGAACATCAGGACGTCGCCTTCCATCTCGTCATAAAGGTCGTGCGTCCAGAGCACCTTGCCTGACTTTTTGTCCAGGCAGTTGACTTTCAGCGTCGCGCCCGAGGTGAAAATCCGGTCGCCGATCAGCAGGGGCGTCGCATGCGGACCGGGGCCGAACGCCAGGTTCTGACCCGGGCGCGTCGGGGCTTCGTACGTCGTCTCCCACAACGTCTTGCCGGACTTCGAGTCCAGTGCCACAACCGCGTCACTTTCACCCCGGCGGCACATCGTGTAAAGCACGCCGTCCTCGACCAGGATCGACGAGTATCCGTCCCCCAGCTCGCGGGACCACAACCGCTCGGGACCGCTCTCCGGCCACGTCGTCGCCAGGTTCTTCGCCGCGCGGCACACGAAATCCCGCTTCGGCCCCCCCCACTGCGTCCAGTCCGCCTCTTCCCCGAACGCCCGCGCGCTCGACAGCACGATCATGCTTAGCGCAAACCCGGACACCGACGCGACGTGTCTGCTCACCCCCTGAAACGACATGCGGTCACTCTCCCATCAAGGACGACATTTCCCCGCGACATGAACCTGCCTTCAGCCAGCCCGCCCGAACCGACGGCGTAGCAGGATCGTACCGATCCCCGGGCGTGATCGACAATGCGGGCTTCGCGCCAAAAACAACTTCTTACTTCAGCGACCGTTATTGCCGACGCCGGAACCCGGGCTTCAAGGTTCGCGGTGAAGTTCACCGTGCATGACGCTGACCGCTTCACCGCCGATCTGCACGCTCACGAGCCGACTCCCTTCAACGCGACCCAGAACCCGCACCAGGCCCGACCGTCCGCCGGGAATCCCCTGAGCGCATTGCGCTGCCGCCAGCCCCTCGCGCCCCTCCACCCGTCCGTGCGCCACAAGGTACGCCAGCAGCGGACCGTGCGCGCTGCCCGTCACCGGATCTTCGTGGATCCCCACCGCCGGCGCGAAGAAGCGCGTGTGAACGTGGATCGACGACGACAGCGTGTTCGTCGTGCCCACGTGAAGACCGCGCACGCCGGCGGCCCGCCCCAGCTCCACCAGCCGCGCGAAATCCGGACGGAGATCCTGAAGCGTCGTGAACCGCTTCACGAAAAGAATGACGTCCCGCTCCTGAGTCCGCATCGGCGGAAGACCGTCGGCCAGTTCGTCAACGCCGATGCGCAATCCTTCCGTCAACCACCGGTCCGGAAGCGCGAACGCCTCCAGGCGCGGCGCCGGAAGTTCAAGCCAGAGGATCCGCCCCTCGCCGCCGGGGCGCAACGCCTCGACCGCGGTTTCCAGCACCCCCGACAGCGTCTGAATCCGCAGCACGCCGCCGTCGCCTTGCGCCAGCCGCGCGTACATGCCCGCCTCCAGCAGCGCATGCACGCCCGCGATCGTCGCGTGTCCGCACATCGTGGCTTCCACCGCCGGAGTGAACCACCGGAACCGGACATCCGCCGCAGCGGGATCGTCCGGGGGAAGGATGAACGTCGTCTCGCTGAGGTTGAACTCCGCCGCAATGCGCTGCATCGCCGCGTCGCTCATGCCGGCGGCGTCGAGAATCACCGCCGCGGGATTGCCCTCGAAGGCCCGCGAGGTGAAAGCATCTACGACGGTGTACGCGCGTCCGCTCACTTTTTCAATCCGCTGATCCGTCCCTCGCTGCATCTCGACTTGCCCCCCGGTTCGGCGGTTCAGTCCAGCCCGTCGCCGTCGCGGGGATCGCCGTCGCCCGCCTGACCCGTTGTGACGAGGAAGGAAAGTTGCTCGAGTTGCACCGCAAGGTCCACCGTGCTGGTCGTCACACCGGCGCGGTTTTGCAGAATAACCGGCGCAAAATTGAGTATCCCGCGGATGCCCGCCGCCGCCAGCCGCTCCGCAACCCCCTGGGCCGCTGACGCCGGAACCGCGAGGATCGCCAGCTTCACGTCGTGCTTCCGGACCACCGTCTCAAGTTTGTCCAGCGACTGAATCCGGTCGCAGCCTGCGTCCGCGGCCGGCTCACCCACTTTCTGGGGGTCATTGTCGAACACCGCGACCAGATTGAAGTTCTTCTTGCGGAATCCCCGGTACGACATCAACGCCTTGCCGAGATTGCCCGCACCGATCAGCACCACCGAGCGCACCTTGTCCGCCCCGAGAATCTCCCGCATCCGGGCGACAAGATCGTCCACGCGATAACCGATGCCGGGGTGTCCGAACTGGCCGAAGTACGCCAGATCCTTCCGCACCTGCGCGTCCGTCACCCCCACCGCGCGGCTGAGCTCCCGGCTCGACACGGTCGCCCGATTGCGACCCTGCGAGTTCTCCAGGTGTCTCAGGTACAAGCTCAACCGCCGCACCGCCGGCGCGGGGATCCCCTCGGATTTCGCCATGCAGGGGCATTGTAGCGGATTCACAGTCCCGCGGCAGCCTCACGCCGCCGTCCCGGCGCCGCCTCCTCATCCGATCTCGCTCAACGCACCGCAACGTCTCGGCGCGCCGGCTTCATCCCGGTCATCGCCCAGCGCCGGGC
This sequence comes from Phycisphaerae bacterium, assembly GCA_013360585.1. Lineage (GTDB taxonomy): Bacteria > Planctomycetota > Phycisphaerae > UBA1845 > UBA1845 > JABWBH01. Next base: position 34,848 of record JABWBH010000030.1, on the reverse strand, counting down.
CAGCATCAGTCCGACCGGCGACGCCATCGCGATCGTGCCGTAGAGCAGCCACATCGCCGACGTGTTGAACGTCGTCGGGTCCGCCTTCGGCGGGCAGAACGCGTCCAGAACGTATCCGGAGTAAAGCCCCGTGGTCCCCTTCGCGAGCAACCAAGGTACGTTCGCCAGCCCCATGTATTGCGCAATGCGCCCTTCCGGCGCCAGCTCCGAGGCATACTCAAGAAAACGGGCGGACCACAACGCTTCACCGATCGAAAATACAACGAAATACGTGATCAGCAGGGTCACGTTCGGAGAAGCGCAGAGCAGGAACGTCGGCAGGGCGGACACCAGCGATCCGATGATCATCATCGTGTACACGTTGACCCGTCGGGTCAGCGCGGTGGCGATCGGCACGCCGAAGAAGATGATCCCCGGATTGATCCAGTTCACCAGCCACTCCATCCGGTCCGAGACGTCCCTCGAGAAGACCCTCAGGATGTACTCCGGCATCGTCAACCACTGATGAGCGAACAACGTTCTTACCGGCAGGAGCATGAAGATGAAGAAAATGAACCGGCCGTTGCGGAACGGGCCTTCGAGAAAATACTCGCGCAGCCGCTCGCGGATCGGGCGGGTGTCGTTGCGGCGGCGGCGCTCGGTGTCGTCGGGCCTGAGTTTCCGGGCTTCGACGCGCCGCGTCATCAGAAAGCACGTAACCAGCGCAATCGCCGCCAGCGCCACACAAATCCAGTTGACCGCCTGAAATCCGCTCCCGCAACGGTCGGCGAACCATCGGTGCACCGCGTCGGGCGCGGAACCGGATGATGCGACGTCGGTTCCGGTCGTGCGGGCTTCGATCACCGCCTGAACGCCCGGACGGACATACGACGACAGCGCCGCCCCCACGACAATCCCCGCGTTCATCAGCGCGTAAATCAGCCCGTAACCCATCGCACTGGTCTTCTCGTCCGTGTACTGCTTCACGCCGGAGTAGCACACCGGTTGAAGGATCGCCTCCCCCAGTGCGATCACGACCAGGCAGGCGAGGAGCGCCGCCAGCGCCAGACCCCCGAGACGCAGCGTCTGCGTATCCGGATCGGCGGACATCAGCGCGGGAATCAGCGCGTACGCGACTCGGCCCGCGACGCACAAGAGCATCGCCGCCACCAGCGCCTTGCGAAGCCCGAACGACTCGGCGTAGCTGCCCGCCCCGAGCATGAATAACGTCACGAACATCGTGAAGAACGAAACGATCCAGCCCGCCCACGTCGCGGGGATCCCCAGATCGCGGGTAAGAAAGCTGTTCATGAGCGTCAGCGCCGCGAAATACGCCATCGTCTCCACAACGAAGACGGCGATCACGATCCAGAAGGCGCTCGGTAGACGCAGAAGGTCCGTGAAGGCTCGAAGGAAAGATGTGAAGCCCTGCCCGAACCTCCTCGCGGCGGGAATCTTCGGTGACTGCGACATGCGACGCTCCCCTCGCCGGCGGCACGAGCCGACGTTAACCCGTTGAGATCATCCAGGGCATACGACAAAAGACAAGCTGAACGTGATGATATGCGCCCCGCAAGGCGGGACGTGCGCCGTTCCCCGGTTCGTGTTCCGGGGTTAGGATGCACGGCGAGTTCCGCGCCCGTTGAAGGCGTGACCGGATACCTCGGCCCGCAAGGATCGGCCCGATGCGCGGTTCGGAGAGGGCGGATTGATGAAAACGTTCAAGTACGTGTCTGCAACGTGGGTGTGCCTGGTCGTTTGCTCGTGCGCCACGCGCGAAACGCGTCCGCCGGAGGTTTTGATTCAGGAGTTCCGCGGCGAGGCGACAGCGCCGTGGCGCTCCGAGGCGCAGCTCACCGACGCGTACCTCCGGGTGATTGACGCGCTGATGCCCGGACTTTCGGATCCTGACGAACTGCTCCGCCAGCCCGCCGAGCAGACGTTGGAGGACATCTGCGTGCGCGCGGGCCGGCCCGGCGCGGAGCGGGAGCGCAAAGCCGTGTGCCGGGCGATGTCCGCGCGCCTGGGAACTGAGACGGCGGAATCCGCCCGGTTGTGGCTGCTTCGGCAGCTCACCCGCATCGGCAAGGGCGAGAGCGTCGCGGCAATCGCGGCACAGCTTTCAAACGAGAACGCCTTCGTGCGCGACGCCGCTCGGCGAGCGCTGGAGAACAACCCGGACCGGAAGGCGACGGCGACGCTGGAGCAGGAGCTGGCGTATTCCCTGAATGTCGTCATGCGAGATCCGCCGGCCGGCGGTATTGCGACCCCGGCGCCGAAGATCGCTGATCCGGCGTGGACCACGGCGCTCCTGAATTCACTGACGCGCCGAGGATGCTCGTCCTCGGCGATGCTGGTCGCTACGCATCTCGCGCTGCAGGACGGCCACCCGGATGTCGCCGAAGCCGCGCTGCTGGCGCTCGGAAGGTCGGGTTCGGTCGAAGTGCTCGATCACCTTTTTGACACGCCCGGACATCGGCGGCAGTTGCAGGAGATGAATCTTCTGGATGCGTGGGCGGCGGCGCAACTCGAGTGTGCGCAGCGGCTGCTGACCGCCCGGAAAAAGCGCGAAGCCGCTGAAGTGTGCGCGCGGCTGCTTCGCCGGGTGGACGACCCGCGCCGGAAGGTTGCGGCGCTGTCCGCCTGCGCCCGCGCGGAAGGTCCGGCGTCTCTGGCGCGCCTGCTGCATTACATGAACGACGCCGACCCCGTCGTCCGGATCTCCGCTGCGGCGGTCGCGTGCGATCTTCCCGTCGATGAAAGCGTGACCCGCCAGCTTGCCGACCGCCGGTCGTCGCTGCCGCCGGACGTGCAGGCGCGGCTGATTGACGGACTGGCGCGGCGCGGCGGACCTGTCGCCCGGGTCGCCGTCGTCGGGTGCCTCGATCACCCGGACGCGGAAGTCCGCACCGCAGCCGCGCGGGCGATGGCGCGCGTCGGACAGGCGTCACACCTGAGGCTTCTCGCCCGCCTCGCCGCGGAGCGCTCCGGCGACGAGCGGAAGGCCGCGCAAGACAGTTTGATCCAGATGCGGGATCCGGCCTTCAACGCCGCTGCCGCCTACGCCGTCACCAGCGCGCCCGCGCCGATGCAGGCGGAATTGCTGGCTGCCCTGAAGGTCCGGCGCTGCGACGCCGCCCTGGCGTGGTCCCTGCGCACGCTGCCGGAGCTGGAGTCCGTCGCGCAGATCGCGGCGCTGGATTACATCGCCACGGTCGGGCCTGCGGACGCCGCCGCGGAACTTTGCCGGGTTCTCCCCTCGCTGACAGGCGATGATGCGGTCTTATCCGCCGCCGAGGACGCCGTCGTCAGTGCTGCGCAAAGACGGACATCGCCGCCGAGAAGCACGGAAATACTTGAGCACCTTGCGGGCGCTGATGCGGAAGCACGGCCGGCGCTTCTGCGCATTCTCGGGCGGATCGGCGAACCCGAGGGGCTGGACGCGATCCGGTATCATCTGGCCTCGTCGGACGCCCCGGTGCGGGACGCTGCGGTTCGGGCGCTTTGCGGCTGGAAGGACGCCTCGGCCCGCGCCGACGTCGAGAGCTTGATGCAAAGCGCCGCCGATCCGGCGCATCGACAACTCGCGTTTCGCGCCTTCATCCGTCTTGTGAAGGCTGACGCCGATCAGACGCCGCAGAATACGCTCGCCCGGTTCGATGAAGCCCTGACGCTTGCCCGCTCCGCCGACGAGAAAAAACTCCTCCTCAGCGGAATGAGCGACCTGGCGTGTCCCGAAGCGCTGGACCGCCTTGAAGCCGCGCTGGCGGACGCGGCGCTTCAGGCTGAAGCCGCCGTGGCGATCTGCGCCGTGGCGAAGTCCGTCAGCGGGCAGGCGCCGGACCGGGTTCGCGCCGCGCTGGATCGGGTGCGCGGGTATCCGCAAAGCGAAGCCGTCGTGCGCGCCGTGGACGAAGCCGCAGCTCACCTCGACCGATATCAGGGCTACATTACGACTTGGAGGATCGCCGGTCCTTTCAGTGTCGCCGGAAAGGACGCGAACGATCTTTTTGACCTGCCCCTCGGACCGGAGCCTGGTGCGGAGTCCGGTGAAGTGTTGTGGCGCGCCCTGCCGGCCACGGATCTGAGGAACCCCTGGCTTTTCGACCTGACGCGCGTGTCCGCCGCCTCACATCAGGCGGTTTACGTCCGCGCGACGCTTACGTCGGCGACGGCGACGCCGGCTCGTCTCGAAGTCGGCTCCGACGACTGCGTGAAGGTCTGGCTTAACGACGAACTGATTCACGCGAACAAAGCGTTCCGCCCGCTCGCCGTCGCCTCGGATACGGTCGCGATCGCCTTGCGGTCCGGTCCGAACGATCTGCTCTTGAAAGTCGTGCAGGGCAGCGGGGGCTGGGGCGTGTGCTGCGGTGTGAAGGCCTCGGACGGCGGGAACCTTTCCGGACTGACGATCACAGCCGAGTGACGCTGCGGCGGCAACAATCCCTCAGCGCTGCCGAATCTCCTGAAGCCGGCGAGCGCCTCTGACGTCGCTGCGACAGACGTGCGCCTCGTCCGGCGGCGATCCGAAACCTTTACATCTCGATCGATCGCCCGTCTTGCCGCCGAGGATAAGGTCGGGGATTTCGGAAATGCGCCTGATTGCCGCGATTGTCGCATGCGTCTCGACGGTAGCCTACGTGATTGCAGCTCCTGTCGAGAACGAGGTCTCTCCTTTTTCCGGAGTCCGCTGGGTTGATGATCGCCCTGAAGTGCGGATTGAAGAGACGTGGTATCAGCTTCTCTCGATCCAGGGTGCGTCGACAGAGGATCTGATCCGACATTGCCGGCGGGTCTACGCGGATGCGTGGCGCAAGCGGTTTGATGAAGACCTGGTGCGCGTCCTTCGAGAGATGCGACGCTTGACGGGAAACACCGCGGTGGTCGAGGCGCGGCGGCTGGATAGCGGCGAAGTCGTGCATTTCCCTGCGATTCCCCTCACCACGGAAAACCGCGCGGCGCTGATGACGCTCAAGTATGAGCGCGACGGCGGAAGCCCCGTCACCCACGCGAACATGTCCGACGAGGCGACGCCGGTGCAGCGCGTTGTCCGAGCGCATGCGTCTTCACCGGACCCGCGCTACGCGGAGCTGACGACGCGCGGGATCGGCGCCGGGCGGATGCTGACGGGGGCGGAGGCTCGTGACGATCTGGACCAACTGGAGTGGCTGCTCAAGAACCGCTTCGCCTACCTGACGCTGCGTGGTGTGGATATCGAGGCGGCGATCGACGCCCTGCGGTGCGGCGTGGAAGGCGGCGTGACGACGGGCGATCTGGCGCTTCAGATGCAGAAGCTCGTCGCGCTTTTCGGCGACGGGCACAGCGGCGTCAGCGGGTCGCAGCTTCGCGCCGCGATGCCCGCGGGCGCCCTGCCGTGCAACGTTGTTGAAACCAGCGGAAGAATCTTCGCGCTTTCGACCGACGGGCGATCCTTCCTGGATCCGGAACACCCGGTGCTGGGCGGACTGGACGGAGATCGCATTGAGTCGTGGCTGGACGCGGCCAGACCGACCGTCCCGCGCGGTTCCGACCCCCTGCTGCGCCGAGGGTGCGTCGAGCGGCTGACGTGGATTTCGTATTTGCGTGCCGAACTGGGACGGCCGGGGTCCGACTCGGTTACCCTGAACCTGGAGTCGCTCGACGGCTCGAGCACGCGGTCGCTGGCGCTTCCGGTCGCCGCCGAGCCTCCTCGTTACATTCCACCGCATCCGAAGGTCTCCGGACTCCGCGACGACGGCCTCGGCTATCTTCGCATCGAGATGATGCGCGACGACCTCGAGTACCTCGACGCCTTGCAGAAGATGATGAGTCGTTTTCGCGGAGCACGCGGGCTGATCATCGACGTCCGCGGAAACGGTGGCGGAACGCGCGACGTGCTTCGCGTGCTCTACCCCTACTTCTGCAAGCCCGACGACCCACCGAGTGTGCTTAACGTCGCGCGGTACCGCCTCGGCCCCGGCGAACCGCCGGACGCGAAGGAGGGATATCTTTCAGATCGGTTTCTTTTCCCGCCCACTGCGTCGGTCTGGAGCCCGCGCGAGCGAGCCGTGATTGATGCTTTCCTGCGTTCGTTCAAACCGGAGTGGATCGTTCCGGCCGACGGTTTCAGCGGCTGGCACGTCTTTGTTGCTCCCGCGGGAGCAATCAAACCGTCGGACCGCTTTGACCGGCCGGTTGCGATCCTGATGGACTCGAACTGCTTCAGCGCGACGGACGTGTTTCTCTCCGCATTCAAGGGACGCCCCGGCGTGACGCTGATCGGCACGCCGAGCGGAGGCGGGAGCGGTCGCAAGCGTGGTTACACCCTGGCGCACAGCGGGATCGAGGTTCGCCTGTCTTCGATGGCGTCGTTCCGGGCGGACGGGCGGCTTTATGACGGGCGCGGCATCGAGCCGGATGTCCTTGCCCCTGCGACTCCGGATGATCTGATCGGTCGCACCGACAGCGTACTCGATCTGGCGGTATCGCGCCTCCGCCCGTGACGTTGCGGAGCAGACGGTCGGGCGCTGCTCCCGGACCGCATGCAGTTCCGCCCCGCCCGGGCTAAGCTGCCCTCGTGACGCCGTCCGAGCGTAATATCTGGATTAAAGCACTCGCTCGTGGCGCGGGGTTCGACCTGTGCGGCGTTGCCCGCGCGGCGCCGTCGCCGCGCCGCGATTACGTGCGTTCCTGGCTCGACAGCGGTTCGGCCGGAACGATGACCTACCTGCATCGGCACTTCGAGAAGCGGACCGATCCCGCTGCGCTGCTGCCAGGGGCTTGCAGCGTCGTGATGACGGGTTTGAGTTATCACCGGCGCGGAGCAGGCGGCGCGGATATCGAACCCGACCCGCCCCAGGGCGAGGGCGGCGTCGAGGGGCGCGTCGCGATGTACGCGTGGGGGGAAGACTATCACGTCGTCCTTCGGCGCAAACTGGCGCCCCTCGCCGAGGCGCTCATGCAGGAAGGCTCGGCGGAGTCCGCAAGGCATGCCGTCAAGATCTGCGTGGACACGGCGCCGCTGCTCGAGCGTGAGTTCGCCGCGGCGGCCGGGCTGGGCTGGATCGGAAAGAACACGCTCGTGCTGAATCCGGCGCTGGGCAGCACGTTCTTTCTCGGGGCGATCGTGACCACGCTCGACATCGCCCCCGACGCGCCGATGCCGGATCACTGCGGGACGTGCAGGCGGTGTCTCGACGCCTGCCCGACGGGCGCCTTTCCCGAACCTTACCGCATGAACGCTTCGCGCTGCATCTCGTACCTGACGATCGAGCGCCGCGAAGCGATTCCGGCGGAGTTTCACGCGGCGATCGGCGACCGCCTCTTCGGCTGCGACGACTGCCAGGACGTCTGCCCTTTCAATCGCGACGTCCCGGAGAGCGCCGAGCCGGCTTTTGCGCCCGGTTCCCACGTCGCGCGGATCGACGCGCAGGAACTGCTCACGTGGGATCGGGAGATGTACCGGTCAAAGCTTGCCGGGACGGCGATCACTCGGGCGAAGCTCGACATGCTCCGGCGCAACGCCGGGATCGTGCTGGAGAACGCGCAGGCGTCAACGACTTCGCCGGCTTCAGACGCGCCGCGCGACGACCGATAAACCCGACGTGAATCACCCGCTGCACGTCTGCGTCGTGATGGGCACACGCCCCGAAGTCATCAAGTGCTGGCCCGTCATCCTGCGCCTTCAGGCGGATCCCGCCTTCCGCGTCTCGACGCTCCTGACCGGTCAGCATCGGGAGCTTATTGATCCGGTGATCCGTCGCCTCAGCGTGCCGGTCACAAAGCGTCTCGACGTCATGAGGCCGTCGCAGTCGCTCGAATCCCTGACCGCACGACTGATCGAGCAGGTCGGCGCCGCCCTGGCGGAACGACGTCCCGATTTCGTCCTCGTGCAGGGCGACACCACCAGCGCCTTCGCCGGGGCGCTCGCCGCGTTCTACGCGGGCGTTCCGGTCGGTCACATCGAAGCCGGGTTGCGCACCGGTGACGTTCGCCAGCCTTTTCCGGAGGAAATGAACCGACGCCTCGTGACCGTGCTTGCCGAGCGGCATTTTGCGCCGACCCCCGCCGCGCGAGAGGCTCTGCTGCGCGAAGGCGTCTCCACCGAACGCATTCTCGTGACGGGCAACACCGGAATCGACGCGCTGCGTGAGGTGACGGCGAACGCGCATCGCTTTCCGCCGGGTCCGCAACTGCGGGCGCTGCTCACCCGGATCGACGGACCGATCATCGTCGCCACGGTGCATCGGCGGGAGAACCGCTCCGCGATGAGCGGCATCGCCGAGGGCTTCCGCGCGATCACGACCGCGCATCCCGAGGCGCATGTTGTGCTCTCGCTTCATGCCAGCCCCGCCGCGCGGAGCGCCTTCGTTGAGACGCTGGCCGGGCAGCCGCGATGTCACCTGATCGACGCGCTCGACTACCCCGACTTCGCGCATCTGCTCTCGCGGGGTCGGCTGGTCGTCACGGATTCGGGCGGCGTGCAGGAGGAGGCGCCGTTCCTGGGGAAGCCCACGCTGGTGCTGCGCCGGGTGACTGAGCGTCCGGAAGCGGTGTCCGCCGGCGTTTCCCGCGTCATCGGCGATGATCCGGAGGAGATGCTCAGCGCTGTCGGCGAGTTGCTCCGCGACGGCGACGCGTGGCGCCGCATGTCGCGCCGGATCAGTCCTTTCGGCGACGGAAGGGCGGCGGAGCGGATCACCCAGGCGTTGCGCGGCGGCGCCGGTCTGAGCGGGACGAAGGTCGTCGCGTCGCGCGAGTTCACGTGCGACGACGTGTACACCCCGCCTGCATCGTCGGAAACGGCTGCCGGGGTGAAGTCTCAGGATCCGGATTGCTTCGCCGCCCACTCCGCGGCCTTGTCCGGCTTGTTCCAGCGCTCGTAAAGCTGGACCAGCCGGCGTGCGGCGGCGCTGACGCGCGCGTCCACATCCGGTCCGCGCGGATCGGGAAGCGCGACAAGCCGCGAGTATGATTCAAGAAGCAGCGGCTCGGCGTCCGGGAACCGGTCAAGCTTGATCAGGTTCTCGCCGAGCAGACCGACCGCTTCCGAGATAGAAATGACATCGTCAGGCAGAGTCTTGCGACGGATGCGCAACGCCTCCTGAAGGACCGGCTCGCTTTCGCGATAGCGCCCCTGCGACATCAAGGCGCGGGCGAGGGCGATCCGCGTTGAGGCGACGAGCGGATGTTCCTGGCCGAGCACCTTTTCGTAAATGCCCAGCGCCTCGCGAAAATGCGGCTCGGCCTCGGCGGATCGGTTCATTGTCTGAAGCGTCTGTGCGAGGTTATTGCATGCCAACGCCAGGTCCGGATGCTCCGGTCCGAGGACGCGGCGGCGAGCCTCGACGATCCGCGCGAACATCATCCGTGCTTCCTCGTCGCGCTGCTGACGGTAGCACAGCAGCGCATAATTGTTCACGACGACCAGTGCGTCGGGGTGATCCTCGCCGACGGCTTTCGCATATCGCGCGATGACCTCCTTGAAAAGTGTTTCCGCCTCGGCGTCCTTCTGCTGCGAGTTCAAGACCACGGCGAGGTTTCCGGTGACTTTGAGGGAGGCCGGGTGCTCAGGGCCGAAGACCTTGGTGTAAACCTCCAGCACTCCGCGATAAAGCGCCTCCGCTTCCGCGAACTCGCCCTGCGCCTCGAGAATCACCGCAAGGTTCTGCCGGCTGAGGATCGCGTCCAGGCTGTCCTCGCCGCCGGCGCGCACGCGGATTCTCAGGGCCCGGCGGTGCAGCGACTCCGCCTCCTCGTTTTGCCCAAGCTGCCCCAGGAGGACCGCAAGATTGTTGAGCACGGTCGCCACATCGGCATGATCTTCGCCCAGCTCCGCTTCGCGCGCCGCCAGGGCTTCCCGATAAAGCGCCTCCGCTTCCTCATATCGCCCTTCCGCCTGAAGCATCGCGGCCAGATCGTTCGCCCCCGAGGCGATCTGTTGCGGCGGCGCCTGAGATCGCCGGCGCAGGTTCTGCACGTCTTCCGCGAGCCTCGCGGCGTCTTCGTACCGCCCCATCGCGTAGTAGAGCGACGCCAGGCTGCTCATCGAAGCGAGGGTGTCCGCGTGCTCCGCGCCGAGCGTGGACCGGCGCAGCTCGACCGCTTTCGTCAGGTGCTCGTGCGCGGCGTCGTACAACGCGATCTGCCGGTAGGTGACTCCCAGGGTGTCGCGCACTGCGGCCTCGACCTCGGGCTGATTCTTAAGCTCCGTCTCGATCCGGCGGGACGCCTCCTCGAGAATGTCCCGGAGAATCTCGGTGTCGCGTCCGGCGGCGGTTTCCGGATCGACGGCCGCCAACATGGTCTGAAGGAACTCCGCCACCTCTCGGGCCTTGTCCGCCTGCACGCGGGCGCGCTCCGCCCTCGCCTCGGCCAGCTTGCGCGCCTCGTCCGCCTCCACGCGCCGGGCCTCCGCCAGCGACTTCGCGTGATAGGCGTCGATCGCCAGGTAGAGGCTGACCCCCGTCCCCGCCGCAAGGATGATTCCCGCCAGCGCCAGACCGGCGACCAGTCCCTTGTGACGGTTGGCGAACTTCCGGAACAGGTAGACGCGGCTTGGCGGGCGGGCGACGATCGGTTCATCGTTGAGGAACCGTCGCAGGTCCGCGGCGAGTTCGGCGGCGGATTGATAACGAAGCGTCTTATCCTTCTCGAGGGCGCGGCGGACGATCGTGTCGAGATCGCCGCGGAAGGTGCGGTTGAACGAACTGAGCGGCCGCGGATCCTCCTCCCGGATGATGCGCGCTGCGTCAGGCACGCTCCGCGAGGAGACGTCGTAGGCGTGCCGGCCGGTGAGGAGCTCGTACAAGATTACCCCCAGCGAGTACACGTCCGTGCGTGTATCCACGTCCAGCGGATCGCCGCTGATCTGCTCCGGCGACATATACGGGATCGTGCCGAGCAATTGTCCCGCGGTCGTGTGCATCGTGCGCGACTGAAAGTCGTTGTCCGTCACTCGCGCCACGCCGAAGTCGAGAATCTTCGGACACGCCTGTGATGCGTCGCGGCGCCCGGGCGACGGAATCCGCGAACCCGGCGACCGGGTCGCGATCGCCCCGGATTCCCCGGCGGGGGGCGCCGCAAGCCCGCGCGCCTCGGCGCCAGCCGACGGCGATGCCGCATCGGACACGAGGATGTTGGCAGGCTTGAGATCCCGGTGAATGACGCCCTTCAGATGCGCATACTGCACCGCGTCGCACACGTGCATGAACAACCCGATCCGCTCCGCAACATTCAGCCGGCGCGACGCTGCGTAAGCCGTCAACGTGGCGCCCTCGATGTATTCGATGACGAGATACGATTGCGGACCGGTCGCCGTGGAGAAGCTCCCCGCGTCGTGGATGGCCGCGATACCCGGGTGCTGCAGCCGTGCGAGCACCTGTGCTTCATGCTCAAAGCGGCGCATCGCCTCCGGAGAGATCACCGCAGGGTGGATCAGTTTCAGCGCCACCAGCCTCGAAGGCCACTGCTGACGGGCGAGGTACACGACGCCCATCCCGCCTTGTCCGAGCAACCGGATCAACTCGAACGCCCCGATGCGCTGCCCGGGCGCCAGTCCTTCAGGCGTCGCAACCGGTGGATGCGCGTCGAGGCGCGTGATGGTCGGGTCGAGTCCAGGTTGGCCGGGTTCCGGAATCATGTGCGCGGTATATGTTTCCGGAATTCCTGATCGGTTCAAGAACCGGCGACGGCGAGGCGACGCTTCTTCCGCGCAGGGCGAATCTTCAGCCCAGACAAGGCGGTCCCGTCTTTGCCGAACCGAGGACGCCAAGGCGCACCTCTGACCGCTCTGATCGTCGTCTGCGACCCCGCCGGACCGGAATTATTCGGACTCGGTTTCGTTTGAGGAAAACCCTGAACTTCCGGGGGCGTGGTGATCGCCGCGGCACGGGTCGCCCGAACGTTGATTATTCCTGTCACACGGGTGGGGGGGACCGCCGGTTGATCTTGCGTCTGACTTGGCGACGTTCGTGACGCGACGGAGGGCGCGGCGGATCAGAACGATCACGATCACCGCTCCGAAAGCCAGCAGAGGAACGAAGCGCTCCAGGTTGGACGGCGCCTGCGGAAGTTCGACCCCGTCGATGTGCGCGACGCCGCCGTCGGTGAACGTGATCGTGATCCGGCCTGGGGCGCGCACCGCGCCGGAAACGGCGATGCGCATCGAGATATCCGCCGTCGCGCCGGGGGGCCAGCCGCCCTCGGGGGCGACGGCTTCGCACACGCCGGGTCGGTCGGGGACGCCCTGATTGACGAGGTAGGTGCAGTCCTGTCCCCAGCCGGGCGGAGGCGTGAAAAGATCGGCGTGGAAGTGCGGGAAGGCGATGCGCGCGACGGGCTTGTCGGACCGGTTAACGAGGCGCCACGCGTACACCTGACCGGACGGATCCGCGCCGCCTTCGACGACGACCGGCGGCGGGGGCTGGGCGTGCGCGACGACGACCACAGTGCTCCACGCGACGAGGCTCAGCGCCGCATGCGTCCGCGACGGTTCGTCCCGGATCATGCCGCCACCGTCCCGATCGGGATGCCGAGGAGGAACCACGCGATCATGAAGATCGCCCAGGCGACGAAGAACACAATCGAATAAGGCAGCATCGTCGCCACCATCGTGCCGATGCCGGCCTTTTTGTCGTAGCGCTGGAAGAAGGCGATGATCAGCGCGAGGTAGGAATTGCCGGGCGAGATGACGTTCGTGCAACTGTCGCCGATGCGGTAGGCGAGCTGCGTCTCCTCCGGCGCGATGCCCAGCGGCATGAACATCGGCACGAAAACCGGCGCCATGAACGCCCACTTCGCCGAAGCGCTGCCCATCAGAAGGTTGACCAGCATCGACAGGACGATGAAGCAGACCAGCAGCGGCAGACCGGTGAACCCGATGCCGGCGAGGAGCCCCGCGCCCTCGATCGCCAGAATCTTGCCGAGGTTCGTCCACTTGAAGAACTCGACGAACTGGGCGGCGAAGAACACGAGGACGAGATAGCTGCCCATCGCGCTCATGCTCTGGCCCATCCCCTTCATCGCGTCCGAGTCGTTGCGGATCGTGCCGGCGACCCAGCCGTAAGCGACGCCGCAGACCACCCCGCCGACGAAAATGAACGCGACGATGCTCTGCATGAAAGGCGATCGCAGCAGGTCGCCGGTCTTCGGATCGCGGAGGAACCCGCTGCCGGGCAGCCACCCGTGCGGCAGGGCGCTCCAGAGCAGCACAAGTCCGAACACCGCGGCGATCACCGTCGCGCTCAGCAGCGCCTTCTTTTCGCGGGTGCTGAGGTGTTCGAGTTTCTCGCTCGGCGCGGTGTCGCCGTCGGGTTGATACGCGCCGAGGCGCGGGGCGATGACTTTCTCCGTCACCCACGTCCCGACCGCGGTGAGCAGAAACGTCGAGACGAACATGAAGTAGTAGTTGCACGAAGGCTGCACCTCTGCGGCGGGATCGAGGATGCGCGCCGCTTCCTGCGTCAGACCGGACAGCAGCGGGTCGATGCTTCCGAGCATGAGGTTGGCGCTGAATCCTCCGGAGACGCCGGCGAACCCGGCGGCGAGGCCCAGCAGCGGATTGCGCCCGACCGAGTGATAAATGACGCCCGCCAGCGGGATGAGCAGCACGTAGCCGACGTCGCTGGCCATGTTGGACTGGATGCCGCAGAAGACGACGACCGGCGTGAGCCACTTCCGGGGGGTGGAAAGGACCAGCAGGCGCATCATCGCGCTGATCAACCCGCTGTGCTCGGCGACCGCAATGCCCAGCAGCGAGACGAGCACCGTCCCCAGCGGGGCGAACGCCGTGAAGTTTGTGACCATCTTCGTGAGCATGAAGTGCAGACCGTCGAGGGTCAGCAGGCTTTGCGGCGTGACCAAGACATCGGGCTTCCCCGGTTCCGCCGCCGAAACTCCCGCACGGACGGCGATCTCCGATCCGAGCACAACGAGCAGCGCCAGAAGCAGAAAGAGCGTCGCCGGGTGGGGAAGCGCGTTGCCCGCGCGTTCAACGCCTCGAAGGAATTTTGCGAGCGCGCCCTGAGCTTCCGAGGATGTCGTAGTCGCCGTCATTTCGTTTCTCCCTGGAATGTCCGGCAGAGTCTGGCGGGAAATACCGCGGGGTCAAGCGGGGAGATCGTCCGTCAATCCCGTTCTGGACGTGGGACACGGCTTGCGACGACGCCTTGATCGAAGGGTTCGCCGGTTTACGATGGTCACGCGACGCATCGGGCGCAAGGAGGTGGAGCGTGACGCAGGCGCGATGTCAAAGGTGGAGGAAGTGGGTGCCGGCGTGCGCCGCGATCGCGGTCGTGGCGACGGCAAGCGCAGCGGCAGGCGCGCAAGGCGTCACCGAGCGGTTAAGCGTGGCGCTTAAGAAGTTGCCCGACGGTCGCGCCTCTGCGGGTGCGTGCGTCATCGATCCGGAGCGCGGCGAGACGGTCTTCGCGTTCCGGGCGGACGAGCCGATGACGCCGGCCAGCGCCGGCAAGATCTTCGTCATGAGCGCGGCGATCGCGGCGCTGGGGCCGGGGTTCTCGTTCGAGACGGTTCTCGCGGAGCAAGGCGCCGACCTCGTCGTGATCGGCGCGGGAGACCCGGGGTTCGGCGACCCGGAGCTGGCTCGGACGCGCGGCGAGAGCGTCACCGCGCCGCTGGAGCGCTGGGCGGAAACGTTGCGCGCGCGTGGCCGCGCCGCGGCGACCGGTCGCTTCGTCGTGGACGACTTCATTTTCGACGATCAACCGGTGCATCCGACGTGGGAGGCGGCGGACCTGGGGCGGTGGTACGCGGCGCCCGTCGGCGGACTGTGTCTGAACGACAATTGCGTGGAAATCACGCTGCATCCGGGCGACCGGCCGGGCGCGAAGCCGACCTGGTCAGTGACGCCGCCGCTGCGCGACACGATCCGTCTCATCAATGAATGCAAGACGGGAAAAGGGCCGACGCCTTTGCTGCATGTCGACGTGACCGCGAGGGGATACCGCGTGACGGGCGCGGTCTCGAAACCGCACACGTTCGAGTCGGTGGCGACGTTCGATCCGACCCTGACGTTCGTGGATGCGATGCGGACCGTGCTGGCGCGTGACGGCGTGGCACCGACGGGCGACGTCGTCCGCCGGCCGGTGCGACGGCCCGACGGCTCGCTCCCGCCGGACGCGCGCCTTCTGGCGATGCATCGGACGGCGCTGTCGGAGGTGCTGTCGCGGATCGGGCGCAACAGCCAGAATCTTTTCGCCGAGTGCCTGATGAAGCGCCTCGGGTATGAGTGGCAGCGGCGGCAGGGCTGGACGACGCCGAGAGGATCCTGGGAAAGCGGATCCGCGGCGATCGGTGAGGCGTTGCGGGAGGGTGGCGTCTCGACCGGCGGGCTGACCGTCGTGGACGGATCAGGGTTAAGCCGGGCGAACCGCTGCACGGCGCGGCATCTGGCGGAAACGCTGGCGTGGATGTCGCGTCACCCGCAGGGACGGGTGTTGGCGGAAAGCCTGGCGCGCCCGGGCGAGCCGGGATCGTTGCGCACGACGATGAAAGACTTGGCCGGGCGCGTGCGGGCGAAGACGGGAACGATGCGCGGGGTGCGGGCGCTGGCGGGATACGTTACGTCAGCGTCGGGGAAGGAATATGCGTTCGCCGTCATGTTCAATGATTACGCGGGATCGAGCAGCCCTTACAAGGCGATCGAGCACCAGTTCTGCAAGATACTGGCCGCCGAGCTGCCTTAACACCGGAGACGTCATTGAGTCGCGTGCGGACAGGCGGAGGATGGGCGGCAATCCGGTATTCGCTGCGCCTGGCGCGGCGGGCGGGGGGGTTGCGCCGGTTCTACGCCGCTTTGCGCACGCGCAACGCCTGCAAGACGTGCGCGCTGGGGATGGGCGGTCAGTTGGGGGGCATGACCGACGAATCCGGTCGGTTTCCCGAAGTCTGCAAGAAGTCGATGCAGGCGATGGCGGCGGATATGCAGGGACGCATCGAGGCGCGCTTCTTCGAGCGGTACGGGTTCGATGAACTTCGCCGGTTCAGCCCGCGCGAGCTGGAGCACGTGGGCCGCCTCGCCGATCCGGTCCGCGCTGCGCCCGGCGACGATCGCTACCGCGTGATTTCCTGGGAGGAGGCGATCGACCGCTGCGCCGCGCTGCTTCGGACGCACACGCCGGACGAGCATTTTTTCTACTTCAGCGGAAGGTCGTCGAACGAAGCGGGCTTCCTGCTTCAATTGTTCGCCCGCGTTTTCGGCACGAACAACGTCAACAACTGCTCATATTACTGCCACCAGGCGAGCGGCGTGGGCCTCTCGAGCGCTTTCGGAAGCGGGACGGCGACGATCGAGTTGGAGGATCTGCGGCGGTGCGACCTCGTGTTTCTGATCGGCGGCAACCCGGCGTCGAACCACCCGCGGCTGATGCGGCAGCTCGTCGAACTGCGGCGGCGCGGCGGGAAGGTGATCGTCATTAATCCCCTGATTGAGACGGGGCTCGTCAACTTCAGCGTGCCGTCGGACTGGCGCAGCCTGCTTTTCGGATCGAAGATCGCGGATCTGTATCTTCAGCCTCACGCAGGCGGCGACCTGGGCGTCCTGGCGGGGCTGGCGAAGCGGATCGACGAACTCGGCGCCGTGAACCGCGAGTTCGTAACGACGTGCGCCGAGGACTTCGAGGCGTTCATCGGTGGTGTTCAGCGCCGATTGTGGGAGGAGATTGAGGACAGCGGCGGGGTGGACCGGGCGACGATCGACGCGGCGGCGCGGATGTACGCGGTGTCCGAGGCGACGGTCTTCGCGTGGACGATGGGAATCACGCATCACCTTCACGGCGTGGATAACGTCCGGGCGATCGCGAACCTGGCGATGCTGCGCGGGATGGTGGGGCGGCCCGGGGCGGGCCTCCTGCCGATCCGCGGACACAGCAACGTCCAGGGGATCGGCTCGGTCGGGGTGACGCCGAAGCTGAAGGAGGAGGTTCTGCGCCGGCTGGAGTCAGAATTCGGGGTTTGCGTTCCGGAGCGGAAGGGGCTGGACACGCTTGCCTGCCTTGAGGCGGCGCACCGGGGCGAGATCCGTCATGCCTGGTGTCTCGGGGGCAATCTCTTCGGGAGCAACCCGGATGCCCGGTGGACGGCGGAAGCGATGCGACGGCTGGACAGCGTGGTCTACCTGAGCACGACGTTGAACACGGGGCACGCGTGGGGTCGGGCGAAGGAGACGATCATCCTGCCGGTCAAGGCCCGCGATGAGGAGTCACAGGCGACGACGCAGGAGTCGATGTTCAATTTCGTGCGGTTCAGCGAAGGCGGCCCCGAGCGGCTTCCCGGACCGCGCGGCGAAGTCGAGGTGATCGCGACGATCGCGCGTGCGGTGCTCGGCGACGACGGGGCGGTGGACTGGAAGTCGATGCTGGAGCACAGGACGATCCGCCGGGCGATCGCGAAGATTATCCCGGGTTATGAAGGAATCGGCGCGATCGACGACACCGGACGGGAGTTTCACGTCGCCGGGCGGACGATGCACACGCCGCGGTTTCCGACGCCGTCGGGTCGAGGGCGGTTTCATGTGACGCCGCTTCCGTCACCGCCTTCCGCAGGAGAATTGCGTCTGATCACGTTGCGCAGTGAGGGGCAGTTCAACACCGTCGTGTACGATGAGGACGACTTTTACCGCGGGCAGGAGCGCCGCGACGTGATCCTGATGAACCCGGCGGACCTTGCGGCCCGCGGGCTTCGCCCGGATCAACCGGTCATCGTGCGGAGCGTCGTCGGGAGTCTGATCGTCCGGGCGAGGTCTTACGATATCCGCGCGGGCAGCGCGGCGATGTATTATCCCGAGGCCAACGTGCTGGTGCCGCGCGACGCGGATCCGCTGTCGCGCACCCCGGCCTTCAAACATGTGCGCGTGACGGTCTCGGGAGCGGCGGCGTTTTCCGGGGAGGATCGTCCCGCGGTGGCGCTGCCGATCGTGGGGAAGCGCGCGGCGTCGGTGGCGGACCGGATGAAGCAATGTTAGGGCGTGGCGGTACGGTGCGACATGCCGGAGTGGTTCTGGACATACAGCGGCGACCTTCACGAATCCGGGTTGGACCCGCGATGGGTGGGGGTTCTTCTCGTCATCAGTTCGATCTTCTGCGGACTGATCGCCGGGGCGGAGCGGGAGTTCAAGCACAAGCCCGCCGGGTTGCGGACGCTGGCGCTGATCTGCGTGGGGAGTACGTTGTTCACCATCGCGTCCCTGCAGCTTTCCGCCGGCGGCGGCGGAGACCGGACGCGGATCGCGGCGCAGATCGTCACCGGCATCGGGTTTCTCGGCGCCGGCGCGATCATCCGTGAGCGGGGCAACGTCGTGGGTCTGACGACCGCGGCGACGATCTGGGTGATGGCTTCGATCGGGGTGCTGGTGGGCGGGGGGTACGCCGCGGCGGGGGTGGTGCTGACGTTGATGGTGGTCAGCGTGCTCACCGTGATCCAGCGTCTGCACCAGCGGGCGCTGGGCGCCTGCCGTCATCAGGAGTGTCAGATCGTTTATGACGGATCGGACGGCAAGACGCGCATCCGGATCCTTGACGTGCTTGACGACTTTGAGATTCCGGACAAGCGGTGGGCGGTTGAGGCGGTGGACGGGAAGGAGCGGCTGACGCTGACCTACTGTCATTATCATCGGTCGCACCGGGCGATCCTGCCTGAACTGGTGCGAATCGAGGGGATCGAGCGGATCGAGCGGGTCCGCGCGGCCCGCAAGGACGAACATCATTCGGACTAGAAGCCGGCGGTTTCGACCGTCCGGCTGCGTTGGTTGCCGTAACCGGTGTACCCCCGGTAGACTTCCCGTCGTCGGGCCGCATCACGGGGACGGTCCGCATTGTCGGCCGGCCACCGCCGCACAGGACGGAGCACCCGCCCCGGAGTTCGGGCCCGCCGGTCTCATCAGGGTCGTGCCGTCATGAACGAGCCTCAGCATGAGATGGATCTGATGCGCCGCGCCGTGGACGGCGATCGTGAGGCGTTGACGGCGCTGCTGGAGCGGCACGGACCGGCGGTGCGGGCGAAGCTGGAGATTCCCGCGCGGTGGCGTTCGCTGCTGGCGGTGGATGATGTGATGCAGCAGACGTACACGGACGCCTTCCTGGGCATCCGGGAGTTCGTGCCGCGCGAGGATGGTTCGTTCGCGGGCTGGCTGGCGCGGATTGCGTCGCGCAACCTGGTGGACGTTCTTCGTACGCTGGAGTCGCGAAAGCGCGGCGGCGACCGCCGGCGCGTTCAACTGGCGGAAGAAGGAAGCTCGCTGAACGAGTTGAGTTTTCTGCTGGGTATGACGGACTCGACGCCGAGCCGGGCGGCGCGGCGCGAGGAGGCGCTGGCGGCGCTGGCGACGGCGATCGAGACCCTGCCTGAAGCGTACCGGAGAGTCGTGGAGTTGTACGACCTCGAGGGTCGTTCGATGGAAGAAGTGGCGCCGAAGATGAACCGCTCCCTGGGGGCGGCCTACATGCTGCGCAGCCGCGCGCATCGCCTGCTGCGTGAGAAGCTCGGCGCGCTGACCCGCTTCATCAGCGACGGAGGCTGACCGATGTCCGATGCGCCTTCGCCCAACCCGCGAACGTCCGAGCGCGATCTGATCCTTGCGGCGCGGGCGGAGGCTGAGCTTCTTTCGCGATCCGGCGATCCGCCGACGTCGATTCCTTCGGACAGTCTTCCCGGATATCGCCTGCTGCACGAGATTCATCGTGGGGGGCAGGGCGTGGTCTACCGTGCGCATCAGGAGGCGACGGGGCGGACGGTGGCGGTCAAGGTGATGCGTGAGGGGCCTTTTGCGGGGCCGTCCGATCGGGCGCGGTTCGAGCGGGAGGTCCGGCTGCTGGCGGCGGTGCGTCATCCGAACATCGTGGCGATCCACGACAGCGGCAGCGCGGGCGGACACTTTTTCTTCGTGATGGATTACATCGCGGGGGAGTCGCTGGACGAGTACGCGTGCGGCCGGAATCTTGACGTGGAGGGCGTGCTCCGCGTGTTCGTCAAGGTGTGCGACGCCGTGAACGCGGCGCACCTTCGC
Organism: Phycisphaerae bacterium; assembly: GCA_013360585.1. Taxonomy (GTDB): domain Bacteria; phylum Planctomycetota; class Phycisphaerae; order UBA1845; family UBA1845; genus JABWBH01. The sequence goes on along the minus strand of JABWBH010000030.1, from coordinate 14,867 downwards.
GGCATCGTTCATCGCGACCTGAAACCCGGGAACATCCGGATGGACGAAGGCGGCGAACCTTATGTGCTGGACTTCGGACTGGCGCGAGGGGCGGGCGGGGGGTGGCCTGACTCGGCTCCGACGGCGGTGACGGTGACGGGGCAGTTTGTCGGGTCGCTGCAGTGGGCGAGTCCCGAGCAGACGGAAGGCGTTCCGGACCAGGTGGACGTGCGGACGGACGTGTATTCCCTCGGTGTGATGCTTTTTCAGTTACTCACCGGGCGCTTCCCCTACGATGTGAGCGGTTCCGCGTGGCAGACGATCCGAAACATCCGGGAGGCGGATCCCCCGCGTCCGTCTTCGCTGCGTGCGGGGATCGACGACGACGTGGACACGATCGTGCTTCGCTGTCTGCACAAGGATCGCGACCGCCGGTATCAGACGGCGGGCGAACTGGCGCGCGACGTGAGGCACTACCTTGCCGGAGAGGCGATCGAGGCGAAGCGCGACAGCACGTGGTACGTGCTGCGCAAGGCGCTGCGGCGTCATCGGACGGCGGCGGGAGTCGGTGCGGCGGGGGTGCTGGCGGTGCTGATTTTCAGTGTGACGTCGTTTTCGTTATACCGAGGGGCGGAGGCGGCCCGCGAGCAGGCGGCGCGCGCCGCGGCGCGTGCTGAGCAGACGGTCCGCTTCCTGCGCGGAATCCTGCAGTCGATCGACCCTGACCTGGCGCGCGGGCGGGACACCACGCTGCTTCGGGAGGCGCTCGACGAGACGGATCGCCGCATCCGGCGCGAGTTGAAGGATCAGCCGCTGGTGGCGGCGGACGTGCATGAGACGCTTGGGGAGGCGTACTCACAACTGGGCGACGACCTCCGCGCGGAGGAGCACCACCTGGAAGCGCTTGCGCTGCGTCGAGCGACGTCCGGCGACGATCACCCGGCGGTCGAGGCATCGATGCGTGCGGCGGCGTTGTGCGGCGTGCGGGCCCGCTCGGACTACGCGTCGGCGCAAAGGACGCTGGAAGACGTTTTATCGCGCCGTGTTCGCCGCCACCCGGACGGATCCGGCGACGTCGTGGAGAGCCTCACGGATCTCGGTCGGCTGGAGTACGAGCGCGGCGCCTACGATCGCGCCGAGGAGCATCAGCGGCGCGCCGCGGAGGTGCTGGAGGGGCTTTCCCGAGCGGACGACGAACTCCGCGTGCAACTGCTGCTGGATCGCTCCCAACTGGCGACGGTTCGCGCCGATTTCGCGGCGGCCGACCGCTTTCTGGCGGAGTTGCAGGCGCTGCTGGAGAGCGACGGAGACACGAGCGATCGCCTGGCGGTCGCGCACTACGCCTACGTGCGGGCGATGAACGCGTGGCATCAAGGGCAGATGCAGAAAGTCCGCCCGCTGCTGACGTGGTCGCTGGACGTTCAACGTCGCCTGATCGACGATCCGTATCACGTCGCAATCGGGCGGACGATGAACGTCCTGGGGCTTTACCTGCATGAGAACGAACCCGCTGAGCGCGCCCTGGCGGGGCAGTATCTCAAGCAGGGTTGGGAGATCCTGACGCAACGCAGCACGGAAGACAACGTCGACGTCGCGGAGGCGACGCTGCACTACGCCCAGTATCTCAACGACGAGGGACAGTGGGACGAAGCGGAGATATTGTTCGACCGTGCTTTGACGATCAGCCGGAGCCGGCTCGGCGAGAACGGACTCTTGAACGCGAAGATTTTCAGGGGGATCGCGTCGCTCCGCGCCAGGCAAGGTCGTTACGACGAGTCCCTGTCCGCGCTCGAGGCGGCCTTGCGCATTGCGCGCGAGCATGCGGAATCCCGTCCGAGGGAGCTCGCGGCATGTCTGAAGGACATCGGCGACGCCCAACTCGGCAGGAAGGCGTACGCGGAGGCGATCTCCCGGTATTGCGAGGCCATCGAACGTCTCGAGTCCGGGGCGGACGACGCGGCCGCCGAGTTGTTGGGCGAGTGTTACCGCCAGCGCGGTCAGGCAAAGCGGTTGCTGGGACGGTATGCGGAAGCCGCGGAGGATCTGTCCAAGGCGGTGGCGCTTTACCGTCGCGCTTACGGCGAGCGGCACTCCTATGTCGCCACGATCCTGAACAGTTACGCCCGGACGCTGAACCTGACTGGGCAGAGCGCTAGTCTCGTGCAATCCGAAATCGTCATGCGCGAGGCGCTCGACATTCTCAACGAGACTCAGCCGGGCGACGCGCCCCTGCGACGCGCCGAATTCGGACTGACCCTGGGAGTCGCGATCTTGCGCCAAGGGCGCGTTGACGAGGCGGAGGCGGTCCTGCGCGAGGCGGAATCAGGGCTGACCGGTCAGCCGGAGTGCTCGCGGTTGCGGACGGTCTGTTACGAAGCGGTGGCCGAATTGTCTGACCGCAAGGGTGATCCGGCGCGCTCCGCGGCGGCGCGGATTGCGTGGGGGAGCTGCCTGCTCTCCGCGAACGCGCTCGAGGATGCGGAGCGCCAGCTTCTTGCGGCGGAACGCATATTACAGGGGACATCTCCTCGCGATGCGGGTGCAGCGCGAGCTTGCGCAGCCGCCTTGGCGGAGTTGTACGAACGCAGAGGCGACGCCGAAAAAACCGAGAGTTATCGACGCCTCGCGACGTCCGACGAGGAAGTCGGCGGTTCGTGACGCCGCCGCGGACGAGATCACTCGTCGAGAATCGCGGACGCACCAGCGAGTTGCGTCACGGCGTCGAGGATTGAGCGTTCGAGGTCGCGGTCGCGTCCGATCGTGCGCCAGACCGTGTTCTGATCGGGCGTGGTGGCGGCGTCGCGGTCGATCGGCGTCTCGCCTGGGCGGTCCAGCGAGGAGTCCACCGAAGCTCGGAAGCGGTGCGCCTCCGTCGAAGGCTCCTGAATCTCGACGCGGCAGAACACCTTGACATCGCCGTCCCCCCCCTCGATCCGCACGGAGGCGACGCGCCGCTGACGCCGGCCCGTCTCGTGCGTCCGGCTGCGGGCGGCGAACTCCAGCTCCTCCTCTTGCGCCGGGGCGCTTTCCAGCCGGCCGCGGTCGGGCTCGGCCAGCGCGATCTGGAACCCAAGTCCGAGCATTGCATCGCGGGCGGCCTGAAACGCCTGCACCTCGTCCGCCCCGGGCACCTGCCTGACGGCGAAATTCGCGGTCGAAGCGCCCCCCGTCTGACACCCGCCGGAGAACACGGTCAAGACGGTCAGCGCCGCGGCGACGCATACCGTCATGCCTCGCGGAGATCGGGTTGCTGCGGTATTCTCGCGCCTCATGCGGGCATTATCCGACGGGCGCGCACAGATTCAAGCCGCAACGGGAACCGACTGCGGGCCACGGCGGACTTCGGGAAGATCGAGCACTTCCGCGTGGATCGCCAACGTCCTCGTTCCGGGCGCCGGACTCGTGATGCGCGATCGCGCGGTCGCCGGAGCGCTGCTGGCGGCGATGTTCACGCTCGGTGGCGTCAGCGCGTGCTGGGGCTGGTGGATTGTTCCCTTGTCGATCCCGCCGTGGCTTCGCGGATGCGGCGTGGGCGCCGCGCTGGCGGCGTGGATCACGGCGCAGGTGCTCCTGATGCGCGGGTCGCCGCGACCGGGTGCGGATCCTCCGTCGGCCGCCGATGAAGATCCCGCGGATGCGTCGCGGGAGTGAGCGAGCGTCCAGATGCGTCTTTCGGTGGTCATCCCGGCTTACAACGAAGCCTCGCGTATTCAGCGGACGCTTGACGAACTGACCGGGTCCGCAGGCAGCGCAATCGTCTGCGAGGTCATCGTCGTGGACGACGGCAGCCGTGACGGAACGCCCGAACGAGTTGAAGCCTTTGCGGCGGCCGGGCCGGACCCGGCGCGGCTCCGCGTCATCCGCTCGGTCGCCCACCGTGGCAAAGGAGCGTGCGTGCGCGACGGCATGCTTGCGGCGTCGGGCGAGGCGATCCTGATGACCGACGCCGATCTTTCCGCGCCGCTGTCCGAGATCAACAAACTCCTGCCCTGGATCGACGCGGGGTACGATGTCGTCATCGGCTCACGGCGGATGCCGGATTCGGTTCTCGACCCGCCTCAGCCGCTGCGGCGGAGGATGATGGAGCGGACGTTCCGGGCGCTGCGGAGGCGCATCCTCCTACCGGACATCCTCGACACCCAGTGCGGTTTCAAATTGTTCACCCGGCGTGCGGCGCGGAGTGTTTTTCCCGACGTGCGGACCGAGGGGTTTGCGTTCGACTGCGAAGCGTTGCAACTCGCCCGGGGGCGCGGGTTCCGCATCCGCGAAGTCGGGATCATCTGGCGCAACGATCCGGACAGCCGGGTGCGGACGGTGCGGGATTCGTTGAGCGTGCTCGCGGATTTGTGGCGCCTGCGATTTCGGCGGGATTAACCGTCGCCGTCGTGGTGACGGCGGCCTGTCGTCAGGGGCCTTCGTTTTCGACCGGCACGAGCACAATGTTGTTGTATTCCAGCAGCGTCCCCTTGGCGCGCTCCAGGTCGATCACCGAGAGGTAGTAATCGACAAGCGCCTGAAGGAGCTGGCGGCGTCCGGCGGCGAGTCCGTTATGCGCCCCGAGTTCAGCGTTGAGCTGGGCGTAGTCCTTGCGCTCCGCGCGGGCGTCGATCGCCTCGACCTGGCGGACGCCGGCCTCGACCGACTCCAGCCGCGGAAGAATGACCGCCCAGTTTGTCTCGAGGTTTCGGACGGCGACGTTGACTTCGGTGATGATCTGCTCGGTGCGGCGCTTCAGTTCCGCCTCGGCCTGCGCGAGGGTAAGTCGGGCGCGTTGATGCCGGGCCTTCGCTGCGCGATTGCCGATCGGGATCTCGAATTCGACGCCGATCGAATATTCCGTGAAATCGTGCTTCGTCACTTCATCAAAGGACCGGTCGGCGCTTTTCCCGAGGCCGTCCACCGCGTAATTGAACGTCAGGTCAAGGCGGGGGAGCAGTTCGTTGCGCGCCTGTCCGATGCCGATCGCCGCGTTCATGACGGCGAGCTGCGCGGACTTGATCTCGGTGCGGCTTTCGAGCGCGGTCTGAAGCTCGCCGATGCGGTCCACCACGATGCGCGGGTAGACGGGAATCCCGTCCGGGATGATCTCGATCTCGTTGCCGAGGTTCAGCTCCGGATCGTTCATCAGCGCGATCAGCGCGTCTTCGGCGTTGCGCACGGCGGAAAGGATGCGCAGGAACTCCGCCCGGGTCGTCTCGAGGTTCGCCTTGGTGTCCTCGAGCTGGATTTTGTTGACGTCGAAGTCCTTCCGCTTTTCGAGAAAGTCGTAGATGCTCTCGAATTTTTCGAGGAGACGGGCGGAGATGACGACTTCGCCGCGCGCCTGCACGAGACGCCAGAACGTCGCCTCCACCTGCCGCACGACGTCGCGGACCTGCTCGCGGTACTGATGATCGGCGATGCGCTGCCCGTGCGACGCAACAACGATCGCCGAGCGGTTGTAATCAATGCCGAACCCGCGCAGCAAGGGCTGCTGGAAGCCGAGGTTGAGCTGGCTGAAGTACTGGGGATTGAGCTGCTGGAACGCGAGGCTCGTCGACTGGCGCTCCAGGCTGTAACTGGTGTTGACGCGCATGCCGCCGGGCAGCAGTTTGCGCACGCCGGTCTCCCAGGAAAACCGGTCGAAGTCGGTTGCGGAGAGCTGCGACCCGGACGGTCGGTCCTGGATGAGCTTGCTGATGTTGGAGTAGAGCGAGGCGTCGAACAACGCCTCCGCCTCGACGAGGCGCGTCGCCTCGATCGCCGGGTTGTAGCGGGCCACGTCGAGGGCGAAGTTGTGCCGCAGAACGCGCTCCAGCACCTCCTCGATCGTCAGGCGCACCTGCACCGGTCTGCGGACGTGTGCGATGCGATTGAGCAGGCGTTCATAATACGCCGGATCGGGTTTGTCCCCGTCGCGGACATCAGGTTCGCCGTATTCGTCAATCCGATGGGGAGGGATGATCTGTCGGAGAACGCGGTCGACATCCAGCGCTTCGGTGACGGGTTCCGCGGACTGCGACTCTTCCTGCTCACCGGCGACTTCGACCGACACGCGCGTGACGGGCTCCTCCTGCGCCGTGGCGCCGGCGACGCACGCAAGCACCGTCCCGCCGATGATCCACGACCCCCGTCTCCGGCGTCGCACGGAGCGGCCGCCGCAAGGGGGCGTGTGTTTCGAGCCGTCTGAGCGGGTTCTGAACCATCGTGTCAAGGTCATGTGACGATCCACCTGATTTGTTGAGTCCGCCTTTGCGGGCTGGCGACCCGAAGCGGCCGACCTCCCGGTGGAGACCGGCGCGGCAACCCCGCTCGCCGCCGATGCAACACGCCCTCGAACCCCTGCGGGCATCGCCCGGCGGGTGAGGCAAGCCGATCCGCGCCGCCCGCCGCGCCGGCGCGCCCGCGAACCGTTGTGGGCGGATGCTAGCGGTGGACGCGACGTCCCGTCAACGTTAACAATGATGCCGCGACGCGCGGACGCGACAAGAAATGACGAACCCTCCGCGCGTTCCCTGAGGGTGACATTTCCAGTGAGGGCCGCATGAAGAACCTTGATCCGGACACCTTCGTCGCGGCTTACGACCCGACGCGCCCGCTCGCCGAAGCCTCGACGATCCCCAGCGCCTGGTACACCGACCCCGCTTTCGCCGAGTACGAGCGCCGCGCCGTCTTTCACGGGTCGTGGCAGCAGGTCGCCCGCGCCGATCAGCTCGTCGAGCCGGGGTCGTTCGTCACGGCGGACGTCGCCGGCGAGCCGATCGTCGTCGTTCGCGGCAACGATCGCGTGCTGCGTGCGTTCTTCAACGTCTGCCGGCATCACGCCGCGGCCGTCGTCGATCAGCCGTGCGGGAGCCTCAAGGCGCTGAAGTGCCCCTATCACGGGTGGACTTACGGCCTCAACGGCGAGCTTAAGGGCGTGCCTGAGTTCGACGGCGTGCTGAACTTCAACCGCGCGGACCACGGCCTGGTTCCGGCGCGGGTGGAGACGTGGGAGGGCTTCGTGTTCGTCTGCCTCGATGACGCCGCACCGCCGCTGGCGGAACATCTCGGGCGGATGGCGCTCCGCGTCGCACCGCTGAACCTGTCCACCTTGCGCTTCGTTGCGCGGAAGACGTACGACCTGGCGTGCAACTGGAAGGTGTTCGTGGACAACTACCTCGACGGCGGTTACCACGTGCCGCACATTCACAAAGGGCTGGGCAGCGTTCTTTCGTACCAGGAATACCGGATCGAGTGCGAGGACCGGTATTGCCTTCAATCCAGCCCGATCACCGCTGAAGGCGGTGAGGGGGACACGGCGTCGGTCCGCGGGGGCGCGAAGGCGTACTACTTCTGGCTGCATCCGAACTTCATGCTCAACTGGTACGCGGGCTACATGGATACGAACCTCGTGCTCCCGCTGGGGGTGGACCGCTGCCGCGTGATCTTCGACTTCTACTTCGAGAGCGGCGGCGACGACGAACACCGCCGCAGCATCGCCGTCGCGGACCGGATTCAGGACGAGGACATCGCGATCTGCGAATCCGTGCAGCGCGGGCTGCACTCGCGGGCGTACGACGTGGGCCGCCTGTGCGTCCGGCGCGAAGGCGGCGAGCACCTTTTCCACCGCCTGCTGCACGCGGACCTGACTCGCAAGGCGAGGGGCGGCTAGTGTCCCGAGTTGCAAAGTCGTTGCTCAATTCGGGGGCGCGGACCTCCAGTCCGCACGGGTGGAGCCGAGCTCCGCGCTCCTCGTCAAATGCAAAGAACTCAGGACTCTCCGCACGAGTTCAACCCGGTCAAAACAGGATGCGTTTCAGGCGCCGGCGGGTTTTCGGGGAAGCGGTCTGGAACCAGCGGCCAAGCCAGTAAAAGAGATTCCAGCCGCCGAGCATCAGGAGCATCACGCGCGGGGCGAGGCGCTGCTGGCGATCCAGTTCTTCGTCGAGACCGGCGTGGCGCGACAACGCCGCAATCAGCACCGCGAAGAAGATGCCGAGAATCACGTTGATGGACAGGTAGGTGCGCTTCAAGATTGTGCGTACACACGGTTCGCGGATGCCCCGTCGCCGCAGAATGACGTTCCGGGCGACGTCCTGCAGGCTCAACACGTCGGCGAACTTCTTGGCGCTGCATCCGCAGGTCAGCGAAATGTGCTCGGTTTCGTCTGCCCCGGTCCGGAAGATCAGACGTTGCGGGCTTGCGGCTTCAAGCTCACCCCACGGGTAGGACGTGACGCGGCCGTCCGCGTGATGGACGTTTAACCTCTCCGCATCCGCCGTCCAGCGCCGCGCCGTGCGGTTGCGCCAGGTCCAGCGCAGTTCACGGCGATGCAGCCAGCACACCCCTGCGGGCAGCAACATGAAAAAGCAGAAGCCGAAGAGCAGGGTGAGGATGGCGGGAACGAAAGCGGCCGCGTCCGTCTCCGCAAGCTCGACAAGGCGCGCCAGGGCGATGGGTCGGCCAGGGCGCGACGGTATCGCCAGCATCACGGCGAACAACAGCGCAAAGGCTGCACACCCGCCCAGTGGAAACCAGCGGTCCTAGGTAAACCTTCCTTCCCACCGGAACTGTCCGGTGCGGAAGGCGTTGCGCCGCGCCCGGCGGACGTGCCGCTGAAGGAGTCGCACATCAACGGATGACGGCAGAATCAGGCGCGACAGCTCCGGGTTCTGAAACAGGACGCGATCGCTCAGGGCGAGTCAGTTTCCGCGCAGCGTCACGTTGCCCCAGGGAACCTCAACCGCGTCCCCGCGTCGCGGCATCAGGCGCAATCCGCTCCAGGTCGCCGAGCATTTCATGCGGAAATTGTCGCCTGAGGCCCGACCGTGTGCGATTCAAAAACCGGGGCAAGGTTGTAACGCGGGGAGGATCGGGGATAGACAGGCAGGCGCCGGCTGCGACGCGAGGTGAGCGAAGCCGAAAAAGTTGCAAGGAACCGCGGATTCGTGCAGGCTTGAGGGGATCGGCGGTTGGCGGCGGGCGGGTGGCTGCGCGGGGCGCCGGGGTGGGATGGGGACGTGGCGGGTTCAAAACTGAGTGAGCTGTGTCGTCGGATCAGCGCCGCGGGGTTTCCGGCCTCGCTGGACGGGGCGGACGTTTCGATCGCGGCGGTGAATACGCTGGAGGACGCGGTCGAGGGGGAGCTGAGCTTTCTGTCGAACCGGAAGTACCTGCGTCTGCTGGAGACGACGCGGGCGTCGGCGGTGATCGCGGCGCCGGACGTGGCGGTTCCGGACGGGCGCAGCGTGGTCCGCTGCGCCGATCCTTATGCGGCGGTGACGGTGGCGATCGTGCTGCTGCACGGGCATCGGCGGCACCCGCGGTGGGGGGTGAGCAGCCGGGCGGAGATTCACCCGAGCGCGTCGATCGGTCCGAACGCGAACATCGCGCCGCACGTGACGGTGGGCGAGGGGGCGGTGATCGGTGCGGACTGCACGTTGTACCCGGGCGTGTACGTCGGCGATCGCGCGCGGCTGGGCGACGGGGTGGTGCTCTTTCCGAACGTCGTCGTGTATGACGAGTGCGTGCTGGGCCACCGGGTGACGATCCACGCGGGGACGGTGATCGGGGAGGACGGTCTGGGTTACGCCCCGGTGGGGGGGAAGTGGCTGAAGATTCCGCAGGTGGGTCGGGTGGTGATCGAGGACGATGTGGAGATCGGGGCGAACTGCGCGATCGACCGGGCGACGCTGGGGATGACGCGGATCGGCGCGGGCTCGAAGTTCAGCAACCTCATCGCGATCGGACACGGCACGAAGGTCGGTGAGAACGCGATGTTCGTCGCGCTGGTCGGAGTTGCGGGATCGGTGACGGTGGGGAAGAACGTGACGCTTGCGGGACAGGTGGGCCTCGCCGGGCACCTGACCGTCGGGGACGGGGCGTCGATCGGAGCGCAGGCGGGCGTTGCCGGGGACGTGCCCGCGGGCGCCAAGTATCTCGGCGCCCCCGCGGTGGAGATCAACGAGGCGAAGCGTCAGTTCATCGCCGTGCAGCGCCTGCCGGGGTGGTCGAAAGAGGTGAACCAGCGTCTCCGCGACTTGGAGGCGGAACTCGCCCGGCTGCGCGCGAAAATAAACGGCGACCAGGAGTGACTTTCGTCAGGTGCCGTCTCCGCCGAGTTTCCGCGGCGCTCCGCGTTCGGCGGGCAGCTCGTCCAGATACCGGAGGATGCGTTCGGCGAACACCTTCGGGTCCTTCAGATAGCAGGGATGCGGCGCGTCGGGCATGACGAAGAGTTCGCCCTTCGGCACGGCTTCAACGAGTCGCTTGCCCACCTCGACGGGAAAGCTGGTGTCCTTCTCGCCCCAGATGGCGAGGATGGGGACGGTAATGTTGGGCAAGCGCTCGCGGTAGTCGTCGACGCCGGCCGGCGAGACGGCGATGAATCCGGCGACGCGGTCCGCATGATCGAGAAGAAAGGGGAAGGCGAAGGCGCCGCTCATCGACGAAGCGAGGACGACCGGTTTGCGCTCCGTCAGCAGGGGGAGCAGTTTTTCGAGAAACTTCTCCTTCGGGACCGAGCAGGATTTTGTCTGTCCGAAGCCCGGCAAGTCCGGCGCGAAGACGCGGCGGCCGGCGCGGGCGAACGCTTCAAGGATGCCCTGCTCGCGCCAGACCTCTGAGGTGAAGCGTCCGCCGTGCAGAAGGATGACGACCTGGCCGTATTCGGGACCGGATTCCAGCAGGTGGACCGTGCAATCCTCGACGACGACTTTCCGCTCGGTGATCCGGGCGATCCCGGGGTCTTGCGCCGCGGGCGCGGGCTTCCCCGCGTCGGGCGCAGGTTGCTGCTGAGCGACCGTCATTGAAAGACCGAGAACGAGCGCAACAAGCGTGATGTGTTTCGTCCGCATACCGATCCTCCGAGGTCCGGCGGAAATTGCGCCTTCCCGCGGTCGGAGCGAGGGAGGCGTGCTCGATGCCGCTTGAGGCGCTGAAAGCCGGTGCGGGTAATCTCCGATAATCCGCGAGTGTCGGATCTTATCGAGGGGGAATCAGACGGCAACGCGCCGCGGATTGTGAGGAAGGAGCCTCATCGTTGAGAGCGTGGAAAGCGGCGTGGGTTGTTCCCCTGGTTTTGGGGTTGGGCGGCGGCGCATGCTGGCTGCACGCGGCGCTGGACGCGGCGGCGCTTCGACGCTTTGCGCGCACGGTGGTCGATCCTCAACTGCCGCCCGACGACCAGATTCTCGCGCTTTCCCGGTGGATTTATGAGTCACGCCCGTCCGCGCGGAACCCCTCGGGATTTGTGTTCCGCTCGCTGGGGGCGACGCCGCTCCAGGTGTTGTCCAGCGGTGGAGATTGCGCGGACAAGGCGCGTCTGCTGACGGCGCTGGCGGGTTCGTTGAATCTCGATGCGACGCCGGTGATGCTCTTCGAGCCGCACACCGGAAAGCCCGTGCATACCGTGGTGGAGGTCGAGTACGCCGAAGGGCGGCGTTTCGTCGTGGATCCGAGTTACGATCTGCACTTCCCTCATTCCGAGGGGGGGTATCACGATGTGAGATCGCTTCGCCGAGCGCCGCAGGCCGCGACAGCGAGGATCCGCGAAGCGGTCCGCACGTCACCGTGGCCGGCGCGCATTCACTTCCGCAACCTGCCGGACTGCGACTACGCGACGGCGTCGACGTTCAACTGGAACGGCGGGGCGTTGCGACGGCTGGCGTTCACGATCCTGCACGGCTTCTACGGAGATGAGGTTTATCACCTGCGCCGCCCTGCGTTCCTGGAGAATCCGCCGGTGGCGGTGGGCATGATGCTCTTCGGATCGAGCGTCGGAGCATCTCTGCTGTTGCTGATCGTTCTCCGCCTCATGCCGCGGTCGCGCCGCTCGACGCGACGGGCGATTCCGCTGGTTACTTCTGAGCGTTCCGTGCGTTACCCGGGGTGCGGTCAGCCGCAGAGTCTCACCGCCCGCTAACCTTCGTTCGCGGGTCTTGTCTGATCGGACGGACGGTCCGCGCGATCCGGCTTGGCGCAGCGCACGCCCGGGCCGTCCGCACAAGCTCATTCGAAAGAGGATCTCGGGTCACCGTCCGCGCTGAGGTTTACGGCGGGCGATGCGGAACGTTCCTGTTTGTGGGTCAATGTTCAAGGTCGGTCCAGGAGAACGCATGATGCAAAGCGTATTGCAGCGGTTATGCGCCGTGATTGCGGCGGTGATGCTGACGATCGTCACCAGCGCCTGTGCCCCGCCGTCGGCGCCGGGGGGTGGCGGGGATGGGGAGAACTCGGGTGCTCCCGGCGCACCCGGGCGGAATCCGGCGGATGACCCGCCCACCGCTGATGCCGGGGCGGAGTTCAGCGTCGAAGCCGGAGCGTGGGCTCAGCTTGAGGGGCAAGGAGTCACGAGACAGGCGGGGAGTTTACTGACGTTCTCGTGGCGGCAGGTCGACGGTCCGCCCGTCGTTCTCGATGATCCCGCCTCGCCAACGCCGGGCTTCATCGCGCCGATCCTCGATGAAGAGGCGACGTTGACGTTCGAGCTGGTCGTTTCCGACGGGATGCGAAACAGCGCTCCCGATCGGGTCGCCGTCGTGGTTCACTCCGCGCCGGCGGGCGCCAGCGTCGTCGCGTTGTGGAGCGGAGCGTCGTCGCCGGTGGACGCCGAGGTGGACTGGAGGCTTCCGTCGGGGGCGTGGGCGGAGGTGTCGCGCGGAGGCTGGGGAGAAAGCGGGATCGAAACCCTGCGCCTCCCGGTCGAGCTGCTCGAGGACGGGCTGCACTTCGTGGAGTTCAAGTTCGGGGGCGACGGTCGTTACGCGGATCTGAACTTCCGCCTTCGCGCCGGCGACTTCACGTTCACGTTTGACGATCGTGTGCAAGGCTCGTTCCGCCGCGTCATCGCGCTGGATGTGCTGGGGGGCGTGGTTCGTCCGGTGTTCAATTCGTGGCGCGCGTACGACGCCCCGGACGCGGCCTTGACGACCGGGGTGCATGCGGTGGAACTGCTCGCCGGCTGGCGTGAGGCGTCGAACGCCGTCAGCGGTTCGGTTCGGATGATCTACCCGGACGGCACGGAGGCGGAGAAGTTCGGCCACGGCTGGGCGAACGAGGGACTCGAACGCATCATTGTCCCCTCCGATCTCGACGTCGCCGACGGAGATTACACGATTCTCTTCGACCTGGCCGGTGACGGGCGCTACGCGGACGTGAACGCCGTCGCCTCGATTCTGGACGAGACGGTCCGCGTCGACGGGCGGCTGACGGGGACGAAGCAGTGGGTGGTGGGAGCAGACGTGACCGGCGGCGACGCGACGATCGTCTTCAACGGCTGGGCCGACGCGGGGTCGCCGGATGCCGCCGGGGTTTCCGGGAAGCATCCGCTGGAGGTGGTCGGGGGCTGGCGCGGCGCATCCAACGTGATGCAGCTCTCGGTGAACGTAACGACGCCTGACGGAGCAGCGCTTGAGGCGCGTCGGTTTCCGTGGGCGCTTCAGGGGTACGAGCGCACCTTCGTTCCCGAAGGCGCCCCGCTCGACGACGGGGTGTACACGCTCGTCGCCCGGCTTTCCGGCGACGGCCGTTACGCTGACGTGGATTTCCACGCGACGCTTCTGAACTGGCGCTTCGACGTTCAGGATCGTCTTGTCGGCACGCGCGAATACCTCATCAAGGTCGAGGTCGTGGACGGAACCGCCTTTGAAATCAGCAACACCTGGCGCGAGTGAGCCGGCGATCCGCCGAGCGCCGGCAGCGGTGGAAGGAGGAGAGAGGGGCCGCCGGGCGGAGTCGGGAGTCCCCCGCTCCGTCCGGCGCGTTTCCTTGAGGCTTGAGGGCGACTCGGTCAGGAAACCGCGCCTGGGTCGCACGCGAGCGGCATCTGCGGCGGGACTTCGCCGAAATGCACGAGGCACGTCGACTCGTACCACTCCTCGCCCCAGTGATGCCGCCCGTGCAGCAGGATCGACGCTTCCGCGATCGGCGCGAGCGGCGCGGCCCGTGACAGGAAGGGCAACACCTCCTCGGGCAGGTCATAACAGGATTCGAGGCGTTCGTGCTCCTGCTTCGGATCGAGCGGGTCAAACCGGGCGAGGAGTTCCGGCAGCGTGAGCGTCAACACGGCGTCAAAGAGGAACTCCGGTTGAAGGATGGTGGCGTCGCGTACGAGTCCGATGCAGGTCAGGTCGCGGATGTCCTCCGGGCGGATATGAAGCTCCTCGCAGAGTTCGCGTCGGGCGGCGCTGAAAAGGTCGAAGCGGCGGGCGGCGCGGTCCTCCGCCTCGAGCGCCCCGCCGAAGGGGTGCAGCGTTCCGGGGTGATACGCGACGCGGTGATTACGTCGTCCCAACACGAGATATCCGTCGTGCGTGAACACGTTGCTGCTGACGCCGCAGGGGTCCGCGAGACAATCCGGTCCGACCTCGGCCGCCGCGGCGGCGTTGTACAAGTTCGTTCCGACGAAGTCGCGGTATGAACCGGGGCCGAGCGTCAAGTGCAAAGTCCGCGCCGTCGCCCGGCACGCAATCAGCCGCGCGAGTTCGCCGTCATAAAGCAGTGTCCCGGACCGCCGGGCTTCGTCGAACTTCGCCCGCCATGTCCGGTCGATCAGGGCTTCCAGTTCAGGCGTCGTGCGTCGGCGAACTTCGTGCCACTCCTGCGTCACCTGCTCCGCGCGATACCGACCGAACGCCTGCACGACGAACGTCGCGCCGGGATCATCCGGCACCGACAGCATCCGAAGTCTTCGCACGGCGCGTTGCACACGCCCGCGCGGGCTTTCGAACGTTACGGTCGTCAGGAGGAAGAGCGCGGCGCCCGGAAGCGCGAAGAAGACGGCGCATAACGCGAACTCCAGCAGCGAGGTCTGCGCCGTAGGTCCGGCGCCCGCCGGCGGACGAACCCACGCCTCACCGGCCGCGACGACGCCTGCGGTGACGCAGGCCGCCGCCCACGTCCGGAGGACGCGCCGGATCCGCCCCCGG